>CALKUH010000071.1 GCA_937996795.1 uncultured Verrucomicrobiota bacterium | reverse complement strand
CCTCCTCCAGGATCTGGAGCAGGATGTGCATGACGTCCGGATGCGCCTTCTCGATTTCGTCGAACAACACGACGGAATACGGACGGCGGCGGACCTTCTCGGTGAGCTGGCCGCCCTCGTCATACCCGACATAGCCGGGCGGCGAGCCGACCAGGCGCGAGACGGCGAATTTTTCCATGTACTCGGACATGTCGATCTGGATCAGCGCGTCGCTGTCGTTGAACATGAATTCCGCGAGGGCCTTGGCGAGCAGCGTCTTGCCGACGCCGGTCGGCCCGAGGAACACGAAGGAACCGATCGGACGGCGCGGATCGCGCAGGTCGGCGCGCGAACGGCGCAACGCCTTGGAAATCGACGCCACCGCCTCGTGCTGGCCCACGACGGTTTTCTGGAGTTCCTCCTCCATGTGCAGCAGGCGCACCATCTCGCGCTCTTCCATCCGGGCGAGCGGGATGCCGGTCCACTTCGAGACAATGGTCATGATGTCTTCTTCGGCGACGGTGACGACGGTCTCGTCGCGGGACTTGCGCCAGTCCGCCAGCACCTTCTCGACCGCCTCGGTCGCCTGGCGCTCCTGGTCGCGGAAGGAGGCGGCTTCCTCGAACTTCTGCCCTTTGATGGCCTCTTCCTTCTGTTTGCGGATCTCCTCGATGCGCAACTCCTTTTCCTTGATGTCGGGCGGACGCGTCATCGCGGCGATGCGCGCGCGGGCGCCCGCTTCGTCCATCACGTCGATCGCCTTGTCCGGGAGGAAGCGGTCATTCAGGTAGCGCGAGGACAGTTCGGCGGCAGCGGTCAGCGCCCCGTCGGTGATTTGCGCGTGGTGGTGCGCCTCGTAGCGCGGGCGCAGGCCCTTGAGAATTTCGACCGTCTCCGAAACCGTCGGCTCCCGGACCATCACGGACTGGAAGCGGCGTTCGAGTGCGGCGTCCTTCTCAATGAATTTCCGGTATTCGGCGAGCGTCGTCGCGCCGATGCACTGGAGTTCCCCGCGCGACAGGGACGGCTTGATGATGTTGGACGCATCCATCGCGCCCTCGGCGGAGCCGGCGCCGACGATCGTGTGCAGCTCATCAATGAAAAGGATGATGTTCTTGGCCCGCTTGATCTCGTCCATCACGGCCTTGATGCGTTCCTCGAACTGGCCGCGATATTTCGTTCCCGCGACCATCAACGCGAGGTCGAGCGTCACGACGCGCTTTCCGCGCAGCAATTCGGGCACGTCGCCCTTCGCGATCTGCTGGGCCAGGCCCTCGACAATCGCCGTCTTGCCGACGCCCGCCTCGCCAAGCAGGACGGGGTTGTTCTTGCTGCGGCGGCAGAGGATCTGCACCACGCGCTCGATTTCGTTCGCGCGCCCGATCACGGGATCCAGCTCGCCCTTGTTCGCCATCTCCGTGAGGTCGCGGCCGAACGTGCTGAGCGCGGGCGTCTTCGAGTCCTTCGGCGCGGCGGGCTGCGCCTCGCCCCCGGCTGCCGGGCCCGGGCTTGGCGTCCCCGCGGCATTGGAGGGGCCGCCGGTGGCGTCCTGCTCGGGATCGTAGTTCGGGTCGAGCTCCTTCATGATCTCGACGCGCGTCTTCTCGAGGTCGATGTTCAGATTTCGCAACACGCGGGAGGCCACGCCCTCCCCTTCGCGCAGGAGGCCGAGCAGGATGTGCTCCGTCCCGACATACGCGTGGTTCAGCGCCCGCGCCTCGCTGCCGGCCAGCGCCAGCACCTTCTTGACGCGCGGCGTGAAGGGCAGGTTGCCGACCGTCTTGGTCTCGGGCCCCACGCCGACGGCTTTTTCCACCTCCATGCGGACGGATTCGAGGTTCACCCCGAGCCGCTGGAGCACGTTCACCGCCACGCCCTGCCCGAGCGCGATGATGCCGAGCAGCAGGTGTTCGGTTCCGACATAGCCGTGGTTGAAGCGGTCCGCCTCTTTGCGAGCCAGTTGCAGGACCTGTTGGGCGCGTGGAGTAAAATTATTCATTCCGTCGTCCGATCCCCGCGGCGGCGCGCCGGCCCGGCCAGCTTCTCCCGGACCAACCGGGCCCGGTACCGATCACGCTCCTTGGGTTTCAGTGCTTTGGCTTCCATTTTCTGGAGATGCGCCGGCTGCGTCAACAGCATCAACTCGTCCACCACCCGGCCATCCACCGAGGTCAATATACCCACGTCGATCCCCAAACGCAAACCCGAGAGCAGATCCAGCGCCTCCTTCGAGGTGAGGATGTGGGCGTGTGACAAAATGCCGAGCGCGCGGCCGACGTGGTCGCGCACGATCGTTTCCTTCCGCTCCAGCAGGCGCTGGCGGGCGTTCCGCTCGTGATCGATCAGCTCCTGCACGATCTGCTCGATAACGTTGACAATCTGCTCCTCCGCGTCGCCCAGCGTCATCTGGTTCGAAATCTGGAACATGTTGCCCGTGGCCTCGGTCCCCTCGCCCCACAGTCCGCGCACCGCGAGACCGATCTTGCCCATGCCTTTGATGACGGGGTTGATCTCGTTCATCAGGACGAGGCCCGGCAGGTGCAGCATGACACTCGCGCGCATGCCGGTGCCGACGTTGGTCGGGCATGCGGTGAGATAGCCGAGTTTCGGGGAGAACGCGTAGTCGAGGTGTTCCTCGATTTCGCTGTCCAGCCGGTTCACATCCTCCCAGATCGCGCGCAGGCTGAGGCCGGGGCGCATGCCCTGCAAACGCAGATGGTCCTCCTCGTTCACCATCACCGAGAGGGATTCATCGCGGCGCAGGACCAGGCCGCTGCCCCTGGTCTTCTCCGCCTGCTCGCGGCTGATCAGGTGGCGCTCGAACAGGATCTGGCGCTCCAGTTCGTCGTGTTCCGCCATCGCCATGGCCGAGGACTCCTGCAGGACGGGCAGGCGGTTGAGCACCGGATACACGCGATTCCAAAGCCGTTCGCACTCCTCCGCGCCGGCCCAGCCGGGAAAGGCGACGTCGCGCACGTTGCGCGCGAGGCGGATGCGGCTGCTCACCACGGGCCCCTCCACGGCGCCGACGGCGAGCCACGCGCTGGGCTGGCGAAGCAGTTCGGCGATGGTCATGGCGCCGTCCGCCCCTCCTCCGGCTCATTCAGCTTGCGGCGGCACGCGAGAATGCTGTCGCGCAGGCGCGCCGCCTCCTCGAAGTTCTCGGAGGCAATGGCCTTGTCCATCTTCTGCTGGAGGCTGGCCAGTTCCGCGCTGGCCTGCACGCGCGCGCTCTCACGGCGCGGCACCTTGCCGGTGTGGTGGTCGGAGCGGTGCATCGCCTTGAGCAACGGCGGCAACTCCTCGGCGAACGCCTCGTAACAGTCCGCGCACCCGAAGCGGCCGGTCTTCTTGAAATCCGTGCGCCGCATGTGGCAGCGCGGGCAGGTGCGCTCCGACGCCGGCGGATCGGCGGGCTTTTGGATGCCCATGCCCAGCAGCAGGTCGGTGATGGACAGCGGATCGTGCACGTCGAATCCGCTCTTCACCGCGCATTCCTCGCACAGGTGGAGCTTCTTCACCGCGCCGTCCACCACCTGCGTCAGGTGCACCGTGGCCTCGCGCTCCTTGCACTGCTCGCACTGCATGCGCGTACCTCAGGCGATCGGCGTGCCGACACGCCGCGCGTAGCGGGTGAACGCCGCCGCGAGTTCGCGCGTTCGCGCGCCGGGCTCGCCGTCCCCGATCGGACGGCGGTCGGCCTTCACCACGCTGATGATCTCCGCGGCGGTCCCGGTCAGGAACACCTCGTCGGCGGTGTACACATCGTAGCGCGTCAACACGTCTTCCTTCACCTGCAGGCCGTGCTCGGGCGCGAGCTGCATCACCACGCCGCGCGTGATGCCCTCGAGCGAGCCGCACCACGGCGGCGGGGTCAGCAGCGTGTTGCCGCGGATCACGAACAGGTTGTCGCCCGACGCCTCCGCGATGTAGCCCTGCGGGTTCAGCATCAGGCATTCCATCACGCCGGCGTTGATCGCCTCGATCTTCGCGAGGATGTTGTTCAGGTAGTTCAGGCTCTTGATGCGCGGGTTCACCGCCTCCACATGGTTGCGGATCGTGCCCACGGTGATCACCGAAAGGCCCGTCTCGTAGAGCTTGCGCGGATAGAGCTGGATCGCCGCGGCGATGATGATCACCTGCGGTTCCTTGCAGAGGTACGGGTTCAGGCCCAGTTCGCCCACGCCGCGCGTCACCACGAGGCGGATGTAGCCGTTCTTGATCTTGTTCGCGAGACAGGTCTTCACCACCGCCTTCGCCATCTGCGCCTTGGTCATCGGGATCTCGAGCGCGATCGCGCGCGCCGACCGGTAGAGGCGGTCCACATGCTCGTCGAGCATGAACACGCGCCCGTTGTACGCGCGGATGCCCTCGAATACGCCGTCGCCGTAGAGCAACCCGTGATCGAACACCGACACCTTCGCCTCTTTTTCAGGCACCAGCTTGCCGTTCAGGTAAATCTTCATCGCACTCCCTCAATCGTTTTTTTCACGCCACAACGTACATCATCCCGCCGATTCCAACAGCACGCCATCGCGCAACTGCAACCGGCGGTCGCACATCCCCGCCACATCCTCGTTGTGCGTAACGAGCACCAGCGTATGCCCGCGCTCGCCCGTCAACGCAAACAAATAGTCCAACACCTGGCGCCCCGTGGCCGAATCCAGGTTGCCGGTCGGCTCGTCGGCCAGCAGGACCGCGGGGTCGTTCATCAGCGCCCGCGCCAGCGACGCGCGCTGCTGTTCACCGCCGGACACCTCGACCGGGCGGTGATGCAGGCGGTGCCCCAGGCCCACGCGTTCCAGCAGGCGCGCCGCGCGGTCCCGGAACTCCGCGCGCCGGCCCAGCGCGCCGGGGCGGCTCAGCGCCGGCAGCAGCACGTTGTCGAGCAGGTCGAGTTCCGGCAGCAGATGGTAGGCTTGGAAGACAAAGCCCACGCGCGTCGCGCGGAACTGCGTGCGCTCCGCCGGCGGCTGCCCGTACACATCCACCCCCTCGAACACCACGCGGCCCGCGCTCGGGCGGTCCAGCCCGCCCAGCACATGCAGCAGCGTGCTCTTGCCCGCGCCGCTCGCGCCCGTGATGGCGACCTTTTCGCCGCGCCGCACGGAAAACGATACGCCGCGCAGGACATCGATTTCGACGCGCTCCAGCCGGTAGGTCTTGCGCAGGTCCACCGCCTCGATCTGGATGACGGACTCACTCATAGCGCAGCGCCCTCACCGGATCGAGACGGGCCGCCCGGTACGCCGGGATCACGCCCGCCAGCGTGCAGATCACCATCACCGCCGCCGCGACGATCCCGATGTCCGCGAACGACACGGACGCGGGGATCTCGTTGAGGTGGTACAGCTCCTTCGGGAAGACCTCCATGTTGAAGCGGCGCGACAGCAGGTCCAGCAGGTGGTTGCGGTAGCGCACGACCAGCAACCCCGTGCCGATGCCCAGCACCGTCCCCAGCGCGCCCTCGATCCAGCCCTGCCAGATGAACACGCCCATCACGCTGCGGTTGGAAAAGCCGAGCGCCTTGAGCAGCCCGATCTCGCGCGTCTTCTGCACCGCCACCGTGATCAGCGTGTTCGTGATGCCGAACGCCGCGACGATCGTGATGAAGATCAGCAGGAAGAACATCATGTTCTTCTCCACCCGCAACGCCGCGAAGAGCTGGCGGTTCTGCTCCATCCACGTCGTCACCTGGTACACCGGCGGCAGCTTCTCCAGCAGCCGCTGTTTGACCTCCGCCGCGCGGAACGGGTCATCGGTCATCACCTGGATCGCATGCACCCCGTGGTCCAGCTTGTACAGGTCGCGCGCCTTGTCCAGCGAGGTGAGGACGAACCCCACGTCGAACTCCCACATGCCGAGGTCATAGACGCCCGCCAGCGTGAACTCCTCCGGCAGATACACCTCGTCGCTCGCCGTGAAGCGCTGCGGCGAATAGATCAGCAGCGTGTCGCCGACGCTCGCCCCGACCTGCCGCGCCAGGTCGCGTCCCATGACCAGGTTGTCACCCTCGACATCGAACACGCCGCGCACCATGTGCTCCGGGATGCGGCTCACTTTTTTCTCATGCGCCGGGTCGATGCCGCGCGCGATCGGCGTGTGGACGCGGTCGCCCTTTTGGAGGAAGACCAGCCCCTGCACCAGCGGCGCCGCCCCGGCCACGCCGGGCGTCGATTCGATGTCCGCGATGAGCCCATCCGGGTCCTCGATCACATCGATCCCCGTCACCGTCAGGTGCGCGTTAAAACTGAGGATCTTGTCCCGCCACATGTCGTCGAACCCGCTCATCACGGAAAGGACGATCACCAGCACCGCCACCCCCAACAACACGCCCAGCACCGAAATGATCGCAATGATCGACTGGAACGTGCGCTTGGGACGCATGTAGTGAAGCGCAAGAAACAATGAAAACGGCAGCTGCATGGGCGACAGTTATACGGGTATTCACCCCGCGCTCAATGCAATACGCACGCAACCCAGTGCCAGGCGCCCCGCCGCCCACCGTTCACCGGTCACCGGTCACCGGTCACCGGTCACCGGCAACCGGTCACCTCCCCCTCATCCTCGTCCCTCGCCCTTCTCCCCCGCTACCCGTTACGCGCTACCCGCTCCCCGCCGCCGGCCGCCGCACCCCCGTCCCGCCGAAATTCGTCTTGCACCGCCGCCGGAATATTCTTCACAGTCGCTCCGCCAAGACAATGCTTCGAGCCATCCTGCCGTTTGGGATGATAGCAAGAAGCATTTTTACGCAACTCGTTGCAAATCAAGGCAGCTTTTTAGAAACGGCAGGATAGTAGGAAACCGACTAATCACTTGTTGTGCAGAAAGGAAATCGAGATGAAGCGCTATTTAATTATACTGCATCTGCTACTCGTTGCTGTGGCAGCGCAAGGTCAGGGCCTATTCGAGCGCTTTCCCAATAGACCCGAGGCCACCTCTGCCCTCCTATTGAGTTACAACGGCGAATTTGACATCAAAGGATTCGGTAGTGGTTCTTTGTATTTTGTCCCTCTCGACACCAATGACCAGAGACGCCTTGTTTGCGTCGTAACGGCCGACCACAATCTGCGAGACAAAGAAACCGGAAAACCATTTGATGGGCTATTGATAAAGGTCAACGCATCCAGAGACAACAAGCCAATATACCTCAAGGTGCCACTGCACCACACCGAGCCAAGGAACTACTGGAAATCTCCATCCGGTCTCGATTTGGCAGTTATACCGCTTCCAAACAGCCTGATATCTGGATCTGATGTCCTAACCTTTAAAGAAGATCAAATACTGACACCAAACAACGCGAAAGAGCGAGGCGTATCTTCTGGCCTTATCGTACAAGCCCTATGCATGCAACCAGAGTACATGGATGCAATCGATTTTGTAATGCCAGAAACGTTACCTACGCTTAGAATAGGCCACTTATCACGCCCTGGATTTTACGAGACTAAAGAGGGCATTCATTTGGTCCGCCCACACGTGATAGACATGCACAGTTCGCCCGGAAACTCTGGCGCGACAGTTATTCTATTGGTACCCAAACCTGACAACAGCGAAACACAACCAATGTTTCTTGGCATAATTCAAGGATTTAAGGAGGAAAAGGGTTCATACGTTCCTTATGATGCGATGATCACCAACAGGACTGAGCCTGTCAGCATGCTCCTGGTCAATCAACTATCTGGTGATACTAACCAAGTTGCTCTTGCATTCAAGACGATCGCTAATCCTGATTTGACTTCTGTTATCCCTGTACATGAACTTGTCAATCTGAGGACCTCCCATGACTTTTTGGTATCAGTCGTCCTCATGATACAGAATCAGCATTTGTATCAGCGGTATGACGCCTTTCCAACGCCTGCAAGTGGAGCACAACAAGAGCCTCCAAGGGACTCGGTAACCGCTGCGCGGTCACCGAGCCCCTGAGCCTGATCGTTGGCAAAGGTACACTACCGTACCGGGCGAGGAAACAGGGCCGGGCGGCGGATTGATCGAACGTCTCCCCCGCGCGGGGGGCGCTTTTGAGTCCGGGCCGGAGGGCGCCCCCACCCGCCAGGCTGCACCGCGGCGTCAGGATTGCGGGCGCATCTGGGGGAAGAGGATCACGTCGCGGATGGCTTCCGCGCCGGTGAGCATCATGACGAGGCGGTCGATGCCGATGCCCATGCCGCCGGCGGGAGGCATGCCGTGCTCCAACGCGGCGAGGAAGTCCTCGTCCAGTTTCGAGGCGTCGCCCGCGGCCTGCGCCTCCAGGCGGCGGCGCTGCTCAAGCGGGTCGTTGAGTTCGGAATACGCGGGCGCGATTTCGCGGCCGCCGATCACGAGTTCGAACACATCCACCGTCGTCGGGTCGTCCGCCGTGGCGCGCGCCAGCGGAACGAGGTCCACGGGAAGGCGCGTCACGAAGGTCGGGTTCACGAGGGTCTTTTCGATCAGTTTCTCGAAGAGTTCCTGCGTGACCTCCGTCAGGCCCCAGGCCGGA
This sequence comes from uncultured Verrucomicrobiota bacterium, assembly GCA_937996795.1. Classification (GTDB taxonomy): domain Bacteria; phylum Verrucomicrobiota; class Kiritimatiellia; order CAIVKH01; family CAIVKH01; genus JAMLJG01. The sequence continues at coordinate 10,315 of CALKUH010000071.1, read as the reverse complement.
TCGGTGGAGACGCCGAGCGCATGGGCGCGCGCGTGCGCGGCGTCGCGGTCCAGGCTGAACCAATCGGCGCCGGCCTTCTCGCACACAAGGTCGCGATAGGTCACCTCGCGCCACGGCGTGGCGAGGTCAATCGGCTGCTCCGCCGTGCCGACCTTCAACGTGCCCATCACCTGCTCCGCGACGGCGCAGATCAGGTCCTGCACGAGCGCCTGCATCGTCCGGCGATCGCCGTACGCCTCATAGATCTCGAGCATCGTGAACTCGGGATTGTGGAAGCGGCTCAGGCCTTCGTTGCGGAAATTGCGGTTCAGCTCGAACACCTTGTCGAACCCGCCCGCCAGCAGGCGCTTGAGATACAGCTCCGGCGCGATGCGCAGGTACATGTCGCAATCCAGCGCATCGTAGTGCGTCTTAAACGGATTGGCCGCGGCGCCGCCCGCGAGCGGCTGCATCATCGGCGTCTCGACCTCCTGGAAGCCGCGCCCGTGCAGGAATTCGCGGATGCCGCGCACGATCGCGATACGCTGGTTGAACACCTTGCGCACCTCGGGATTCGCCACGAGGTCCAGGTAACGCTTGCGGTAGCGGATTTCGACATCCTGCAAGCCGTGCCACTTCTCGGGCGGCGCGCGCAGGGCCTTCGACAGCAGCGTCCACTTCGTCACCTTGACGCTGGGCTCGCCCGTCCGGGTGGTGAACAACACGCCCTCCACGCCGATAAAATCGCCGAAGTCGAGGTGCGCAAAGGCGCCGAACGCCGCGTCGCCCAGCTCGTCCTTCTTGATAAACAACTGGAACCGGTCCGTCCCGTCGCGCAGGTCGGCGAACACGCTCTTGCCCATCTCGCGGCGGGCCAGCATGCGGCCGGCGATGCGCACGGACTTACCCTCGGCAAATCCCGCGCGCACGTCGGCCAGCGAGCCGGTGCGCTCAAACGCCCCGCCGTAGGCCGGGTAGCCAGCCGATTCGAGATGGCGCAGGTTTTCCAGCCGCTGCGCGCGATATTCCGCTTCCGTCGAGCCGAGTTCCATGGATCGTTCCGCCTGTGGTGAAAGGCCTGCGTTGTACCGGAGATGACGCCCACCCGCAACGCAAAGATGCCCCGCATCCCGGCATTGTGCCGGCGGGCGGGACTTGGTATGAAAGTCGCCGGGAACGACTGCGCGTGACGACCAACGATTTCAACCTGAACCGTCCGATCCACCTCGCCCGGCGCGACGTGCACTTTGAGCGCGCGGTGGAGCTGCTCTACATGCCGATCCACGAGCTGGACACGAACGCGCGCATCCGGCATGTCGAGAAGGTGCTCAGCCTGCTCAAGACCTCCCAGCACCACGCCTTTCTCGCCACGAAATCGGCCGGCACGACCCAGGCGGAACAGGACTTCCTGCGCTTCCTCAACCTGATCTCCCACAACGTCCAGTCGGCGCATGCGATGATGCAGCACCAGACGCATCTGGAGGGCGAGGAGGGCTTCCTGTGCCAGTTCCTCTCCGCATCGCAGGAGGAATGCGCCCTGCCTGCGCTGCACTACCGTCGGCGCGCGGATGACATCCTTCAGGGCGTCTGGCACCTGTTGCGCCTCGCGCACCGGCCGTATCGCGAACTCCAGCACGGGAACAGCAGCCAGCTCTCCCCGCAGGAACTCGCGCGCTATCGCCGCGCGTACGACAGCTTCCACACGGAAGTGAACGAGCGCTTCGCCGCCGAACCCCTGCCCCAACCGGCGGAAACCACGACCTGAGGCTCAGGCCGCCTCGCGGTCGCGCCGCCACAGGAATCCGGCGACCAGCAACGCGAACACGCCCGCGGCCACCGGCAGCAGGTCGCCATGCTTCAGGTAAAACGTGGGCGCCATCCCATCCGGCGCGGGCCGCACCTGCACGGTCTTGAACCCGGGAAAGATCGTGCCGCCCGACGCGTCGACGAGTTGCGCCTCCACGAAGCCGCGATGGTTGATGTAGCAGGTCACGCCCGTGTTCGCGACGCGCACCGCCGGCACGCCCGTTTCCACCACGCGCAGGACACACTGCGCCATGTGCTGGCGCGATGCGCTGGAGGGATCGAACCATGCGTCGTTCGTCTGGTTCACCAGCAGTCGCGCGCCCGCGCGCACCGCCTTGCGCGCGAGCCGGGCCACCGTGTCCTCAAAGCAAATGAGGACCGAAAACGCCACCGCCGGCTTCTCCAGCCGGAACACGGTGCTGGTGCGGCCCGGCGTGAAACTTTCCTGGATCGGCGTCATCGCGCTGATGAACGGCACGGCGTGTCGGAACGGCACGTATTCGCCGAACGGGACAAGATGCTGCTTCTCGTACACCCCCACCACGACGCCCTCGCGATCGAAGAGGAAGGAACTGTTGTAAAAGATCGGACGCCCTTCGTCAGGCCACTCGGAATCCATGGAGCCGACCAGGATCGGCACGCCGTTGGTGCAGAGGCGATAGACGAGTTCGTAGCTCGGCTCGCTATACCGCACGTCGTCCGGAAGCGCGGTCTCCGGCCAGATGATGAGGTCGAGCGGGCCGGTCCGCAGCGCGGACCGCGTCAGTTCATCCAGCCGGTGATAGATGAGTTCCACCGTGTTGCTGTCCCACTTGTCATCCTGCGGAATGGCGGTCTGGATCAGGGCCACGCGGACCGGCGTGGACCCCGGTTCGAGGCGCTTGACGCGGGCGGCGCCGCCCCAGAAGGCCAGCGCCAGCACGAGCAGGGCCAGCATCAGCTCGAAATGCGGGCGCCGGCCCCAGTGTCCGCCGCGCCGGATGTAGCGCATGACCGTCAGCGCGATCCCGGCGTTCACCCAGACCAGCAGCGCGGACACGGCATGGACGCCGCCCCACGCCGCGCCCTGCAGGATCGCGGGATTTTGATATTGGGAGACGCCGAGTGGATTCCACGGGAACCCCGTCGCGAACGTGCTGCGCACCCATTCCAACCCCGCCCACGCGCAGGCCGCGAAAAGCATGAACCCGAGATTGGCGCCCACCCGCTCATGCCCGAAGCGCCGCAGCCAGAGGAAGGACGCCACCGCGAAGGCGCCCACGTAGAGCGCGCAGTAAAACGCGAGCGTGATCCAACCGGCGTAGGTCACGCGTGACAGCCACCAGATGGAGGTCAGCCAGAAGACGGAACCGGCGATAAAACCCAGGCGGAACGCGGCGCGTTTGCCCTCCGCGTGCCGGCAGGCCAGCAGCAGCGGCGCCAGCGCGAACCACGCGGCCTGGTGCGCTTCCAGCGGGGCGAAACTCGCCGACAACAGCGCGCCGCTCAACGCGGCCGCAAGGTCCCGCAGCCAGGCCTGCCACCGCGGGGCGCCGGATGTCGCTTGATCCGCCATCCGCTCCTCGCCGCCTACAGATTCGCGCCGTGGCACTTCTTGTACTTCTTGCCGCTGCCGCACGGGCACGGATCGTTGCGGCCGACCTCGGGCACCTGCTGCGCAGGCTGCGGCTTCGACTGGCTCAGGGCCGCCTGCAGGCCCGCCTCCGCGCCGGAACGCGGACTCGGCGCCGGACGCGCGGAAGGCTGCGGCGCGGGCGCGCTGGACTGACCCAGCGTCTGCGACTCCTCGTGCACCGCCTGCCGGGGCAACGCGGACAGGAAACTGCGCAGCGCATTCACGGATGTGGCGGAGCGGAAAATGCGCGTCGCGATGTCGGTTTTGATCTTCTCCATCAGGTCGGAGAACATCGTGAACGCTTCCTTCTTGTATTCCACCAGCGGATCGCGCTGGCCGTACGCGCGCAGGCCCACGCCCTGCCGCAGGGTATCCATGCTGCGCAGGTATTCCTGCCAGTGCGAGTCGATCGCCTGCAGCACGATGAAGCGCTCCATGACCTTCAACGCCTGCGCATCCTCGACGCGCGCCTTGAGTTCATAGGCCTTTTTCACGCGATCCAGCACCACGTCCGTGGCGGTGTCCGCGTTCAGCTCGGCCGGCAGGTCCTCCCGCTTCAAGCCGATCGGGAACGTCGCATTCGCCCACGTGAGGAACCCCTTGATCGACTCCTCGTCGTCCTCGTTCAGGGTGTCGCTCGCGCGCGCGTGCGCCACATCCTCGACCACCTCCATCAACTGCGCGCTGACGTCGGAACTCGCGACGATATCGCTGCGGAACTTGTAGATGATCTCGCGCTGCTTGTTCATCACATCGTCGTATTCGAGCGTGCGCTTGCGGATCGAGAAGTTGTGCTGCTCGACGCGCCGCTGGGCGCGCTCGATCGAGCGGTTGAGCCACTTGTGCTCGAGCACCTCGCCTTCCTGGATGCCGAGCTTCTCCATGATGCCGGAGATCCGCTCGGACCCGAACAGGCGCATCAGGTCGTCCTCCAGCGACACGTAGAACCGGGAAGAGCCCGGGTCGCCCTGGCGCGCGCAGCGGCCGCGCAACTGGCGGTCGATGCGCCGCGACTCATGGCGTTCGGTGCCGATGACGTGCAGGCCCGACGGTTTTTCCAGCAGCAACTGGCGCAGCGTGGAACCGTTCACCTTGTCGTCAAGGCGCGTCTGCCCGGTGATGAGTTCACGCTCCAGGTGGACCACCCCTTCGCCCAGCTTGATGTCAGTGCCGCGGCCCGCCATGTTCGTGGCGATGGTGACGGCGCCCTTCTGGCCGGCGAGCGAGACGATTTCCGCCTCGCGCGCGTGGTTCTTCGCGTTCAGGACGTTATGCGGGATGCCCTGCCGCCGCAGCATGCGGCTGAGGAGTTCCGATGTTTCGACCGAAATCGTGCCCACCAACACCGGCTGGCCCCGCTTGTGGCACTCGGTGATCTCCTCGATGGCCGCGTTGAATTTCTCACGCTTTGTCTTGTAGATCAGGTCGTTCCCGTCCATCCGGCGGACGGGTCGGTTGGTCGGGATCACCATCACATCGAGCTTGTAGATCTGGTGGAATTCATCCGCCTCGGTTTCCGCCGTGCCGGTCATGCCGGACAGCTTCTCGTACATACGGAAGTAATTCTGGATCGTGATGGTCGCGAGCGTCTGCGTCTCGCGCTCGATCTTCACGCCTTCCTTCGCCTCGACCGCCTGGTGCAGGCCGTCGCTCCACCGGCGGCCCGGCATCAGGCGCCCGGTGTATTCATCGACGATGATGACCTGGTTCTCCTGCACGACGTACTGCACGTCCCGCTCATAGACGCTGTACGCGCGGATGAGCTGGTCCACCGCGTGGATGCGCTCGCTTTTTTCCGCGAAGCGGGCCTGCAACTCAGCGCGCTTCTCGAACTTCTTGTCCTCCGGCACCGAGCCGTCGCCGTCGAGGTCCGAGAGTTGCGAAACGAGGTCCGGCAGGACGTACGCCTCCGGGTCGTTGGGGCTCAGGGCCTCGCAGCCCTTCTCCGTCAGGCTGGCGTCATGGCCTTTTTCGTCGATGGTGAAATACAGTTCCTCGCGCAATTCGCGGGCCTGCTCCTTGCGCATGTCGGTGAGCATCGCGCCTGAAATTTTTTCCAGCAGCTTGCGCGTGGACGGCTCCTCGAGCATGCGCTGGAGTTGCGGGTGGCGCGGCATGCCCTGGTTGACCTGGTACAGCTTGAGCTGGGCCTCCTCCTCCTCGCCCTTCTCGATGAGCTGTTTCGCCTCCTCCATGAGGCGGTTGCAGAAATCGCGCTGCCGGCGGACCAGGCGCTCCACATGCGGCTTGAGCGCGAGGTATTGCTGCACGCCGCTCTGCGGGGCCGGGCCGGAAATGATCAGCGGGGTCCGCGCCTCATCGATGAGGATGCTGTCGATTTCGTCCACGATCGCGAAGTAGTGCCCGCGCTGCACCATCTCCTCCGCGCGATAGGCCATGCCCATGTCGCGCAGGTAGTCGAAGCCGAACTCGGCGTTGGTGCCGTACGTGATGTCGCACGCGTACATCTGGCGGCGCTGCGCCGGGTCCATCTGGTTCTGGATGCAGCCGACGGTGAGGCCGAGGTACGTGTACACGTGCCCCATCCACTCGGAGTCGCGGCGCGCGAGGTAGTCGTTGACCGTCACGACGTGGACGCCGCGGCCGGTCAGCGCATTCAGATAGGCCGGCATCGTCGCCACCAGCGTCTTGCCTTCACCGGTCGCCATTTCGGCGATCTTGCGGTTGTGGAGCGCCATGCCGCCGATCAGCTGCACGTCGAACGGCACCATTTCCCACATCAGCTCATGCCCGCAGACCGGGGCTTTCGTGCCGCAGAGGCGGCGGCAGGCATTCTTGACGACGGCAAAGGCCTCGACCAGCAGGTCGTCCAGCGGCGTGCCCTTGGCGAGCCGGTCCCGGAACTCCTGGGTCTTGGCCTTGAGCTCCGACTCGGAAAGCTGCTGGTACTGGACCTCCAGCTCGTTGATGCGCTGGACAATCGGACGCGCGAGCTTCAGGTCGCGTTCGTTCTTGGTGCCGACAATTTTCTTGATCAACCACTGCATAAAAATCGCCTCATTTCCGTGCAAAGACCTGCGAGGCTACGGGCTGGCCGGGGGGATGGCAAGTGGCGAAATGCCGGGGTCGGCGACTATCGCGACGGGCTACCCCAGCATCGGGCGCAGGCAGGCCTCGACCTCGTCCGCCAGCGCCTCGGCGCGCGGACGGGCCGGCGCCTCCACGGTGACGCGCACCACGGGTTCCGTGTTCGACCGGCGCACATGGACCCAGGCGTCGCTGAATTCGATGAACACCCCGTCGAGGAAGTTCATGCGATGCGCGCTGAACGCCCGGCGCAACTCGCGCAACGCCTCGGGCGCGCGCTCCGGGCGCGCGGGCAGCTTGCGCCGTACGACAACGTATTGCGGGATCGACGCGCGCAGCGCGGACACGCTCAGCCCGGTGCGCGCCATCAATTCCAGCACCACCGCCATCGCCGCAAAACTGTCGCGGCACGGATGGATGCGCGGGATCATCACACCGCCGTTGTGCTCACCGCCCACCACCGCGCTCTGGTCGAGCATCGCGCGCGCGACATGCGTCTCCCCGATCCGCGTGCGCGTCACCTCGCACCCGCGCGCGCGCGCGACATCCTCGACGGAGCGGCTCGCCGAGAGATTCATGACCACCGGCCCTTTTTCATGCGCCTCCAGCACCTGCAGCGCGGCGAGAGCGAGGGTCATGTCCTCGCCAATCGGGCGGCCCTGTTCATCCACAATCGCCAGGCGGTCGCCATCGGGGTCCTGCGCGAAACCGATGTCGCAACGGTTCCGCACCACGGCCTCACTGAGCGCTCCCAGGTGTTGCGGCAGCGGTTCCGGATCGCGCTGGAACACGCCGGACGGCGTGTCGTGGATCGGGAATATTTCGCACCCCAGCAACTGGCTCAGCAGGAAGGGCGAATACAGCGCGCCGACGCCGTTCACGCCATCCACCGCGACGCGGAACGAACGCCCTCGGATGGCCTTGTGGTCCACATATTCCATGATGCGCTTGAAATGATGCTCCACGGGGTACGGAAGCGTGGCCACGGACGGGAGTTCCGCTTCCTGGACCAGAGGGAATTCCTGCTGGTGGTAGATGTCGAAGAGTTCCTGCGCGCGCGGTTCCTCCAGCAACAACCCGCGGCGGTCGATGAATTTCAGGGCATTCCACTCGGCGGCGTTGTGGCTCGCGGTGATCGCGATGCCGCCGCGCGCGCCCTGGTGCCGCGTCATCAGCAGCAAGGTCGGTGTCGGCACGATGCCCAGGAGGACCGGCTTGCACCCGACGCTCTGAAGGCCGGCGACCACCGCATACTCGATCATCAGGCCGCTGGGTCGCGTGTCGCGGCCCACGAGGACGGGCCCCTGTCCGACGAACGAGCCGAACGCCTGCGCAAAACCCGCGGCGATTTGCGGCGTAAAGGAGTCTCCGACCACCCCGCGCACGCCGGCGACGCCGACTTTGAGGAATTCCTTCATTTCACAGCCCCTGCCCGATGAGACGCAGGGCCTCTTCCGCGCGGCGTTCCGCGACGCTGCGGACGCGCGCCTCCGACAACACGCGGATCAGTTGCTCCGTGTGCGACGCGCGCACATGCAGCCATCCGTCCTCCCAGTCGAGCCGGACGCCATCCGTCAGGTCCAGCCGGTCGGCGCCGAACCGTTCCGCCTGCGTGAGCAACTGTTCCAGCGCGTGGTAGGCGGCGCGCGATTCGCAGGCCATGCTTTTTTTGACCATCTGGTAGCGCGGCAGCGAACGCACCAGCTCCGAGAGCGAGGACCGGTTGACGGCCATCATCTCGAGCACGAGCGCCATCATCAGGAAGCCGTCGAACCCGCGGCTGAACGCCGGCACCGCGGCGCTGCCACTGCCCTCGCCGCCCACGAACGCCTGCTCGTCCGTCATGCGCGCGACCACGCTCGCCTGGCCGACAGCGGTCTTGAGGAGCGAGACGCCGGCCTCCGCCACGACGTCGTCCACCATGCGGCTGGAGCAGCAGTTCGTCACCACCGGACCCGCGCGCTGCTTCAGCAGGTGGCGCACGATCAGCGGCAGCGTGTACTCCTCGCTCAGCGGCTCGCCGGTTTCCGTCACCAGCGACAACCGGCCCATGTCGCTGCTCAACACAAAGCCCGCGTGGCCCTTCACATGCCGGATGAACGACGCCATCTGCAGGGCGCTCCGCGGACGCGGCTCCGGCTCGCGCGCGAGGTAGCCGGTCGGCTCGCCGTTGATCGCGACCAGCGTCAGCCCGAATTCGCGGGAGAAATCCGCCAAAAAGGGACAGCCCGCCCCCCCCACCGGATCGATCAGCACGGTGTAGCCCGCGGCGCGGATCGCGGCGCGATCCACGAGCGCGGCCAGCGCCTTCAGGTACGGAGGAAAATAATCCGCGCGCGGGACGATCGTGCCCATGTGCGTGGCGTCGCGCAGCAGGAAGTCCGTCGCGTGGTATGCATCCAGCACCGCCTCGCCCACCGCCGGCTCCAGGAAGGCGCCATCCGCGCCGATCAGCGTGAGCGCGTTCCAGCCCATCTGGTTGTGCCCGCCGGAAATCGACAGCGCGCCCGCGGCCGTGTTCGGCTTTACGCTGTATTGCAGGACCGGCGTGGGGCAGACGCCGAAATCAAGGATCTCGCACCCGCAGCTCAGCAGGCTGGCGGTCACCGCCGAGTGGATCATCGGGCTCGAATACCGCGTGTCGCGGCCCAGCAGGATGCGCCCGCCATCGACGAACGTCCCGAAGGCGGAGGCAAAATCCATCGCCTCGCGGGGCGACAGGGACTGCCCCACGAATCCGCGCAACCCGAAACTGGCCAGACGCAAGGTCATGACGCGCGCGCCGCACTCCGTTCCCATCCCCAGATGATCCAGATGCACGCTTCATACAACGCGTACAGCGGAATCGCCATCAACAATTGCGAAAAAACATCCGGCGGCGTGAGCACCGTGGCAATGAGCAGGATGACGATGACCGCGTGTCGGCGATAGGTGCGCAGCCAGCCGGAATTGAGGATGCGCAGGCGTCCGAGAATGAGGATCACCACCGGCAGTTCGAACGCGAGGCCGAAGGCCACCAGCAACTGCGTCGCGAAGGTCACGTAGCTCGTCAGCGTCCACTCCGCCACAACGCCGAGCCATTCGTTCATCGCCCACATCGCCTGCAACGCAAACGGAAGCGTGAAGGCATAGCCCATCCACACGCCGAAGGCGAAGAGGACGAGGCTGACGAGCCCCACGCCCCGCAACGCGCCGCGCTCCGACGGCGTCAGGGCGGGCATCAGGTAGGCGCCGACGATCAGGACAATGAGCGGAGCAGCCAGCACCAGGCCGCTCCAGAAAGCGATGCGCAGCGTCGTCGTGAACGCTCCGGCGACCTCGAGGGAACGGAGATAGGCATCCGGATTTTCGACCATTCCCGCCAACGGCGCCTTGAGCAGGCGCAGGATGTCGGGCGCAAAGACCAGCGCGACCACCATGCCGGCGAGCAGCACGCCCGCCACGCGCAGCAGGACGCGGCGCAGGTCATCGAGGTGCGCGAGGAACGGCTTGCGTTCCTCCGACGGGTCAGCGGGCCACCCGTTCATCCTCGTCCTCCTGCGGCGGCTTGGGCTCCGGCAGCACGGGCGTAGGCGTGGGAGGGCGCGGCGGGTCGTCCTTCATCAACTCCGGTTCCGCCTTCATCACCTCGTCGCGCACCTCATTCGCCGCCCGGCGAATTTGCTCCAGCGTCTTCCCGATCGTGCGCGCCACCTCCGGCAGGCTCTTCGCGCCGAACAGCAGCAGCGCGACAAGCAACACGAGCACAATCTCGCCACCGCCGGTCATGCCGCCAAAAAATGCGAACACCGTCATGCGCGGGATGTCATCATGTTCCGCTTAAAAAAACAACCGCCGCGATTCGAGGAATCGCGGCGGTTGGTTCGT
>CALKUH010000070.1 GCA_937996795.1 uncultured Verrucomicrobiota bacterium | reverse complement strand
TCGGCTCCCTCTTCCTCCGCAGGCTCCGCAGGGAGCTCCGCCTTCAGCAACGCGCGGGCGCCTGATCCGGCATCCTCCTCGTCTCCGCGGCGCTCGCGAAGCGAGCGCCCGAGGTCACAGGATCAAAGATCCCATTTGGCCAGCGGATGATTGAGGGGATACTGAAATCCCAGGTTCGTCACCGAAAGCACGGACACATGCCCGTCAGCAAAGGCCGCAACCAATCGATCCTGATGCCGATTGTAAGCACGCTGGGGCGATGAAGCGTATTGAGGGTTGTCCGGCGTCCTGAACAGATGATCCGCGTTACCCAGGCTGTACCAGGCGGCGGGATTGGTCGCGCTGGGATTCGTGATCCATGCCGAATCCGCAAACACCACGGTGTCAGCAGGCGCCCTGATGTTAAACAGCTGGGGCTGGTTGCCCACCACTCGTTCCTGTGTCGCCGGGCCAAGCCAGATCCCCAGTTGCTGGTGGTTGTAGCCGATACCCGCCAGCATGATATTGCTGCGCCGCACAGACGGGCATTGCGCAATTTCAAATTGATTTGTCGTAAGGATGTTCACATAGGCGCCCACCCACCGGCGATACATCCACCACTCCTCGTATCCCAATCCGCGCCAATTGCGGTGATGCCCGACGGGGGGAAGAAACTGCTGGTTGTCACCCGCATAGAGCAGCAAGCCGTTGATGCACTCGCGCTGCCGCGTCGCACAATTCACGCGATCCACCGAATGCCGGGCCGAGCGGAAGTTCGGCATTAACATCATGGCCAGGATCATGATGATCGCCACGATGACCACGAGCTCGATCAGCGAAAATCCGCACCGTCCGCCGCATGCACTGGGAGTCGATTGCTTCATAGACGCGTACTCTCGAACCACGCATTAAAGTACTCGTCCGCCGTCCGCCCGGATACGCCAGACGCTGATCCGGAGGATTCGCGGCGGTTACCCACCAAGAGACGAACATTCACCTGGGTTGCTATGGGAGGAGCGCCGAATGCATACAGGGGCGGCATGGTCTGTTCCATGCGTTCGGATGAGGGTTCCGGCACCCCGATGAAACTAACGACGGCCACGCGGCCGGGCTGGGAAGAGAGAATCGACTGATAGACCGACGGCGTAAAATCCCCCTCCATGAGCACAAACGTATCGGGCTCCTTTCCAAACATCCCCGCCAGCGTCTCCTGATCCACCACATGCAGAGTAAACCCCTTGCCATGCAAAACGGCATTCAACCCCTCCACCTGAAGACGGTTGTACTGGCGCATCTCCGGGCGGGGATGTTGCAGCACAAGAATCGCCCCCCCTTCCGGATGAGCCTCCTTCACGAGGCCCGCAATCCCGTAACCCATGGCATAAAATCGTTCTTGTTCATCAGGCGGCACAACCGCGCGGTTGCGATCCCGAATAGCCAATAGCCCGGCCACCATCGCCACCCCCGCGCACCCCAAAGCAATGCGAGGCCACGGAGGTTTCGGAAGGCGTAAACAGCCCCACGCCCCCAACACCCCCACCAAGACCAACCAGATGCACACACTTGCCGTCATTTTGACATGTCATTATGCTTGCGACCCCCTACTACATACACCATCATAACCAAAAATAAAGCAATAAATGGCGATATCCACGCGTGCTCACCATCGTTATGACATGTCATACAAAACCCTCTTCCCGCAGTCGCGCCCATGTCCGCATATGCCATTCGATGGCCCGAATCCCGGCCCTCGCGCGATTGTGCGTGCTCACAATCCATCCTAGAGTTGTCACCCATCTGCCAGTGCACTGTCCGCCCCGGCGCACGTTGTGAAGAACGCATCTATGCACCGATACGCTTATGGGATCCTTGCGCTCGTGTGTCTTGCGGGCATGCGCGACGCAACGGCCCGGGAGGGCCGCCCCCTCGCGCCCCCGGATCAGGTCTACACGATCAAGATCCACGACCTGCCCCATTCGCACGAGCCGGAGTACGCGATCTTCCAGGCGCTGCTCGAGGATCACCCGCAGGTCCGCTACACACGCCACACGCAACTCGAACTGCCCAATGTCTCGCGCGGCAGCCTGCTCATGGCCATCGCCGGCGGAATCGCCCCGGACATCCTGCGCGTCTTCCACCACGAGGCGAAGGCGTGGACACGGAACGGCTTCTTCGAGCCGCTCGACGAATGGATCTACAAGGACCGCGACGGCGACGGCAAGCTGACGGAGGGCGTGGACGAAATCATCTGGGAGCCATGGCACCGCATCCCGCGCGCGCTGCGCGAGATCATGATGGAGGACGGGCACATCTACTTAGTGCCCCGCTACGAATACATCCAGGGCATCATCTACCGGAAGGACCTCTTCCGGCAGCACGGCCTCGACCCGGAAAAACCGATCGAGACGTTCGACGAACTGCTGCGGGTCAGCCAGAAACTGACAGACCCCACTGCCGTCATCGCCGGCGCGCGCACGCCGGCCGGCCGCAAGGGTTTTTGCACCATGCCGGACGGCTGGATGTGGCAGGGCTATCTCTTCGCCGCTGGCGGCGAGGCGTCACGCACCGTCCAGCTGTCGCGCGCCGGCCAGGTGCTCACCCCGGAGGACGCGGCGCGGCTGAACCCGGAGGACGTGATCACCGCGGAACGCGCGGCGTTCAATGACGAGGCCGGCCGCCGCGCGCTCCAGCTCTGGAAGGACCTCTTCTGGGCGCCGTTCGTCAAATGCCCCACCGACGGCGAGCCGATCCAGCTGGGCGGCGCCGACGCCACCCTCGCGTTCCCCCTGACCGCCACCTGTGCGCACTGCGGCACGGCGGTCACCATCGAATCGCGCGCCGATCCGCGCCTCATCACCGGCAGCGCCCGCGCCGCCATCGGGGAGGACGCGGACTGGAAGGAACTCTTCGTCAACGGCGAGGTGGCGATGTTCTCGCGCCACAAGGACTTTCTTTCGATCCTCGAGTCCACCGACATCGACTCCCGCCTCGTCGGCTTCATGCCGCTGCCCGAAAAGGGCGGCCTGACCTCCCACCACTTCTGGGCGGTCTACGCCGAGGCGGGCAAACGCGAGGGCGGTCGCGACCGCGTGCGCGTGTGCGCGCAATTCATCCTCGATTATGCCGCGCAGTTCTACGTGCCGCGCGACAACCCGCACTTCCTGAAATACGACAAGCACAAGGTCATCAGCCTGACCGAGCGCGGCTTCTTCAACTTCTGCACCCGCGATGAGCTGATCGCCGCCGGGCTGGAGGAATACGTCGCGGAAATCCCCGAGGGCAGCATCCGGATCTGGGAGAAACTCTACGACCCGGCGAACTTCGCGCTGATGCCGGCCAACGAGGGCTACTCGCGCATCCAGCTCCAGGTCTTCGGCACCGAACTGCTCAGCCAGCTTGTCATCGACCCGACCTACTCCGTCGCGGACGGCCTGGCGAAGGCGGAGGCGCTGGCCAACAGCCAGGTCTATGAGCAGGAGGAGCGGATCGACGAGCTGGTCCGCCACTACCGCGTCTGGTTCATCCTCATCATCGCGGTCTTCTTCCTCTATGTCGGTTTCCTGATCTATTACACCCTCTACCGCGGCAGCCGCGACACGGCCGCGCCCATGCCCACCCGGCGACTCTCGCTCGGCAAGCGGACGATGGGCTTCCTGCTGCTGCTGCCGGCCGCCTTCCTGATCGGGCTCTGGTCCTACTACCCGCTGATCCGCGGCTCGATCATGGCCTTCCAGGACGTGCGCCTCCTGTCGGAATCCCGCTTCGTGGGCTTCGAGAACTTCGTGCGCGTGATCACGAACCCGCAGTTCGCCACGATGATCCGCGCGACGGTGGAATACGTCTTCGCCGTGCTCGCGCTGGGCTTCATCACGCCGATCATCCTCGCCATCCTGCTCTCGGAAATCCGCCGCTTCTCCACCGCGTTCCGCGTGATCTACTACGCGCCGCACGTGCTCGGCGGCGTCGTCGTCCTCTTCATCTGGAAGATCTACTACTCCCCCGCGGCGGACGGCTTCCTGAACCAGGTGCTCGCGGCGTTCCGGATCGACGACCTGATCCACTGGCTCAACGCGACGTTCAACTGGAGCCTCCAGTATCCGGTCAACTGGCTGCAGAACACGTCGATCAACAAGTGGATGCTCGCCTTCCCGCTTGTTTGGGCGAGCATGGGCAGCGGCGCGCTGATCTACCTCGCCGCGCTGCGCAGCTTTGACGAGGAGATGTACGAGGCGGCGGAAATCGACGGCGCGGGCAGCTGGAGCAAGATGTGGCACATCACGCTCGCGAGCCTCAAGCCGCTGATCATCATCCAGTTCGTCGGCGCGTTCATCAACGCGTTCCAGGGCATGGGCAACATCCTGATCCTGACCGGCGGCGCCTACGACACGAACGTCATCGGCCTGCAGATTTTCCTCGAGTCGTTCGCCTTCCTGCGCTTCGGCAACGCCACCGCGCTCGCCTGGCTGCTGGGCGGCTTCCTCGTCAGCTTCACCATCATCCAGTTGCGCATCCTGAAGAAGGTCGAATTCAGGAGGGCCTCCTGATGCCGATCCTCTCGAAAATCGGACACCGCACCTGGAACCAGCGCCTGACCCGCGGCTGGTTTTACCTGCTGCTGACGCTTGGCGCGCTGACGATCCTCTACCCGATGCTGCTCGTGTTCGGCCAGGCGATGAGCAACCGCTTCGACCTGCGCGACAATGCCCTCGTGCCGCGCTACCTGTACGACGCCAACGAACTCGCGCTCAAACACCTCTTCAGCTACAGCCGGCGCATCAACCTCGTCGCCAGCCGGCACCGCCAGAACGCGTGGAGCACCCACGGCTCGATGAAGGCCGACACCGGCTTCCTCGCCCGCCAGCCGGCGCTGCTGGCCGCGCAGGGCTTCCCGCCCGCCTCCTACGCCGCGGTGCGCGCGGATTTCCACGACTTCGTCCAGACCCTCGACCCCGGCGACGTGCTCGTGAAGGAGTTCCGCGTCGAGGATTTCTACTACGACTTCGTGCGCCGCCGCTACCGGGCCCAGGCGGAGGCGCTGCGCGCGACCTGGACGGACACGGCCGAACGGCCCGCGTGGTTCGTGCAGCAATTCCCCGACCCGGCCGAACGCGCGCGCGCGGAGCGCGACCTCGACGCGCTCGCGCTCGCGGTGATGAACCACGAGTTCCGCACCGACTACCCCACGCTGCTGACCCTCGAGGTCATCCCGCCCGGCAACATCACCGTCCCCGTCTGGCGGCTGTCCGACGATCCGAAGGGGCGCATGTGGCGCGACTTCGTGCGCGAGCTGCCCGCCGCGCAGAAACTGGTCATCAGCTCCGACACCTACTGGCACGACTTCCTGCGCACGCGCTACGACGACGACATCGCCCGCCTCAACGCGGAATGGCAGACGGCGCACGCGGGCTTCTTCGAGCTGCCATTCCCGTTCGACCCGCCGGCGCACGCCGCGATCCGGCGCGACTGGGATGAATTCCTGGTCAAACGCTGGCCGCGCCGCCTGCTGTCCGTGCCGCCGGAATACGCGCCGCAGTGGCGCGCCGTCGTGCGCGAAAAACTCGCCGCCCACATCGGGACCGCCGGCGACCGCCTCGACGCGGACACGCTCGCCGAGCTCGCCCGCCTGTCGGGCGTCTCCTACGCCGCCTGGTCCGACGTGCCGCTGCCCGCGCGCCGTCCCGCGAACGATACGCTCGGCCGGTTCTGGTCCGAATTCACCTTCTCCGGCGCGATTCCCGCGGCGGACCTGCGGCTCGACGCCCCGGAGCTCGCCTTCCCGCGCTTCCTGCGCGAGCGGTACGGCGCCGGCCGCACGGACGCGGACGCCCTCGCGGCGCTGAACCTGCGCTGGGGCGCCGCCTTCGCGCGCTTCGAGGACATCCCGCTGCCGCTCGTGCTCGACGATTACGTGGAGGTCACCAGCCGCATCCCCGCCCTGCGCGCCAGCTACGCGCTCGAGTCGTTCCAGCGTGTGACCGACTACATGGTCGGCCGCGGACGCGCGGTGCAGAACACGGTGTACCTGATCCTGCTGAGCCTGGTTGCGGCGCTGACCATCAACCCGCTCGCCGCCTACTCGCTGTCGCGCTTCTCCATGAAGCAGTCGCACAAGATCCTGACGCTCTTCCTCGCGACCATGGCCTTCCCGCCGGCGGTCAGCATGATCCCCGTCTTCCTGCTGCTGCGCGACATGAACCTGCTGAACACCTTCGCCGCCCTGGTCTTCCCGACCATCGCGAACGGCTACAGCATCTTCCTGTTGAAATGCTTCTTCGACTCGCTGCCGCGCGAGCTGTACGAGGCCGCCGAGATGGACGGCGCCAGCGAGGCGCAGACCTTCCGCCTCGTTGCGATGCCGCTCATCAAGCCCATCCTCGCCTACATCGCGCTCATGACCTTCGTGAACACCTACAACGGGTTCATGTGGGCCTTCGTCATCTGCCCCGACCAGGAGATGTGGACCATCATGGTCTGGGTCTTCGACTTCCAGTCGCGCAACCCCGGCTTCAACTACGTGATGGCCTCCGTCCTGCTCGCGTCCATCTTCCCCCTGCTCATCTTCCTCATGGTCAACCGCGTCATCATGCGCGGCATCATGATCCCGCAGATGAAATAGGATGCGCGAAACGACCGCGAATTACACCCATGACGCGAATGGCCTGGGCTTGGTTTCCGCGAATTCCGTGCTTTCCGTGGTTAAACTCAAGCGAACCCCGGATATCGCCTCAGTCACCCCTTGATCAGCGCTACTCCGTTTAATCCGCGGGTCCCGCTCGGAGGAGTACTACCGCGAATTGACGCGAATTATCGCCAATTTTTATCTGCGATATCTGCGGTTCAGCTCCTCCCGATCTACGAGCGCGCTTCGTGATCCGGATCAAGGACGACGACGAGGAGGAGGACGATGGGCGGATCCCATTCGTGTCCATTGGAGTCCATTCGTGGTTGTCCCCTCATCAGATCCGCTCGACTGAGGGCACATCCGCGGAGTCAACAGCGGTCCGCGGCAGGAATTCCCCTCCGCGCGCTCCATGGGCGCGTGTCGCGCTGTTCGCCGGGCCCGGAAAAGATTTTGCAGACATTGCAAGTCCCCAAAAAAGGTTATACAGACGTTGCAACTTCCGGCGTCACCCCGCGAGGCCGGCCTCGTCGCCCTAGCCTCCCCATCTCGCTTACAGGCTGATTTCCGCCCTCCAAAGAGCTCCTAAGGCGTCCAAATCAGCCGTTTTCAGGCGTAACCCGTTGGTAACTCGCAACCGTCGTGGTCCGACCCGACATGACCTTATCCACGACCCCTTTCTCGAGATACTCGTTACAGCGCACCGACAAAGCGGTACTCCAGATCAGCAATTCACTCCCAAGGCGTGACGAATGCGCGCTGTAGCGTAAATTAAAGCTCGCCGTGTTGCACCCGTTATACAGATTACGGATTTCAGGCACATTGTCGTAGGTCATAAGCCACCGGTAGCCAGTCTGCCGTTTGATGAACGCGGCAAGTTTGGCGTGGTCGTCA
Source organism: uncultured Verrucomicrobiota bacterium (assembly GCA_937996795.1). GTDB lineage: Bacteria > Verrucomicrobiota > Kiritimatiellia > CAIVKH01 > CAIVKH01 > JAMLJG01. Next base: position 133,232 of record CALKUH010000070.1, on the reverse strand, counting down.
GGCCTGTAGTGGTTGAGGTAAAGCTCGCTGCCTTTGACGTAGTAAGGGGGATCGAGGTAGACGAGGGTCTCGTCGACGGCTTCGTTCCGTCCGACAACGTCGCTCAGGAAGTCGAGCGCGTCGAGGTTATGAATTTCGATGCGATCACGGTAAAGGTGGATTTTCTCGATACGGCGGATGAGCTCGTCCCGGTTGTATCGGGCATCAAGCTTCCATTTGGCGGCTTGCTCGAAGCCGCCGATGGGACCGCCGTTGACCATGATCCCGGAGCGGTTGCAGCGGTTGAGATAGAAGCTAGCGAACGCGACTTTGATCCGGGAATGTCGGCGCTGGCTGCGGTAGATGTCGCGTTGCCGTTTCCATTCGTCGATCGTGATAGGGGTTTCAGTCAGCCGCCGGACGAAGTCGTCCTTACGGTTGAGTACGGCATACCAGAAGGCGTAAACGCAAGGGTCGGCGTCATTGAGTACGATGCGTTGCACATGCTCGCCAAAGAGCAGCGCGAGCGCCGCCCCTGCCCCTCCGGCGTAAGGCTCAACGTAGACGCCGTCCTGAAGATCGTTGACGGAGATCACGTCGGCCAGAAAGTCGGACAGGACGGCTTTACCTCCCGGATAACGCAATGGACTGTGGACTATTGGCATACGCTAAACTCGTTTCATTCGTTGTCCTCGCCCCCATTGGGCTCAACGAGAATGATCTCGAAGAGGCCCTGCAGTTGCGGCCAGAACTCGCGCAGGTAGTCTTCGTTCGGATAGAAGTGTTGATTGTGCACAAAGAGATTGAGTGTGTCGACCGAGAGAAGGTCCTTGTCTTGTGACACCAGTTTGCGCAGCGCCTTGAGCAGGTTGCCGTTGCTGATGATATCGGTGTCTTTGTCGACCACATATTTGAGCATTTCAGACAATGTCGGATGCCAGTCCTTCGGAAGCTTGAACTTGTCGTTCTCTCGTGCCGCCCGAATCTTCACCGTAAGTTTTGCCAGATGACCCGTACGATCAAGGTAGTACCCCAGACCCATTTCGAGCAGGCTGCGGAACATGAGGGCAACGGCGTTCGGATACTGTGCGACGGGCAGTTTCTTCAGCTCGTTGAACACGTCGTTGATCCGCTGGTTGTTCACATCGCAGGAGAACGAACCGGGGATGAGAGCGCGGGGGATCGGTTTGGGTTGGGGCTTCTTGCTGGCGGCCTTTGATATCGCAGATGTTTTTCGCTTGGCGGTGGCGGCAAGCAGGGTGTCGGCCGTGAACCTGCCCTGCTTCCGAAGATTGGGCTTCTGGTCATCGAAGGACGCGAGATATTTGTCCATCTCGTCCGTGGTATTGAGTGAGCGGGAATCAACCATCCCGGTCGCGATGTCGGTGACGATCTTGGTATAGCCCTTCTTGAACTCGTCCACGTCGACTGAGCCGGCGAGGTTTTTGTTGTCGTCGAATGAGATGCCCAGAAACTGACTGACCTTCGGATTCTTGTAAAGCCGGTCAAGGTTGGTGACGGGGAACTCGCGGGGGTTCTGAACCTTCTTCGCCACCTCTTCGGGCAGATCAAGGGCACAGGCGATGGAGTACATCATGTAGCGTTGCAGTGCGTCGGTGATTTCGGATGCCGAAAGGTTGTACTGCTCGGCGATGTCGTCAACAGTCAGGCCCCGGTCGACTAGGTTGCGGTAGAACTTGGCTTGCATGAGCGGGCTCCAACTCTCGACCTGGCTGCGAGTGTGCTTGCTCATGATCACGGGGGCGGCGGCTTCCCGCGTGGGAGCTTTGATGACTTTTACTTTGCGGACGGCATTCAGGTCGATGCGATTGGAGAGCGCCCGGAAGCGGCGCTCCCATCCAGCGTCGGGGGCCATCTCGGGACTCATGAGGAGCTTGAGCGCGGCCAGGCGGCGATTGCCTTCGACTACGTATTTCTTCTTCTGATCCTCGACGAAGATAAGGGCCTCGACGGGATAGTAACCGTTTTCGACGATGCTTTTGGCTAGATCGTAGACTTTGTCGTTGGCCACCAGGTCGGCAAGCAGGTCGCGCTGGGAGAGGCTTTCGCCGGAGTCGGGAATACGGGGATTGTGGGGATCAAGCAGCAGGCTCGTGACGCTGAGTTGACCTTCCTTCCACTTACTGTAATCGATCATATTCCCTCCTCACTAGCCGAACGCTTGTAATCAACCGCGGATTGCCGCGCGTGTGCGCGGGTTACTTTGTAGGTTGGATTCCATTGATTGGCATCTCTGCTAGTCGTCTCTCGATCTCCCAAATATCCTGCATTACCTTCTCAAGGTTGTTCGATACGATCGATGCCGTACTTTCCAGCGAGTGTTGGCGCTTCTTCAGCAGCTCAATCAACTCGCCGCGCAGAACAAATGCTTCCATCTCTGCAGGGGAAAGGCCTACGGGGGCGTGACCATGGCCGCTCTGCGCCGAGTAAAGTATCTTTACCCTAGTGGCGCTCTGGCCGATTTCGTTCTCGATTTCTTGCATGACGCCAGAATACGCACCACTCCGCTGAATCAAGTCCGTCTGCTTGCGCAGCAGTGCGTCGCGAGACACCTCGCTTTGGTTCACCGGATCCCCCTGAACCGTGTATTCGACCGACGCCTCGCTTCGACCAGATAATGACTGCACTGTGACCAAGACAGCGCCGAAGAACATGAACGCCAACCCAGGACCTGTGCCAGTCAGGATGAGCCTTCCAAGGGGACCCGCAGCTTCGGACTTAATCTCGCCATGCGTCACCCCCGCGAGATATAAACGAAACCCAAGATAGGCGAAGAAGCACCCCGCCAGTATGATCGCCATATTCTCCACTAATTCCTTGACCCACATAACGTCTCCCTTCTTAACAAACATCCGACCTCATCCGCGGGGTGATTGGGTCAGTTCGCACATAGTAACAATTCAGAGTGCTCATTTGTTCCGCCTGTCCACATCCTCCACCCTGCATATCGCTTTTCGCGATCAGGCGCGCGCCGGAGGGTTTTGGGGCCACCGGTGGGGACGGCCTGACGGACGCTGGAGTTTAGCTGTGCGGGGGGCGGGGGGCAAGGGGGAGGTGATCGGTGATCAGTGACCGGTAATCGGGGGGCGGTCCTCGAATACGTTGTCGCGAGCGTTGTCGATCCCGTTGTCCATATCGCTCCATATTCGCGGTTCACATCCCCGCGCCCATCCGCCTTCGCCAAGGCTATTGCGGACAGGTCGTGCGCGGCTACAGTGGATTTCGTGTATTTCGTGTTTTTCGTGGTTATCCATCCGGATCGAGGACGACGAGGAGGAGGAGGAGGAGGAGGAGGAGGACGAGGACGAACGGGGGGGACTGCTTGTCGGGGATGAAGGTTCTGTTTATGCTTCAAGCCAAAGCGCACGCCGTGGCCAGCAAACGATCCATGCAATCCTCGAATCGCGAATCCGCCGGGCTGCCGGCGGCGCTCAAGCAGCAGTTGCGCAACCCGGCGGTCATCCGCCGGCTGAACCTGCGCCTGCTCGACGCGCTGGCGGCGTTGCCGGGACAGCGGCTGCAGGGCGTGCGCATCCGACCCGCCCTGCTCCACCTCGAACGCGGCTACTACGCGCTCGGCGACGGCTACGGCGACCACTGCCACGAGGATGTGCAAATCGAATTCCCGCTGAGCGGACGATTCTCGTTCCACGTGGAGTCGCGGACGCATGCCGTCCGTCCGGGCCAGGCGCTCGTCATCGCGCCCACGCGCATGCACCGCTGGCGCTGCGAGGAGGCCGGCTTCATGATCGGCGCGACCGTGCTGGTGGAGGACGCGGATGATTCGTCCGCCGTGAACCGGCTGCGGGCGGATGCGCACCTGGCCGCGCGGCTGGTCGCGCCGGACGGCGGCGTCACCCGCTGGTGCGAATTGCTGCAGGCGCTCGCCCCGCCCCGCCTGTCGCCGTGGGTGGTGGAAGAAACCTCCGCCTACATGGCCTACTGGATCGTCCATGTGTTCCGCGCCTATGCCGGAACCGCACTCGGCCAGCCCACGCTGGAGGGCCGCCCGGAAACCCGCGAGGCGCGCCTGGTCAAACAGGCGCTGAGCTACATCCGCAGCAACCACGCGCGGAAAATCGATGCGCAGGAGGTCGCCCACCACGTCGGCCTCAGCGTGCGCCACCTCAACCGGCTGTTCCGCCGCGAGCGCGAGGAATCGATTTATCACGCGGTGCTGGAAACCCGCCTGAAACAGGCGTACGACAATCTCTCGGCGGCGGCGCCGCCCAGCGTCAAGGCCGTCGCCTACACCTGCGGTTTCTCCTCGCCCTCCCATTTCTCCCGCACGTTCCTCAAGCGCTTCGGCCGCCTGCCCAGCGCGCTGCGCCAGGTTTAGGGCGCGGTGGACGCACGAACGCGAAACACGCGGGCCCACGCGGGATCCACATCGAAGACGAGCGCGGCCTGCGTGCCGGAGTGGACGACCTCCGGCTGGATCCCGGCGATCAGCTCCTCGACGGACAGGCGGGCCGGATCCAATCCGAGGGCGTCGAGATCCAGGGTCAGGCGCACGCCCTGTTGCGCGGACGCGCCCCACACGGTGAAATAGATCGTGTCCCCGCGGCCAAAACGCTCGCAGGTCAGCGCCTCGTCGCTGGTCCGGGCGTGCGTGACGGGTTCCCAGCCGGCCAGCCGCAGCGCCTCGTTGGCGGGCGCATAGCGGGCCCACAGGGCCGCGTCCCGCGCGTGCAGCGCGTAGGCCTCGTCATAATCCGGATCGCCCGGTTGCGCAGCGTAGGAGACGCAGATGGGCAGGCCGATGCCCCACGCGGTGTTCTGGGCCAGCGCGCGCCGGATTTCCGCCTCCGAGGGCGGACGTCCGCGTTTGATCAGGTTGCCGCTCGAGATGCGGTAACTTTTCCGCCCGGCGTACATCCGTTCCAGCGCGTAGCCGTCGGTGGGAAGCGCCTTGAAGTTTCCTTCGTGCCAGCCGCTGTCGATGAGCGCCGCCGTAAAAAACCGCCCGTCCAGCTCGAGGCCGGGAATGTGTCCACCGCCAACGGGATAGGGTTTCATGCCGGCGGCTTCGACGCGCAGGCCCCGGCGGCGCGCCTCGATCCGCAACGTGGCGAAGAATTCGGCCAGCGCCAGCTTGTTGTACAGGCACACGCGGCCCTCCGCGTCAAACACGAGCGGATGCGCGGCGTAGGCGAAATGCTCGCGCCGGTAATTCAGGGGACGCCCCCAGCGGCCGACCGTGTCGAAATGGAGGCTGTCGATGCGGCCGGCCTCCGCGTGGGCGACGATCTGATCCAGCAGATGGCGGCCCTGGTTGGGCTCCGCCCGGTCGCCGAACACATCCGGGTCGGCGTTCATCGCGAATTTGTAGGCCTTCCCGTCGGGCGTGTACGACAGGCGGCCGTCCGCATCATGCAGGATGCTGTTCAGGAAGATCCGCCGCGCCTGCAGGGGATCCCCGTCGTACCACGTGAGGGAGAGCCGCGCGGTCTCCAGCACGCGCCGGAAGCCGGCCTCGGTGCTCCCGTCCATTTCGTCGGCCAGCCGGACCTTGCCCGAAAAATTGTAGTACGCCATGCACGGCCCGTCGCGCCGGCCCGGCGGCAGGCGGGAGCAGTCGCCGGCCCGCCCCCAGACCATGTCGTGGTCCCATTTTCGCAGCTGCTCCGGCGGCAGGTGATAATACTCCGCGTACCGTTCGTAATACCACGCCAGCGCATCCCGCAAGCCCCAGCGCGAAGCGCTGCGCCGGAGCAGGAGGGCCACGCGCGCCGCGCCGGGCGGACGCGTCTCCGGGGCCAACCCGAGCGGCCAGCGCAGCCACAACCCGTTTGCATCCGCCCCGCCCAGCACCGCGGCGGGATGCGTCGGCGGAACCGCCAGGGTGAACGTGCCGTCGGGGCCGCTGACCGTCGGCAGCGGGTGCAGGGCGGTCGACACCATGCCGGTCGCCGGCACGGGGCGGGTGGTGCGCACGGAATCCCACCACCGCCAGGGCCCGTCGGGCAGCGGCAGCCGGAACTCCAGCCAGAGCGCCCGGTCGCCGCCGCGCGTGTTGCGCACCCCGGCCTCTATCGCCCACCCGCCGTCCGCGCCCGGCGTGGCGGTCGCCTCGATCACAAGGCCGCGGTCCGCATCCTCGCCGTGCAGGTGCAGCACCCCGTCGACCCGCGCCGTCACGGCCAGGGGGATGGGTTTATAGGCGGGTGTGGACGACGGGGCATAGTCCGCGATCAAGAAATACCCGGGCGGTTCACCGGCCGGTGCCTGCGCGTCGGCCCGTGCCGAGCCGGCCCCCAGCCCGCACGCCACCACGAGGCTCAAAAGGACGCGTTTCATCGGAACCTCCGCACCACGGGCTGGTCCTGCTCGACGGGCAGGACGCACAGCGCGCCCATGCTGTCGGCGCCGCCCTCCGTCTGCAGTTCGGCGTGCACTTCGATGGAGGCCGGGGTCAGGCCCGCCGGCATCCGCAGCACGAAATCCACCGCGCGCTGGTGCGGACGACGGGCCTGCGCCTCACGTTCGTCCGCGGACACCTGGACGCCATCCACCAGCAACCGCGCATGGCGGATGCGATAGCCGTGCTGCCCGCCGGTGTAGTGAAAGCGCGCGAGATAGACGCCCGGCCCCGTCACGCGCGCGCGGACGTCCCAGACATGATTCGACCAGGTCGCGGAAAGCTGGCGCGGTCCCCACCGGTCCAGCGGCCGGTACCACGACGGCTCCGCGGCGGTCGCCACGCGATAGCCGGCCAGCCGGAAGCGTTCGCTCATCGCCGTCATCCGCGGCTGGAACTCCTCCCACGCCGCCCCGGCCGGCGCCCAGGCCTTTTCGCTCACGGCGAACAGGCGCGGAAACAGTTTCCACTCCGCGTCGTCCCCATCGAAGACATGTTCGCCCCACAGGCTGCCCTGCACGCCCAGGATGCGGCCGTGATGCGCGGGGGCGAAACCGGCCAGCGGATCGAACGCGAGGATGCGTTCGGGCGAATTCACCTGGATCGCAAAATAGGAATAGCCGTCGGGCGTTTCCGTTTGCGGATAGTCCAGATAGAGGTAGGTCCGCGGCGTCAGGATGACGTCCTGGCCCAGCGCCGCGGCCTTGTGCGCGCCGTCCACGCCGCGCCAGGACATCACCGTCGCGCCGGGCGCGAGCCCGCCCTCCAAAATTTCGTCCCACCCCACCAGCCTGCGTCCGCGCGCGGCGAGGTGGCGATCGAAATGATGGATCATCCGGCTCTGCAGCCCGCGCTCATCGGGCATGTTTTCCCGCGTCTTGAGCGCCTGGCAGCGCGGACATTTTTTCCAGACACCCGTCGGGCACTCGTCGCCGCCGATGTGGATGAATTCCGAATCGAACAGCGTGAGGACCTCGTCCAGCACCTGCTCAAGGAAGCGATAGACCTCCGGGTTCGACGCGCAATACATGAACTCCGGTTTGCCGGTGCAGCTGAGGTGCGGATAGGCGCGCAGGGCCGCCGTGCTGTGCGCGGGCATCTCGATTTCGGGAATCACCACGATGTGCCGCGCGCGCGCATAGGCGACGATTTCGCGGATCTCGTCCTGTGTATAAAACTGCGGCGCGCGGTCCGCATTGCTGTGGTCGCCGCGCGCGCCGATGGTGGTGAGTTCCGGGAATTGCTTGATTTCGATCCGCCAGCCCGGCGCATCGGTGAGGTGCCAGTGGAAGCGATTCAGCTTCAGCGCCGCCATCGCATCGAGAATTTTGAGCACATGCGTCTTGCCTATGAAGTGGCGGCTTTCATCGATCATGACGCCCCGCCAGCCGAAGCGGGGCGCATCCTCCAGCTCCACGCCCGGGAGGAAGGGACGGCCCAGCACGAGGGGCCGTTCCGCCCAGAGCGCGGTCGGCGCCAGCTGGCGCAAGGTCTGCACGGCGTAAAATGCGCCCGCGGCATCGCCCGCCTCCACCACCACCCGTTCGCGCGTCACGCGCAACCGGTAGCCCTCGGCGGGCAGGGGCGCGGAATCCCGGGACGGCGCTTGGAACACAATCGCGCCCTCGTCCCCGGCCGCTGCATCCGCGGTGCGGGGCGGAGCCCATCCGACCGGCTCGCGCCACGCCGCGACCAGCGATTCCGCGGCCGCCCACGCGCCGGTCGCGTCGGGGCGAACGAGGATCGGGGTCGTCGCCTCCAGCAAAAATACCTCGGGGCGGGGCTGCACGCGCAGGGGTTGCGGGCAGAGGGTTTCGCGCGCATCCGTCGCCGGTGCAGATGGAGCGCCCCACAGGACGGTCATGAATGCAGCACACATCATCGCGGCCTTTCGCCTGGATGGAAAAACCATGCCGCCATCCTGCGGCCCGGTGGCCCGGGAGACGAAGTCCGCTTCCGCGCGTAAACGGGTCAGTGTGCATCGAAACGGGACATGCGGGCGCGGGTGGCCCGATTGACGTCCGGTTGGCCCGGATGTGCATGCGCGGGCAATGGCTGTCCGAACGATGGCCTCGTATGCTGGCGAGAACGAATGAATCGGATGTCCATGCTGATGGGAGGACTTTGGCTGCTCGCCTCGGGCGCGCTGGCCCAGGAGTTCTTTGTCGCGCCGGACGGCCGCGACGAACACCCCGGCACGCGTGAGCAGCCGTTCCGCACCATCGCGCGGGCGCAGGCCGCCGTCCGCGCGATCAACCAGCGGATGACCCGCGACATCGTGGTGCACCTCGCGCCGGGCGATTACCGCCTGCGGGCGCCGCTGCGCTTTTCGACGCGCGACTCGGGCTGCAACGGATTCCGCGTGATCTACCGCAGCCGCGGCGAACCGGGCAGCGCGCGCATCCTGGGCAGCCACCGCCTGACGAACTGGGTGCACCACCGGAACGGCATCTGGCAGACCGGCGTGCGGGGCGCGCCGGCGGTGCACACGCTGTATGCGAACGGCGAACGCCTCCGCAAGGCGCGGCACCCGAACCATGTCCATCAACCCGAGTTCCCGACCGCGCAAGGGCCCTATCTCGTTTCGGAAAACGGCCTTCCCAAGGGCCAGCGCGGGAAGGGCGTCACCACGAGCTGGCTCCAGTGGAGCGGCTCCGATGTCGCGCCGTTGGGCCCGGGCGCGGAGCAACTGCGCATCCAGGTATTCCCGTGGGGCAAGGCGGACTGGCATCGCTGGATCTGCAAGGTGACGAAGGTGGACGCCGCGACGCGTCGCATCTTTTTCCACAACATGGGCGATGCCACCGAAATCCTCGGGCAGGCGCGCTATTTTCTCGAGGACGCCCTGCCCTACCTCGACCAACCCGGCGAGTTCTTCCTGGAACAGCGCACGGGCCGCCTGTTTTTGGTCCCGCCGCCGGGCCTGGCGCCCGCGGAGATGGAGATCGAGTTCCCGCTGCTGATGGACTTGATCCGCGTGGAGGGCGACAGCCCCGCGCGGCCGGTGGAGCGCCTCGTGTTCGAGGGCCTGCGCCTGGAATACACGAACACCCGCTCGCCGACCCTGCACTGGTGGACGCTGGACTGGGGCCGCCGGGACCACGCCCTGATCTGGATGATGAACACGCGCGAGATCGAGATCCGCGCCTGTCATCTGCGCAATTCCGGGCGCAACGGCATCATGATGATCGGCGAGGCGCGGAACAACCGGGTGGAGTCCTGCTGGATCGAGCAGATGGGCATCAACGGCCTCACGCTCTGCAACCGCTTCAACCAGAACGAGAGCGGACTCAGCCTCAACCACGTGCTGACCAACAACAAGATCCACGACGTCGGGCAGATCGCCCTGTACGCCGCGTGCATCAACGTCTTCAACAGCAGCCGCAACGAGGTGTCGCACTCGGAACTGTTCCGCTCTCCGCGCTATGCCGTGACCGTGCGCGGCCACACGCTCAGCGAGGAGGGCGCGCTGGACTACATGCCGGGCCTGCAACCGGCGGAAGGCAACCGCTTCCACCACCTGCGTGTGTACGAATGCGGCCACGACAGCGGCGACATGGGCGCGGTGCACCTCGCCGGGACCAACCTGAAAGGCGGCCCCTTCCTCAACACCTTCGAACAAATCACCATCCGCAACGTGTTCGCCGCGCCGGGCATGAACGATGCCGCGCCGGACGGCATTTTCCTCGACTGGCCCGACCGCACGATGAACCAGGTCTTCCGCGATATCCGCATCGGCAAAGTCGGCGGCCGCAAGGTCCGCTCCAACAAACCGGGGAACCGGGAAAGCGCCCGGTGGGAGAATGTCAGCGGGACCGGCGGGTCCTTTGACGGCTCGCGCATCGAATCCGCGCGCATCGGGCTGCGCGACGATTTTCCCTTCGGCCGGTCGCCGCCCGACGCCACCGATCCGGAAATGGAGACCACCGGGGATGCACCCGGCGAATTTGAACCCATCGAACTCGAAGAAGAAGAAAGCGAAGTACTCCCATGAATCCTCCCGACCCGCGCCACCTGTCCACCGGACACGAGATCCCGACCCTGTCCTACAGCGACCAGCCCTACATCGTGCAGACCGACGACGGCGCGTGGCTGTGCTGCGTCACCACCGGCCCCGGCGAGGAGGGCGAACGCGGCCAGCACGTGACCACGATGCGCAGCACGGATCGCGGCCGCACCTGGAGCGCGCCGGTGCCGGTCGAGCCCGCGGACAGTCCGGAGAATTCCTACGCGGTGATGCTGAAGACGCCTGCCGGCCGCATCTACATTTTCTACAACCACAACACGGACAATGTGCGCGAGGTGCACTGGCATGACCGCAGCGAGTCGTCGAAGCGCGTCGATTCCCTCGGCTATTTCGTCTTCAAGTTCAGCGACGACCACGGGCGCAGCTGGTCGCCGCGACGCTATCCGATCCCGGTGCGCGAATTCGCGTGCGACCGCAACAACGTTTACAGGGGCTTGATCCGCCTGTTCTGGAACGTCGGCAAACCCTTCACGCTGAATGCGGCTGCATATGTGCCCCTCATCAAGGTGGGCAAAATGGGCGAGGGCTTTTTCGCGCAATCCGAGGGGGCGCTGCTGCGCAGCGAGAACCTGCTCACGGAGCAAGATCCGGAGCGCATCCGCTGGGAAACGCTGCCGGACGGCGACGTCGGGTTGCGGACGCCGCCGGGCGGCGGGCCGATCAGCGAGGAGCAGAGCTACTGCGTGATGAGCGACGGTTCGCTGTATGTCGTGTACCGGTCCATCGACGGCCATCCGGTCGAGGCCTACAGCCGCGACGGCGGCCGCACCTGGAGCACGCCGCGCTACAAGCGCTACGCGGACGGGCGGCTGATGAAACACCCGCGCGCCGCGAACTTCGCGTGGCGCTGCAAAAACGGGAACTATCTCTACTGGTTCCACAACCACGGCGGCCGCACCTACGACGACCGCAACCCGGTCTGGCTGTCCGGCGGACGGGAGGTCCGGACGCCGCAGGGACTCGAAATCGCGTGGTCCCAGCCGGAAATCGTGCTGTACGACGACGACCCCTACATCCGCATGAGCTATCCGGATCTGGTGGAGGAGGACGGGCGGTACTTCCTGACGGAGACCCAGAAGGACATTGCGCGCGTGCACGAGCTGCCCAAGGCCCTGCTCAACGCGCTGTGGGCGCCGGAACCGCCGGACGAACGCGCGCATCGGATGCTGGTCCTGCCGGCGCCGGACGCCGCGATGCCGCCCGCGCATCCTGCGCCCGTATTCCCCCAGTTGATCAAGCGCGATGTCCACCGCGCGGACTACGGACGCCTCGATTTGCGTGCCGGGTTCACCCTGCTATTGTCGCTGCAACCCGGGGCGGAGGACGCCGGCCGGATCCTGGTCGACAATCGCGATTCCAGCGGCAAGGGGTTCGCCGTGCTGCTCGGCGCGGAGGGCGCGCTGGAGGTCGTCCTCAACGACGGACAAACGGAAAATCGCGGGCGCTCGGAGGCCGGGCTGCTGCCCGCCAGCGCGGCGCACGAGGCGGGCATCATCGTGGACGGCGGCCCCAAACTGATCCTGTTTGTGATCAATGGCCGGTTGTGCGACGGCGGCACGCAGCGGCAGTTCGGCTGGCACCGCTTCAGCCCGCACCTGCGCGAAGTCAACGGCGGCGCTTATTTGCGCCTTGCGCCGCGCGTCCTCACCCGCTTCCAGCTTTACGGCGAAGCCCTGCGGATCAACACCGTCATCGCCGCGCAGTCTCGCGCAGCGGCGGAAAAAACCATATGAATCAGAAGGAGTCCGAGATGAAGTCCTCCAGCGCATTCCTGCTCACCGCCGCCCTCACGACCACGACCGTCCTGGCCGCGGACCCGCAGCGCCCGTTGCCGGTCAACCAGATCGCCGAGACGGCGGTGCGGCCGGTCGGCGCGCCACGCTACAGCGACGTCAGTTTTTCCAGCCGCGGCCGGCACGACGGCGAACCGCACGACACGTTCCGCTCCGCAGCCGCGTTCCACGCGACACGCCTCGACTGGGTGTACAACCTCGACGCGGAGTGGATCGCGCTGTGCCGCAGCAAGGGCTACGCCTTCAACGGCACCATGAGTTCCGCCACCGTCGACGGCAGCACGCCGGAGGAACGGGAGCGCGGGCGCATCCGCGACCGGGACGGCGCGCTCGTCACCGCGCCGTGGATGCGGAAGTTCCCGCGCATCCCGTGGTGGGGCTGCGTGAACAGCCCCGCGTTCCAGGACGCCTACCGCCGGCAGGCCCGCATCATGATCGATGCCGGCGTGGATTCGATCCAGATGGACGACCCGGGCTGCAACTATGCCGCCGTGGCGTGGGGCGCCTGCTGGTGCGCGCATTGCCGCGAAAAGGCCGCGGCGCAGGGGGCGGACCTCGAAACCGGGATGAAGCGTTTCCAGCGCGATTCCGTCAGCAATTTCTACCAGCGGATGCACGCGGAGCTGCGCGCGTACGCCGGACGGCCCCTTTCCTTCTCCGCCAACAACTACGACGGGCGCAGCCTCGGCGTGTTCCCGCACGACCCGTTCGATTTCGGCATCGCCGAACTCCCCCTGAAATCCGCCAACCCGGCGGCGATGGCGACGCGATTCCTCGACGCGCGGCGTCTCAACAAGGCGCAGATTTTCACGCTGGTCAGCGACAACGAACCGCTGACGCGGCGCGTCATCGCCACGGCCTATGCGAACGGCGGGCACCTCGTCGTGCCGTGGGATGTCTATTTCGGCGCGAATCCGCGCATTTACGCGACGCCCGACCAGTACGCGGATCTGTACGCCTTCGTGCGGGGCATCGCCCCGTGGCTGGACGGCTACGAGGACGGCGTCGTCCCCCACACGCGCCCGCAGCCCGACCACGAGGCGGGCCTGCCCGTCCGCTTCCGCCACGGCAGCGGGCTCATCCAGGCCACGGTGCGGGCGAAACCCGGCGAGGCCGACGCGCCGGTCGCGGTGCATCTGGTGGAATGGGGCGACGCCGCCACCTTCACGCTCAGCATCGATCCCCTTCGCTTCTTCGGCGCGCGCCCGGTGCGCTACCGGCTGCTCACGCCGCAGCCGTATGACGGCGCCCTGCATCGCGACGCGGCGGAGAGCCGGGACTACGCGCCGCTGGTGCGCACCGTCGAGCTGGCGCGCGGAATGATCGACAGCGTGCGGATCCCGGCCCTGCATCCGTGGGGCGTCCTGCTGGTCGACCCGCTTGCGGAACCGGCGGACGGCCTGTACGCGCCCACGCTCGTCCCGTACGGGGGCGACTTTGTCCAGCGGCAACGCGTGCGGTTGTACAGCGCCGATGAGGAGGCGGTCATCCACTACACCCTCGACGACGCGGACCCGACGCCCGCCTCGCCGCGTTACACCGCGCCGTTCCTGATCGGGGAAACGACCGTCATCAAGGCGCGCGCCTTCAAGGACGGCGTGGAAAGCCCGGTCGCGTCGGCGGCGTTCACGAATGCCGTCGGCCTCGCGCCCCTGCTCGTCGCGCGCGATCAGCTGAACCCCGGCCTGCGCTATGCGTACTACGAGAACGCGCGCGTCACGGAGGAGATTCCGCGGCAGTCCGGGAGCTGGACGAACCTGCCCGATTTCGCCGCGCTGCACCCGCGCGACACCGGCGTCACCAGCCGGCTGACGACGGAGCACAGCCGCCGCGAGTTCGATTATGCCTACGTGTTCGAGGGGCTGCTGGACGTGCCCGCGGACGGCTTCTATGTCTTCGCGTCGCACTCCGACGACGGCGTGCGCATCCGCGTCAACGGCGTCGATGTGCTGGTCCACGACAAGGTGGGGCTCCACTACGCGGAGGGCGAGGTGGCGCTGCAGGCGGGGCTGCAACCGCTCCGCATAGAATACTTCGAGGCGTGGGGGGACGAGCGCTTCCACATCACCTGGAAACCCCGGGGCGGCGCGTTCAGCGAACTGCCGGCGGAGCGCCTGTTCCACCAACGATGACCGCGCGGGGAACCGCCGGACCGGCGGCCCGCATCGGTGCGGGCGCGATCACCGACAGGATGCGCTGGTGCGGCGCCGCGGGCCGGCGCCGATGCCAGCCCGCGTCGTGCAGCCCCCACGGGAAATAGTGCCAGCACCAGTACTGCCGGTTCACAGCGCCGGCCTCCATCAGGTCCACCACGTCGCGCAACCACTGGTCGCCGCCGGCGGCGAGGACGGCGGGCATGATGCCGTATTCGCCGACGTTGCAGGGCACGTCGTGTTCCTCCGCGAAGGAGACGAGTTCCTCGCGCAGCGCGCGCGCCAGCCACGCCCGGTCCAGCCGCGTCGTCACGCCCGCCGCCACCGGGTCGCCGTAGCGGCCGGAGGCGCCGGAGCAGAAGGACCACGGCTCATAAAAATGCGCGTCGTAGATGACGTTCGCGTCGGACAATTTCCGGAACGCGCCGTCCCGCGCGAAACTCTTCTCCACGATCACCGGCTGCGCCCAACCCGCCGTCCGGATCGCGGGCAGGGCGGCCTCCACAAAGGCCCACCAGTCCGCGTCGCGCGGCGGATTCGGCTCATTGATCAGATCGAACGCCGCGATGGCGGGGTCGCCGGAATAGCGGCGCGCGGCCTCGGTCCAGAACCGGATCGCGGCCGCCTGGAGTTCCGGTTCCTGATAGAACCGTTTGCGATTGTATTCCGGACCCTGGTAGCCGCCCGGCGGCGCGTGCAAATCGAGAATCAACAGCAGCCCCTGCCGCTTCGCCCAGGAGCGGTGCAGGTCAAGCCAGGCCCAGCCGCCCGCGTCGGCGAAGCATTTGTGCCAGCAGTTCAGCCGGACGACATTAAAGCCGGCCGCCGCGATGGCGGCGTAATCCTCTTCATCCGCGGAGGCCATCGCGTGCTGCACGGGATCCCGGTCGTCATCGGAATACGCGCAGAGGTTGACCCCGTTCAACCGGACGACCGCATCGCCCGCCATCAGATGACGTCCCGCGACGCGCAGCGCGGGGCGGTCATCCGGCGGCTGCGTTTCCGGCGAGTGCCACAGCCCCGGCGGCAGGAGGTGGTAAGGCCCCGCGCGCGATACGCGCAGGCGCAGCCCGCGCAGGGACCGGCCCTCCCCCGCAAACAGCCAGCCGGCCACCCGCGTCCACGCGCCGGACTGGAGCGGCGCCCCGGACACCTCCTGGAAACCGGCGGGTCCGTCCGGCCCCTCCCACTGCGCCTCCAACTGCGCGCGGGCGGGCGGCCCGGCGTCGTCGACGCGCAGCCAGAACGCGACCAGCATGCCGCGACCCGGCGGGCACAGCGTGTGCGGCGCCGCGTCGAGGGCGAGGAGCGTGCCGCCCGCCGCCAGGCGGATCACGACGGTATCGTCCGGCGCGTCGGCGAGCGCCTCGACCGGCTGCGGGAAGATGAACCGCGCCACGGGCACCGGCTCCACTCCGTCCGCGCGGACCGCCAGCGCAAGCAGCAACGCGGCGAGCGGCGGACGGACGCCGGCGCGCAGCGCGTCAGGGAAGGTTCGGATCGTCATAGAGCGCCACTTCCGACAGGGCGGGCGGAGCGGAACCGCGCACGGTAATGCGGACCCGGTTCGTTTCACAGCGCGTCCCGCGCGACAGCCGGCGATGACCGATGGCTTCGCCGCGGGCGAAGGGCGCCCACCGGCCTTCCTGTTCGATCCACACCTGAAAGGCATCCACGCGCTGCCCCAGCGGAAGAAATTCGCGAAGCCCGGCGACATTAAACCGGATGGGCCGTTCAAGCCTCAGCTCGATCTCGGCCTCCAGCACGCCGTCGTCACAAGTCCAATACGTCGCCGCGTCGCCATCGAGCATCCGCGAGGCCGCGTACGCCGCCGCGCCGCCGCGCACATTGGAGGCCGCGATGCGCGCCGTTTCCGCGAGGTTGCGGCCGAACGCGGCGTCCCGTCGGCCTTTGAATTCGCGGAGGGCGGCCACCTCGCGATCGACCAGCAGGCCGCGCCGGTCCGGCGCCAGGTTGAGCAGCAGCGATGCGCCGCGCCCAACGGACTGGTAATAAAGATCCATCAGGTTGTCCGGCGACCGCACCGTTTCATCCGTCGCCGGATGATGGAACCAGCCCTTGCGGATGGAGACGTCGCACTCGGCGGGGACCCAGTGGCTTCCGAACCGGTGGCCCGAATTGAGCTGCGCTTCGTCGGCCTCGCCGGGAAAGAAGCGGTCGCGGTCCAGCCGGTGCCAGCAGGGGTCGCCCGCGACGCCGCGTTCGTTCCCCACCCAGCGCACGTCCCAGCCGCCGTCGCTGAAGATCGCCGCATCCGGCTGCAGCGCGCGCACCTGCTCCCAGGTTCCCGGCCAGTCGTAGTAGGCGCGGCGGTCGATCCGCCGTGTTTCGCGCGCCCCGCCGTAATACCCGTCGCCGCCATTGGCGCCATCGAACCACACTTCAAACAGCGGGCCGTATTCCGTCAGCAACTCCCGCAACTGGTCCCGGTAAAACGCCACATAAGCGGGCCGGCCGTAGTCGGCGTGGTGGCGATCCCAGGGGGAAAGATACACGCCGAACCGCAGACCGCGCCGCCGGCACGCATCCGCGACTTCACGCACGAGATCGCCGCGTCCGCCGCGCCAGGGCGCATGCCGCACGGAATGCGCGGTGTGGCGCGACGGCCACAGGCAGAAACCGTCATGGTGTTTGCAGGTCAGGATGAGTCCCGCCATGCCGCCCGCGGCCGCGGCCCCGGCGATTTGCTCCGCGTCGAAGGCCGCGGGATTGAACAGCGCGGGCGCTTCATCGCCATAGCCCCACTCCTTTCCCGTGAAGGTGTTCACGGTGAAGTGAATGAACCCGTAATACTCCAGCGCATGCCAGCGCAACTGGCGCGCCGAGGGAACGGGCCCGAAGGGAACCGGGGGCGCGGAGGACATGGCGCTTCTCAGGCGGGCGCCGCCACGCGGGCGAACACGTGCGGCGCGTAGCGAATCCCCAGCGCGTCATACAGCACCGGATGCGTCTGGACGCGGGCGAGGAACGCGGGGTAGTCGCGCAACCCGGCCGGAGACCACACCGCCTCGGCCAGCGCCGCGATGCGCGGGAAGATCATGTATTCGACGTGCTTGAAGTCCGGCATGTATTCCGTCCACACGTTCGCCTGCGCGCCCAACACATGGTGGGCCTTCTCCGGCGGCAGGCCCTCCGGGATCGGCTCGTAGCTGTACGCTTTCTCCAACGTCGTCAGTCCGCCGATCGCCAGCGGCTCGCCGACAGGTCCCGCCTGATAGTGGTCAAAATAACAATGCGTCCGGGGGCACATGACCACATCGTGGCCCTGCTTCGCGGCCTCTATGCCGCCCTCGACGCCGCGCCAGGACATCACGGTCGCGTTCGGAGCGAGTCCGCCCTCCAGGATTTCGTCCCACCCAAGCAACCGCCGTCCGCGCGCATTCAGGAATGCTTCCATTCGGCGGATAAACCAACTCTGCAATTCATCCTCGTCCTTCAGCCCCAGCTCCTTGATCTGCTGCTGCACGGCGAGGCTGGCCTTCCACTGGTCCTTCAGCGCCTCGTCCCCGCCGATGCAGATGAACGGCGAGGGGAAAAGCGCGAGCACCTCATCCAGCACGTCCTGCAGGAAGGCGATCGTCTTCTCGGACGGATTGTAGATGATGGGTGAAATGCCCCACGTCGTGCGTACCTCCACCGGCTCGCCGGTCACGCCAAATTCGGGATAGGCCGCCAGCGCCGCCTGCGCGTGGCCCGGCATTTCAATTTCCGGCACGACGGTGATGAAGCGCTCGGCCGCGTAGCGCACCACCTCGCGCACCTCCGCCTGCGTGTAGAAGCCGCCGTGCGGGATGCCGTCGTAACGCGCCGGCTCATCCTTGAAATGGCCGATCAACGATTCCTTCCGCCACGCCCCGATTTCCGTGAGCCTTGGATATTTTTTAATCTCGATCCGCCAGCCCTGATCCTCGGTGAGGTGCCAGTGGAACCGGTTCAGCTTGTAGAGCGCAAGGTGGTCGATGAATTTCTTTACGTCGGACACCGGGATGAAGTGCCGGCAGACGTCCAGCATCATGCCGCGCCAGGTGAATCGCGGCGCATCCTCGATCTCGAGGCAGGGGATCGCCATCGGCGAGGTCGACTCCGCCGCCGCGACCTGCACCAACTGGCGCACGCTCTGCCATCCGTAAAACCAGCCCGCCGGCGCGCTCGCCTCGATTAAAATCCGGTCCCGCGTCACGCGCAGGCGATAGGCTTCGGGGCCCAGTCCGGAAACGGCCGCGAGTTGCACGCCGCCGCTGATGGAACCCGGCGCCGCCACCGCGGCCTGCAGCCCGGTCGCGCGATTCAGGTCGTCTACCCAGCGCGCAGCGAGCGCGGCCGCAGCCGGGTCGTCGGCGGGTGGTTGGACGTGGAAGGCGGGACCGGACAGGAAGCGCCCTTCCGTGCGGACCAGGCGTGTGGGTTTCGGAATGATGCACACTTCAACGGACACGTGGATTCTCCTGTGACTGGATGAGTTCTATGGCTTTCGTCGCAAAGCGGGCGCCCAACTCCACATAGTCGCGCTTGCCGTAATGGAGCAGGTTCTGCGGACCATTCAAATCATCCGTGTCCACCCAGGCGTAGCGCGGATTCGCGGCGGCCAGCGCAACCTGCGCGTCGCGGATGGAAGCCCAATGCGTGTACTTCTTTTGCGTGAGGCCGTGGTCGCTCAACCGGCCGATCACCGCATGGAGACCGGGCTGCCCGAGGTCGGCCTCGAACTGGGCGATCAACTCCTGCAGGTGGCGCGCGTACTGCGCCCCGCCCATGCGCCGCGCGTCCGCCTCGCCCTGCATCCAGACCAGCGTGGCCGATGTGAGCGCGCGCCCGTTGAGCGCCGCACGGATTTGGGCGAGCAGCCCGTCATAGAGGTCGCCCGCCTTTTCGTGGCCTTTCCGCGTATACGGCGCCGCCGTCCGGCACCACCGGCTGATGGGTTGTCCGCCATGCGCATCGTGCACCACGATCACGTTTTCCTTCCCGAACGCCGCCTCCACCGCGGGCGTGAAGGACAGGTCCGGATCCAGCCGCTGCATGTTGGATTGTCCCGCCAGGATGAACAGATGCGTCGCAAAAGCCGGGGACGCGACGGACAGGAGCACTCCGCACAGGATTCGCCGCAGCACGACGCTACTCCTCATCGCGATCCCCCTTGCCGGCGCGGTAGGATTGATATCCTGAAATGACGCCGTAGCGCTGGTTCCAGGCCTGCCACTGCGCGGCGAGGTCGGCCACCACGTCCGGATGCCGGTCCGCCACGTTGCGCAATTCCGCGGGGTCCGCCTGCACGTCGAAGAGCTGCCAGCGGTGCGTCTGTTTCCGCTGGTTGTAGCGCCCGAACAGCTTCCAGCGCTCATTGCGCACAGCGTGGTCTTCCTTGTAGGCATAATAGAGGTTGCGCGCGGGCCACGCCTCCCCGCGCAGCAGCGGCAGCAGGTTCGCGCCATCGAGGGGATTCAGGGTGCGCCCGCCGAATTGCGCGGGATAGTCCACCCCGGCCAGCGCGTAAAACGTGGGCGCGAGATCCGTGATGTCCACCGGCGTGCGGATGAAGGCGACGGGCCCGTTCGTCGCTTGCGCCGACGGGCCCTGCACGATCAACGACGTGCGCATGCCGCCGTCCCACAGCGTCGTTTTGAATCCCCGCAGCGGCACGTTTTGCACCCGCGCCACCACCGGTCCCGCCGTGCCGCCGGACACGCCGTCGCGCAGGCCCATGCGCGCGAGCGCGGCCGCCGTGAGCCGCTCCGGATTAACCCCGCCATACACGCCCTGTTCGTGCGTCGCGCCGTTGTCCGACAGGAAGAATATCCACGTGTGCTCCAACTGGCCCGACGTCTCCAGGAACGCGAGCAGGCGGCCGATCTCCCGGTCCAGGCGATCCACCATGGCCGCGGTCAGCTCCAGCTTTCGTTGGAACAGCGCCTTTTCCTGGTCCGAAAAATCCTTCCACGCCGGCGCCACGCGCCCGTCG
This sequence comes from uncultured Verrucomicrobiota bacterium, assembly GCA_937996795.1. Classification (GTDB taxonomy): domain Bacteria; phylum Verrucomicrobiota; class Kiritimatiellia; order CAIVKH01; family CAIVKH01; genus JAMLJG01. The sequence continues at coordinate 112,918 of CALKUH010000070.1, read as the reverse complement.
CGCCAGCTGTCGTGCGGCTCGGCCGGCGGCAGCGGCCAGACCGCGGGGTCCACGATTCCGCGCTCGACCATCCGCTGGTAACGCCGCTCCGCCGCCGCGTCCGTGCCGTCGGCATACCGCCCGCGATACCGCTCCCAATCCTCCTCCAGCGCGGAAAGCGGGGCGTGCGGGGCATGGTAGGACAGGAACAGGAAGAAGGGCTTCCGCTCCGGCAACGCCGCGGCGCGAATGCGGTCGATCGCAAAGTCGGTGTAGGCGATGGTGGAATACCAATCCGCCGGCAGGGCGGCGTGATCCACCGGCGCCCCGTCGCGCGTCAGGCCGCCCTTTTTCCCGGCGGGCGCGGGGCGGAAATAATACGGCGTGATCTGGCTGCCGAACTGGTGCTGGAAGCCGAGTTCCCACGGCTCGGGAGCGATGTGCCATTTGCCGGCCATGATCGTCGCATACCCGTGCGCCCCCAGGATCTCCGCCACGCAGGCCGCGCGGTTTTCGCGGAGATTCCCCTTCGACTTGAAGGCCTTGACCCGGACCGCGTTCATGCCGCTCATCAGGGCCGCGCGCGACGGGGCGCACTTCGCGTTGTTGAAGCAGTTCAGGAAGGTGGCGCCCGTGCGGGACAGGCGGTCAAGATGCGGCGTGGCCGCCTCGCCGCCCATGTAGCCGGGATCGGAATAGCCCATGTCGTCCGCGAGAATCAGGACGATATTCGGCGGCCGGGCCTCCTGCGCGAGGGCGAGGAACGGCAGCAGCCCGGCAAGCAGGGCCAGATGGATTCCTGCATGCATCGCGGCGTCAAGGGGCGGGCGCGCGCCCGGCCAGGCGGAGATATGCCTCGGCGAAACGGCGGCCCAGTTCGACCTGGCCCGCGGCGTTGTAATGCACCTTGTCGCCGCGCGGCAGGCCCTCGATGGAAACGAGCGCCGTGTTCGGCACCGTGTCCGCGACGCGTTTCATGCCCGCGCGCAGGACGGCGAGGTTCTGCCGCCCGTTGCCGTCCGCGAACAGGAAGGGCAGGTCCGCGACCTCCATGTCCGCGCGCAGGTTGGCGATCAGGGCGCGCAGGTTCTGCTCGTAGTCCGCCGCCGTGCCGGGATGGTTGTCGTCGCGCTCCGACTGCACCCACAACACGCCCGACAACACGACCGCTCCGACGTCCGCGCGCGCGGCGAGCGCCCGTTGCGCACCGCGGATGACGCCGATGAGTTCGGGATATTGCGGTTCCTTGTTTTCATTCTTCACCCGCGCGAGATCGCTCTTCCAGTCGGGCCGCTGCCAGTTTTTATCCCACGCCACAATGGAGCATGCGCCTTCCGTCTGCTTCGCGATGCAAAGGATGTCGTCCGGAAACGCCTTTTTCGCGAAGTAGGCGAAGGTGATCTCCGCGCCGAACGCGGTGTTGTCCGCCCCGAAATCCTTGCGCGGATAGGGCCGCAGCGGGGCCAGTTCCTTGAACCCCTTGCCGTACCCCAGCACATCCGGCCCCAGATCCCGGTATTCCGCGGGCAACTCGCTGCCCACGCCCTTGCCGCCGGCGTTGGACTGGCCGGAGAGGATGAACAGACGCACCGTGCGGCCCGTCGTCCCGGCCTGGGCCTGCGCCGGAACGTGCAACCCCATCAGCGCCGCCAACGCGACGCAACCAATCATCGAGTTCATGGGGCCTCCTTCGCCAACAACAGAATCTTGCCGGTTCCGGGCGCCAGGTCGATCCCGTTCACCACCGCGCGGGTGTCCGGGTCCAGGTGCGGGAATTCCAGGACCATGCGCTGCGGCGCCGTCGACACATTGACCAGCACCTGCCCGTTCGTGAACCGGCGGCGATACACCGCGCCGTCGTTGAGCGCGTAGCGGTCGAATTCAGCCGGCTTCACCGATTCCGCCGGATCGCCGACGGGATAAAAATACATCGGGTGCACCTTGACGAAACGGCGCCCGTCCGCCTGGTAGATCGCATAGGTGCCCATCTTCGTGCGGCCGTTCTTCTCCACGGCGAGCAGATAACTGGCGTAGGCGAACCGCTCGGCCCGGTCGCGTCCCGGCGTGTCGGGCTCCGAGCCGACGCTCTTGCCGCCCGCGCCGCCCCAGATCGGCATCGCGGCCAGCCCGGCCTGCGCGGCTTCCATGAGCATGACGATCCGGCTGCGCCAGGTGTTCGTCTCGTGCTCTTCATCCGCCTTCTGCCACGCCAGTCCGCCCTCCATGCAAAAGCCGTCGAGCGGGCGCGGTTTGACCTCGGTGGATTCCAGCAGCCGGCGCATGCCGCCGCTGCCCGGGTAGAAGGAGGAGGGTTTGAGATTGTTCGCCACCAGCACCGGATGGCGGCCCAGCCGCCGGTGCACATCCCGTTGGATGAAATCGATTTTGCGTTCCTGCCCCTCGCGGAAGTCGTCCGGCCGGTAGAGCCGGCCGCTTCGGAAATCCCACGGATCCACCTTCCGGCCCAGACAATCGGAGAGGTTGAAGTCCCCCACGTTCAACGTGTCCAGCCACACGCCGTCCGCCCGCGACTCGGTCATCGCGCGGACGACCTGGTCCGAAAAATACGTCCACCCGTCGGGACTGTTCGGATCGAGCACATACCGCAGCCGCTCGCCCGGCCCGCCCGGATGCTGGCCCGGATACTTGTCCTTGTTCCCGCGCTTGAAGCCCAGGTAGACGGGCGAGAACACCGGCCCGCCCGCGGCGTGCGCCGCCGGGGTGGTGCCGGAAAATCCCCGCGTCACCCGCACCTCGCCCGACGCCGGATCGAACGCGTTTACGCGCATCAATTCATCGCCCACGCGGATCCAGAAGACGTAGTGCTTCGTGCTGGGCCGCTTCGGGTCCGTGGACGAAAAGTCGCCGTCCACCGTGCTCGCGCGAATCGGAATCGCCGCCTTCCGGCCCTTCTTCCCGGACTCGAGGGGTTCGACCCGGAACCGCGTGGCGTCCGCCGCCACGGATTCAGCGAGGCGCGCCGCCGGATGCATGCACAGGCCGCGCCGGTGCTTCGACTCCACCACCCCGACATCCTCGTCAAAGCGCGTGTAGGTGCTGTTGATGTAGCGCAGCGCCTTGAACTCCGGATTGACCTTGCGGAGGGCATCGAACTGTTCCGGCTCCAGGTTCCCGTGCAGAAAATCGAAGTTCCGCCCGAGCCCTGTGATATCCGCCGGCGTCAGGTCCAACGGACGGCTGACCAGCGTATACAAGGCATACGCCGGCCGCTCCAACGGGGTGAAGGTTGCGGGCGTCTGGGCCGGGGCCAGGCCCGGCAGCGCCCAGGCCCACACCATCCATCGCATCACTCCCGCTGTTCGCCGCGTTATCTGAAGGTCCATTGCCGCCTGCGCTTTCGTTGTGGTGTGTATAGGCCCGACATTATGACATGTCAAAATCAATAACGCCGGGACCGCTTCGTTTATTGTCTGCGCTCCGTTACCCGTCTCCGCCGGCCGCCGGCGCCAGGAGTATTTTCCCCGAGCCCGGCGGCAGCGTGACCTGTTCCACGGACGCGCCCGTGTCGGGATCCGTCAGGATCGCATCCAGCACCGCCACCGCCGTTTCGTGCGACGGATTGACCAGCACGACGCCGCCGGTGAAGGCGCGCCGATAGACGGGCGAATCGGCCATGCGATAGCGATCGAGCTGGTCCGGCGGCCAGGTTTCCGCGGGCGCGCCGATGGGATAAAAATACATCGGGTGCACCTTCACGAAGCGGCGGCCCCCGGACTGGTAAAAGGCGTAGGTCCCCATGCGCGTGCGGCCGTTCGCCTCCACCGCGAGCAGGTAACTCGCGTAGCCGAAGCGCTCCATGCGCTCGCGCGCCGGGGTGTCGGCCTCGGAGGCCGGACTGTCCGAGCCTGCGGAGGCGAGGATCGGCATCGCCGCCAGCCCGCGCTGCGCGGCGTCCATCAGCATCGCGATGCGATCCTTCCACGCGAGATGCTCCGGCTCGAGGTCGTTCTGGTCCCACGCGAGGCCGCCCTCCATGCAGAAGCCGTCGAGCGGCCGCGGTTTCTCCGCCGTGGACTCCAGCAGCAGGCGCATGCCGCCGCGCCCCGGCGGGTAGGTGGACGGCTTGAGGTTGTTCCCGACCAGCACGGGGTGGCGCCCCACCCGCGCGTGCACGTCCTCCTGCACAAACGCGAATTTCTTCTCCTGCGCGGCGCGAAACTCATCAAACGTGTAGGGCGCGCCCGTCGCGACATTCCATGCGCGCACCGGGCGCCCGAGGGCGTCCGACAAATTGAAGTCGCCGGTATTCAACGTGTCGAGCCAGACGCCGTCGGCGCGGTCCACGGTCATCGCTTCCACCACCTGGTCCGCGATAAACGGGTGGCCCTCCGGCACGCCGGGATCGAGCACGTAGCGCAGGTGACGCCCGGGACCGAGCGGGTGCTGGCCGGGATATTTCTGGTTGTTCGCGCGCCGGAAGCCCAGATACACCGGCGCGAGCACCACGGCCCCGGCGCGGTGCGCGACCGCCGTGCCGCCCGACCAGCCGCGGGTTACCTCCAGCCCGCCGGTTTCGGCGTCGACGCGGTTCACGCGCATCCATTCGTCGCCGATGCGGACCCAGCTCACGAAAAAGCGCGTGCTCGGGCGCTCCGGGTCGGTGGAGGAAAAATCGCCCTCCACCGTGCTCCCGTGCACCGGCACGCGCGGATCGCGCGGGTCCCACGCCGACACGCGCAGCACGGTGTCGGTGGGCGTCGCGTCCGCCGCGAGCCGCGCCGCGGCATGCAGCGCGAGCGCCTTGCGATAACGCGACTCCACGATGCCGACATGCTCCGGCGTCCGGGTGTAGGTGCTGTTGATGTAGCGCAGGCAGGTGAAGGCCGGATTGCGCGCGCGCAACGCATCGAACTGGTCCGCATCGAGCTTCCCGTGGATCAGCGTGAAGTGGCGCGCGAGCGCATCAAGGTCCTCCCCGCTCAGCGCTGATTTGAGGCTGCTGATGGTGTAGAGCGGATAGGCGGGCCGCTCCAGCAGGCGCACCGGTTCGCCGCCCGTGCACACGGGGAAGGCGAGCGCGAACAGAAGCGCACAGAGGCGCGCCGCCCTATTCCACGCGAGGCGCATTCCGCCGGCCTCGCCGCCAGGCCATCGCGAGCCCGCACAAGATCAGCGCGGCGGTGGACGGTTCCGGGACATAATTGAGGAATTGATCGGGCGCCAACACGGCATCGGAAAGGCGCCATTCATCCAGCCGCCCCGCCAGCGAATTGGTCGAGGCCGCGCGGCCCGCAAAACGCAGCTGCGCCACATCCCCCGTGTCGATGGTGACGCGGTTCATCGCGACCGGCAACGCCAGCGTGCCGACGCTGCTTCCGTTCATGAACATTTCAAACAAGCCGTTTGCGCCCGCCGTCCCGTCGAAGGTCATCGCCACGTGATGCCAGAGACCCGTGGTGGTGAAGCCCGCGCCGCTCAGCAGATTTGTCGACAGGCCCGTCTGCTGGACGACGAATTCAAGCTCACCCGCCACATTGACGTGAAGCGACAGGCCGACAAAGGACGACGACGAATCCCGCGTGGTCCACAACATGTCGATCGTTGGCCCGGTGCCCGCGTACAAATTATACCACCCCTCCATCGTCCACCGGCTGGAACCCGCAAGGGTCAGGCCCGCCGAGCCATCGCCAGAGGTGGCCATATACCGGGCCTGGTTGCTGACGGAAAAGAGGCTGCCCGCATTCGCGGATGGCGAGCCGACAAAACCAACCGTCGCATCCGGATTGGGCACCGCCCCCGCACTCAACCCGCTTTGGGAAAACGGTCCGCCCACGGCAACCAGGTTGTAGGCGCCGGCGCCCACCGACGCATTCGAATACGTCCCGCCACCGTCGCCATCGAATTGCCAATAGGCCACCGTGTCTGCGTGCGCCACCACACCGGACGCCCATATCGCAACGCTCACGATTCCGAATTTGACGACTCGCGTTTGCTTCATGGCTGTTCTCCCGAGCACAGAATGCTCCCCTCTAGTGATCCACCCCAACACCATGCCTGCTTCGTGATGACATGTCAAATAATTCGCCGTCGTGAAATATATCGGCTAATCAAATACGTTGGGTTTGCCAACCCGCTTTCGACATGTCATATATGTCCGTATGAGTCGGCTCGCAGACCCCGTACTGGTGCTCGTGACAGCGCCAGAGTACCGAAAAGCAGCGGACGTGTTCAACGCTGCCGTTGCGCATGGACTGGTATGCCGGTCCGCGCCTTCCGAGGAGGCCGCGCTGGCGGAATTGGTGCGCGCCTCGGGCGCCGGCGCGGTGGTGCTCGGCACGGAGCGGTACAGCGGGGCGCTGTACGAAGCGCTTCCCGTGGGCGGGGTCATCGCGCGCTTCGGCGTGGGATTTGACGGGGTTGATCTCACCCGGGCCACGAGCCGCGGGCTGTTGTGCACGAATACGCCGGGCGTGCTGGACCTGTCGGTGGCGGAGCACGCCATCGGCCTGATGCTGGCGGCCGCCCGGCATATTGCGGCGACCGATCGCGCGATGCGCGCGAACGACTGGGCGCCCCGCGTCGGCGTGGAGCTGTGCGGACGACGCCTCGCCGTCATCGGCTGTGGATCGATCGGCCGACGCGTGGCGTCGATTGCGACACGCGGATTCGGCATGGAGGTGGTCGGGTGCGATCGCTCCGTCAGCGGGGATTTTCCGGAAATCGACGAACCGTTCAGTCGCCGCGTGCCGACCTTCGAACGCGCGGTGGAGGGCGCCGATTTTGTTTCGCTGCACATCCCCGCCACCCCAGCGAACCGGCATTTCATCAATCGGGAACTCTTGCGGGCCATGGCGCGCGGCGCGTGGCTGATCAACACCGCCCGCGGCCCGATCGTGGACGAGCAGGCCTTGTTCGACGCCATCCAAGAGGGCCACCTCGGCGGCGCGGCGTTGGATGTCTTCGAATGCGAGCCCTATCGGCCTGCGCATCCGGCGAAAGACTTGCGCACGCTGCCGCAGGTCCTCCTGACCCCGCACGTCGGCAGCTCCACCGCGGAAGCCTGCCGCCGGATGGGCGAGCGGGTGCTCGACAACATCCGGCATGGCGCTTACGGCCGTTACGAACAGATGAATCTGCTGAATCCCGCCGTCCTGCCGATCCTCGTCCCCAACCCCGCCTGACACTCCCATGCCAACCACCTTTCGCCAGCAACTCAACCAGCGCACCCTGTCGCTCGGCGCCTGGGTCCAGATCGGCCACCCCGCCATCGCGGAGGTCTTCGGTCGCGCCGGGTTCGACTGGGTTTGCGCAGACCTCGAACACGGCGTGCAGGATCTGGAATCCGCGACCCATCTGTTCCGCGCCCTCTCCTCCTACCCTGCGGCCGCGGTGGCGCGCGTGCCGGCGAATGATCCCATCTGGATCCGGCGCTGTCTCGATGCCGGCGCCCAGGGCGTTATCGTGCCGATGATCAACAGCGCATCGGAGGCCGAAGCGGCGGTGAGCGCCGCGAAATACCCGCCGCGCGGGCAGCGCGGATTCGGCTATATGCGCGCCAGCGGACACGGCGCGGATTTTCACGACTACATCAAACGCGCAAACGAAGAAACGGCTGTCGTGGTCCAAATTGAGCACCACCGGGCGATCGACGCGCTGGATGACATTTTGTCCGTGGAGGGTGTGGATGGCGCGCTGATCGGGCCCATGGACCTTAGCGGCTCCATGGGCATCTGCGGTCAACTCGATCACCCCCGGATGCAGGAAGCCATGAGAACCTTTGTCGAGGCATGCGCCCGGCAGGGCAAAGCGGCCGGCCTGCATATCGTACACCCGAACGCCGATCGTATCCGCAGCGCCCGTGCGTCGGGTTTTACGCTGCTCGTACTCGGCCTTGACGTCGTCTTCCTTGCGGAGGCGGCCGCCCAGTCGGTGCGCGACGCCCGCGCAACGGCATAGGCGTCAGGCTTCCGCGGTCGCCAGCTGCTGTTTGCGGTAGAGTTCCAGCGCCTGGTGTTCGTTTTCAATACCCCACCGGGTATGTTCACGCATGGCTTCCGTGGCGGCATCCGGATCGCGTTTTTTCAGGACGGCAACCAGCTTCTGGTGCCAGTCTGGCGGCACGGGTTTGCAGGCCGTCGCATTGATCCAGTTGAGCCGCATGTTGCGACGGAACCACACCCGCTCGAGTTCGTCGACCAGGATTGGGCAGCGCGCATAACGCGCGATATCCATGTGAAAGTCGCAGTGCAGGTTCATGCCCACCACGGATTGCGGATCGCCCTCGGCCATCAGCCGGTCCACCCGCACCGCCGACGCCATCAATCGGGACAATTCGGCATCCGTTGCCTTTTCAGCACAGATCCGGGCCGTCTGACACTCGATCGCCTCGCGCAGCACCTGGTCGTTGTGGATATCCTCGGCCGTTACCGGCCGCACGCGGCAGCCATACATCGGAACATTTTCAACGAGACCGTCGAGTTCCAACATGTACAGCGCCTCGGTGATGGGCATGGCGCTGACCCCCATCTCGCGCGCCACGGTCTTGCGGACCAGCCGGTCGCCCGGACGCCGGCGGCCGTTAAGAATGTCAGTGCGCAACGCCTCGTAAATCTTCCGCGTCAGGGTCTTGGATGACATCGCATCCAATTGGTCTCGCGCGTCGGGGAATGTGTAGTTTGCCAAGTAAACACCCGCTTTGATGTGTCAAAGCAGACGCTAGCAGACCGCGGGGAGCGGCGTCAATGCACGGCGGGCGCCGCGACGAGGCCGGCGCGGCGACAGACCTGGATGAAGGCCGCGGCGCTCCAGAGCTGTGCGCCGGAGCCCTTGGGTTCTTTCGTCTGGAGGTCCACCACCTCATGAAACGAGCCGTTGCCCACGCAGGTACGGGCGAGCAATGCCGCGTTCTCGGCCGTCCGATCCACGCCGAACGCCTTTTCGTACGCCGTCAGGAAGAGGGTATCCACGAACGGCCACGCCGCATGATTGTGGTAGATCCGCGCCTCGTGGTCGAAGAAGGGATGAAAGAGCGGCACCCCGGCCGCGGTGACCGGGTAGTCCGCGAGCTGCCGGCGCGCGTCGTCGCCGGTCACGACGTCAAACAAAACCGCCAGCGCGAGGCCAAGGGCGTCGCGGCGTTCCTGCAACACGCCGTCAGGTCCCTTGAAATAAACGAGTTGCCCGTTCTCATTGCGCAGGCGATCGGAAATCGCGCGCCGCAGGCGCTCCGCGCGCGCCTGCCACACCGCGGCCTCCTCCGGACGCCCGAGTTCGCGGGCGGCCCGGCTCATCACTTCGAGGCCGCGCACATACAGGCAATTCAGCGACAGCGCCTTCACGCGAACGCAGTCCTGCACGGAATACGACTGCGGGTAGCCGCCGGTCTTGTGCGTGAAGAAATGGATGTCCACGAACGTCGCCTGCCCTCGGTACAGGCCGTCAGCTGGATCGAAAAACGGGTCGTAGAACTCGCGAAAGCAGCGCTCGCCCGTGGCATACAACCAGGCGTAATCCGCCAGCTGCGGATGCCGGTCGAACAGATCCCCCGCCGCCCACAGCCAGATTACATCATCGGTCCGCCGCGTGTAGGAGTTGGAGTGGAACTGCTGCAGGTACTCGCGCTCCTCCAGATCCAGCTCTTCCCACTTCGCGTCGATGCCCGGCACGGCATAGCCTCGCGAGACCCGCAGGCCGAGTTTGAAGCGCAGACGGCGGGTCACCTCCAGCGAGCTCTTCATCAGCCCGGGATAGAGCTGGTTGAGCCCCAGCACGCCGGCAAAGCTGATGTCGCGCGTGTACACGCGCGGGCCGAATTTGGTGCCGGCGCCGAAGTACCGCCCGTTTTCCGTTTCCACGACGTTGCTTTCGACATTTGCGAGCGCGATTTCCCACAGCCGCTGCGTGAGCGGCGTGGCACGCGACAGGCGCGTCCCGTTGGCCGGGACGGGCGCCGGAAGATCGCGCAGATGGATCGTGCGCAGGTCGTCGGCGACCAACTCCGCCGCGAGACGCAGCGACGGCTGTTCGTGCAGAAACGCGGGCGCGTCCGCGGCCCACCCCGCCCCCACCGTCCACAGCACCATTCCGACCGCCATCGCGCTCCATCGACAGGCTTGCATGTCGGCACCCTAATGTTTTGACATGTCATAATCAAGGGAGTAGCGTTCTTTTTTCGCGCAAAAACGGCGGCGCGAATGGGCGTACAATCATGCATTCCGGATGGGCAGCTTGCGCAGTGATCGGTCTCTCCATAACATCCGCGTCCAGCCAGCCGCACGAGACCTCCTGGCCGCACTGGCTGCAGGACCATGCGGTCTTGCCCGCCCACCAGCCGATCCCGCTGCGCGGCTTCGCGCCGGCGAACCTGCCCCTGGCCTTCGAATACGCGGGCCACACCGCCGCGGCCCTGCCCGACGACACGGGCGCGTGGCAGGTGCGCCTCCCGCCCATGAAACCCGGCACGAAGGGCACCCTCACCTGCCGGAGCGGGACCAATCTCGTCCTGACGGCGCACGATGTCACCGTCGGCGAAGTCTGGCTGTGCGCGGGCCAATCCAACATGGCCATGTCAGTCCGCGAAACCGCGGAGGCGGAGGACCTGCGCGCCCTCGGCGCGGAACGGACGATCCGCCGGTGGACGGGCACGGAATGGAAAATCGTAACGCCCGCGGCGGCGGACGGGATTTCGGCCATCGCCTGGGCGCTGGCCGCTGAGCGGGCGCAGGCGGGCGGGGATCAACCCATCGGCCTGCTGGTCGCGGCCCGCGGCGGGACGTCGATCGACGCCTGGATGCCTCCGGCGTTCTTCCCGGAGACCCCGCGCGCAGCCCGCCTGCGCACGCTGGTTGATGATCCGGATGTGCGCGCGGCGGCGGACGAGGATGCGAGGGACTTCCGTCCCTATGGCGAGCATCGCCTGGCGCGCTGGGGACTGGCGCGCGCCGCGCCCGCCGCGCTGCACCGCGAATTGCTGGAGCCGCTGGCGGACATTCCGCTGACGGGCGTGGCGTGGTATCAAGGCGAGTCCGATGCCGACTCGGTTGAACAGGCGGAGGAATACGACCTCTGGCTGTCGAGGTTGGTTGACGCGCTGCGCGACGGATTCCAGCGTCCCGACCTGCCCATCGTGGTCCTGCAGCTTCCGCATTACGCTGCGCCGAATCAGACCGCGCAACGCGCATGGCAGCTGGTGCGCGAGGCGCAGGCGCGCGTCGTGCGCGACACCCCGCACACCGCCATCGCGGACCTGTTCGACCTGGGCGAGCCCGGGGACATCCATCCGCGGCGCAAACTCGAGGCGGGCCGCCGGGCCGCCGAAGCCGCGGCGCGCGTCGTGAACCAACCCGGCGGCCGCCTGCACCGCGTCACGAACTGGGTCTTTCATCTGACGAACTACCGGCGCCAGCGGCTGGACGAACTCATGGAGGGCGGCTTTGACCTGGCCGTCATCGACTTGACGCGCGACGGCGGTGAGGACTACTTCACCCGCGGGGAGATCGGCGCCCTCCAGGCGCGCGGCTGCTTGGCGCTGGCCTACTTCGCCATCGGCTCCATTGAAACCTACCGCCCGGAGTGGAACGCCGTGCCGGCGGCCCTCAAATCGGCAAAAGTCGAGGGCTGGCCCGATGAATACTTCGTGAAATTCTGGGCGGAGGACTGGTGGCCCGTCGTGCGCGGACGCATCGACCGCGCGCTGGCGGCGGGGTTTGACGGCGCGTATCTGGACCTGATCACGGCCTACGAGGAAATCCCGCTGGAGGCCGCGGAGCCGGGCGTCACGCGCGAGGACCTGGCCCGCCGCATGGTGGCGCTGATCGAGCGCATCTCCCGCTATGCGAAGGCGCACGATCCGGACTTCCTGGTCGTCCCCCAGAACTGCCCGGAGCTGTACACGTGGTCCTACTGGAGCGGGACGCCGAACGACGCCTACCTCGACGCGGTGGACGGGATCGGGCTCGAATCGGTGTTCTACATCGCCCATGACAAGCCCGCCGACGCCGACTGGTGCCGGGAAAACCGGGACAACGCCCACGCGCTGCACAAGGCCGGCAAGGTGGTGCTCGGCGTCGACTACGCGACCCGCCCCGAGGTCATTCGCGACGCCTACCAGTCCATGCGCTCCATCGGCTTCGTGCCCTACGTCAGCGTGCGCAACCTGGACCGCGTCGTGCCGGAGGCCGTTGCCGTGCGCCGCGGCATACCGTTAAAGGAGCGCCCGTGAAGCGCGCGCACACCCTGTTCGGCGGCGGCCTGCTGGCGCTCCTGCTCTGCGCCGAATGCGGGTGGTCCGAAACCGCCCGGGTGGCGCGCGTGTTTATTCTCTCCGGGCAGTCGAACGCGCGCGGGCGGGGCCAGCTCGCCGACTTGGAACCCGCGCAGCGGGCGCCGGTTCCCCACGCGCTGATTCACTTCGGCGAACGCGACTGGCTCCCGCTCCCGGCGAACAGCCGCGGAAAGGGGCGCACGCGCGACGAGGGGTTCGGCGTCGAGCTCAGCTTTGCGCGCGCGCTGCGGGAACAGCACCCGGACGACCTTGTCGCCATCTGCAAGACGGCCATCAGCGTCGGGACCCCGATCGTGGCGTGGGAGAAAGACCACCAGCGGCCCGGGTTTCTCGACGACCTCAACGAGCTGAACAAACTCGCGAAGCTGAAAAACAAACAGGGCCAGGTCCGCCACCTCTACAACGAACTCGTGCAGTCCACCAAACGCGCCGTCGCCCAGCTCCAGGCGCGCGACGACGTCGCGGCCGTCCACCTGTCCGGATTCCTCTGGCTGCAAAACGAAAGCGACGTCAAAAGTCTGCGCGCCAGCCGGCAATACCAGGCCCGTTTGCAGCAACTGGTGGCCAACCTGCGCAACGACCTGGAGGCGCCCGGGCTTCCGGCGCTGGTCATGGATTTTCACATTGCGGGACCGGACGCCAACGTGAAAGCCATCAAGGAGGGCCTGCGCGCAGCTGAACGGCAAACACCGCACTTGCGCGTGATCCCCTGTGAGGACCTGCCGACGATCGAGGGCATCCACTTCAATTCGCAGGGGCTGTGGACCCTCGGGCTCCGGTTTGCCGACGCCTATCGCGCGCTGAACGCCGGCGCGGATGGCACTCCATGAGGTGGTTGCTGTTCAGTCTGTCGCTCTGCGCCCTGGCGGACAGCCACGCGCAGGTGGCCCATCGCTTCCAGGTGGCGCCGCACGGCGATGACGCGCACCCCGGCTCGGAAGCCGAGCCGCTCGCCTCGCTGCAGGGCGCGCGCGACCGCGTCCGCCTGTTGTTCAGCACCAACGGCCCGCTGGCCGGCGACGTGGAGGTGCTGTTCGCGCCCGGCGAATACAGCCTCACGAACAACCTGACCTTCTCGACGCAGGATTCGGGCCGCGACGGTCACCGCGTCATCTATCGATCCGCCGGAGAGCCCGGTTCCACGGTGTTCGTGGGCGCGCCCCGCCTCGTCGGCTGGACCGCGCACAGCAACGGGATCTGGAAACTCACGAATGTGACGTGGACCGTGGGCTCTCTGTACGACAATGGCCGGCGGGCATGGAAGGCGCGCTTCCCGGATCGCCCCACCGCCAACACGGCAGCCCACCCGATCCACTTCGGCGATTATCTCCAGAGCGAGAGCGGCAACGCGTCGAGCCTCGTGTACAAGGCCGGCCAGCTTGATCCCGGCGCGTGGACACTCACCAGCGGCGCGGAGGTCGTGCACTGGAACTTCAGCGACACGCCCGCCCAGCGGCGCGACTGGGGCATGACGGTCCGCGCGCTGCTCGCGGTGGACAGCCCCGCCCGCCGGCTCCAGGTCAATCCCATCCTGACCACCAACGGCTGGATCGGCCAGGAGGACCGCTACTTCGTTCAGGGCGTGCCCGAATTGCTCGACCAGCCGGGCGAATTTTTCCACGACGCGGCGAGTGCGACGTTGTACTACCTCCCGCTGCACGGCGATCCCAACGAATCCGACCTCCGCGCGCCGGCCCCGCTCACGCTGCTGAACATCGTCGGCGGCATCGAGGCGCTAGCGAGCAACATCACGCTCTCCGGATTCACCTTCCGCTACACCCGGTATGGGGAGCCGGATCCGAATGCGCTGCACGGCATGGTGCGCCTGCAACACGCGGAGAACATCGTGATCGAAGCGTGCCGTTTCGCCAACGCGGGCAGCCTCGCGATCTTCGGACAGGCCCGGTTGCGCCATTCGTCGATCCGGAATTGCTGGATCGAACGCGCGGGCATGGGCGGCATCCTGCTGCTGAATGCCTACAACCGGTGGACCCAACCCGCGAACCGGCTCAATGAATTCAACATCATTGAGAACTGCCTCATCCACGACATCGGCGAGGAGCCGATTCATGCCGTCTACAACGGAGGGGTGATGCTGTTCAACGTGAACAACGTCCGCGTGTCGCACTGCGAGATGTTCAACGCGCCAAGGTACGGCGTCACGCTGCGCGGACATTACAACTCGGAAAACCTGGTCCCCGATGTCGGCGGGCACCCGAGCTTCAACAACGAATTCAGTCACCTGCTCATCCATCGCGTGGGTTCGGACAGCGGCGACATGGGCGCGATCCATGGCGCGTCGCTCAGCGCTCCGTCCGACCGGACCACCAACCTTTGGCGTCACCTGGTGGTGCGTGAGGTCTACGCCCATCCGAGCATGCAGGACCATGGGCCCAACGGCATCTTTATGGACCATCCGCTGAGTTCGGAATACCAGCGCTTCGAACACATCGACATCGCCCGCGTGCAGGCGGAACCCTTCCGCGGAAACCAGAACCCGAACCAGCATTTTACGAATTGCAGCTGGCTGCCCGATTACGACGAGGCCCTGTTGCACCGGACCCGCATCGGTTTGCTTCCGGGGTTTCCTTTCCCGCGCACGGCGGCCTACTGGACGCTGGACCAGGCCCTGCCGACGCAGGCGGACCAGGTTGGAAACGCGCACGTGAGCGCCGTCACGGGGACCTATTCGGCGCTGAAGGCGGCGGACCCGGTGCCGCGGCCTGAACCCGGACCCTTCCGCCACGGACGGGCGCCGGCGCTTAATGCCGGTTCGTTGGAGCGGCCCATCCTCGATGGCGGCGTGCGACCGGAAGTCGAAATGGCGGACTGGAAATCGTTCACGCTGGAGGGCTGGATGCGCGTGGACGATAACCCCACGCAGGATGTGGTGATCGCGACGACGCGGCACGGCGCGGCGTTCGCGCCGGACTTCTCCTTCACCGGGTGGCATCTCGTGATGAATGTGGCCGGCCAACTCATTTTTCTTGCCGATGACGGTCCCCACCTCAGTGCGGCCATCACGCCGGATGGATACATCGACGGCCAATGGCATCATGTGGCGGCGGTCTGGGATCATGACGTTGGGGCATCCGGACACTTGCGGCTTTATGTTGACGGCGTGCGGCGGGCCGAAACGCCGGGGCTCGGGGGACTGTCCCAAAACAACCGCTTCGCGATCGGCGCGCGCAAAACCACGTCCTCGCCCGCCGTGCTCAATGAAAACCGCTGGCCGGGCCGGCTGGACGAATTCCGCCTCTCACGCGCGGCGCTGGGACCGGACGATTTCCTGAACGCGCTGTTTACGCTGGACCCACCGGACGCCCTGTCGGTCACCAACATTACGGGATCATCGGCCGCGCTGACGTGGCGGCATCGCAGCCTCACAGAAACCGAGTTTAAGGTTTTCGTGGCAACAAACGACCCGCGCCCGGAACTCGCGTTCGCCTCCACCACCGCCACCGGCCTGACGCTGAGCAATCTCACGTCCCAGACCCATTTCCACGTGTGGGTGCAGGCGGTCAGCGCGGGTGGCACGTCCAGACCCGTTGCGACGGTTTTTCGCACACGGTTCGGCCTGCATGACAAACCCGGGCCGCTCCGCGCCTCGCGTGCCAACGGCATCCTGGAGGTGACGTGGGAGGATGACTTCGCGGAGGAAACGGGTTTCGTCGTGGAACGGGCGATCGGGTCGCCCGATGGATTTTCCGCCCTGACGGAACAGCCCGCGGACAGTACGCGCGTGGAGGCGCCGTGGACATTCGACACGCGCTATTTTTTCCGCGTCGCCGCCACGTCCAGCGTGGACGGCCTGCGCTCCGCGTGGTCGGACGTGCTGGAGGTGCCGCCGTGGAGCGTGCTCGACGTGCCGTCGGTGCACTTCTGGTATGATGCCGCCGGGTTGACCAACGACGGGCCGGTTTCCGCCTGGCCGGACCAATCAACGAATCACTTCCACCTGCTGCAAACCAACGAGGCGTTGCGCCCCGCCGCGGTGACCGCGGCATGGAACGGCCTTCCCCTGCTGCGTTTTTCGCCGACCAACTGGCTCGCGGCGACCAATGGGCTCGCCGGCCGGTTCGGCGCCGACCCCTTCACCTTGATCGCCGTCTATTCCTCGCCGGCCCCGGCGCGCACCGTGATGGCCAAGGGATCCTTCGGCGGTAATGGCGACTGGGAACTCGGCCAGCAACCCGATCAGTTCCGCTGGGGTTCCACGAATTATCTGGGCCGCGCGCGCGGCGACCTGCGTGTCCGCGCCTGGAGCCGAACGGCCACGGAGTGGCGCGCGTTCGAGGCGGGCGTCCACGTCACCAGCACCAGCGCGGACGCAACCGCCTCCTTCACGAACAACACGCCGCTGTATGTCGGCCGGCGCGGGAATTCGATCGCCAATCCGCTGGCGGGCGACATCGCGGAACTCATCGCCATTCGCGGCCCGCTCGCCTCCACCAATTTTTCCCTCCTGCACGCGTACTTGCGCCGCAAATGGTTTTTGCCGGACAATCCGGGCATGGGCAACCTCGGCGCAACGGCGGTGACCAACACCAGCGCCTCCCTCCACGCGGACGTGAGCGGATTTCTGACGAATGTCCAGGTCACCGCCTATTGGGGGCCTTGGGATGCCGGCACGAACGAAACGCAGTGGGCCCGCTCCGCCGCCTGGGGCACCATCAGCGACGCATGGAGGCGGATTTCGCTCAACGCGACCAACCTGACGCCGGGACTGCGCTACTTCGCGGCCCTTTGCGCCAGCAATGGACATACCCGCATCTGGACGCAGCCCAGCTTCCCCTTCACAGCGGCCAGCAACGGGACCAACCAGACGGCGCGCAGCATTCCGCATTGGTGGTGGCGCGCCATGGGCGTCACCAATGATTTTGATGCGATGGACGAGGCGGATGCGGACGGCGATGGCGCGGCGGGCTGGGAGGAGTTCTGGGCCGGCACACACCCTGGCGACGCAGCTTCGCGACTCCGCGTGGTCGGCTTCTCGCAAACCGGTCTCACGTGGCGCATCCACTGGCAGGGTGGGGTCTATGGCCCGGGGATGCCCTGGAGCATGGACACCGCGACCGAGCTCGACGGCGCGCAGCAGTGGATTACGCTCCTCACGAACAGCATTCCCAACAACGCGGACGACCACGGCTGGAACACGTGGGAACTCCCTCTTCTCGAACTTGGACCCAACACGCAACGCTACTTTCGTCCGCGCGTCATTCCCTGAACCCACATGAACAAGCCTCTTCCCCCGGGGGCGGGCAATGGACTGGCCTTCGCCGCGTTCAACGTGATCCCCATCACGTTGTCCCTTGGCACCCCCATGCTGTTGTATTTCAAGCAGCTCGGCGCCACGGCCACCACACTGGGCCTTCTTGCCGCCCTGCCCCCGTTGTTGTCCCTGCTGCAACTTCCAGCCTCCGCGCATGTCGAACGATGGGGCTATCGGCGGTTCGTGCTGGGCGGCTGGTGTGTTCGCACGGTGTTTCTGTTCGGCATGGCGGCCGTTCCGCTGCTGCCCACCGCCCTCCCGGCATCGGCGCGTATCCTGCTGATGCTGGCGCTTCTTTTTTGCTTCAACGCCTCGCGCGGCATTTCCATGTGTGGCTGGCTGCCCTGGCTGTCGCAATGGATCCCGGAGGATGTGCGGGGCCGCTATCTCGCGCGCGAACAGATGCTGAACACCCTTACCGGACTGGCCGTATTCCTGCTGGCCATGTGGTGGATGGATTCGGATGCGGGAACCGCCGCCTACGCGGGCCTGTTTCTCGTGGCCGCGGTGGGCGGTTCCCTCAGCTTGCTTTTCCTGAAGCGGATTCCGGACGTTCCGGTTCCTCCCGAATCTCATCATCGCTTCGCGCCGCCCTGGCGGGCCATGCTGCGCCACAAGCCGTTCAGGAAGCTGCTGGCCTACGACCTCGCCACCCTGGCGGCACACGCGGGTTCGGGGGTGTTCTGGATTCCCCTGCTGCGCGACCACCATGCGGTGAACGACCGCTTCATGCTCGGCATGAGCGCGCTGACGTCGATCCTTGCCGTCTGCTGGCTCATGATGTTTGGGCGTTGGGTGGATCGCGTTGGAAGCCGCCCCCTGCTCGCCATCGCCGGCGCGTCGCACCTCGCGCACTACGCCTGCTGGATAGCCTTGTCCGCCACGATTATCCCGCTCAACCTCGCCTTGGTCGTCCTGTTGCAGGCCACATCGGCCCTTTCCGTCTCGCTCTACGGCCTGGGCAAACTGCGCCTGCTCATGGCCATCGTCCCCGCCCAGGGACGCAGTCATTTTCTCGCGCTCTTCACCTCCGCGACCGCCCTGGCCTCGGGATTCCTGCCCATCGCGTGGGGTGCGCTGCTCGACAGCCTGCACGGCTGGGCGCGTACATGGGGATCATGGCAGTGGAACGGGTTCACCGTGGTTTACAGCCTTTGCCTTTCCATAATGGCGTTCGCGCAATGGCTGCGCACGGGGCTGCCGGAACCGGGCGCAATGTCCGTGGACCAGTTTATCCGCCAGCTCCTGTTCCGCGCACCCGCCCGCATGCTGCGCGCGCTGAAACAAATCACGTCCGATTATTGACGGCGGCACACCGACCGCGCGTCCTCATTCCGGCCGGTAGAGGAGAAATTCGGAAAGCCCGCTGCGCGCGTTGGCGCTGGTCAGCTGGATGCGCACGCGCCGGGCGGACACCGCGGGGAAATTACCGTGCGCCCCGCGGCCGCGCGTCCGGCCCGTCGCCAGGCTGCGCCATTCACCGTCGATCTCCGCTTCGATGGCATAGGTTTGCAGCGTGCGCGGCCATGTGTCCGGCTCCCCCAGGCCAAACCCGGCAAGCGGGGTGGGCGCCTGCAGGTCAATTTCCAGCCACGCCTGCCCCCGCTGTTCCGCCTCGTCCGGGCGCCAGTGGGTTTGGACGTTGCCGTCCACGGCGTGCGCGGCGGGGGCGTCCGGCTGGCTCGACGACGCGCGCACGGGCCGGCCCAGCGAGGGCGGCGGGGCGGCGCGGGGCTCCCCCTCCAGATCCAGGACCACGATGGAGTTGATCGGATCCGGCGCCCGGGCGGGCACGGCGATGACGACGGCGTGTTCCTCCTGCACCAGGTCGAGCGCCCGCTCCGGCTCCACCAGCAGATGCGCGGAGAGGGCCCGGGTCAGCAGCGGGACCCGCAGCCGTCCGTCCGCGGGCCACCGAAAGACATGCAGATAGAGGCGATGCCCCCGGCGCGTGGCCGTGCCCCAGCCGAGTCGCGAGAACGGCCCGGCCGTTGTGCCGTGGATCGACTCGCCGTTCACCGCGAGCCAGCGCCCGATGGCTTCCAGCCGCTCCACGCTCGCCGCCGGGATTTCGCCGGCCGCCGTCGGCCCGACATTTAACAGAAGATTGCCGCCTTTGCCGCAGATCTCCGCGAGCATGTGCAGCAGGGTCTCCACCGATTTCCAGTTTTCATCCGCGGCGTTGTAGCCCCAGTGCTCATTCATGGTCATGCAGGTCTCCCAATCGCTCCCGGGCGGCAGGATCGGAACATATTGTTCCGGCGTCTCCATGTCGCCGGAATAGCCGCCGCCCAGCCGGCTGTTCATGAGAATGCCGGGCTGCCGGCGCAGTTCGTTCGCCAGCAACCCGGCGTGCGCCGGGGTCATGCCGACGGGCGTGTCCCACCAGACCACGTCCGGCTGGTAGCGCGCGAGCAGTTCCCGCACCTGCGGAACCGCGATCGTTTTCATGTAGTGATCAAAATCGCCGTCGTGCGACGGATCCCACGGCTGCCCGACGATGGCGCCGCCGGGGTGCATCCAATCCATCGCCTGCGAATAGTAGAGCCCGAAGCGCAGCCCCTCCGCGCGCACCGCCGCGGCCAGCGGGCCGATCAAATCCCGCCCGTACGGCGTCGCGTCGGCAATGTCCCAGTCGGTGACGGCGGATGGATGGAGCGCGAACCCATCGTGGTGCTTCGCGGTGAGCACCACATACCGCATGCCCGCGGCTTTCGCCAAACGGGCCCAGGCGTCGGGCGCGTAGCGATCCGGCACGAACTGCTTTGCGAATTCGCGGTATTCCGCCCGCGGAATCCCCGCCTGGCGCATGATCCACTCGCCATACGTGGCGCGATCGCCGTAACGGCCGGCCGGGACGGCATACACGCCCCAGTGAATGAACAGGCCGAACTTCGCCTCGCGCCACCAGCGCAGGCGCGCGGCGCGATCCTCCGGCGTTTCGTGGAACAGCAGGCGCCCCGCCTCCAGCCCATCCACCGCAACCCCCTCCTCGCCCCGCGCCGTCCCGGACAACCCGGACAACAGCAACCCCAGGGCCGTGCCGGCGGCCAACGCGCATGATCGTGTTCGCATGACATGCTCCCGTCGCATGGCGGACAGCATAAGGAGCTGCCATCCGCGCACGACCCCTATCGCCCGCCTCCCCGCGCCTGCGCTTGCCCATTCCGGCCATCCGCCCGCGCCACGGCACCCCACGCGTCCGAATCACGCCGGTCTTGGCCGGTTTTCCTCCTTTTCCTTCCGCGCTTCGCTGGTGTATTTTGACATGTCAAATGAAGCGTACTCCCGGCCCCTTTCTGCTCGCGAGTGGACTGCTCCTGGCGGCGACCGTGCTGGCCACCCCGCTGGCCGCGCAAGATTGGCGCAACATCACCAATGGCCATCCGATCCCGACGCTATTCTACGCGGACCAGCCGTATGTGGTGCAGAGCCTCGACGGCAGCAATCACTGGCTCTGCGTGCTCACGACCGGCACCAACCATGAAGGCGGCGTGGGCCAACACATCGCGTCCCAGATCAGCACGAACCAGGGCGCGACCTGGTCGCCGCCGGTCCAGATCGAGCCCAGCACGGGCCCGGAGGCCTCCTGGGGCGTCCCCTTTATGACGCCGTCCGGGCGCGTATACGTGTTCTACGTCTACAACACCACCCGCGCGGATTTCCCGTCCGTGGTCACCAATCCGCCGGGGCGGCGCCTCGATACGCTCGGCGCCTATGCCTACAAATACAGCGATGATTTCGGCCAGACGTGGTCCGCCCGCCACACGATTCCCTACCGGCAGACCCTGGTGGATTCGAACAACAACGAATTCGGCTTCGCGCCCGGCGCGGTGAATTTGCACTGGGGCGTCAGCAAGGCCTTCGCACGGGGCGGACTGTTTTTCAACGTGTTCACCAAGCTGGGCGAAGGCTTCCGGCTCAACCCCTCCGGGGCCGCCAATCCCCTGGCGATCAGCAAGGGTGAAGGCTGGATGGTCGTGAGCAGCAACCTGCTGACGGAACCGAATCCCGCCCTGCACCACTGGGAGATGCGACCTGGCGGACAGGCGGGCATCCGCAACAACGCCCACGGCTCGGTGCAGGAGGAACACATCGTGGTGCCCATGAGCGACGGGCGCTTCTACTGCGTGTACCGGACGACGCAGGGCTATCCCATGTACACCATCAGCACGAACGAAGGCCTGAGCTGGGCCGCGCCGCAGCCCCTGACCTACGAACCGGGCGGCAGCCGCGTCCTCAAGAATCCGCGCGCCAACATCAAGATATGGCGGACAGCCAACGGGCGCTACCTGCTCTGGCACCACAACAACAGCACGACCGGCTTCCCCAACCGCAACCCGGCCTGGTTGTCCGCCGGCGTCGAAACCAACGGCGGCATCCGCTGGTCGCAACCCGAAATCCTGCTGTATGACCTCGATCCCGCCGTGCGCATGAGTTACCCCGATTTGATCGAACACAATGGCCGGTACTGGATCACGGAAACCCAGAAATCCGTCGCCCGCGTGCACGAGATCCCCACAACGTTCCTGCACGACTTGTGGATGCAGGGAACGGTCGCCCACGTGACCACCAACAGTCTCGCCTTCGCGCTCGACCTGTTCGGGCAATCCGCCAGCACCTCCGCCCCCATGCCGGCGCTTGCGAGTCTCGCGTCAAATGGCGGCTTCACGCTGGAGTGCTGGGTGAACTTCCATTCGCTGACCAATGGCCAGATGTTGTTCAACAACCGCACGGCGGCGGGCAAGGGTTTCGCGCTGCAGCTCACCAATGGGGCGCTGCGCCTGTCGCTCAACGACGGGGTCCGCTCCTTTTCCTGGAACAGCGACAGCGGCATCTTCGGCCTCGGTTCCTGGCACCATGTCGGCGTGGTGGTGGACGGCGCGCCGAACCTGGCGACCTTTGTCGTGGACGGCCAGTTGCTGGACGGCGGCGCCGCGCGGACCTTCGGCTGGTCCTTCTTCACGAACGCCCTCGGCGATGTGAATGGCTCCAACCGTGTTCACATCGGCACGAACCTCGTCGGCGGACTGGGCGCCGTCCGCCTCTACTCCCGCGCCCTCCGCACCTCGGAGTTGGTGGCGAACTTCAGGGCCTGGACCCCGCCCGAGCTCCAGCTGGACACAATCGCCTATGATGGAACCTATGATCCCTACACGAACACGCCGCCGTGGGGGCAAAGCACATGGGATCGCAGCACAGCCCTGTACGACGGGGTGCTCACCACCAACGGGCACCTGCATATCACGGACAACGGGACGGCCGCCAACGAGCGCACGCAGATCAACCGGGCGATAAGCAGCCTCGCCGGCACGCGCACCTGGCTGTTTGAATCCCGCATCAACATCCTGTCCTCGCTGCAGGCGACCACCAGCATCGTGCTGGGCGGCTTTGGCCTCGGCGTGCGGGATGAGGGCGGGACCGGGCGCGCCGCCCTGCTGATGTGGTTCGATGACGGGCTGTGGCTGGTCGGCAACTCCGCGGGGAAGGACGCCTCCGCGCTGCAGCTCTCGACGAACGACTACCGGGGCGCCGGCTTCCGCACCTACCGGATCGAGAAGACCACCAATGCGCTGAACGGCGCCTTTGAACTTCGCGTCTTCGTCGACGGCGCGCCCCTGCCGACCACGCCCCTCGCCTACACTTCTCTTCCCGTCGCCGCCAGCAGCGTCGGCGCCGGTTACTTCGGTTCGTCGCCGGGCCGCGCCGGGGCGGTGATGGATTACATGTGGTTCGGCCCGCGCATCGACACCGACGGCGACGGGCTGTTCGACCCGGAAGACATGGACGACGACGGCGATGGCTTCAGCGACAGGGAGGAAGCTGTCGCGGGAACCAATCCCTCCGACCCCGTTTCGCGATTCAGCATCAACGCGGGAACCGTGTCATCAGCCGGGCAGGTTATTCAATGGTCCACGGCAAGCAACAGGCGCTACACGGTTCTTTACTCCACGAATCTGCTCTCGAACCAATGGACCCACCTTGCGCCCTTCACCAACGTGAGCGGGACGGGCCAGCCCCTCGCCATCACAGACGAAACAACGTTCGTCGAACGCTACCTGCGCCTCCAAGTCCATGAATAAGCCACCGGACAACGCCCGCCACCCGCCCGTCTCCAGGACGATCATCCTCATGGGTGTGACCGGCAGCGGCAAAAGCACGGTCGGACGCGCATTGTCGACTGCCCTGGCATGGCCGTTTATTGACGCCGATGACGTTCACCCGGCCGCCAACATCAAAAAAATGTCGCGGGGAATCCCGCTGGAGGATGCCGACCGCATCCCGTGGCTCGCCCACCTGAACACCCTGCTGCTGGAGCAACAGGCAGCCGGTCAATCGGTGGTGCTGGCCTGCTCGGCACTCAAGGCGCGCTACCGCGAGATGCTGTCTTCGGGCCTGAACGAGGTGCGCTGGGTGTATTTGCAGGGGCTGGCGCAGGATCTCGCGGACCGGCTGCAAAAGCGCGCCAATCACTTCATGAGTCCGGCACTTCTCTCCTCGCAACTTGAAACCCTGGAGGAGCCGGAAAACGCGCTGGTTGTTCCGATCGTGCTGCCGGTGACACAACAGGTGGAGCGCATTCGAAAGACACTGACATGATCCCCGACCCTTCCACAATCCACCCGTTCCTCGTCCCGCCGCTCGACCCCGGATTCGTTCCGCTGACGAGCAGGCTGGATCAACGGGATGAACCTGCCCGGGGCCGGACGGGCGCGATCCCCGTCACGCTGGCGCTCCAAGGCTCCCCGGATGGTTGCGCGCACTGGACCTGCACGATCAACCGGAGTGAACCCGACCCCGCCCTCCTGGAGACACTGCGCCACCAACTCAAATTCCTTATGTGGTCGCGAGGCGGCGCAACCCTTTACATCGACGCACCCGAGCCCGTCGGCCGCGCGCTGGCCGCACTGTTTTCCGACTCGAAGCCGCTGCAGTTTGACGCACGCCTGATGGAGCGCGTATACGGGCGTCCGTTCACCATCCAGTATTGCGACCGGGACGCCATCCCCCCCGAACAGACCTCACCCCAAGCGATGGGCGGGCACGATGAGGGATGCCGGCTGGGGTTCGACCTGGGCGCCAGTGACTACAAGATCGCAGCCGTTCGCGACGGGGCGGTCGTCTTCAGCGCGGAGTTCCCATGGAAACCCTCCATCGAACCGGACCCCGCCTATCACTACCACCACCTCAATCAGGGACTGCGACAGGCAGCGGCCCGTCTGCCTCGCGTCGACGCCATAGGAGGCAGCTCGGCGGGCATCATCGTCGGGAACAAAATCCGCGTCGCCTCCCTGTTTCGCGCCGTGCCGGCCCATCGGTTCGAAAGCGATGTCGCTCCGTTCTTTGAACGGCTTCAACAGGAGTGGGGCGTTCCGGTGGCCGTGGCCAACGACGGGGACGTAACCGCCCTCGCGGGCGCACAATCGCTGCAGCGGAACGGGGTCCTTGGCATCGCAATGGGCTCAAGCGAAGCCGCGGGGTACATTGATCCACAGGGCCGGATTCTGGGCTGGCTCAACGAGCTGGCGTTCGCGCCAGTGGACGGACGTTCCGACGCCCCGAGGGATGAGTGGTCGGGCGCGCCGGGTGTCGGGGCTCAATATTTCTCCCAGCAGGCGGTCAACCGCCTGTTGCCGGCGGCAGGCATCTCGCTGCCGCCCGACATGCCGCTTCCGGAGCGCTTGCTGGCCGTGCAGCGACTCGCGGATGCCGGCGACCCTCGTGCAATTGGGATCTTCACCACCATCGGCTGCTATCTCGGCCACACCCTTCCGCTGTATCGGCGCTTTTACGACTTCGGCGATGTGCTGGTGCTGGGCCGCGTCACCTCCGGGGCCGGAGGGGAGGTGTTGCTGGAGAACGCCAGGGGGGTGTTGCGTGAGCTGTACAAAGGAGACGTTCCCTTCCGCATCCAGGTGCCCGATGAAAAAATGCGCCGCGTCGGCCAAGCCGTCACCGCGGCAAGCCTTCCGGCTTCAAGGAGTCTCCCGTGACAAATCCGTATTCGGCCTACACCAAGCGCCTCCTCCGCTTGCGCGCACAAGGCGCCGTCCTTCCCCTGGGCGGATTGACGCCGCCGCGCCAACGCCAACCCGGCAGGCGCGCCCCCCGCCTCTGTATTTTTTCGCCGCATCCGGACGATGAATGCATCATCGGAGGACTCGCACTCCGCCTGCAGCGCGAAGCGCGATATCGCGTCGTCAATGTGGCCGTCACCCAGGGAAGCCGGCGGGAGCGCCAATCGGAACGCTGGAGGGAATTGAGCGAAGCCTGCCATTACCTCGGGTTCGAACTGCTCTCAACCGCACCGTCGGGATTGACTGGCGTCAATCTCGCAACGAAACAGACCGACCCGAACCGCTGGTCGGCGATGGTGGACACCATCGCCGGCATTCTGGCGACGCAACGGCCACGCATGGTGTTCATGCCGCATGATCAGGATTGGAACAGCACGCACATCGGAACACACCACCTGGTGCTTGAGGCGCTCGGGCGTGTGCCTGCGTTCACATGCCTGGTCGTGGAGACGGAGTTCTGGGGCGCCATGTCGACCCCAAACCTCATGGTGGAATTGGATGCTCGGAATCTGGCCGACCTCATGGCAGCCCTGTCGTTTCA
The DNA here is from genome assembly GCA_937996795.1 of uncultured Verrucomicrobiota bacterium. GTDB lineage: Bacteria > Verrucomicrobiota > Kiritimatiellia > CAIVKH01 > CAIVKH01 > JAMLJG01. The sequence continues at coordinate 86,804 of CALKUH010000070.1, read as the reverse complement.
CGTCGGCGAGGTGCAGCGCAATCCGTACCACCTGACGCTTCCGGCATGGATGCAGGACAATGTGCGCCGCGGAGGCGAATTGGTGGGAGGACAAGGCGGGGCCGCACCCCCCTTTGCGTTTGCGACCCTCTACCGCCTTCGCCGCTGGACGGGCCATGAACTGGCGCCGATGTATCCGGATGGACGCATGATATCCATGAACGACGATTTGCGCGGCCTGTTTCACGGGTAAACGCCATGGAAGTCCTCATACAACCGAATGCGGAACACGCCGCCATGATGGCGGCGTGGCTGATCGCGCGCCAACTGCGCGCGCAGCCGGACAGCGTGCTGGGCCTGGCAACGGGACGCACGATGGAGGGGGTGTACCACAGGCTCGTCGGCCTGCACCGGGATCACGGGCTGGATTTTTCACGCTGCCGCACGTTCAACCTCGATGAATACATCGGGCTGCCGCCGGATGATCCGCGCTCCTATCGCCAGTACATGAACCACCACCTGTTCAACCGGGTGAATATCGACCTGCGGAACACCCACCTGCCGGATGGGACAGCCGCGGACCTGAAGGCCGCCTGCCGCGAATACGAGGCCTCAATCCGGCGATGCGGTGGAATTGACCTGCAATTGCTTGGCATCGGCGTGTCCGGTCACATTGGATTCAACGAGCCCCTTTCGGCGCTGCGGTCGCGCACGCGTGACAAATCGCTTACGCCGGCCACGCGCCGACAAAATGCAGCAATGTTTGGCGGTAATCCGGAAAACGTGCCGCCGAGGGCACTCACCATGGGCGTGGGAACGATTCTGGAGGCGCGCGCGCTGTTGGTTGTGGTGACCGGCGCGGAAAAGGCCGACATCCTTGCGCAGGCCGTCGAGGGTCCCATCACCTCCATGGTTTCGGCCAGCGCCATTCAACTGCATGAAGACTGCAAGGTGATCGCGGACGAAACCGCGGCAAGCCGCCTGCAGGGCGGTGCGTACTATCGGTGGATTTTTGAAAACGAGCCGGACTGGAATGAGGCGCGCCGTGCGCTCAACACAGATGATCCGGGTAACGCGAAGACGTCCGCTCATCGCCGCGCGGGAGGCCCCCATGATCATTAAGGGTTTGATGGTCCTGCTGGTTTCACTCTGGCCGCTTCATCCGCCCGCCACCCCGCAGAGCCTTCAAGAAGCGCCCGCATTTTCCGCGGCAAAGGGCGGACGAAAGAACAAGGGGCACAAGAAAAACAACGCGCAGGTTCGGCGTCCCAAGATCTCAACCGTCAAAGCTGCCGTCGTTCGCACCATCACCCTTGAGGAGCGCGCAAACGAGCGCCTGTCGGAAATGATTTCCCAGTCAGGCGACCTCACGGCCGCGGAAAATTTTCGCCTGCAGAAGGAGCACCGGGAGAAGGCCTTTGTGGCGATCGAAACCGAACGCCAGCAAATCATTCGCGCCATCGAAAGCGGCCGGCTGAATGCGGAAAACCTGAATCGATTGGAGGATGACGGGTTCAGCCTCTTTCACCACGTCGTCATCAGCGGGTGGACCGACCTCGCCATCCGACTGCTCCCCCTCGGCGCAAACCCGGATGCCAGGGATGCATCCGGCCGTAGCGCCCGCGACTGGGCCCATGCCCTGAACTACACATCCATGATCAAGGCCTTGGAACCCAAACCGCCTCCGGCCAAAGCTCCCCAGAACAAATAGCAGCGGCAGAGGAGATTACCGGGATTCGTCGAGCGGGAGGATTTGCAGGGTCTGTAATTTACAGACGCTGCGAACGCGCATTGGCGGTTGAAGTCCGGGCGGACGCCTGTATTCTAGTCGGCTTTCAACCCCGTTTATCTGGAGCACTATCATGGCACGCGTGTTCAACTTCAGCGCTGGTCCGGCGATCCTGCCGGAAGAGGTTCTTGTCGAAGCCCAGGCCCAACTGGTCGATTACAAGGGCGCGGGCATGTCGCTCATGGAGATGAGCCACCGCGGCAAGGAATACGAGGCGGTGCACAATGAGGCGATCGCGAACCTCAAGCGCCTGATGGGACTCGGCGACGAGTTCTCGATCCTCTTCCAGACGGGCGGCGCGAGCGGGCAGTTCGCCATCATCCCGATGAACCTGCTCGGCCCCGGCCAGACGGCGGACTACATCAACGCCGGCTCGTGGGGCGCGAAGGCCATCAAGGAAGCGAAGAACATCGGCGCGGTGAACGTCGCGGCGGACACGAGCAAGGAGAAGCCGTCGCGCATGCCGAAGGCGTCGGAACTGAAGCTCACGCCGGGCGCGGCCTACCTGCACCTGACGACGAACGAGACGATTGAAGGCACGCAACTGAAGGCGCTGCCGACCGTGGACGCGCCGCTGGTCGGCGACATGTCGTCGGACATCCTGTCGCGCCCGCTGGAGTTCTCGAAATTCGGCCTGATTTACGCCGGCGCGCAGAAGAACATCGGCCCCGCCGGCGTCACGCTGGTCGCGATCCGCAAGGACCTCGTCGAGCGCGGTTCGGACAAGATTCCCGCGATCTTCCGTTACAAGACGCACGCGGCGGAAAATTCGCTCTACAATACGCCGCCCTGCTTCGCGATCTATCTCGTGATGCTGGTGACGCGCTGGATCGACGCGCAGGGCGGCCTCGCCGCGCTCGCGAAGCGCAACGCCGACAAGGCCGCGCTGCTCTATGCGGCGATCGACGGCTCGGGCGGCTACTACCGCGGCACGGCGGCGAAGGAAGACCGCTCGGACATGAACGTCACCTACCGGCTGCCGAGCGAGGAGCTGGAGGAAAAGTTCGTGAAGGAAGCCTCGGCCCACGGCATGAAAGGCCTCAAGGGTCACCGCTCGGTCGGCGGCATCCGCGCCTCGATCTACAACGCCTTCCCGCGCGCCGGCGTCGAAGCGCTCGTCGCTTTTATGCGTGAGTTTCAGGCGAAGAACGGATAGATCAGTAACCGGTAACCCGTGATCCGTGACCGGTCACCGCTAACGGGTCACGGGTCCCTGCTTTTGCGCGCTCGTAGCTCAACTGGATAGAGTGTCGGCCTCCGAAGCCGAAGGTTGTGGGTTCGACCCCCGCCGAGCGCACCAGTTTTCCCGCAGCCTGCTTCCCGGCTGTTGCGTCCCGCCCTTACGCCCGCAACAATTCGCGCGCGTGCTGGAGCGTGACTTTCGTCAAATCCTTGCCGCCGAGCATCCGGGCGATTTCGTCCACGCGCGCCTTCGCATCCAGCGCATCCACCTCGGTGAAGGTGCGCCCGTCGCGGACGCGCTTCACAACGGCGAAATGCGCCGCGCCCTGGGCCGCGACCTGCGGCAAATGGGTAATGCAGATCACCTGGTGATGCGCCGCGAGCGCGGCCAGTTTGCGCCCGACCGCGAGGCCCATCTCGCCGCCGACATTGGCGTCCACTTCGTCGAACACCAGCACGGGGATGCGGTCGTGTTCGGCCAGCACGGCTTTCGTCGCGAGCATGACGCGCGAGATTTCGCCGCTGGACGCGATCTCGCGGAGCGGCTTCCGCGTCTCGCCGACGTTCGGCGCGAAGGCAAAGGACACCGCGTCGCAGCCCGTCGGCCCCGGCTCGGCGTCCTCGACGTTCACATCGAACGCGCCGTGCGCGAAGCCGAGTTCGCGCAACTGCCCGGTCACCGCCTTTGCCAGTTTCTGGGCCACCTCGCGCCGCTTGCGCCCGAGCGCGCGCCCCGCGGAAAGCAACTCGGCGGAAGCCTTCGCGATGCGTTGCTCCACTTCCGCCAGCCGTTCCCCGCGCTGCGACAATTCCTTCAGCGCCGCCCGCGACTCGTCGAGGATGCGCACGAGGCCGGCGGCGTTTTCGCCGTATTTCCGCTTGAGCTTCTGGTAGAGCGCGAGCCGCTGGTCGAGCCAGTCGAGCCGCGCCGGGTCGGCCTCCACGCGGTCCAGCGCGCTGCGCATCGACTCGCACAGCGCCTGGATCTGCTGCGCCGCCCCGCGCGCTTCGTCCCGCCACGCCGCGCCGTCGGGCAGCAACCGGCCCAGTTCCTCCAGCGCGCGCTGCGCCGACGCGAGCGCGTCGAAGGCGTTCCCCTCCCCGTCCTGCAGCGCGCCGATCACGCCCTGGCCGAGTTCGAGGATGCGCTGCGCGTGGCTCGCCACGGCGTGCTCCTGCGCGACGGCCTCGTCCTCGCCCGCCTCGGGTTTCGCCTCCTCCAGCTCCTTGATGCGGAATTGAAGCAAATCGATGCGCGCCGACACCTCCTCGTCGCCGCCCTGCAACGCCTCGCGCTGCGCCGCCAATTCCTGCACCACGCGGTGCTTCTCGCGACACGTCGCGCGCTCCTTTTCCAGCCCGCCAAACGCGTCGAGCACATCCAGCTGGAACGCGGGGTTCAGCAGCGACTGGTGGTCGTACGGCCCGTGCATGTCCACCAGCCGCTCGCCGAGCCGTTTCAGCGCCTGCAGCGTGACCGGCGTATCGTTCACGAGATTCTGTCCCGCGCCGGATTCCTTCACGATGCGGCGGATGATGAGCTGCCCGTCTTCCGCGGGCGGCAGGCCGAGCTCTTCCAGCAACGCGGGCAGGTCCTTGAGCGCCGTGATGTCGAACACCGCCTCCGCGCCGCACGCGTCGGTCCCCGTGCGGATCCACTTGCGGTCCGCGCGCTCGCCCAGCAACAGCTTCAGCGCGCCGATCAGGATCGACTTGCCCGCCCCCGTCTCGCCGGTGATGACCGTCAGCCCCGGCCCCCACTCCAGCCGGGCCTGCTCCACCAACGCCAGGTTTTTTACGCGCAACGATTGCAGCATGGCTTCACGTCCGATTTGCAGCGCCTGCAATGTACAGACGTTGCCCCCCGCCGCAAATGAGTTTTACAGCCGTTGGAAGTCGATCGACGGGAAAGGGTTTGCCACGAAGACACGGAGAACGCGGAGGAGGGCAGCCTTTCAAAATTTGGGGGCCGGCTTCAGCTTGTTCCGTTCCGCTGCTTCCGCCTCTTCGCGTTTGATTTCGGCTGCGGTTTTTACCGTGACGTGCGTCAGGTCCCGAATCAGCACACGTCCGTTTGTGTTCGTCCACTGCCGGTCCGACACGGCAGTCCAGGTGCCACCGCCCGCCTCGGCGGATAAAATTGCGTCAACCTCGTGCGGTTTGGGCACGGTCTTCCGATACTCCTTTTTTTCCGCAACCCCGTTGCGGAAGGTAACGACGAGTCGCCAGCCTTCAAATTGATACGTCTTTACGGTGTTGCGATTAATCGTCACGAAGCCCGCCCCGCGCTCTATGTCTTCGTCGGCCTTCCCGTAGCGGACCTGATGCTGCATCTGATTCTCGCCGAGCCGCGCCCACGCGGAACCCGTCAGACCACTCGCCGCACACATCAGGACAACGATTCGCAGGATCTTCATGGCGTCAGAATGGCAAAGCGCCGTGATCCTGGCAAATCCAGTCCGACCCTGTAGCCGCGCACGCCGGGCGCGTTCGTGTGTTGCCCGTAGTTCGTGGTTCTCCCCCGCGCTCCGATCATCGCAGGATGGTGGGGGTGTCGGGGAGTTCGTTGGGGTTGTCGCCGGTTGCGGGGAAGGCGCGAGCGAGGTGGGTGTGGATGGCGCGGATGCCTTCGATGAGGCCGCCCTTGAAGTCCTGGCGGCGGAACGCGGCCTCCATCGAGCGACAGATGGCCGACCAGGTGTCCGCGTCAACGTGCGGGAGCAGGCCCCGGTCGGCGACGATCTCCACGTCGCGGTCGGCGAGCAGCAGGTAGACCAGGACGCCATTGTTTTCGGCGGTATCCCAGACGCGCAGCTCGGAAAAGACCTCCACCGCGCGCTCGCGCGCCGACTGGCCGCGCCACAAGGAGGCCGGGGGCAGCGCCGATTCCAGCGCCACACGCAGCTCTCCGCGGTGGGTGGACTCTCCGGCGCGGATGGCCTCCTGGACTTCGCGCAGGGCGTCCGCGTCGAGGACGCGCCGTACGGACCGCAGCGGGATCAACAGGTGCCGGATGATTCGCGTGATGTTCATAGCTACCAGCGCCCCGACGCGCCGCCTCCGCCAAATCCGCCCCCGCCGCCACTAAAGCCGCCGCCCCCGCCGAATCCGCGTGAGGATCCGCCGCCGAAGGAACTGCGACCCGAACCGCCACGCGAATCGCCGAACAGGACGGCGATAAAGACAAAGAACGCCAGCGCGCCGGCGATCAGGAAAAGGCCGCTCAAATACCAGGAAACACCGCCGGCGGCGACACCCGCAACGGAGGCGCCGGGGAGCCGTCCGAGCCACGCGCGCAGGAAGGCACCGAGGAAAATGACGCCAAAGAGCAGGATCGGCAGGTTGTCCAAGGCCTCTTCGGGGTTGATCCGCGACACGGATGCGGGCGGCGGCAACGGTTCACCCTCGACCACCTTCATCATCTGGTCGAGCCCTTCGCTCACCCCGAGCGCGAAGTCGCCCGCACGGAAATGCGGCACGATTGTCTCCTCGATGATCCGTTTGGCGATGGCATCGGGCAGCGCGCCCTCCAGTCCGTAGCCGACTTCGATGCGCAGCGCGCGGTCGTTCTTCGCCACGATCAGCAGGGCGCCGTCGTCGGTCTTCGCGCGCCCGAGCTTCCACGCCTCGACCACGCGCAGGCTGTATTGCTCGATGGTTTCCGGCTGCGTCGTCGGCACGATGAGCAGCGCGAGCTGCGCGCCCTTCGCCTGCTCGAATTGCTGGAGGCGCGCTTCGATGGCCTGCGCCTGCCCGGGATTCAGCGTGCCGGTCAGGTCCGTGACGCGCGCCGTGAGGCGCGGAATCGGCGCGAGCGACTCGGCCGGGGCACTGGCAGCGGACAGGATCACCGCGAGTGCGGCGGATGTGACGCCTTTCGCCAGCAGGTCAGAACCGTAACGCATGGAGGCCGTTCAGGCGCGGGTGCGCCTCAGAACTCCACCTTCGGCGGCTGCGAAAGCGCCTTCTCGTTTTCGACCGTGAAGCTGGGCTTGGTGGTGTAGCCGAACAGTTTCGCGGTGAGGTTTGCGGGGAATTTGCGGACGGTGATGTTGTAGGTCTTCACCGCCTGGATGTAGCGGTTGCGCGCCACGGTGATGCGGTTCTCCGTGCCCTCAAGCTGGGCCTGCAGGTCGCGGAAGCCGGCGTCGGCCTTCAGGTTCGGATAATTCTCCGACACGACGAGCAGCCGCGCGATCGCGCTGGACAGCGCGCCCTGCGCCTGCTGGAAGCTTTCCAGCGACGCCGGGTCGTTGGCGTTCACCTGCACCGACCCCACGCGCGACCGCGCCTCGGTCACCTGCGTCAGCACCTCCTGCTCGTGCTCCGCATAGCCTTTGACGACATTCACGAGATTCGGCACGAGATCCGCGCGGCGCTGGTACTGGTTCAGCACCTCCGCCCATCCCGACGTGACCTCCTCATCCGTCACCTGGATGCGATTGTACCCGCACCCGCTCATCGACAACGCCATCGCCATCAACGCCACCGCAAGCAATCGAGATTTCATAAACATCACCCTTCCTGACCCGCTAGTATTCGCCGCCCCCCTCCCCGCGTCAATGCCGACTCGACCCTCGAACCGCCCACCCTTCGCGCAGTTCACGAGTTTTACGCGCACGCTCGTCCCCTCAGGCGCGGAGCGGAATACTTCCGAAAATGGGCGCAAAGCGCGCGAAGGGATGGCCTGCACGAGAAAGAGGGTCATCGGCCCGCGAAGCACGCCAACTACGCGAAGGCGGATATCTAGTGCGGTTCGCTCTGGCGAGATCCGCTCATGCGGTGCCTCGCCACCCCGACGGCGCGGGGCGCGGTCGGGGTGGTGCTCGGGGGGGGACTTGAACCCCCACGCCTTTTGGGCACATGCACCTCAAGCATGCGTGTATGCCATTCCACCACCCGAGCGCAGGAAGAGGAAATACCGGGCGAAACTATCAACTGGGACGTGGCAGGGCAAGGGTGTTGTGCGGTGAACGGGCACACCGGGTAAAAGCGGCGGCTGCACATTGACGGCACGGGGGGTGTTCGCTACGGTCGCGGCTCCATGTCGCAACAGGCTGAATATCCGATCCGGTGCCCGAAGTGCGGGCACGAACAGGCGGTCATGCTCCTTGACGCGGTCAACGTCAAAACGGAGCCGGAATTGCGCGCGAGGCTGATGGAGAACAAGCTGAACGCGGTGACGTGCGCCGAATGCGGGTTCGGGTTCCGCGTGGACAAGAACCTCGTCTACAACGATCCGGACCGGCGCCTGCTGATTTACTGGGTGCCGACGTCGGAATCCGAGTACGCCCGGGGCGAGGAACAGTTCGCGGCCTTGCTGCGCGACCTGACGCGCGCGCTGCCGGACGATGTGCGCGCGCCGTCGGTGCACCTGGTGTTCAATCGCGTCGAGCTGATCGAGCGCATCTTCATGGCCGAGGCCGGCCTTGATGAGCGGCTGATCGAGTACATCAAGTACACGCTCTACACGCGCAACGCGGGGCGGCTGAACCCGGCGGCGAAGATCCTGCTGTTTAATGCGACGGATTCCACGCCGGAGCACCTGTGTTTCGTGGTGCAGGATGCGGCGTCGCGGAAGTTCGAGGCGATGTTCCAGTACGAGCGCACGGCGTACAAGGCGCTACAGGAGGCGTTCACGTCGGGCGAGCAATCGGCCGACCTGCTGGAACTGTTCCCCGGCCCGCACATCAGCGCGCGGGCGCTGCTGCTCAGGGAGCAGCAGGAGCCGAAGGCGCCGCCTCCGGCGTCATCCCCGGAAAACTGAACGCCGGGGCAAGCGCGGCGGGCGCGACGACGGATGTGGCGGGCGCATCGCCGCGCGCGCGGGCGCGCATCTCTTTTTGCACAAAGCTGCGCGCGGCCTCGGCACGGCCGGCCCACCGCTCGTCATCCGCGTACGCATCGAGAAACGCGCCGTACACGGCGAGCGCCTCGTCGTGGCGGCCCAACTGCTCCAGCGTGCGGGCGCGGCCGAATACCGCTGCGGGCTCGAGGTAATGTCCGGGATGGGCGGCGGCGAAGGCGGTGTACTCCGCGAGCGCCTGCTCCAACTGGCCCATGGCCTCGCGGCTCTGGATCACGCCAAGCTCGGCGTTTGCGGCAAGTTCATGGCCGGGATGTTGTTTCTGGAATTCAGCGAATTGGTTGAGGGCGAGTTCATACTGACCCTGGTCGAACGCCTGCGCCGCGACGATCAACTGGGCGAGCGGCGCGGAGGAGGTCTTCGGGTACTGGCTGAGCACGGCCTGCACCTGCTCCGGCGACTGCGCGTTGAACAGCTGCTGCGAGGCGGCGACCTCCTGCGAGGAGCGGAAATTGCGGTAGAGCGACCAACCGAGGAACACCGCGGCGGCCAGGCCGGCGCCCACGAGGATCGCCACACCGTTCTCGCGCAGGAAATCCAAAACCTCCGGGACCTCCTTGGGCTCCAGCGATTTGAGTTTCAACGGGTTGAGGCCGGTCGGCTTCGGCGCCGGTGCGGGGACTTGTTCCGTAGTCATAAGGCGGCCTGTTTAGGAGAAATGGCCTTGAAAGGCAAGGTTTATGGGGTGCGGCTCAGGGAAGGCGGTCGGAAAACGCGGCGGCGATGATCGCGGAGCCGGCGTCGTTTGGATGCAGACCGTCGCACTGGAGTGATTCGGCGTCGTCACCAAATTCGCGCTCAATGTCCACGAGCGGGACATCCAACTCCTTGGCCAGGTTGCGGATGCCTTCGCTGTAGTCCTCGGCCGGCCCGGTGGCGAATGTGCGCGGCGCGCCGATCGGGACCAGCGTCGCCACAATGGGCACCACCTTGCGGTTGCGGGCGGACTGGATGATCGAGCGGATGTTGTTCATTACGCCATCGAAGTTGCGGTCGAAAATGGCGTCATTGTGGCCGGTGAAGATCAGCAGGAAGCCCGGCTTGTTCTGGTCGAGCACGCGGCCCGCGCGGCCCGCGGCGGAGGAGGACTGCTCCCCGCTGCGCCCGGCGTTGATCACAGTCAGGCCGGTGATGCCCGCGATGCGGGAGGGATAGGCTTCGGTCTCGTCGTCGCAGACGAACCCCGAGGTGATGCTGTCGCCCAGCGCCACGACCTTGTTGCGGTCGTTGTCCCCGAAATCAAAATCGTCGTACTTGCTCCCGCCCCCGCCTCCGCCATTGCACGCGGAGAACGAAAGCGCCGCGCAAAACGCAGCGACCAGAATTGGCGTCCGTACCAGTTGCATAAGCCCCTCCCACAAACGGATCAATAAAGCAAATCGTGGGGGCACGCACAAGCACGACGAAGGAATACGGTGGAACGAGCACGGGCGGCATGCCAAGCCGTAGCCCGGACAAGCGCCCTCCGTCGCGGCGGGGACGCCGCTATCCGGTAATCACGGGGTCAAGACTTCTTGGAGTCAGGGATGCTCTTCAGGGCTTCATCCAACTGGGCGTGGGTGAGCTTGATCAGTTTCATCATGCCTTGGGCAATATCCACGGCGCTCTGGCTTTTGGGCGCAAACACACGAAGTCGCCCAATTTTCATCCAGGTCGGGTCAACGACTACGGAGTAGCCGGGAAAAGCCTCGGCAATCGCGGGCTGCATTTTCTCCAGCGTCGCCACGAGAGGCTTAAGCCGTGCGTTTTCGAGATGTATTTCCAGTCCGATGGCATCCTTCGAATCCATGAACTCGTAGTGCAGGGAGGACATCCATCTGTCGAAGCCGAATTTTCTGTAGTTCTTTGATGTGCTGGGCTCAGGTTGCAGTTCCTGCGGGGCAACAGCCTCGTAAGCGGAAATCACTGCCGCGAACTCGGGGGTCAGTGCCGCTGACGTCGTCCTGCTCGGACTTGCAGAGACCTCTTTCAAACCGCCGTGAACCAGCAGAGACGGGACGTAAATCATGCCGCCGTCACTTTCGGTAAACTGTTTCACCGCGATCAGCCGAACATCAAGGTCGCTGTGTTCGTTGATGTATTGGACGATGCGGGTCAGATCCTCTTTCGCCTCGTCCACGGCGATGACCAATCGGACCCGGCCCGCTCGGAGGTTTGCTCCACAGGCTTTCCATCGGGTTTCAAACTGGGTCTTGTTCTCGTCTGGATCGAACGAGGCAAGAGCTTGTTCCAGTGCGCCCTCGACAAGGTCGTCCAACTCGTCGGAGGTCATTTGCGAAAGGTCGCTCGTGTAATCAAAGGCTTGGGCCACCACCTCCCGGCGAGATTCGATATTCCGCCCGAGCTTCACCTCAACGGCCACCGGATAGCCCGTCGCATCCACCATCAGTATGTCGAGCCGCCCGGCATTTGGCAGACAGACCTGGCTGCGAACCACGGACAGTGATGCCTCGCCGTCTCCTGTAATCAACGAGGGGTTTTCGACAATCGCCTGTTCCAGTTCATCCTCATTTCTGAACGGGGACGGACGGATGGATTTCTTGCTCTTGTTTTTCACGAAGACGATGGGCATGGAGACCTCGATGTGAATACAACGGAAGGCTACCGGATGGCGGAGTTGTCCTCAACACAAGGCTGGCCCGGCCGAGTTTTCCGGGAAATGAACCGGGTCAAGACGCCCTTCCTCGTGAATCAGAGCGCGCTGCCCCAAGTCCTCAATGACGCGCTGAACGGCAAGGGCACCCCGGCGGTATGGGAATTCTTGCCGCACTGATGGGGCATACCAATATTCAGATGACAACCCGCTACATGTCGAACATCATGGAGTTTCAGCGCAAACCGATGGATGACTATGCCGCTTCGGTCCTGGACATGATTGAGAAAGCAAAGCCGACCGAAGAGAAATCAGCTTGAACCGTGTCGCACAAACCCAATGCAGGCTGTGTCTTCAGCATCGGGAACTTCGCCACTCCCACATCATTCCCGAATTCTTCTACGACGACATATATGACGAGAAGCATTGCTTTCGCTTTGTCTCAGGTGGACCAACAAGGGCATCTCGTCCAGAACAGAAGGGGTTGCGGGAATATATGCTTTGCAGCGAATGTGAAACGCACCTGAGCAAGCACGAAGGATACGTTCGTCGGATTTTGTATGGCGGAGCGAGCAGTCAGAAGAGTCGCAATGGCGACCTCTACATCATTAGCGGACTGAACTACCACCACATCAGGCTCTGCTACCTTTCTATTCTTTGGAGAATGGGCGTATCTCGACATCCCTTCTTCTCCGGGGTGACTCTTGGTCGTCACGAGGAGATCATCCGGAAAATGTTGCTGCATAATGATGCGGGATCGCCCGAGCACTACGGCTTCCTCAGTTTTGTTCCATTCATAAACGGGCAGTTCCACCCCGACTTGATAACCCAGCCAGAATGCGTGAAACATAAAGGGCGTCGCCTCTACAGGGTCGTCATCGGCGGATTTCTCATCGTTTACTTCGTTTCAAGCCATCACCCACCGCAAGGCGTTAAGGATTTCTTTCCTCAGCCTGATGGCAAGTGGACAATGATTGGCAGAGACATTGGACAGCTAACGTTTCTTGCCGAATGGTTCATGGCGGTGGCAAATAAGAACAAGGGTTCCCAGCCCTGATCTCAATGCTCTCGACAATTCGCCGTCGCCAAATTGTCGAGCATTTCTCCCTCCGTTGCCCCGCCACCACTCCAGCCATTTCACGGAGTAAAACACTGCATTTCTGCCCCGAAAAACCTCTCCGTTGATCGCAAGGCAACTGCCCGTGATGGCGGAGTTCGGGTGCGAACTTGATACATATTTGATACCGGCCTCGTGTTGTCGGTTGGGTGCGGAAACAACAAACCCCGCAATCCCTTGCGGGTGCGGGGTTTAGGCTGGTGGGCGATACTGGGCTCGAACCAGTGACCTCGTGCATGTGAGGCACGCGCTCTGACCAACTGAGCTAATCGCCCTTTAGAAGACGCGAGAGTGCCGGGTTTCGGGGGGGATTGTCAAGGTTCGGCGCGTGCCCCGCGGCCTAACAAAAACTTGTTGAGGGCGGAGTTGCCGCGCGGCTCTCAACCTGCAACCTTCGGAGCTGAAACACGAGGTGGGCGATGAAGATGGAAGCAGGCAAACAGGCGGACCCGGAATCGGTGCTGGTCGAATACGTCAATCTCAAGCTGGCGGCCCTTGGCTGCCCGATGTTCGGGCAGCGGGCGGATTCGCCGTTTATCGCACTGAGCCGTTCACTGCTGGCGAATTACCAGGAGCAGGCGCGCCTGCTGGCGGACTACCTCTGCCCGGCGGACCAGCGCATCCAGGGATTCCTCGACGCCTACATTGGCGACACGGCGCCGGACGCGACGGTGCGGTTGCCGGCGCGCACGTTCGTGCTCGACCAGCCGGGCCTCGCCCGCGTGCTCTCGCTCCCGCCGGACCAGGATTTCTACGAGTCGGGGATCATCCGCAGCTACCGCGCGCCGAACGGCGTGCTGCACAACCCGGTGAATGACCGCCGCACCACGCAGGGCGTGTTTCATGTGACCGAGGGCGGGCTGCCCATCGCGGACGACAAGAAGGCGGTGCCGAAGCCGGTGTTCGCGCGGCTGCTGCAGCGCGCGCTGGCGCCGCCGTCCGACCTGAACCGCCTGCCGTTCACCGAAAGCCAGGCCGTGAAGGCGGAGATCCTCGTTTCGCTGCTGTTGCGCCCGATCGTCTGCCCCGCGGTGCCCGGGTTCACCGCCGAGCGCCGGATGGAGATCCGCTTCTTCGTGCCCGGCAGCATGGTGGCGAACCTCGATTTCGTGGAAAGCATCTTCGGCAACGGCGGCGATCCGTATTTGCCGGAAAACGACGCCGGGCTCGACCCGCAGGGCTGGAGCGGCCACACCGGCTGCGTCATCCTCGCGCCGCACCTCACGCGGCTGACGAAGAAGGAACTCGGCCTGCCCAACGTGGCGCAGGCAACGGACCGCCAGAAGCGCGACGGCATGTGCTGGGAGAAACCCGACGAGCGCTACAACGACGGCGGCGCGTTCAAGATCACCGCGCGCGACGAGCGCGGCGTGGTCGTCACCGTCATCGCCGACAATTATTTCGGCTACTGCAAAAAAGAGGTCAAAACGCAGATCAGTTTCGCGGCCAACCTGATGGGCCTCGCGGAGGAGGAGCACGCGGGTGGCGCGTTTGTCTTCCCGCGCTACGACCTCGGCGAGTCGTTCCTGATGCACAGCCTGATTCCCGAACGCGGCCAGACGTTCGCGGAAATCAGCCGTCTCTTTTCGGACCTGATGCACCTGCAGCCCGAGGGCTACGGCATCGACCGCAACCACCCGTCGATCTTCTACGTGCCCGAGGATGTCGGCATCGAGTTGCAGGACCAGACGGTGACCTGGACGCAGAACGGCCAGACGCGCCAGCTGAAGCTGCTGCCGGACCATGTGTACGTGCTGCCCTCGGGATACAAGATCAGCATGCTGAAACCCGCGCGCGGCAGCCGGTGGCGGCTGATCGGCGAAACGGCGGAGGGCACGCTGTGCCACAAGCCCTGCACCGTGTCCGGCGGCGGCAAGTCGGAAATCTCCAAGCCGATCGCCGACGCGATGATCGACGGGCCGATCTTTGTCGCGGACGTGAAGAAGGATTTCGACTTCGTCGAGCAGATCATCCGGCGCGACTACTCCGACCGCTTCAAGAACCCGCAGCTCAACCGCAAGAAGCGCCCGCTGCTCAGCGCGGAGCGCACGCTGGGCTCGGTGATCAAGCTGCTCACGCCGTCGGAACTCTACACCGACGCCTACAACGCGTGGCTCCACACGATCCCGGCCTACATCAAGGACCTCGTCTTCCTCGTGAAGCGCTATTACAAGCCCGACTGGGGCGACGACTGGCGCAGCCGGTTCAGCGTGGACACGATCAACGGCAAGCCCGGCAACGAGCTGCGCTACCGCAAGACGAAGGTCAACACGCGCTACGTGCGCGTCGGCTACGGGCAGGATGGCTCGTGGCGCATCTTCGGCGTCCGCAAGGATTTCATCCCGGCGCAGAAGATTTCGACGGAGGACGACATCACCGCGTCGGTGACCGCGCCGCGCGCGGTGCTGGCGAAGATCGACCCCGACTTCCCGTTCCCGTCCGCGAAGTTCGTCGTGAACTGCGAGAACAAATTCTTCCAGCGGCCCGACGACGCGATCCACCGCGGCTACGACCAGAAGGCGGAGGCCGACATGGCGCGGCCTGGAAATTTTTTCTGCAACTATGAACCGCTGAACCGCCAGCAGGCGCAGGACGAAGTCGAGAACACGATCTGGTTCGGCCAGTACACCGAGCCGATGCAACGCCTGTTCCGCGAACACCTCGAGCGCAACCGCCCGGCCTACATCATCTCGAACGCGCACCCGCGCCTCGTGGACGGCAAGCCGACGAAGAATCCGCGCTACCTGCAGAGCCGCCCGGATCTCGAGGACCCGCGCCAGCGCTACCTCGCGGAGGTCAGCATCCGCCTGTTCCGACGCCTGACAACGGACAAGGCGATTGCGACGCCCGTGCACGCGGTGCTGCCGGGGCGCCGCAACAACCCGCCCGACCAGGGCGTGCGCCCGCTGAGCGTATTCAATCCCGTCCACCACATGGAGCTGCCCGAACTCTTCATGGAGTTCATCGCGAGCATCACCGGCAAATCGCCGTCCACCACCGGCGCGGGTTCGGAAGGCGCGCTCACCAAGGGCCCCTTCAACGCGCTGCTGCCGATCCACGACCTGAACAACGCCTTCGTCTCGCTCGCGCTGTGCGCGCAGGACGTATTCATCACGGCGGCCGGCTGCGTCGGGCCGCACTACCGCGTGGACCACGACGTCAGCCTCGTGGTGCCGGAAATCTGGAGCCGCATGAAACCCGCGGAGCGGACGGCGGCGGACCTGCTGGCGAAAGGCTGTCTCGAGCGCTGCGCGGACTTCGACCACAACGGCACGCGCGTGCAGGCCAGCCGGCTCGGATACCGCATCACCGCGCGCTTCATGGAGATCTACGGCGGGCGCATCTTCACGACGCCCGACCAGGTGTTCACGCACGACATGCTGTGCCCGGAGGAGCAGGACCGCGACATCTTCGCCGACGCGATGGCGAACATCGTCGAGGCGCACCAGTGGGTCGCGGCGCAGTACTTCCGCGACGGCTCGGTGGAGCTCGCGGTTCCGCCGCTGCGCGCGCTGCTGCATGTGATGGCGCACGGCCACCACGAGGGCCGCACGCTGGGCGATCCCGCGCTGCGCGCGGAATTCACGCGCGACGCGGTGCTGCAAAGCGCGTGGTACGGGCGGCGTCTCGAAAAACGGCGCGAGCGCGAGCGCGAGTTCCTGCGCCAGACCGCGGCGCGGCTTGAGGCGTTTCTCAAGCGGCCGGAGTACACCGCCGAGGCCGGGCGGCTGTCCATCACCGCGCGCCTCGCCGAGGTGCAGCGCCGCCTCGCCTGGCTCGATACGCCGTCGTGCCTCGAAAGCCTGCGCGGCACGATCGGCGCGGACTTGTTTATCGCGGTGTGACGGACCCGCCCCGCTCCGCCGCCTCCGCCACCGCGCGGATCATGTCGGCGAAGATGAGCGCGTGGATCGGGTAGAGCGCGTACCAATAGAGCAGGCCCGCGAGCCCTTTGGGCGCGAAGTAGGCCGTCTGCACAAGCGTGCAGCCGCCGCCCGCGCGCGGCTGCGCCTCGAACTGCAGCCACGCGCGGCCCGGCACCTTCATCTCCGCGCGAAAGCGCACCAGGCGGTCGGGCTCCACCGCCTCGACGCGCCAGAAATCCACGGCGTCGCCGGGCCGCAGTTCCGAGGGATGCCGCCGTCCGCGCCGCATGCCCACGCCGCCCAGCAGGCGGTCCACCGCTCCGCGCGCGCGCCACGCCCAGTTCCAGCGCAACCAGCCGCGCGCGCCGCCCAGGCCGGCAAACACACCGAACGTCGCCGCGGCCGTGGCGGGCGTTTCACGCGTGCGCTGCTCGATGATCAGGCCCTCCTGCGTCGCCAGCGCGACGGGACGCCGCACGCCCACGCTGCTCGCGAGCGGATCGCTCCACGCGGTTTCCACCGCATCCCCCTGCAGCCGCGCGAGCGCGAGGCGGACGGCGGCGCGATACGACATCGGGTCGATGGACGGGAACAGCCGGCGTGCCGTGTCGTCGCGCACGACTACTTCGTTGCCGAGCCCCTGGATCAGCGGCTGCGCGATCGCGGCGGGGATCGGGGTGACGAGGTGGACCCAGTAGGACGACAAGCGCGGCGTCAACACCGGCACCGGGAGCAGGCGCCGGCGCAGCCCGCGCTCCTCCGCATACACGCGCATCATGTCGCCGTAGGTCACGACATCGGACCCGCCGATTTCCACCACGCGGCCCGCGCTTTCCGGGACGCGCAGCGCGGCCAGCAGGTATTCCAGCACGTTGCGGATGCCGATCGGCTGCGTGCGCGTGTAGACCCAGCGCGGGCACACCATCACCGGCACGCGCTCGGTCAGGTAGCGGATCATCTCGAACGACAGGCTGCCGGACCCGACGATGACGCCGGCGCGGAATTCCGTGACCGGCACGCCGCCGCGGCGCAGCGCGTCGCCCGTGTCGTGGCGCGAACGCAGGTGATGCGAGAGCTTCGCGGCGGGATCGCCGAGGCCGCCCAGATACACGATCCGGCGCACACCCGCCGCGCGGGCGGCGTGGCCAAAGGCTTCCGCCGCCTGCACATCGCGTGCCTCAAAGTCATGGCCGCCGGCCATGCTGTGGATCAGGTAGTAGGCGCTGTCCACACCCGCGAACGCCGCGGACAGCGCGCCGGCCTGGAGCACATCGCCTTCGACGACCTCCACCTGGCCGCGCCACGGCCGTCCGGCCAGGCGACCCGCGTCGCGCACCAGGCAGCGCACACGGAAGCCGTCCTCCAGCAGGCGCGGGACGAGCCGCCCGCCGATGTAGCCGGTGGCCCCGGTGGCGAGAATCAGCGGACGCGCGTCAGGCGTGGACGGGGTAATCGGTGTATCCTTTCTCGCCCGGCGTGTAGAAGGTGCCGGCGTCCGGCGTGGCGAGCGGAAGCTCCTCGCGCAGACGACGCACCAGATCCGGGTTTGAAATGAACGGACGCGCGAAGGCGATCAGTTCACCGTGTCCCGCCTGAAGATCGGCCTCCGCGCGGGCGCGATCATAGCCGCCCGCGAGGATGATCGTGCCGCCGAACGAGCGGCGGATTTTCTGTTTCACGGAATCCGGGACCGGCGGGGCGCCCAGCGGGCTGTGGTCGAGGACGTGGAGGTACGCGAGGCGCAGCGCGGATGCCTCCGCCGCGAGCCGCTCATAGACCGCGTCCATGTCGGCATCCGGTTTCATGTCGTTGAACACGCCATACGGCGAGAGGCGCAGCCCCGTGCGCTCCGCGCCGATGCGCGCCACCACGGCGCGCGCGACGTCGATCGGGAAGCGGACGCGATTTTCCACGGACCCGCCCCAGCGGTCGGTGCGCTGGTTGGAGGACGTATTGAGAAACTGGTCGATCAGGTAGCCATTCGCGCCGTGCAGTTCCACGCCATCGAACCCGGCCTCGATGGCCTTCGCCGACGCATCGGCAAACGCGTGGATGGCCTGCTCGATGTCGGCCGCGCTCATCGCCTCGGGGGCGGCGTGCGGCTGCATGCCCTGCGCGTCGGTCCACATCTCACCCGGCTGCGTGATCGCGGACGGCGCCAGCACGCGCGCGCCGGCGGGCATGTTCAACGCATGGGCCACCCGGCCCGTATGCATGAGTTGCACAAAAATTCGGCCGCCCGCGCCATGCACCGCCTCCGTCACCTTGCGCCATGCGGCCACATGCTCCGGGGTGAACAAACCGGGGATGCGCGCGTAGCCCAGCCCGTCGGGGGACGGCGCGGTCCCCTCGGTGATGATCAGCCCGGCGGACGCGCGGGCCCGGTAGTACTCCGCCATCTGCGGCGTGGGCACATGATCCGGCGTGGCGCGGCACCGCGTCATCGGCGCCATGGCCACCCGGTTCTTCAATTCCATGCGGCCCAACGGGTACGGTTTAAACAACAACGTGCTCATCTATGAAATTCCTTTCGTTATTGGTTCGCCCCGGCCGCCCATTCCTTACACCGCCGGAGCGTGTCCAACCGAAATATCGCGCCCGCCGCCCGTATTTTAACTTGCATCCCATTTTATACCTATTAACTTGAGCGCATAAGACATCGCGCGGGCTGCACGCCCGGGGGTCTTGTTGATCTTTTTTGATTTGCGGCAGCGCGCTGATTGGTTGAATCCGAAGATGTGGTCCCCCATTCCCTTCTTCGGGCCCACCCTTCCAATCACGCCTGCCGCATTTTTTTTGCCCCGCACCCGCCCCCCCCCTGTTCGCCGAGCAGCCTCGCGCACTTTGCGCTTGCTTCCGATTTTATACCTATGAAATATGGAGTTTAAGCGGGTGGTGGGCACCCGCCCCGGGAGTTGTCATGCCAAATCTTGCCGCACTGGTCCTGAATGATTTTCGCGCCCGCTACGGGGCGGACCCCGCGTACCTCGTCCGCGCGCCGGGCCGCGTCAACCTCATCGGCGAACACACGGACTACAACGACGGCTTTGTGATGCCGATCGCGATTGAGCGCGCGACGTGGGTGGCGCTGCGCCGGCGGGCCGACCACGTGGTGATGCTGCATTCGATGGACCACCAGGAGCTGCTGCGCCTGCCGCTCGACGGAGTCGCGCACGGCGGACCGTCGTGGACGGAGTATCCGAAGGGCGTCGCGCACGTCCTCGCGCAGGCGGGGCATGCGCTGTCCGGCTGGGAGGGCGTCACCGCCTGCGACGTGCCGATGGGCGCGGGCCTCTCGTCCTCGGCCTCGTTTGAACTCGCCATCGCGCGCGCGTTCCAGGTTGCGTCGGACATTGCGTGGGACCCGGTCGCGATGGCGCGGCTGGGGCAGCGGGCGGAAAACGAGTGGGTGGGCGTCCAGTGCGGGATCATGGACCAGCTGATCTCGGCCGTGGGCCGGGCGGGCCATGCGTTGCTGATCGACTGCCGCGACTTGAGTTCGCGGGCGGTTCCGCTGCCCGCCGGTCACGCCGTGGTGATCATGGACACGATGACGCGCCGCGGCCTCGTGGGTTCGGCCTACAACGAACGCCGACAGCAGTGCCAGCTCGTTGCCGCCAAATTCGGCGTTGCCAAACTGCGCGACGTCACACTCGCGCAACTGGATGGCCGCGCGCACGAACTGGAGCCGGCGGCGCGGCGGCGCGCGCAACACGTCATCAGCGAAAACCTCCGGACGGTAGAGGCGGCAAAGGCCATGGAGGCGCAGAACGCGACCCGGCTGGGCGCCTTAATGAACGCCAGCCACGACAGCCTGCGCGACGACTTCGAGGTCACGAACCACGAACTCAACGTGATCGTGGATGTCGCCCGCGCGCACCCGGCGTGCCGCGGCGCGCGCATGACGGGCGCAGGCTTCGGCGGGTGCGCCGTGGCCCTGGTGGAGGCCTCCGGCCTGGACGACTTTTCGCGCCGGCTGGTGAGCCGCTACGCGGAACAAACCGGCCATGCGCCGACCATTTATGTAACGACCGGCGCGGACGGCGCGGCGGATGAATCGGCGTTGATCCGCGGCGGATCAGCCGCGCAGGGATGAGCCGCGCACGCGCAGTTCCGGCATGAGCCGGATGCGGCGGGGGCGCCCCGCATAACCATCCATCCGCTCCCGCAGGAAGGTCCACACGCGGCGGCACATGTCGTCGAACGGGAGCGCGATCGTCGTGAGCGGCGACTCAAGGTACTCCGTGTCCTCGACGCCATCGCACCCGACCACCGCCACATCGCGCGGCACGCGCAGATTCAGTTCGCGCAACGCGCGCAAGGCGCCGAGGGCGTAGTCGTCGTTGTGACAGAAGACCGCGTCGGGACAGCCGTGCGCCTTCAGGTGGCGCGTGAGCGCCGCATGCGCGGCGGCGCGCGTGGCGTCCTCCATCGCAATCTCCTCCGGCAGGCGCACCGCGCGCACGTAGGCGCGGCGGCGGTCCTCGCGGTCGCCCAGCGGGTGCTCGGGCCGCAAGTAGGCGATGCGACGGCATCCGACCTCCCGCAGGTGCTTGAGCGCCTGGCCGGCGCCGCGGAACAGATCGACCGCGACGCCGTCGGCGCGTGGACTGATGGTGGACCCCAACCCGACGCACGGACGCGAGGAGGCGCCCGAGCGCAGCAGGGTTTCGACGTGCCACGGCGCGTCCACCACGATCAGGCCATCCACGAGCCCGATGTGGCGCGCGGTCATCTCCTCCGCCTGTCCCTGCGGGCCGAGGTCGCGGATCAACAGATCCACGCCCGCCGCCTGGGCCAGCTTTTCAAACCCGAAAATGAGGCGCGCCGCATATGAACCGTAGGGCCGCGAAATCCAGAGGCCGACGAGCCCCGTCCGCCCGGTCAACAGCGCGCGCGCCGTGACGTTGGGCCGATAGCCGAGACGCGCCGCCTCCGCCTGCACGCGATCGCGCGTCGCCCGCGCCACGGCCGGATCGTTTTTCAGCGCGCGCGCGACCAGCGCCTGCGAGACGCCGAGATGCTTCGCGAGATGGGTCTGCGTGACATGGGCCATTTCCGGAGGGTAAATCGATTTACGCCGGAACGCAATCGGGAGGGCGCGCGGTGTGGTATACTGCCGCCATGACGTTGCGGATGCGCAAGGTGGAGGGCAGCGGGCCGGTGCCGCCGGGCATGGAGATCATCCGTCTCTCGTGCTGTGAACAGTGCCTGTTCTGGGAGCGGACGGCCTATGTCGTGACCGGGAACTGTCGCCGCTATCCCTATCCAAAGATGATGGCGTGGCAGAAATGCGCGCATTGGACGAACAAACATGGACGGCGCAGCATCCTCGACACGCCGCACGCGCCATGAACGCCCCGTGGCGCAAATGGGGCGACCGGATCGACATCAACGCCGAGGCGCAGATGGATGCGGCGTCGCGGCTGCCCGTCGCGGTCGCCGGCGCGCTGATGCCGGACGCGCATGTCGGGTACGGCCTCCCGATCGGCGGCGTGCTCGCGACGCGCGGCGCGGTGATTCCCTACGCGGTTGGCGTGGACATCGCGTGCCGGATGAAACTCACCGTGCTCGACCTGCCGCTCGATATGCTGGAGCGCCGAAAGGATCGCCTCATCCGTGCGATCGAGGAGGAAACAAAATTTGGCGTCGGCGCCTCCTTCCGCGATCGGCGCGCGCACGAGGTGATGGACGCCGACTGGTCGGTGAGTCCTGTCACACGGGCGAACCGCGACCGCGCGTGGTCCCAGCTCGGCACCAGCGGCAGCGGCAACCATTTTGTCGAATTCGGCGTGTTGACGATTGAGCAATCCATTAGCGATCTCGCGCCCGGCGCCCACCTCGCACTGCTGAGCCACAGCGGAAGCCGCGGCACCGGTGCAGCGGTGTGCGACCATTACAGCAGGCTCGCGATGCGCCTGCATCCGGACCTGCCGAAAGAGATGCGGCATCTCGCGTGGCTCGACCTCGATTCTGCGGAGGGGCGCGAATATTGGGACGCGATGGAGTTGATGGGCCGCTACGCGGCGGCGAACCACGCATTGATCCACCGGCACATCGCGGCGAACCTCGGCGCGGCGGTGCTGCTCGACCTCGAGAACCACCACAACTTCGCGTGGAAGGAGACGCATTTCGGCGAAGAGCTGGTGGTGCACCGGAAAGGCGCGACACCGGCGGGTGCGGGCGTGCTCGGGATCATCCCGGGCTCCATGGCGTCGCCGGGATTTGTCGTGCGGGGCCGCGGACAGCCCGAGTCGATGAACTCCGCCGCGCACGGCGCGGGCCGCTGCATGAGCCGGACGCAGGCCACAAAGACACTGTCGTGGAAGGACGCGAATCGCGCGCTGCACGATGCCGGTGTCACGCTGATTTCCGCGGGGCTGGACGAAGTGCCGATGGTCTACAAGGACATCCACGCCGTCATGGCCGCGCAGGCGGACCTCGTCGAGGTCCTCGCCCGCTTCGACCCCCGCCTCGTCAAGATGGCCCCGCACGGCGAGCGGCCGGAGGATTGATCCCCCGGCCGGCCGGGTCCGCGCTACGGCAGGAAGGTCTGGTACGTACCGCTGTTCTGGGCCGTCGCGGTGGCCTCGCCGCCACCATTACCCGCGCCGACATTGTTGACGACCACCGAGGCAAAGTTGGTGCCAATGGCGATGGCCACAGCGCCCACGCCGCCATTGCCGGAGGCGGTGCCTTCCACACGCACGCCGGCAACGAGGGTGCCGTCGACGGCGCCGACGACGCCTTCGTCCACATTGCCGTCGGCGGTGAAGTTCGTGACCGTCACGTTAGCCGTCAAACCGCCCGCCGCATAGAACAGGCCCCCCGTGGTCGCATTGTTGTTCAGCACAAGGTTGTTGGCCGTGATGGTCGCGTTGCTGGCCAGCGTAAGCGCGGTGGCCGAAACACCGTAGTCGCCGTTCCCGCGGGCATTCACGTCATCCAGCGTAACGGCTGCGACTCCAACAGCCCCCGCGAATGCATCTACACCCGCACTGGTGTTGCTGATTGCCGTAATATTATTGAGTCTAATGTCTACGCCGCCGCCTCCAGATGTGGCGGAGGCAACCACTCCATCGCCGCCGTTGTAACTGGTGATGATCTCCCCTTCGAGACCGAAGAGCGAATCAACTCCCAATTCAATCAAGCTATCGCCGCCCCCGGACCCGACTGTCACCGAGAGGCCCGGCCCGCCGACATTATTGGTGGCATGGAGACCCGTCAGAGAGAAGTTAATCGAGCTGTTTCCCGAAACAAACGACGCCGCGAAACCAGACCCACCGTTGTCATTCGCGACGACCGGCGCTACCACCGCGTTGGTTCCCAACAATTCCAAGCCGAGATGGACGTTAACTTCGCCAGCGCCTGTTCCCGCCGTCATGAAAATCCCGTCAGCCGCGTTGTCCTCGGCCACCATTTCTCCTCCGAAAATATCAATGTCACCCGCACCGGTGCCCATCGCGATGGACGCGCCACTGAGTCCGTTCGAGGAGGCGAACAGGCCTTGTTGGCCCTGGATCGTCGAGCCGATGCCCAGAAGGTTGCCCAAACCGAACTCAATATCACCCGTGCCGGACGACACAATGATGTTGGCGCCATCGTCGGTGTTGCCATTCACTTCAAGCCAACTGGTATAGAACATGTGGTTCGAGCTGGCGGAACCCAAATAGGCAAACCCGGCCGCGCCGTTGTCCAGCGCCTGGATGCGGCGGGTCTCGATTTCTCCCCCGATGCCCGAGAGTCCGCCGATGAACGTAAGATCCTGCGCGGAGGTCAAGGTGAACGTCAGGCCCGAACCGCCGTTGCGATTCGCCTCCAGCCCGCCGACCACCACAGTCGCCGTGTCGCCGCCTGCAACACCCGTAAATATCAGCCCTGCGCCGGTATTGTCATTGAACGCCAGCGGCGTTGCGCCGGCGCCCGGTATGACATCCCCCAGGATGCCTGTCATTCCGTCAGCGCCCGACAGAACCGCGATCATGCCCGCGCCCGCATTGCTGCTGGCGCCACCGCCCAGGAAGCCCATCACCGCCGACCCCTCCGAGCTGCTGAGCGAAGCGATTATTCCGTTGGCCCCATTGCCGTTGGCGACAAAGGGAGCGAAGTCGTTCACCGCGCCGAGTGTTTCGAACAGGCTTCCGCCCATCATCAGACTGACGTCTTCATAGCCGCTCAGTCCGATTGATACGCCCTGGCCTCCGTTCCGGCTCGCCGACCCGCCGCCAATCGCCACATCCACCGACCCGGTGGTCGAAGCGCCGGCCAGGATAATCCCGCCCGAGGCGTTGTCATCGACGCGCACCTCGCCGACCATCACGTTCGTGAAGTTGTTGATGCGGCTGCCCAGCACCATGATCACGTCCTCGTCCGCCGCAACGGAAGCCGCAAGGCCGATGCCGCCGTTTCGGCTGGCCTCGATCTCGTTTGCGACCAGCAGGCCCATGCCGCCGGAGGCGATCGCGATCTGGATGCCCGAAGCGCCGTTGTCGCTGGCTTCGATCAGACCCACGTCCCGGCCCTCCATCGGGAACATGAAATTCGCGTCCTGCCCGAGGAACACACCCGCCGTTTCAAAGGCCGAGAGCGTGGCGATCAAACCGGCATTGGCATTCCCATTAAACTGACCCTGCCCGATGTCAAAGAACACCGTTTCCGCGCTCAGCGTCTGGATAAACCCGTTGGCGCCATTGTTGTTGGCCACCGCGCGATCAATAAAGCTGAAGGCATTCTCCGTCGCGGCCAGGGTGAGGATGATGCCGTTCGCCGCATTGTTCGTGGCGATCAATTCATCGGAGAAATGGAACACCGTCCCGGTGGCGCTCGTCGCCGTCGCGATGAAGCCGTTGCCGCCATTGTTGTTCGCGGCGATCCGGTTGCCTTCCACGGTGCTGCTGGAAACATCGAAACTGCCCAGGAACGCCTCCTCGTAGGCCGACAGGTTGGCAATGATGCCGTCGCTGCTGTTGTTGTTGGCTTCAACATCGAGGAAGGCCACCTGCACGCTCGAGGTAATGCTGTTGGCGGTGACGATGATACCGGGACCACCATTGCCGCTGGCCGTCACATCCTCCAGAAGGACGGTCACGTTCGACTGGGCCAGCGCCGTGATGATCATGCCGGGGCCCACGTTGTTGTTCGCCGTCGTCGGATCAATCACCAACTCCAGGTCGCCGCCCACGCCCGTCACCGTCGCATTCAATCCATTTGCATTGTTGTCAAAAGAACTGTCGCGGATATACACCGCCGCATCGCCGCCCACCGCCGGGATGTTGAGGAAGAAGCCGGTGCCGAGGTTGTTGTCCGACTGGTTGCGGTCCGCGATGAACAACACATCGCCGCCCACCGCGCCGCCAAAGTAGGAGATGCCGCCGCCCAAACTGCCGAGCACCCGGTTGTCGCTGATTTCCACCTCGGCATCACGACCGGCCGTCAGGCTGAACACCGAGAGCCCGCCACCCGACGCATTGAGGATGGTG
The DNA here is from genome assembly GCA_937996795.1 of uncultured Verrucomicrobiota bacterium. GTDB lineage: Bacteria > Verrucomicrobiota > Kiritimatiellia > CAIVKH01 > CAIVKH01 > JAMLJG01. Next base: position 60,933 of record CALKUH010000070.1, on the reverse strand, counting down.
TTGCCGCTGAACGAGGCGTACACATCGCGCCCAACGGCGGAGAGAAAGGCATTCAGTCCGCCGCCGGTTGCGTCGAGCACCACGTTGTCATCCATCCAAAGCTCCAGGTCCCGGCCCACCGCATTTCCAAAGAAACTCAGATTGCCGCCCTGGATCCGGTTCCTGCTCATGCTTGCACTGAGGTCGATCCCGACCACGCTCATGAAGGCATTGAGTGAACCGCCCGACAACACGTTGTCATCCATCCACAGGTCGTGATTCGACCCGACGACCGAGGCAAAATAGGAAATGCCGCCCCCGTTGATTTCGTTACCGCTGAGGCTCGCGACCAGATTGCCGCTGACCGGCTGCATGAACAGCGAGATGGCGCCTCCCAACGGCATCTGGTTGTCGTCGACGAACACAAACGCATCGCCGCCCACCGTGGGCATAAAGAGGGTGAAAGCGCCCTGCAGGCTGGTATTGCCCGAAACGTCCACCCACAGATCGTTGCCCACCGGACCCGTAAAGAACAGGAGCGGGGTCGGCGCGTCGAGGCGGTTGTCCAGCACCCGCGCGGCCAGGTTGTTCGAGGCGCTCAAGCCGTTCAGATAGATGCCGACGCTCGAGACATTAAAGATGTCATTCTGCTCAATGAGGAGATCCACATTGTTGGGCGTGGTCATCTGCGCCTGCACGCCGGTCGACACCTCGCGGATGGTGTTGCCCCGGATCGTCGCCGCATAGGTGCCGGCGCCGGTCCCGAAGAGATAGATGCCCGTATCGTCTATGTCGTGAATCTCGTTGTCGAAGACCTGTAGGTTGTGCTGCGCCGGAGCGCCGGGCGCGCTGCCGTCGTACAGGCTCATGATGCCCCGCAGATGATTGTGGATGCGGTTGCACTCAATGGTGAGGTTGTCCGCGTTCTCCGCGAGGATGCCGACCTGGTCGATCGTGAAACTCCCGAACAGGTCGTCCACGTTCCCCGGATTGGACCCGCCGGGCGTGCGCGTGATCTCGAAGCCGCGGATGAGCACGTCGTCCGCCTGCACGCGGATCACCGGCCCGTTCACCCCGCCCACGTTCCCGTCCAGCACCGGGTACTTGTCACCGCCGAACGTCTCGCCCCCAAACCCCTCAATCGCGCACCCTTCGCCGAGCAACTGGACGCCATCCTTCGTGATCTTCACGTTCTCGCGATACGGCGCCACACCCTGGAACACATACACGTTGTTCCGCCCGAACACCGCGTTCACGCCTTCCTGCACCGTGTTCCACGGGTTCTCCGCGCTCCCGTTCTCCAGCCCCGTCTGGTTCCCGTTGTTCACGAAGTTCACGTCATCCAGCACCACGAAGCTCCGGCTCGACGTGTCGCTCTCGCGATCCACCTGCAGCAAGTCCTCGTTCTCGATCCACCCCGACTCGTGGATCCGCACATGCGGGTCGCGCATCACCATGTCGCTCAGCCGGTCGCGCAGCTCGCGCTTCGTCGGCTTCACGCTCCCGCCGATCCCTTCAAACGGATTCTTCCCGCGCGCCAGGTTCCCCACATCGAACGGCAGGTCCACCCGCGCCCCGATGAAGTAATCGCTCCCCGTCAGTTCGTCGTTCTCATACACCTCGGCGTCGAACACCAGCGCCGGCAGCGCGCGCACTTCCAGCCGCCCCTTGAACCCGTCGATGTCTTCCGTGAAATCCCCTTCAAACGCGTAGTACCCGCCAAAGATCCTCGCCTCCAGCCACCCCGGCAGGTACGGCAGCCGCACCCCGATCTCCGCGTCATACCCCTCCAGCGCCGCCTCGAACCGCTCGAATTGCCGCGTCGTCGTCGTCGTCGTCACACGCGTGTACTGGTTCTGCTTCAGCTGGTACTGCCGCGCGTAGATGTCGCCCCACCACGTGTCGCTGTCCTGATCCACGCTCGTCCGGCTCTCCGCGTCGATCAACTCGTGCTTGTCGTCCGGCCAGTAGTAGTTCGCGCGCGCATCCACCCATTTCGACAGCGCCTCCACGCCCGCGCCCACCTGGTCGAATTTGTTGTTCTGTTCCGTCTCGCGCTCGTCGTAGAACACGTTCGCACCGAGGATCACCTGCGGACCCGGCAGCAGCACGCGCCCGCCCAGCCCGATGCTCCACTCCTGCTCGTCGTCGTCGTTCCCCGACAGCTTCGGGTTCAGGAACAGGATTGCATGCTCGCCGCCGAACAGCGGCTGCAGCGCGTCGAGGTACCCTTCGCTCGTACTCTCCCCAAACCGCCCGCCCAAGGTCAGGCGTCCGGCGGCGCGCTCCGCCTCCGTCTTGAGTTGAAGGTCCGTCGGTCCGGCTTCAGGCGTCTTCGCCGTCGTCTCCTGCGCCCATACCGGCGTCTGCGTCGTCGTCAGGATTACGGCCAGCAAAAATCGGCACACGAATCGAATCGTCTTCTGCATGTGGGGCACCCTCCAAGGTGACGACAGCCTAGAGAAACCGGACCGCCGTGTAAAGATTACGATGTACCAGAAGCGCCCGCCCCGTGCGCGCGGATCGCCTCCAGGAACAACGCGCCGTATTGCTCCCGCTTGCGCGCGCCGATCCCGTGGATGCCGGCGAGGGCGTCCTCGTCGGCGGGCTTCACGATGGCCAGCTCGTGTAGCGTGCGGTCGGTGAAAATCACATAGGCCGGTACGCCCTGCTCCTTCGCGAGACGGAACCGCAGCGCGCGCATCGCCTCGAACAGCGAATCGTCCGCGGCGCCCATGGCCGCGGCCGCGCCCTTGCGCCGGCGCGCGCGCGGCTCGACCCGGACCTCGTTCATGAAGAACGGCGTTTCGCCTTTCAGCACAGGCATCGCGCGGTCGGCAAGCACGAGCGTGGGATACTCGTCGCCGGCCTGCGCCGCGAGCCCCTGCGCGAGCAGGTTGTCGATCACGCGGCGCCAGTGCCGCTTGTCGCGGTCCGCGCCGACGCCGTACGTCTTCACCTGGTCGTGCCCCAGCGCGCGGATGCGTTCCGTCTCCGCCCCGGTGATGACGTCGATCACGTGGTTCGCCCCGAATCGCTGGCCCGTGCGCGCGATGGCCGACAACACGATCTGCGCGTCGCGCGTCGCATCCACGCGCGCCACCTTCCCCGCGCACACATCGCACGCCCCGCACGCGTCGCCCTCCAGCGTCTCTCCGAAATAGCCGAGCAACTGCCGGCGACGGCACGCGTGCGCGGTCGCGTAGTTCACGACCTCCTGCAGCGCCCGTTCCGCGCGGCGCTTTTCGTCGGCGTCCTCGACCAGGCCGATAAAATGCCGGATCTTCGGGATGTCCCCGTAGCCGAACAGCAACAGGCAGTGCGCCGGATCGCCGTCACGGCCGCTGCGGCCGGTTTCCTGGTAATAACCCTCGATGTTTTTGGGCAGATCCCCGTGCACCACATAACGCACGTTCGACTTGTCGATGCCCATGCCGAACGCGATCGTCGCAACCACCACGTCCGCCTCGTCGCGGTTGAACGCTTCCTGGTTCGCCGCGCGCACCGCGTCCTCCAACCCCGCGTGGTACGGCAACGCGCGGATCGCGTGCTCGCGCAAGTACGCCGCCGTCTCCTCGACGCTCTTTCGCGTGGTGCGATAGATGATGCCCGCCTGCCCGCGCCGCTCCAGCACGAAGCGAAGCAACTGGCGCTGCGCGTCGGTTTTCGACTCGACCGCGTAATACAGGTTCGGCCGGTTGAAGGACGCGCGCACCCGCAGCGGATCGCGCAGTTTCAGCCGCGCCACGATGTCCTCCTGCACCTTCAGCGTCGCCGTCGCGGTGAACGCCGCCACCGGCACCTTCGGGAAGCGCTCGGTCAGCGACCCGAGCGCAAGGTAGTCGGGCCGGAAGTCGTGGCCCCATTCCGAGATGCAGTGCGCCTCGTCGATCGCGACAAACGACAACCGGCAGTCCTGCAGCAACGCAGAGAACTCGTCCATCGCGAAACGCTCCGGCGACACATAGAGCAAATCCAGCTCGCCTCGCCGCAGCGCGCCGATCACCTCGCGCCGCTGGTCGACTTCCTGTGAACTGTTGAGGAACGCCGCGCGCAACCCGTTCTCGAGCGCCGCGTCCACCTGGTCCTTCATCAGCGAGATGAGCGGGCTGACCACAAGGCAGGTGCCGTCCATCAGGTGCGCCGGCAACTGGTAACACAGCGACTTGCCGCCGCCCGTCGGCATCACCACGAACGCGTCGCGCCCGGCGAGGATCGCCTCGACGATCTCGCGCTGGTTGGGCCGGAACTCGGTGTAGCCGAACAGGTTCTTCAGCGCATCGCTGACCCGGCTCATGCGCCCGCCTCCGCGCGATGGCGCAGGCGCGCCTGGGTCATGCGCTCGCCAATTCCGCCGTGTTCAAGGAAGGCTTCTTCCAGTTGCTGCTTGAGCCGGTCGATCAAGTAGGTGGTCTGGTTGATGAGGCACAGCAAGGTGTTCGCCGTAATCTCAGGACTCTGCTCTTCGACATAGGTCCTATACGTCTTATAGGACCTATTCTTCTCATAGGCGAGCTGGCGCACCTCTCGCGCCCGCGAGTCGTCCTTGTTCCACTTCGGCAACCCGCGCTGCCGCAGGAAATCCTCCACATCCGCCAGCACTTCCTCCAAGCTGGCCCGCGCCACGCCGACGAGTCGCAACTCGGTCTTGCTGGACGTCCCCGCGGCGGCGCTGCCCTCGACGAGGTTTTGTTTCCCGCTGCGCGCAGCCTGCACCATCTGGTCATGGGTCCGCGAACGCCGATCAATGAAGCGGTCACAAAATGCCACCGTGGCGTCATACACAATCTCGGACGCCTCGTAGGCCTTTAGATTTTTGTAGCCGCCGTGCGGCATCAACAGCTCGGTGCCGCGCCCGCCGGACGGCCGTTCCGAAGCCGCGAGCTCCTGCCCGATACGCTCCGCCAGCTGGCGCACGCGCGGGTCCGAGTGAACCATCAATTCGGCCAGATCCCGCCCGACACTCTTTTTCATAGGACCTATGCCCGGTAGCCCGCCGCCGTCTCCGCGATGATCCGCATCGCCTCGCGCGCGTCGCCCTGCGTGATGTTCAGCGGCGGCAGCATGCGGATGACCTTGTCGGCCGTCGCGATGACGATGAGCCCCTTCGCGAGCAACGCCTTCTCGAATTCCTTCGCCGGGTGATCCAGCACCAGGCCGAGCATCAGCCCGCGGCCGCGCACCTCGACCATCCACGGATGCTGCGCGGCCAGCGCCTTCAGCTCCGCCTGCATCCAGTCGCCGATCCGTGCCGCGTTCTCGAGCAACCGTTCCTTCTCCAGAATATCAATCACCGCCAGCGCCGCGGCGCACGCGACGGGATTGCCGCCGAACGTGCTCGCGTGGTGCCCCGGCTGGAACACCTCCGACACCTTCGGCCCGACGATAAACGCGCCGATCGGGATGCCGCCGCCCAGCCCCTTCGCAAGCGAACAGCCGTCCGCCTGAATCCCGTACGATTGAAACCCAAACCAGTTTCCCGTCCGCCCCATGCCGCACTGCACCTCGTCGCAGAAGAGCAGCAGGTTCTTCTCGTCGCACAGCGCGCGCAGGCCCTTCAGAAACTCCGGCGTCGCCGGCACCACGCCGCCCTCGCCCTGCACCGCCTCGACCAGAATCGCCGCCGTCTTGTCCGTCACCGCGGCCTTCACCGATTCGAGGTCGTTGTAGTCCGCATAGACGAACCCGCCCGGCAGCGGGTCGAACCCCTTCTGGTACTTCGTCTGCCCCGTCGCCGTGATCGCCGCGAGCGTCCGCCCGTGGAATGAATTCCGCATCGAAATGATTTCGTATCGGCCCGTGGCGCTGCCCCACAGCCGCGCGAGCTTGATGAGCCCCTCGTTCGCCTCCGCGCCCGAGTTGCAGAAAAATACGCGGCCCGGCACGCCGAACTTCTCCACGAGCTTCGCCGCGAGCCGCGGCGCGTTCTCGTTGTAGTACAAATTCGACACATGCATCAGCGTCGCCGCCTGCTTCTGGATCGCCGCGACCAGCTTCGGATGGCAGTGCCCCACCTGGATCACCGCGATGCCGCCGAGGAAGTCGAGGTACGACCGCCCCTCCGCGTCCCACACGCGGCACCCCTTGCCCTTCGTGAGCACGAGATTCGGCGAGTAGGTGTTGACGACGTACTGTTTGTGGAGGGTGGCGGTGTCCATAAGGGGAGGCCGGGTGTCAGGTGTCGGGTTTCGGGGAGGAGTTACAGACTCTGTAAATTACAGACGTTGCAAGCGGACGCGAACACTTTTTACAGACGTTGAACGTTTCCGGTCCTCACTGACACCCGACACCTGACACCTTCTTCTACTTCTTCACAATCTCCGTCCCCACGCCCTTGTCGGTGAAGAGTTCGAGCAGGAGGGAGTGCGGCATGGCGGCGTCGATGAAGTGGACCTTGCGGACGCCGGCTTTGATGGCGCGCACCGCGCCCTGCACCTTCGGGATCATGCCGCCGGAGATCACGCCCTGCGCGATGAGCTTCTCGACGTCGGCGAATTTCAGCGTCGAGATCAGCGTGGACTTGTCGTCCGGGTTGCGCAGCAGGCCGGGCACGTCGGAGAGGTACACCAGCTTGCGCGCCTTCAGCGCCTGCGCGATCGCGGAGGCCGCGTCGTCAGCGTTGATGTTGTACACCTTCTCGTCCGCGCCCCAACCGAGCGGCGTGATGACGGGCACGATGTGCGAGTGCAGGTAGGCGAGGATTGGATCGTCATCGACTTCCGTCACGTCGCCCACGAAGCCCCAGTCCAGCACGTCGCCCGTTTCCGGGTCGCGTTCCGTGTGCTTCACCACGTCGAGGATGTCCTCGCCGTGGATGCCGCGCGCGGTGCAGCCGAGTTTCTCCAGCGCCTGCACCAACTCCGGGTTCACCTCGCGGTTCAGCACCTGCTCGACGACTTCCGCCGCCGCCTCGTCCGTGACGCGCAGGCCCTTCACAAACTTCGCGGGCAGGCCCTTTTCCTTCATCGCCCGTGAAATGGCCTTGCCGCCGCCGTGCACCACCACCGGCCGCAGGCCGACGCAAGCCATGAACGCGACATCCGTGAGGACGCGCATCACGCCGGCCTTCTCCTCCATCGTCGAGCCGCCGACCTTGACGACGACAATTTCGCCGCGGAACTTCTGGATGTACGGCAACGCCTCGATGAGGACGTTGGCTTTCTGGATCATCTCTTGCATGGCAGTTATGTGGGCTCCCGGCCGTCCGGCATCTTGATGTAGTCGACGTTAATCCGCACGTATTCCTCGGAACAGTCGCAGGTGTACACCTCCGCCTGCCCTTTTCCAAGATGCAGATGAATCGTGATGGTGAACCGTTCCTGCTGCTGGACTTTGCTCAGCGCCTGGACGGGGGTCTTCGTCGCAACGCCTTTCCGCACGGCCTGCAGCGCGTCGTAGAAGATGTCCACCTTCGTCTCGTCCACCTTCGCGGGCGAGTAGCCGATGGCGTCCATGATCCGACCCCAGTTCGGGTAGTCGCCGTTCCAGCAGGTCTTCACGAGCATCGAATTCGCGACCGCCCGCGCCGCGGCGTCGGCCTCGGCATCCGTGCGCGCGCCCTCGACGCGGACGGTGATGAGCTTCGATGCGCCCTCGCCGTCGCGCGCGATTTTCTTGGCGAGATCGAGCGCCATCACGAACAGCGCGGACGTGAACGCGTTCCAGTCCTTGTGCTTCGGCGTCAGCGGCTTGTTGCCCGCCGCGCCGTTGGCGAGCAGCAGGCACGTGTCGTTCGTGGACATGTCGCCGTCCACCGAGATCCGGTTGAAGCTGGCGTCCACCGCCTGCTTCAACGCGTGTTGCAAGGCGCGCGGCTCGACCGCGGCGTCGGTGAAGAAGAACCCGAGCATCGTCGCCATGTTCGGCTCGATCATGCCCGCACCCTTCGCGAAGGCGGTGATCGTGACCGGCTTGCCGTCGATCGCGAGCTTCACCGTCGCGGTCTTCTTGCGCGTGTCGGTCGTCATGATCGCGTCCGCCGCCGCGGGGCCGCCGGACGGCGCGAGCGCGGGGACGATGGACTGGATGCCGGCTGACACGGTGTTCATCGGCATCGGCTTGCCGATGGCGCCGGTCGAGCAGACGAGCACCTCCGCCGCCTTGACCTTCAGGAGTTTCGCGGTGAGCGCGGCCATCGCCTTCGCATCGCGCATGCCCTTCGCGCCGGTGCAGGCGTTCGCGTTGCCGCTGTTGACGATAAGCGCGCGCGCGGTTTTCCGCTTCACGACCTCGCGGTCGAGCTTCACCGGCGCGGCCTGCACCTGGTTCGTCGTGAAGACGCCGGCGCACGCCGCGGGCCGGTCGCTCGCCACGAGCATCAGGTCGCGCTTCCCGCTGCGCTTGATCCCCGCGGAAATTCCCGCCCCCACGAATCCCGCCGGCAACACCACATCATCAATCAGGTTAATGCTCATGTTTTTCCCAACCACGAATGGACGCGCATTCAAACGAATCCCGGGCATGCTGGTGCACCCTCGCCGCCTCCGCGTCTCCGTGGTGATTCCTCATTTGTTAAAGGAAAAGCCCCGAACGTCCGGAGACCTTCGGGGCTTTCCACCAAGCTGACAAGTTCGATTAACGCTTCGAGAACTGGAACCGCTTGCGGGCGCCCGGCTGGCCGGACTTCTTGCGTTCCTTCATGCGCGGGTCGCGCGTGAGCAGGCCGGCCGACTTGAGCGGCGGGCGCAGGTTCGCGTCGGCCATCGACAGCGCGCGCGCGATGCCGTGGCGGATGGCGCCGGCCTGGCCGGTCGGGCCGCCGCCATTGACGGAGGCCGCGACGTCGTACTTCTGCTCGGTGCTCGTCACCTTGAACGGCTGGCCGACAATGCTGCGCAGCGAGTCGAGGTGGAAGAAATCATTCATCGCACGGCCGTTGACCGTGACCTTGCCGTCTCCGGCGGAGAGGCGCACGCGCGCCACGGAGGTTTTGCGACGGCCGGTGGCCGCGTATTCGAGTGTCTTGGTTGCCACGTTTCGTTCCTCTTTAGAAAGCCAGCGCTTCGGGTTTCTGCGCCGCGTGCGGGTGCTGCTCGCCCGCGTACACCTTCAACCGGGTGAGGTGCGTGCGCGCCAGCTTGTTCTTCGGCAGCATGCCCTTCACGGCCTGCGTGATGATGCGCTCCGGGTTGGTCGCGCGGATCGTCTTCGCGGGACGCAGCTTGAGGCCGCCGGGGAAGCCGCTGAAATTCTTGTAGAGCTTCTGCTCTTCCTTGTTGCCGGTGAGCTTGATCTTCTCGGCGTTCACCACCACCACGAAGCTGCCCATGTCCACATGGGGCGTATAGGTGGGGAGATCCTTGCCGCGCAGCGTTTCCGCAATGCGCACCGCGAGGCGGCCCGCCGGCTTTTCCGCCGCGTCCACAATAAACCATTTCCGGCTCACCTCGTCCGGATGTACTGCTGTCGTCTTCATGCCTGTCCTTTTTGCCGTAAACAAAGGCGCGGACAATACCGAAGGCCGCAAGGACGTGTCAACAGAAGTTGCGGGAAATAAACCGCACGCCACCCACACGCTGCGCGACAGACTCGCTCCCAGCCCCTGCCGCCCGTCCGGGCTGCACACGATTCGACCACGCCAAAGTAGAGACATTTTTGTTGTTTGCGACACTTGTGCCGACGTTAACGTCTTGTTTTTATGCAATATTGTAGAACCCATATTACTCATGTGTCTTATGATAAGCGACTTACACAACGGGAGGGCACATGGTATGCCGCCTGCTACTACTTGCGGCACTCCAAGGAGTTCTCATGTCCATCCACGTCGGTTTGTATCACCGGACGCACTACCGCTACGACCGGCCGGTGTCGCTGTCTCCACATCTCGTCCGGCTCCGGCCCGCGCCGCACAGCCGGACGCCGATCCGCAGCTATTCCTTAAAGGTGGAGCCGGGCGGGCACTTCATCAACTGGCAGCAGGATCCGTTCGGCAACTACCTCGCGCGCCTCGTGTTTCCCGAAAAGGTGACGGAACTGCTGGTCGAGGTGGACGTCGTGGCGGAATTGGTGACGATCAATCCGTTCGACTTTTTCCTCGAGCCGTCCGCCGATCAGGTCCCGTTCGCCTACGACGCGTCCTCCGCGCTGGACCTCGCGCCCTACCTCAAGGTGACGGAGAGCGGGCCGCGCCTTGAGGCGCTGGTCGGGCAGGTGCGCGACCGCGGCGTCGGCACGGTGAATTATCTCGTCGCGCTGAACCGCCGCGTGCAGCACGACGTGCGCTATGTGGTGCGCATGGAGCCGGGCGTGCAGACCCCGGAGGAAACGCTGACCAAGGGCTCCGGCTCCTGCCGCGATTCCGCATGGCTGCTGGTCCAGGTCCTGCGCCGGCTCGGGCTCGCGGCGCGCTTCGTGTCGGGCTACCTGATCCAGCTCACCGCGGACCAGAAGCCGCTCGACGGGCCCGCGGGACCGGAGGCGGATTTCACGGACCTGCACGCCTGGGCCGAGGTGTACCTGCCGGGCGCGGGCTGGGTCGGACTCGACCCCACCTCGGGGCTGTTCGCGGGCGAAGGCCACATCCCGCTCGCGGCCACGCCCGAACCGTCGTCCGCCGCGCCCATCACCGGCGCCATGGAGAAGGCGGAGACGCAATTCCACTTCCACATGTCGGTGCGGCGCATCCACGAGACGCCGCGCGTCACCAAGCCCTACACGGAGGAACAATGGGCCGCGCTCGACGCGCTGGGCCAGCAGGTGGACGACGTGTTGCAGCGCGAGGATGTGCGGCTGACAATGGGGGGCGAACCGACGTTCGTCTCGATGGACGACATGGACGGCCCGGAGTGGAACACCGCGGCGCTCGGCCCGCGCAAGCGCGTGCTCGGCGACCAGCTGCTCCGCCGCCTGCACCACGTCTTCGCGCGCGGCGGCCTGCTCTTCCACGGCCAGGGCAAGTGGTACCCGGGCGAGTCGCTGCCGCGCTGGGCGTTCGGTTGCTACTGGCGGCAGGACGGCGACCCGGTGTGGACGCGGCCGCAGCTCTTCGCGGAGGACGGCAAGCCCAGCGGCGCCGGCGTGGACCATGCGCAACGGTTCATCACGCGGCTCGCCGCACGCCTCGGCGTCGACGCGAGCCACATCGTGCCGGGCTACGAGGACGCGTGGTACTACCTGTGGAAGGAACGCCGGCTGCCCGCGAATGTCGATCCGTTCGATTCCAAGCTCAGCAACCCCGAGGACCGCGCGCGGCTTGCGCGGATCTTCGAGCAGGGCCTCGACAAGACCGTCGGATTCGCCCTGCCGCTGCGCCGCGCGTGGAACGGCCCGCGCTGGATCAGCGGCCCGTGGTTCCTCCGCCCGGAACGCATGTATTTGATCCCCGGCGACTCGCCGATGGGGTTCCGCCTGCCCATCGACTCGCTGCCGTGGGTCGCGGAGGGCGACTATCCGCACGTGATCGCGCGCGACCCGCTCGCGCCGCGCGCCGAACTCGCGCCGCGCGCGCGCATCGTCGCGCAATTCGCGAAAAAAGCGTCGCCCCCCGCCGTCGCGCCCGCGCGCGCGCCAGCGGACGCCTCCGACACGCTCGTCCGCACGGCCCTCGTCGCCGAATCGCGGAACGGGCATCTGCACCTCTTCATGCCGCCGGTGCAGGGCCTGGAGGACTATCTCGAACTGGTGGCCGCGATTGAGGAAACCGCCGCGGAGCTGGACCAGCCGCTCTTCCTCGAAGGCTATCCGCCGCCGCACGACCCGCGCCTCGAACACATCAAGGTCACGCCGGACCCCGGCGTCATCGAGGTGAACACGCAGCCCGCGGAGTCGTGGCGCGAACTCGAACACATCACCACGTCGCTCTACGAACAGGCGCGCCAGTGCCGGCTCGGCACGGAAAAATTCATGCTCGATGGCCGCCACACCGGCACCGGCGGCGGCAACCATGTCGTACTCGGCGGCCCCACCCCGGCGGACAGCCCGCTGCTGCGGCGACCCGACCTGCTGGGCAGCCTCGTCGGCTACTGGCACAACCATCCGTCGCTGTCCTATCTCTTCTCGTGCCTCTTCATCGGGCCGACGAGTCAGGCGCCGCGCGTGGACGACGCGCGGAACGATGCGCTCTACGAACTCGAACTGGCGCTGAAACAGACGCCCGGCGGCGCTGCGACGGCCCCGTGGCTGGTGGACCGGATCTACCGCAACCTGCTGGTGGATGTCACCGGCAACACGCACCGCGCGGAGTTCTGCATCGACAAGCTGTACGCGCCGGAAACGGCGTCGGGCCGGCTCGGCCTGCTGGAGCTGCGCGCGCTCGAGATGCCGCCGCACGCGCGCATGAGCCTCGCGCAGCAACTGCTCGTGCGCGGGCTGGTCGCGTGGTTCTGGCGCGAACCCTATCGCGCGAAGCTCGCGCGCTGGGGCACGGAGGTGCACGATAAATTCATGCTGCCGCACTTCGTGTGGCAGGATTTCGAGGACGTGCTGCACGATCTCAACCAGGCGGGCTTTGGGTTCCAGGCGGACTGGTTCAAGCCGCACCTCGAATTCCGGTTCCCGTTCTTCGGCGAAATCGTCGCGAAGGGCGCACACATCGAGCTGCGCCAGGCGCTGGAGCCGTGGCCCGTGCTCGGCGAGGAACCGGCGGGCGGCGGTACGGTGCGCTTCGTGGACTCGTCGCTGGAACGCGTGCAGGTGAAGGTGTCGAACTTCGACGCGGCGCGCTACCAGATCGCGTGCAACGGCGTGGAGACGCCGCTGTTCCCCACCGGGCGCGCGGGCGAATTTGTCGCGGGCGTGCGCTACCGCGCGTGGCAGCCGGCCTCGTGTCTGCATCCGACGATCGGCGCGCACACGCCGCTCGTGTTCGATGTGGTGGACACGTGGAACGCGCGGGCGATCGGCGGCTGCACCCACCACGTCGCGCATCCCGGCGGGCGCAACTACACCACATTCCCCGTGAACGCGCTGGAGGCGGAGAGCCGCCGCATCGCGCGCTTCACCGCGTTCGGCCATACGCCGGGCCCGCTGGCGGTGCAACCGACGGCGCGTTCGCTGGAATTCCCGATGACGCTCGACCTGCGCCGCGCGGGCGGCTAGAAGTGAGGCCGCCCGCGGCACCCCATCATGGAGACCTCACCCACCGCCAGCGATTTGCTTTCCGGATACCAGCCGGCCGCCGGCTGCTTCGATGAGGCGCGCACCAGCGGCCCGGGCCGTGAGGCGTGGGACCGCCTCTTCGCGCACCTCAACGAAATCGGCGCGGGGGAACTCGCGCGCCGCGAGGAGGCCGCGCTGCGCCAGCTCCAGGAAAACGGCGCGACGTATAACGTGCATGGCGACGCGTTCGGCGGGGACCATCCGTGGCAGCTCGACCTCGTCCCGTTCATCCTGCACGAACAGGAGTGGACGCCGCTCGCCGAAGGTCTCGCCCAGCGCGCGCGCCTGCTGAACCTGCTGCTCGCCGATCTCTACGGCCCGCAAACCGCGCTGCGCGAAGGACGGCTCCCGCCGGAAATCGTCTTCGACAATCCCGCGTTCCTGCGCCCCTGCCACGGCCTGCCCGTGCCCGAGGACACGCACCTGCATTTCTACGGCGTGGACCTCGCGCGCGGACCCGACGGCGGATGGCAGGTGCTCGGCGATCTCACGCAAATGCCCGCGGGCGCGGGCTACGTGCTCGAGAACCGCCTCGTGCTCTCGCGCCTGCTCGCGGACCTGTTCCGCGACAGCCAGGTGCACCGCCTCGCGCACTTCTTCCAGCAGTTCCGCGAAACCCTCCAGCGCCTGAGCCCGCGCCGCGTCGACAATCCACGCATAGTAATGCTCTCGAACGGGCCGCAGGACGTGACCTACTTCGAACACGCGTTCCTCGCGCGCTATCTCGGACAGGCGCTCGTCGAAGGCGAGGACCTCGCCGTGCGCGAGCAGACGGCGTGGATGAAGATGCTCGGCGGCCTGCAGCCGGTCGACGTGATCGTCCGCCGCATGGAGGACACCTCGTGCGATCCGCTGGAACTCGGCGGCAACCCGGGCCAGGGCGTGCCGGGGTTGTTGCAGGTCGTGCGTTCGGGCCAGGTGGCCGTCGTCAACGCGCTCGGCTCGGGGCTGCTGGAAACCGAGGCGATCCTGCCGTTCCTGCCGGGACTGTGCCGTCATTTCCTCGCCGAGGAATTGCAGATCCCGTCCGTGGCGACCTGGTGGTGCGGCGACCCGGAACAACGCGCGCATGTGCTCGCGCATCTCGACGAGCTGAGCGTGATTCCCGCCATCGGCGACGCCGCGGCGCTGCCGGTGAGCGGACGCGCGGAACTGGAAGCCGCGATCGGCGCCGCGCCACACCGGTTCGTCGCGCAGGCGCGCATGCGGTTCTCCTCGGCGCCGACGCTGGAGGGGCGGCAGCTCACCGCGCGGCACCTTTTCCTGCGCACCTACCTGACCGCGACGCCGAACGGCTACCTCGCGATGCCGGGCGGCCTGGCACGCGCGGTGGAATCCGCCAGCGGCGCGCACGAAGCCGTCGCCGCGGGCGGCGTCAGCAAGGACGTCTGGGTGGTGTCCGACGCGCCGGTCAGTGAGTTCAGCCTGCTCCCCACCGCGGGCGGGCGCATCGCGCTGAGCCGCGGCGGCGGCGACCTGCCGAGCCGCGCGGCGGAAAACCTCTTCTGGCTCGGCCGGTACACCGAGCGCACGGACGCCATGATCCGCATCGCCCGCCTCCTGCTCATCAAGCTGTCGGAACGCCCGGAGGGCTCCGCCGCGCCACACCTCGCGTTGTACGCCGCGGCGCTGGGCGACACGCAGCCGTTCGCGGACAACGAGGAGGGCTATGCGGCGCTCGAGGCGCGCACCACCGCGTTCCTCTTCAACGACCAGGTGCCGGGCGGCTTGCGCCAGACGGTGGACGCCGTGCGCCGCGTGGCCGGCGTCGCGCGCGACCGGCTCTCCGCGGAAACGTGGCGGATGCTGAACCGCATGGAGCTGAACCTCGAACAGATGAGCGCGCAGCGCAACGTCGTGGTCGGCGAGGTGGCCGACATGCTCGACCGCATGCTGATCCGCCTCACGGCCTTCGCGGGCACGAGCATGGAAAGCATGACGCGCGGCCAGGGCTGGCGCTTCCTTGACCTCGGACGCCGCATCGAACGCGCCGTGCAAGGGCTCACCCTGCTGCAACACACGCTCGTGCGCGTGGACCCGGCGGAGGCCCTGGTGCTGGACGATGTGCTGTCGATCGCCGATTGCTCGATCACCTATCGCCGCCGCTACCTCGCGAGCCTGCGCGACGCGCCGGTGCTCGACCTGCTGCTGACGGATGAGACGAATCCGCGCTCACTGTTGTTCCAACTGGAGTCCATCGCCGGCCATGTGGACCTCCTGCCGCGCCTCGAACAGGCCGTCGGCCTCACCGACGAGCAACGCGCGATCACGCACATGCTCGCGCGGCTGCGCCTCGTGGATATCGCCGCGCTGGCGGCGTTCGATTCGGCGGGCCTGCGCGCCGGCCTGGAGGCGCTGATGCGGGACCTCCTGGACGGGGCGGCCCGCCTGTCCGACGTGCTGACGCGCCACTACCTGAGCCACGCCCGCCCCGTGCGCCTGTCCGGACGGTGAGGCCGCCATGCGCTACCACGTCCAGCACCTGACCCACTACCGCTACGCGGAACCCGCGCTCGTCTCGCTGAACCAAATCGGCCTCACGCCGCGCGACACGGAACACCAGCGCGTGCTGCGTCACACGCTGCGCATCCAGCCCGAGCCGCACGCGCGCGTGGCGTGGACCGACGCGTTCGGCAACACGCAGATCCAATGCTGCTTCAGCGAGCCGCATGAGGACCTGCGCGTCGAATCGGTGCTCGAGGTGGAACGCGCCGCGCCCGCGCATCCGCCGCTCAACGAAGGCCCCGCATGGGAGGCCGCGGTCGGCGCGGTGCGCGAACACCTGAAGGCCGACACGCTCGACGCGCTGCAATTCGTCTACGACTCGCCCTTCGTGCGGCGCAGCGCGGGCTTCCGCGCGTTGGCGGCACCGGATTTTGCGGCGGGCGCGCCGCTGCCCGCGGCGCTGGCGTCCTTCGCCGCGCGCTTCAAGGAGACCTTCACCTACGACACCGCGGCGACCCAGCTCAATACACCGATCGAGGACGTGCTGCGCGACCGGCGCGGCGTGTGCCAGGATTTTTCGCATGTGATGATCGCGGCCCTGCGCTCGCTCGGGCTCGCCGCGCGCTACGTCAGCGGCTACCTGCGCACGCTGCCGCCGCCGGGAAAACCGCGGCTCGTCGGCGCGGATGCGTCGCACTGCTGGGTCTCGGTGTATGCGCCGGGGTGGGGCTGGATCGATGTGGACCCGACCAACGGATGCCTCGTGAGCGACCAGCACATCACCATCGCATGGGGTCGCGACTACAGCGATGTGACGCCGGTCAAAGGCGTCATCCTCGGCGGCAGCGGCCAGAGCATCACCGTTGCGGTGGACGTGGCGCCGGTGGAGGAAAACGCGGAAGAAGCTACTTCTTCCGCAGGTTGATCGCCGCGTCGTTCGGCTGCTTAGGGCCGGGCGTGCTGCGGCCGACGTCCACGAGCTGGCGCAACTGCCGGTGCATCGCCTTCACGCGCTCCGGCTGCTCCGCCTGCAGGTTGATTTGCTCCCCGACATCCTCGCGCAGGTTGTACAACTGGACCGGCGGCTGTTGCTGCGACGCGGCATCGGCTTCCTTTAATGTCCAGCCGCCCGACCCGGCGGCCACCACATATTTACATTCGCGGTCGCGGATGGCGAAGAAACCGTAAAAGGAGTGGTGAACGACCGATTCCCGAACCGGCGTGTGGCCGCCGCGCAGCAGCGGCAGGATGCTGAAGCTGTCCTCGCCCGCGTTCGGCGGCAGCGTGATCCCGAACAACTCCGCAAGCGTCGCCATGAAATCGTTGAGGCACACCAGTTGATCGTTCGTCGAACCCGCGGCGACGACGCCGGGCCATCGCACGATGAACGGCACGCGGTGCCCGCCATCCCAGAGATCCGATTTATAGCCGCGGAACGGACCGCTCGGGAAATGGCCACGCGCCTCCAGCGCCTTTGCATCCGCCGTGGGCGCGCTGGTGCCGTTGTCGCTGGTGAAGACCACGAGCGTGTTGTCCACGAGGCCGCTTTCCTCCAGCGCCTTCAACACCTCGCCAAAGGCCCAATCCGTTTCCATCACAAAATCCGCGTGTTCATTCAACCCGCTCTTCCCCTTGAAGCGCGGGCTCGGGACGACGGGCGAGTGCGGCGAGTTGATGGGGAAATAGAGAAAAAACGGCTGGCCGTTTTTCGCCGGCCCGGCCCGCTCGCGGATGTAGGCCGTCGCGCGCGTCGTCAATTCGGGCAGCATGCGCACCGGCTCGAACCGGTCCACCACGCGGTCGTTTTCCACCACCGTGCTGATCGCGGCGGAATGATGGAAGCCGTAGTAGTAGTCGAACCCGCGCGTGACGGGGCTGTCGATCACCTTCGTGCCGACGGCCACGTTGGATTCCTTCGCCGACACGCCTTCGTACGTGAACCCGAGATGCCACTTGCCGAACGCCGCGGTGTGGTAGCCCTGGTCGCGCAGCAACTGCGGCACGGTCAGGCGACCCGCTGCGATGAGCGAGCGCGCGTCGTCCTGCATCACGCCCTGTTGCAGGCGTGTGCGCCACGGATAGCGACCGGTCATCAGGCCGTAGCGCGTCGGCGTGCAGACGGCGGAGGCGCCATGGGCGTCGGTGAAGACCATGCCCTCGCGCGTGAGCCGGTCCACATGCGGCGTCGCGATCATGCCGCGCGCGGGATTCAACGCCTGGATCTCGCCGTAGCCGAGGTCGTCGCAAATAAAATAGACAATGTTCGGTTTCATCGGGAGGGGCTCCGCGGCAGACACGAGCGGACTGGCGAGCAAGGCGGTCACGGCGAGCAGGCGTTTCATGCGTTCCTTTGCAGGGATGCGGTCACGGCCCCATCTCAACGCCAATGCGCAGGAAGTACAAGCCGTTCGTGCCGGGCACCGTGGCCGCGTTGCTCGGCGGCGTCGGCGCCACGTTGGTGAACAACGGCTGCCAGCCCGCGGCGATATTCGTCGATCCAAACACCGCGTAGCGCCGCGCATATTCGCTCGAGAACTGGATGCGCAGGCCGTCGGGCAGCCATTCAGAGAGCGCGATGCCGAGCGCGGAGGCGCTGTTGGTGGGCGCGGTGCCGGTGATTTCCTCCTCGGCATCGGACAGGCCGTCGCCGTCGTAGTCGAGCGTGCCGTCGCGGTTCGTCACGGACCCGAAGTGCAGAATCTCCCACGCATCGCCCAACCCGTCGCCATCGAGGTCGCGCACGTAACGCGTGATCACGAGCGCCGGTGCGTTCGTCGGGGCCGAGGGCATGATAAACGCCGCGCCCGTCGTCGTCGGGTTGGTCAATCGCAGCTGGACTCCGTGGTTCGTCGCGGGATTCGCCAGCCAGGTGTTGACGATGTCCGAGACCGATCCGGTATAGGTGCCGGCGCTGAACTGGTTCGTGCCGAACTGGTCGTTCGTGCCGATCACCCGCGCGTCGGCGGTCGCCTGCGCGAAGAGCGGATAATTCGTCCCCGACAGATCCCACGGCGCGACCACGCGGGCCACCTCCAGCGGGGATGCGTTGGACAGGCTGTTGACGCGATCAAACTGGCGCATCTCCAGCCGCGCGGCGGAAACCACGGCGCCGGTCACGGGGGCCAGATCAAACGCAAGGTAGGCGTTGGCCCGACGCTCGGGCTGCCCCGAATCCAGGCGCTGGCGAACGAAGAGGTCGTTCGTCTGCGCGGCGCCCCACGCCAGCGCACCGGTGGAAGTCATCGGGTCGGCCAGCGTGCCGTTGAGCGAAACGGTGATGTAGGACTGCGCGGTCAATCGCAGCTCGGTGAAATTTCCCGCGACGGGCAGGAAGTTCGGGTTGTTCGGGTCGCTCCCGGCGCGCACCTCGATCCCGTCGTTCCATCCGTCGCTGTCCGTGTCCGGGAGGAACGGATTGGAGCCGGTGTCGGTGGGGCTGATGTAGATGCCGGTGTCGGTTTCGTGGAGATCGGGAAGCCCGTCTCCGTCGGTGTCGAGATTCGGGTCCGGCGGCGCCGGCGAATTCAGCGCGGGGTCGTTCGCCACGGCGGTGCGCCAGTTGGTCAGTGCCGCGATCATCGTGTCGCGGACGGCGGGCAGCGCGCTGGCGCGGTTCGTTTTTTCGTAGGGATCGGCGAGCAGATCGTAGAGCTCGTAGGTGGACCCGCTGTTGACGGTGATGAGTTTGTATTGGTGCGTCACCCACGATTGGCGGAGGTTGTATTCGAAGCCGATGCCCGCCGCGCGGACCGTTTCGTTGGAGTCGATCAGGCCGCGCAGCGAAATGCCGTCGAGCGGAAACTGGCCGGGCACGTTGGTGCCGAGGTAGTCGAGGACGGTCGGATAGTAGTCGCTCGTGACGGCGGCGAAGTGCGAGGTGCGTCCGGTGGGAATGCGAGCGGGCCAGTGCAGGAAGGCCGGCACGCGGACGCCGCCCTCGTAGAGCGCGCGTTTACGGTCGCGGAACGGCCCCGCGGAACCGACGCCCGTTTCGGGTCCGTTGTCCGAGCAGAACCAGATCATGGTGTTCGAGAGCACGCCGAGCGCGGCCAGCTCCGTGCGCAGGCGGCCGACCTCGTTATCCATGTTCGTCACGGCGGCGCGATAGGCGGTCAGCGAGTCAACACCAGCGACTTCCGCCGGGTCGGTCAGCGGCTTGTGCGGGGTGTGGAACCAGACGACGGCGAAGAAGGGCTCGTTGGAGGCCACGGCGGATTGGATGAAGGGAATGACGCGGTCCATCATCACGCGCGAATCATCGCCCGCCATGTTGTCCGTCACCGGCACGCGGAAGCCCTCCGGCGCACTCGGCCAGTCCGCTTTGTTGGTGGGCGCCATCCAATAGCTCGTGCCGTAGTAGTTGGTGTCGCTGAACGAAGTCGGCAGCGGCGTGCCGTTGACAGTCTTGCGCATCGGGTGCCATGTGGGAACCTTGGATTCCGTGACAAATACGTCGTCGTAGCCGTGCCACCAGGGCGGCGAATAGTCGTTCGTATTGCCCACCGCCCCGCGGTTCGCGTCGCGCCGCAGCGTGGTCAGGGTGCCGAGGTGCCATTTGCCGAAATGGCCGGTGCGGTAGCCCGCGGCGGACAGGACTTCCGGCAGCAGCGTTTCCACCGGCTCGATGCGTCCGGCATTGGCGTCGGGAATGCCGAGCCGCAGCGGGTTGCGCCCGGTCAGGCAACTGCCGCGCGTGGGGGAGCACACGGAGCCGCCGGAGTAGAATCGCCGCAACAGGAGCCCGTTGCGTGCCAGGTGATCCACATGGGGCGTCTGGAACTGGCCATTGTTAAAAGAGACATCCCCCCACCCGAGGTCATCCGCCATCATCAGGATGACATTCGGCCGGTTGGTGGCCTCCGCCCGCACCCCCCACAACAGCACCGCAAGAATGATCCATAAAAAGTATCGCACGCGCGCACCCTTGTTTGGCCCTGCGGCTGAATGGTCTGTGATCGGCAGGTGTTTTTTAACGTAGTGCACGGCGCACCGTACGTGAATGCAAACGCCTGAATACACGCCGCATTGCATTTAATTGCAATTATGATTGGTTCATTCAATTTTATGGAATAATTTGGCCCGGTTTGGGGCATTTTAAATGCGCCGTTTAATGACTATGCACAAGTGGCTCACGTGTCTCCTGTTGCTGGTCGCCCTGCCGCTTTGCCGCGTCGGGGCGTCGCCGCCGAATGTTGTGTTGATCGTGTCGGACGACCAGCGGTGGGACAGCATCAACGCGATCGTGCCGTCCTCGCTGCTGACGCCGAACCTGGACAGTCTCGCGAGCAACGGGTTTGTGTTCGCGAACGCGCGGTATCACGGCTCGCGCAATGCGGCGGTCTGCGTGTCGAGCCGGGCTCAACTGTTTAACGGACAGCACCTGTGGCGCTCCGCAGACAACCTGACGAACCGCGTGACGCTGGGCCAGACGATGCAGGCCGCCGGCTACCACGCCTACATCACCGGCAAGTGGCACAATGAGAACCCGGGCCTGCAGCGCTCGTTCACCGCGGGTCGCAACATCACGCCGGGGTTTCTCTCGACCGCCGGCTATACCGGCGCCTTCCAGACGCGCAACCTGACCAACGGTACGCTGTCCACCTTCAGCAACAGCCCGGGGGTCCACGCGACCGACCTCGTCGGCGGCACGGCGACAAATTTCATCAAGACGTACAACGGGACGAACCGGTTTTTCCTCTACGTTGCGTTCAACGCTCCGCACGACCCCTTCCAGGTGCCGGCCTCGTGGCAGGCGCCGTACCTCGGCGGAACAAACTCCGTCCTGCCGCTGCCGACCAACTACATGGCGCAGCCGTTGTTCAACCACGGCGTGATGGGCATCCGCGACGAGCTGCTGATGCCGAGGCCGCTGGTGCAGCAACTGGTCAACAACGACAACGCGATCTATCACGGGATGGTCCGGCAGATGGACGCCCAGGTCGGGAAGATCATGCAGGCGCTGATGGACCGCGGCTGGACGACCAACACGCTCGTCCTGTTCACCAGCGACCACGGCCTCGCGCGCGGCGCGCACGGCCTGCTCGGCAAGCAAAACGTCTACGAGCATTCCCTGCGCGTCCCGCTCATCGTCGCGGGACCGGGCGTGCCCGCGGGCGGGCGCAGCGACTCGCTCGTGTACATGCACGACCTCTACCCCACCATCGCGGATTTCGCGGGGGCCAGTTTGCCAACCGGGCAGGTGGACGGCCTCTCGCTGCGGCCGTTGATCGAGGGCACGCTGGCGGCGCACCGCTCGGTGGCCTACCAGGGCTACATCGAGCTGATGCGCTCGCTGATCCACGACGGCATGAAGCTGATCGAGTACCGCGTGTCCGGCGCGCGCACGACGCAGCTCTTTGACCTGAACACCGACCCGCACGAACTGGTGAACCTCGCGACCAATCCCGCGTATGCCGCCACGCTCACCGATCTGCGCCGCCTCATGGTGGCCCAGCGCACCGTGTACGGCGACAACGGCAGCTTCTGGACGGGGCTCGACCTGGTGGGCGGGTCCACCGGCGCGCCGCCGGTCAACGGTTCGTTCGCACCCATCACCTGGGAGAACGGCGGCGTCGCGCAGGCCACCCTCGGGCCGGACAGCCTCATCACCGGCAACGTGGTCTTCGCGCGCAACGGCGGGCCTGCGCCCGTGACGGTCGGCGATCGATACTTCGAGCCCTACAACCTCGGGATGGGCTTCGCCACCAATGTCTATACGAACACGATGGTGAGCACGGGCGACGAGGAATTCGACGAACTGATCGGGTCCATGACCTACGGCGGCGGCACGGGTGTCACCAACGTGCCGATCACGGGCCTGGTCTCGGGGGAGACCTACCGCATCCAGGTGCTCTTCAACGACCAGCGCGCGACGTCGAGCGACCGCGTGATGCTCGTGCACACGAATCCCTCCGCAAACCTGC
Source organism: uncultured Verrucomicrobiota bacterium (assembly GCA_937996795.1). GTDB lineage: Bacteria > Verrucomicrobiota > Kiritimatiellia > CAIVKH01 > CAIVKH01 > JAMLJG01. The sequence continues at coordinate 38,491 of CALKUH010000070.1, read as the reverse complement.
CGGCCAGCGCCACGCCAGGCCCGCAGCTCGACGACTACGGCACGCACGTCATCGGGTCGTTTGTCGCTCCGGGCGCCACGCTCGCGTTGAATCTGCGCCCGAACGGGTTCGGCAATTCACATTTCAACGCGATCCTCGTCACCGGCCCGCCGCCTCCGCCGACGGACCTCTCCGTCGCCTGGGAAAACGGCGGCGCCGCGCAACCCACCACGGGCGCGGGCAACCTCATCGGCGGCACGCCAGTGTTCGCGATCAACGGCGGCACCAATACGCTGAATGTAAACGGCCGCGTGTTTGTTCCCTACAACCTCGGCAGCGGCTTCGCGAACAGCGTGTACGCGGGCCTCGGCACGATGGCCGGCACGGGCAATGCCGCGTTCGACGAACTGATCCGGACGCTCACCCTGGGCGGCGGGTCAGGAACCACCACCCTCACGGTCACGAACCTGGTGGCGGGCGAAACTTATCGCCTGCAATTCTTCTACAACGACCAGCGCACGGGCAGCAGCGACCGGGTCATGATCGTCAGCACCGGCTCGCCCGCAACCGTATCATCGAGCGCCGTGCCCGGCTCACAGACGAACGACTATGGAACCCACCTCACCGGCTCCTTCGTCGCGCCCGGCCCGGTGGCGACGCTGACGATGCGGCCCGACGGCTTTGGCCACTCGCACCTCAACGCGCTGCTGGTGGCGCGCCCGTCCGGCGACAGCGACGGCGACGGTTACTCGGATGAGGAGGAAGCACGCTTCGGCACGAATCCGTACGACAGCACCTCGCGTCTCCAATGGGGCGCGCTGTCGACCTCCACGCAGGCCGTGCGCGCGGCGTGGTTCGCCGCGCCCGACGTCCACTACCAGGTGCTCGCCGCGACGAACCTGATGGGCGCGTGGTCGAATCTCGGCGCGCGCGTCCGGGGCGAGGGCCGCATGCGCGCGCAGGACCTTCCGCAAGGCCCCTGGTCCTACATCAGCCTGTCGGTCACGAACTGACGCCGCGCGCCCGCGCACGTTCACGCTTGCGACGTTTGCGCCGCTGACGGCACAGTCGCGGCATGCAGGTATTGGAACTGCTTGTGTCCGGCGCGGTGCAGGGCGTCGGGTTCCGGCCCTTCGTGTACCGGCTGGCCCACCAGATGGGGCTGGGCGGCGCGGTGTGGAATGAACCCGGCGGCGTGCGCATACGCCTCGTGGGCCCGGCGCGCCTCGTGGAGGATTTCGGGTCGCGCCTCCGAGCGGAGTGCGCGGCGCCGGCCCGCATCGACCACATCCGCATCCTCGCCGTCGCCGCCGCGGACCACGCGGAGCCGTTCCGCATCGCCGAGAGCATGACCGAGGGCGCGCGCGAGGCGCTGGTGATGCCCGACCTCGCCACCTGCCCCGCATGCCTGCGCGAGCTGTTCGACCCGCACAACCGGCGCCACCGCTATCCGTTCATCAACTGCACCCACTGCGGCCCGCGCTACAGCATCATCACCGGCATGCCCTATGACCGCCCACAGACGACGATGCGCGGATTCATCCAGTGCGATGCCTGTCGCGCCGAATATGAGAACCCCGCCGACCGCCGCTTCCACGCGCAGCCGAATGCGTGTCCCGAATGCGGGCCGCGCGTCGAGCTGTGGGACGCCGCCGGCGCGGTGCTGGGGCAGCGCGACTGGGCGTTGCGCCGCGCGGCCGCGCTGCTGAAGGAGGGTCGCATCCTCGCCGTAAAAGGCATCGGGGGCTTCCACCTGATGTGCGACGCGCGCAACGAGGAGACGGTGCGCGAGCTGCGGCGGCGGAAACATCGCGAGGAGAAACCGTTCGCCGTGATGGCGCTGTCGATCGACGCTGCGCGCGAGTGCGCGGAACTCGGCGATGCGGAGGCACACCTGCTGTCCTCGGTCGCCGCGCCGATCGCGCTGCTCGCGCGCCGCGCCGACAGCCCCGTCGCGCCATCGGTCGCGCCGCGGAATCCCTACATCGGGCTGATGCTGCCCTACAGCCCGCTGCATCACCTCCTGCTGCGCGATGTGGACGGGCTGCTCGTCGCCACGAGCGGGAACCGGTCGGACGAGCCGATCTGCACGGATGAACGCGAGGCGCTGGAGCGGCTGCACGGCATCGCGGATGCGTTTCTCGTGCACAACCGGCCCATCGCGCGCGCGCTCGACGACTCCGTGGCGCGGCTCGTCCTGGGCAAACCCTGCATCCTCCGCCGCGCCCGCGGCTACGCGCCGCTCGCGCTCCCGCTGCCGTTCGAGACGCCGCCGCTGCTCGCGCTGGGGCCGCACCTCAAGAACACCGTCGCCCTCGCCCTGCGCGATCGCATCGTGTTGAGCCAGCACCTCGGCGACCTCGATTCCCTCGAATCGCGGCGCGCGTTTGAGCAGGCCGTGGATGACCTGCAGGCCCTGTACGGCGAGCACCCCGCGCAGTGGGTCGCGGACCGGCACCCCGACTACGCCTCCTCCTCGTTCGCGCGCGAGCACGGACGCACCCCGATCGGCGTCCAGCACCACCACGCGCACATCGCCGCCGTCATGGCGGAGCACGGACTCGACGGTCCCGTCCTCGGCATCGCGTGGGACGGCACGGGCCTGGGCGACGACGGGACGATCTGGGGCGGTGAATTCCTGCGCGCGTGGCCGGACCGCTTCACGCGCATCGGGCGTCTCGGCGGTTTCCACCTGCCCGGCGGCGATAGCTCCATGCGCAAACCGGTCTGGTCCGCCTTCGGCGCGCTGCACGCCGCCTTTCCGGATCGTATGCCCGCGCTGGCCGCGGAGGTCCTGTCGCTCGACGAGGCCACCGCGCGTCCGTTGCAGGACATGTTGGACAAGCGTATCAACGCGCCCTTCACCAGCAGCGCGGGCCGCTGGTTTGACGCCGTCGCCGCGATCTGCGGCATCTGCCGGGCCAGCAGCTACGAGGGCCAGGCCGCGCAGCAATTGGAATTCGCCATCGCACGCGACCCGCGCGCCCGCCCCTTCCCGTTCCGGACCACGACGCAAGGCCCGCTGGTGGTTTTCGACCTCAATCCCATGCTGGAGGCGTTGCTGGCGGACCGGGCCGGCGGAGCGGACGCCCCGCACCTCGCGTTGCGCTTCCATCTCACGCTGGTGGACCTCATCGTCAGCATGGCCGACGCGCAGCGAGGCCTGCCGGTCGTCCTCGGCGGCGGTTGCTTCCAGAACCTTTTTTTGCTGGAACAAACGATCCGCCGCCTGCGCGAATCCGGCCACCCCGTGTATGGGCCCGAACAGATCCCTCCAAACGACGGCGGCATTTCCCTTGGCCAAGCCACCGTCGCGGCGTATCGTATCCGCCAGAAATAAACCCACCTGCTACTCGCCACCCGCATGTGCCTCGGCATCCCAGGACGCATTGAATCAATCACCGACACGGGCGAACTCACCCGTGCCGGGAAGGTGAGCTTTGGCGGCATCCAGAAGGAAGTCAGCCTCGCGTATGTCCCCGACGCACAGGTCGGCGACTACGTCATCGTCCACGTCGGCTTCGCCATCAGCAAGGTGAACGAGGACGAAGCAAAGCAGGTCTTCGCGTACCTGAAAGAAATGGACGAACTCCAGGAACTCGACGAAGCCGCCCCGCCCCCAACCTCCTAGCGCCCGCACGCCCCTTCGCTCTTCCGCTCACGCACGTCCCGACAACGCCGCACTCGACGACTCGATCCCCCCCCCCCAAAAAACAGGAATCAACCCATCCGATTTACATACACTTATGCGCATATGCGCATAAGTGTATGTATGATCTGCAGCGCAGGAGCCGTGGAGAGAGGCGGGGGGGCGGCGGCGGACGGAGTCGGATGCGGCGCGCGTGGCGCAAACTAGCCGCCGTTGCCGTTTTCGCGTCGGGCCCACTCGGGTTTCTTGCGCGGGCGCAGGAGCGGGGCGGGGTTGACGGCGATATAGACACTGCCCTCGCCGAGGACTTTTTCGAGTTCGTGCACCAGCGCGGCCGTCGCCGTGGTCTTGAACGTGTGTTCGGCCTTGATGAAAATCTTCTCCCCGGACACCAGCTCGACACACACCGTGACCGGCACCTCGCCCGGATGGCTCCGCAGGATCTGGCGCACCTCGCGGACCACGTCGTCCGTCATGCGCGCCTCCGGGATGTGCAGGCTGACTTTCTCGGCGAAATAGCGGTGGGCGTCGCCCAGCGGATAAAGCTCGTTCACGCGGAGCCGCGCCTGGTCGCCCTCGCGCGCCAGATCCGCGCACACCAGCACCGGAGCCTCCTCGCGAAGATGCACGGCGTATTGTTCGTAGACCGCGGGGAACACCACCGCCTCAATGGTGCCCTCCATCGTTTCGAGGCGGAACACACCCATCGCCTTCTGGTCTTTCTTGGTGAACCGCTTGGTGAACTGCGTCACCAGCCCGGCGACCCGCGTCTGCGTCTGGTCGGCCGCCTCGCGCAATTCCGGCAGCGAATGGAGGCTGTAGCGCGCAATGTCGCCGCGCATGGCCGCGAGCGGATGTCCTGAAATATAGAAACCGAGCAGCTCTTTTTCGCCCGCCAGGTTCTGGCTCTGCGGCCACGCCTCCACCTCGGGCAGGCCCTCGTCGGTGCCGCCCGCGGAGGCGGGCTCCAACTGGTCGAACAGCGAAATCTGCCCCGCGCGGCGGTCGCGCTGGTCGGAGGCCGCGCGGCCCATCGCCACCTCCACGCCGGAGAACAGGCGGCTGCGCGGGAAGCCGGTGAAGTCAAACGCGCCGCAGCGGATCAGGCTCTCAATCGTCTTGCGGTTGACCAGCGTGCTGTCCATGCGCGCGCAGAAATCCATCAGCCCCTTGAAGGGGCCGCTCTTCGTCCGCTCCTGCACGATGGCCTCCACCGCGCCGAGCCCTACATTCTTTACACCCGCCATGCCAAAGCGGATCGCGCGGCGCTTGTCCGCTCCCGGCGGCAGCGCGGTGAAGCGGACGCCGCTCTCGTTGACGCTGGGCGGCAGGATCGCAATGTCCATCTCCTGGCACTCGGCCAGCAATTCGCCAATGCGCTCGTTGTCGCTCACCTCAATCGACAGGTTCGCCGCCATGAACTCGACCGGGTAATGGGCCTTCAGCCACGCCGTCTGCCAGCTGACCACCGCATACGCGGCGCTGTGCGACTTGTTGAAGCCATAGCCGGCGAACTTGTCGATCAAGTCGAAGATCGCCTCGGCCTTCGTCGCGGGCAGGTGGCTGTGCTTCGCGCAGCCCTCGACGAACTTGGCCCGCATCGCGGCCATCTCCTCCTTGTTCTTCTTGCCCATCGCGCGGCGCAGCAAATCGCCCTGCGCGAGCGTGAACCCCGCGAGCACGTTGGCCGCCTGCTGCACCTGCTCCTGGTAGACGATGATGCCGTAGGTCTCCTTGAGCACCGGCTCCAGCTTCGGGTGGGGATATTCGATGGTCGATTTGCCGTTCTTGCGATTCCCAAAATCGTCCATGAACTGCATCGGGCCCGGGCGGAACAGCGCGATGAGCGCAATCAGGTCCTCAAACCGGCCGACGCCGATCTTGCGTAGCATCTCGCGCATGCCCTTCGATTCCACCTGGAACACCGCGACCGTGTCGCCGCGGCTCAACAGGTCCAGCACCACCTTGTCGTCCATCGGGAGGCGGTCGACGTCGAGCTTCAGGCCGTGGTTTTTCTCCACCGCGTCGACGGCTTCCTGCACGATGGTCAGCGTCTTGAGCCCGAGGAAGTCCATCTTCAGCAGCCCGACCATCTCGAGCGGCTTCATTTCAAACTGCGTGCAGGGCTCGCCCGACTTGTCGCGCGCGAGCGGCAGGATCTCGATGAGCGGCTTCTCGCCGATGACCACGCCGGCCGCGTGGATGCCGGTGTTGCGCGGAAGGCCCTCCAGCGTCTCCGCATACTTCATGATGCGCTTCGCGTTCGGGTCCGTCTCGCACGCGCGCCGGAAATCCGGGCTCTCCTTCTTCGCCCGCTCAAGCGTCATGTCGGGCAGTTCCGGGATCATCTTCGCGAGCTTGTCCGCCTCGATCAGCGGCATTTCCAGCACGCGCGCGAGGTCGCGGATCACCGTCTTCGGGCCCAGCGAACCGAAGGTGATGATCTGCGCGACGTTCTCCGTCCCGTACTTGCGCTTCACGTAGTCAATGACCTCGCCGCGCCGCCACTGGCAGAAGTCGATGTCGAAATCCGGCGGCGACACGCGGTCCGGATTCAGGAAGCGCTCGAAGATCAGACCGTAGCGCAGCGGCTCGATGCCGGTGATGCCGAGGCAATAGGCCACCACGCTGCCGGCGCCCGAGCCGCGGCCCGGCCCGACGGGAATGCGGTTCTCGTGCGCGTAGTGGATGAAGTCCCACACGACGAGGAAGTAGTTGATGAACCCGGTCTTCTCGATGATCTCCAGCTCATAGAAGAACCGCTTCACAATCGCGGCCTCCTCCTCGTTGCGCGGATGCTGGATGTCGTCGATGCCGTAGCGCGCCTTGAGGCCCTCGCGCCCCAGCTTGATCAGGTATTCCTTCTGCGTGTAGCCCTCGGGCACCATGTAGGTCGGGAAATGCAGCTCGCCCTTGAGCTTGAGCTCCACATGGCAGCGCTCGGCGATCGACACGGTGTTCGCGAGCGCCTCCGGGAAATCGCGAAACAGCTCGCTCATTTCCGCGCCGGTCTTCATGTAGAACTGCATCGACCCATACCGCAGGCGCTTGGGATCGCTCAGCGTCGTGCCGGTCTGCATGCACAGCATCACGTCGTGCGCCTCGGCGTGCTCGGGCTTCAGGTAGTGCACGTCGTTCGTCGCAATCAGCGGGAGTCCGGTTTTTTTCGCGATCTCGAGCAGGCCCCGGTTCGCGACGCGCTGCTCCTCGAGCCCGTGGTTCTGCAGCTCGATGAAATAGTTGCCCTTCCCAAAAATCTCGCTGTAGGTCCCCGCCAGCTCAAGCGCCCCCGCCATGTCGCCGCGCAGGATGCGCACCGGGATCTGGCCGTTCAGGCACGACGACGTGCCGATGAGGCCCTTGCTGTGCTGCGCAAGCGTTTCCACATCGATGCGCGGCTTGTAGTAAAACCCCTCGAGGTGCCCCATCGACACGAGCCGCGTGAGGTTCGCATAGCCGGCGCCCGTCTCGCACAGCAGCAACTGGTGGTTCGCCTGCGACCCCGTCTCCTCCTCGCGGCGCCGCTCCTTCATTGAGCCGTGCGCCATGTAGGCCTCACAGCCGAGGATCGGCTTGATGCCGGCCTCCTTGGCCTTTTTGTAAAAATCGATCGCGCCGTACATCACCCCGTGATCGGTGATCGCGAGGGCGTTCATGCCCAGCTGCTTCGCATTTTCCGCGGCCTGCGAGATGCGACAGCACCCGTCCAGCAACGAGTACTCCGTGTGGAAATGCAGGTGGACGAATGGAACGTGCTGGGGCATTGCGACCGTTATAGGTCATGCCGCCGCGAGGGGCAAGCAGCGCGCGCAAACGACTGAAAATCAGGATGGTGATCGCCCGGCGGCCACCGTCACACCGCAATCCGCACTTGCGGAATGGCGCGGCTGAAGGATGGTGTGGGAAGGAACAGGGAGGGAGCCTTTGGACTGGATTGACGGGATGCACGGGATTGAAGGAAACCGGTTGTATCGTGCGTATGCTTCACGCACGGGGAGAACGCCTCTTTCGACACAACCCCATCCCGTATATCCCGTTGATCCTGTCAACCGGTTCTGAACGGCTGGGTTTCGCATGAATGATCGCGATGCGCGTGGACTGGGCTGGCTGGTGATGCACCTCGTGTTCTTCCCGCTGCTGGTCGCCGTGTTGCGCGGCTGGCATCATCTGCACGAAGCGCTGAAGGCGGCGGACCTCGCCCCGCCCGGCTGGCTGCGCAACACCATCACCTTCCTGCTCTTCGCCGCGCTCTACCTCGCCACAGGCTACGCCACCGCCGCCTGGCTCAACCGCCGTTACCCCAAGACTCCCGTCACCTCGGCCAACTGGAAGGATTCCCCGGGCTTCCGGCGATAGAATTGGCAATTACTCGGTTCCCGGAGTTGGCCCCGATAGATATTGAACGTAGGATGACGACGGATGTTCGGTCGCAAGCCGTCGCAACCTTGTGACAATCTCGCCGTTCCGAGACTCCTGCCCCCGAGGTGCTTGGCCGTTTTGCATAAAATAGGCCGTCGTATCATCGCCAATCAGCCCCCAAGCCTCGATATCTGTTTCTGATGAAGGAAGGACAACATCGTTTGTGGTTATGGCCGAATAGACCTGATTCAAGTGGATGACTTGAAACCGAATTTTATAGACGCCGGGCGAAGGGAAAATTAGCCAACTCCGCCCCGCCTCCGGATGATTCCAACACCACAACCGGTATTCCCTGCGAAGTGATTGGCCCGGCTCGAACACAACCTGCTTCGGAGCCCCCCCGCGATCTTGTCGCGCGGCAACGAGTTCGGCGGCCGTGTAGTATGGTTTATAGCTTTCCTCACTCCCGCGAGAAATAGCGACTCGCTCCTCATATCCACGGCCGTAAATCGGGTCATAGACGCGGAGTGTTTTGTCGCCATTGTAGGTGATGTCAGCCCATACCCGCAGAGGTTGCCCAATGCAGGTCGCGTTGGTCTGTAGCTCAAGAGAAACGCTGAACAAATCGGCCTGAGCGGATGCGCGCCCAGCCAGAATCAGCACTTGCAACACAAGAACCGCCAGCGCAACTGGTGCTTTCATGGGTGATTCACCGTCCTTATTTTGTGAAGTGTGACTGGTGTAAAGTCGACACTGGTCCTGACGCTAGATTGATCCATTAGCCCCCCGTCGAAGCCATGAATAAAGTCGTGGCTTCCGCCAAACAAATGCCCAAGTTCATGAGTTACGGTATATTTCTCATCAACAGTTGTCGTTGCCGGAGTTTCGGCCAAGCTTTCCAAGAATATTAGCGCCCCAACGCCTCCGAGATCGTCAACGGTTCCCAACACCGCTCCCTCTGAATCGTGATCACCATCGTGAATGCACGCAGATTGAAAAGCTGATGAAAGGTATACAACCCAGTGGCTGGAATTACTCGAATTGGCCACATTGTCAAATCTGAACGAGTTTTGAACGACACCGGCGTACTGACTTAGATTGGTGGCGGTATCAACGTTTTGTACGAAAGGCGTTGTGGCGTTGGTGTTCTGAAGCACGGTTTTCGACAAAATGAAGGCCGGTCGAAATGCACGATCGACATCGCTTGTGTTTGGGATTTGGGGAAGCCGACTGCCCGAATCATCATCCCACAACACAAACGGAATGGTCGGCGTCCCGCTGACGGTGATGGTTGTCGCACCGTTGGTTGTAATCGAGAAGCTGCTCCCCGCGACTCGCAGTGTCGCGCCAGTGTAGCTGTTCGTTCCCATCGAAGACGACACCGTGAACGTCTGGCCCGCCATTGCCACCACCTGCCCGACCGTGGTTGTGGCACCGCCGCTGGTGATTTCGGCAGGGATGTCAAACCCCTGGGGGTCCAGAACGAAGTCGTCGCCATTCCCCATGATGTTTGCCGAAACTACGCGATCCGCCCCGATTTCGATCCGCCCGTTCTCAAATCGACCGTTGTCGTTTCCGCTGCTGAGGTTTGCCGACTGGTCGTTCGGTGTCAGCCCCGTGCGCAGATTGACGTTCAGCACCAGATTCGTGGCCGATGAGCCTGCGCCGTGTATGGCGGTGATTGAGCCCGTGACCTCGTTGTTCGTCACTGCCGCCATCGAATCCACCTCGACATGCAGGAACCGCCAGACGGTCAGGACATCCGAGGCGTAGTTCGTCGAAAGCCGCAGTTCGCGATCCGCGGGCGTGCCAGTCACGTTCGGGTGGCAGATTCGCTGTTTGTTGGCATTCATCACGGCTTCCGTGGACCCCACATGCTGGGTCGTGTCGCGGTTCTCCAGCCTGAGCAGGAAGTTGCTGTCCGCATTCACCGCGACCCGGAAGTTATCGCCCGGCTGCATGGTTACCTGAAACTCCGCGTTGGTCTCCCGCACATTCGCCGGAAACGTGAGCGCCAGAAGCCCGTTGTTTTGGCCCGTAAATTGACCCGCTTGAGCCGGCGTCGTGCCCCGATTGTCGTCGTCGGTGGATTCGTTGTCCACGGCATTCGTGGCGGCTGTCGGGTCGTCCACGTCAAAGGAGCGCAGATAGAACGTCACCGGCTGCGGCGGCGGCGCGGACAGGCCGACGTTCACCGTTACGCGATCCCGTGCGTTGGGTTCAACGCCGTTGGTCGTATAGCGGGCGTCCGGGAACACGCGCCATGAGTTGGGAAGCAGCCCGCTCGGCCAGTTGGTGTCGCTGTCCAATGTATCCGCATCGGACACGCTGTTGCTGCGCCCCTTCCACGTGACGCCGGTTACGCCCAGGATGGTGAGCGCGGCGTCGTCAGAGATCGTCGTCGTGCCTGCGGTGTATTCCATCCGCAGCCGGGTGGCCCGCTGCGTGGTGTGCGCGCTCAAACCCTCTATCCACAGTGGTTTGATCCAGTTCCCGTTCGACACGGCGAAGTCCTGCGGGATTTGCAGGGCGGTGCCAAGGCTGTACGCGCTGGCGGTCGCCTTGGTGTTGGTCGCCCAGACGGCGATGTGGGACGCGCCGAGCGGGGCGGTCAACCGCACGGTTCCATTGGGGAGTCCATTCGTTTGCAGGCGCAGGACGACCTTGACCAGCTCGTTGTCCCCGCCCGCGACCGCGACGTCGTGGTTTCCGGCGCCGTCGTAGTCGAAGAACCCATCGTCATCGTCGTTGTCCAGATTCACTACGGTGACGCCTCCGATGAGCAGTTGGTTCGTGGCGGGGACGATTGCTTCGGTGTCGCTCAATACTTTGGGCGCGTGCAAGGCGAGTCCTATGCTAAGAATTTCGGGTATGATGTGCCCATCTTCCTGCGGAGGGCGAATCACCATGTTCGTCGAGACGATATACTGGCCGGAACCTGTTCCAGCAAACACAACGGACCGAACGGCCATCACTTGGTTCGATCCGCCTCCTTCGGGATAGAATACTTCCGACCATTTCGCCCGATAGACAGCTTGAGTATAGTCAAGTGTCTTTAATCGAAACTGCACTTTCCTTAGCATTACACTCAATTCCGTTGAGCTCAAATCTCGCACCGCCGAAAGCTGAGTCCACGAGAAGGATTCGCAGTACAACACGGCATTAGAATGGCACGAAACGCCCATCATATTGGCAACGCTACGCACACCCCACGAGATCGTGGTCCAGCCGCCGCAACCCATCAAGTTGAGGTCACTCCACGCATTGGTGATCAACATTTCCGTGGTGTATTCATCATCAAGCTGCCATTCGGCGACGTTGCGAATATAGTTGTTTGAACAAAAACCAAACCCCACGAGATTGCTGTAACTGGCTTGTGTGTCGGAGTGGATCGTCGCGGCTGGCTCAAGTGAAATCATGTCACTTGGCGCACAAAAATCCCAATTGGCAAAATAGTCTGGAGGCATATCACAGGCGCCCCCCGCAAAGTAGCTGAAGTCAAGATCGTGCCCGGACCACTCGTCCAACCAGAGCATTCGCGATGTGCATTGACCCAGTGAATCGTATTCGTACACCACGATATCGGTGTATCCGGACTGAGTTACGACGCAGCTAACGGGATCGTAGACTCGAACGTCAAATGCCTCTTCGATGCCTTCACCCTCCAAATAGCTGCAAAAATTATGCGTGTAGACATTACGAACCGCCTCAAATCGCAAATACCGTTTATTCGCATTGGTGAATCCTTGATCACCACATTTTGCCCTGTTTACCTCGTAGTGTCGGCTTTCAAAGACTACTTGGCTCGCATCAAGGTCGATAACACGATTCACCTGTCGAGGATTTGTCTGCGCCTGTAACTCTTCGGCGTTGCTCAGCCCGTCGCCGTCCGGGTCTCCGCTCGCGCCATCGGCTCCCGCGGAAGAAAGGGGGTTCAGCCCATTCTGAACCTCCCACCCGTCCGGCAGGCCGTCGCCGTCCGTGTCAGCGTTCTCCCGGTCTGTGTGGCTGATGAACAGTTCGTGGCCGTCGTTCAACCCGTCGCCGTCCGTATCGACGTTCGACCCGAACCCGTAGAACCGGTGCGTCGGGTTCGTTTGCGCGTCGAGTCCCATCGGGCGCGTGTCCAGCCACACCGTACGCGTCGCTCCCGTCAGCAGCAGGTTGCTGTACGTCAGCGACCACACCCGCTCCAGGCCCAGGAAGCTGTTCGTGACGTCGATGTCGCAGTCGCTGATCGGGCAGTTTGTGCAAGCGGGCGGGTCGTTCGTTCCGGGGACCGGCGGGCTTCCTCCGCCGCTACCGCCCACGCTGTTCGTTATGGGGCAGTACCGCGCGTCGTAGCTGTACGCGCTCCACACCTGTCCGCTGTAGCTCTCCGTGTAGTCCAGACTCAACCGTAACCCGTTGGTCATGCGCGTCATGGCGCTGATCCATACGTCGTCTCCGCTCCCGGACATCATCATCATGAGCGGCGGTTCTTCTTCCTCAAACAGGCTTGCCGCTTCTTCTATCTGCTGCTTGGCGAAGAGGTAGTGTTCCACATAGGCCAGTGGCAGCAGTGTGACCCGTGCGTTCAGCCGGTACCTTGCCAGTTCCGGGATGTAGTGGTGCGGGTATTGGCTTTGCCGGTACAGGGCTTCGTAGGGGATGGCGTACCCTGATGGTGCTGGATCGGCATAGAGCACGTTCCCGTCGCTGTCCCGCACTTCGATCGTGCCTTCGGCGGTTTCCTGCACGAATATGTCGTAGGTCGGCACGCTGTAGCGGAACACGGGCGTCGTTCCAAGAAGGTGCTTGGCGAACTCCGGCGAGAGGTCTTTCGAGTCCAGGTCGATGACCAGCACGTCGGGGGTGCCGGGTTGGGTCAGCACCTCGATTCCGGGCGGAATCAGGCGTTCAAAGTGGTCCTGTTGCTCTGCGAACCAGTTGAGCAGGTGGGCTACGCTTGTGACCCGGTTGCTCACCAAGGAGACGTACGCAGTCGGGTCGATGGGTGGGGCATCAGTCTTTTTCGCTTTGATGTCGGCGGGCAGAAGCACAACACCGAGGGCAAGCGCCAGCGGCGCAAGGATCACAACGATGCATTTGTGCCCGCATTCTTTGGAGAGACAAAAATGACGCGTCATATGCTCAAACCTCTCTCACTCATCCAGACGTGTTGCGGACGCAAGAATAAGCCCATCGCGCTCCAATAACTGACTAAGCATATAATCGATGTCAACAAATTAGTGCATATGCTGAAACATCGGCGTGACGAACGCCGAAATACTCAGGGTAATTGGCAAAAACATCCGGGAGGCCCGAATGCGCCTCGGAATGACACAAGAGTGCCTCGCCGAGCTTGTTGGAGTGCACTGGCAAACGGTGAGTTATATCGAACGCGGAAAATATCCATTTTCAATTACCACATTTGTTCGGCTGGTTCAGTATCTGCAAACCAGCTCCAACCGTCTGACAGATGGAACCGGAGAACCGAACAAGAAACACTTTGCGCGCGTTACAAAGGTCAAAGCACGCAAACGTGCCGCCCCAAGATCGAAATCCCGCTAAGCCGCCGATATCTGCGCCGCCAGCTCGTCTTCAAGAATTTGGTTCGTAAATCATTCCCTCACTTCCCGTAGTGGCTCGCGATCCACTTCTGGTATTCGCCGCTGCGGACGCGATTGATCCAGGTGGGGTTCTCCAGGTACCACTGCACGGTCTTGCGGAGGCCGGTGTCGAAGGACTCGGCGGGCTTCCAGCCCAGTTCCTGCTCCAGCTTGGTGCAGTCGATGGCGTAGCGGCGGTCGTGCCCGGGGCGGTCTTTCACGAAGGTGATGAGGTCGCGGCGCTTCTTTCCGCCGGGCAGCGGCGCGGCGAGTTCCTCGACGAGGTCACAGATGAGATGGACGACATCGAGGTTCTTCATCTCGTTTCGTCCGCCGATGTTGTAGGTCTGGCCGCGGCGCCCGCGCGTCATGATGTCCCAGACGGCGGTGTTGTGGTCGCGCACGAACAGCCAGTCGCGCACGTTCATCCCGTCGCCATACACCGGCAGCGGCTTGCCCTCGACAGCGTTGAGGATCATCAGCGGAATCAGTTTTTCAGGGAACTGGTACGGCCCGTAGTTGTTCGAGCAATTGGATATCGTCACCGGCAGCCCGTAGGTGTGGTGGTAGGCGCGGACGAGGTGGTCCGACGCGGCCTTTGACGCGGAATACGGGCTGTTCGGCTGGTAGGGCGTCTCCTCGGTGAAATACCCGGTGTCGCCCAGGCTCCCGAACACCTCGTCGGTGCTGACGTGGTGGAACAGCGCGATGCGGTCCTTCCGCTCGCGCGCGAGTTGCAGCAGCACGTAGGTGCCGTGGATGTTGGTCTCGATGAAATCGTCCGGCTTCACGATCGAGCGGTCCACGTGCGACTCCGCCGCGAAGTGGCACACCGCATCGACGCCGTGCTGGTCATAGACGCGCGCCATGGCGTCGCGGTCGCAGATGTCCGCGCGGACAAAGACGTAGCGATCGCCCGCGCGCCGCGCGACGTCGTCGAGGCTCTCCGGGTTGCCCGCGTAGGTCAGTTTGTCGACATTGATCACCCGGCCGCGAAAGCCGGATTCCTCCAGCAGGAAACGGATGAAATTGCTGCCGATAAATCCGCAGCCCCCGGTGACGAGCAGGTTGTTCATGGCCGGAAAGCGTAGGGGGGCGGCCGCGGGGTGCCAAGCGGCATCTTTTCCCCGCCCGCCCGCGGCTTCATTTTGGAATCCATTGCAGCTTGCCCGCCGCCCCGCCCTTCTGCATTCTGCCGCGCCATGGATTGGATGACCTGGGCCCTGCTGGTCGGCGGCTTCATCCTGCTGATCTGGGGGGCGGAACAATTGATTCGCGGCGCCTCGCGCCTCGCCGCCGGACTCGGCGTATCGCCACTGGTGATCGGCCTGACGGTCGTGTCCTACGGCACCAGCGCGCCCGAGCTGTTCATCAGCACCTTCTCCGCGTTCGCCGGCGCCTCCGATCTCGCGTTCGGAAATGTCGTCGGCAGCAACATCTTCAACGTGCTGTTCATCCTCGGCCTCTGCGCGTTGATCAGCTCGCTTGAGGTGGACGTGCGCCTGATCCGCGTCGATGTGCCGATCATGATCGGCGCGTCGCTGGTGGCCTGGATGATGGCCGCCGACGGCGTGGTGAACCGCTGGGAGGGCCTCATCCTCATCGCCGGCGTGATCGGTTACACGATCCTCTGCATCCGCCAGAGCAAGCTGGAGAGCGCCGCGATCCAGGAGGAGTACGAAAAGGAATACGGACGCAAGGCGCGCACACGCCGCCAGATTCTCGCGCAGGTGTTTCTCTGCGTCTTCGGCCTGGTGCTGCTGGTGGCGGGTTCGCAATGCCTCGTCACGTCGTGCATCACCATCGCGCGCTGGCTAGGCGTCAGCGAACTGGTCATCGGCCTGACCATCGTCGCGGCGGGCACGTCGCTGCCCGAAGTGGCGACCTCCGTCGTCGCCGCGCTGCGGAAGGAGCGCGACATCGCCGTGGGCAACATCGTCGGCAGCAACATCTTCAACATCCTCTCGGTGCTCGGCTTCTCCTCGCTGGTGGCGCCGTCGGGCATTGAGGCGCCGCCGCAGTCGCTGCTGTTTGACGTGCCGGTGATGATCGCGGTCGCCGTGGCGTGCCTGCCGATCTTTTTCACCGGCTACCGCATCGCGCGATGGGAGGGCGCGCTGTTCCTCGCGTACTACGGCTTCTACGTGTTCGCGCAGATCGTGCTCAGCGCCCAGTGGACGGATGCACAGCGCGTCATTGTCAGCATCGCGTACTTCGTCATCCCGCTGACCCTCGTCACGCTGGCGGTCACGTCGTACCGCGCGCTCCGTGAACCCCGGGGTTGAGCCCCGTCACACCCGCAGCGCGCGCAGCCAGCGCAGGATCAGGCGCGTCGTCGCGGCCTCTTCGCCGCGGAATCCGTGGTCGGCCCGCGGGATGATCGCCGCCTCGAACGGCCGCGCGCGCGAAACGGCCTTCAGCCGCGCGGCCATCTCCGGGACTGGCACGCAGGCGAACTCCTCACGCTCCGGCAGCACCGCAAGCACGGGCGTGCGGATGGCCGCGAACTCGCGCAACGGGCCATTCATGTTGAACAGCCGCGCCTCGACCTGCGCCGGGTCGGCCACGCTCAGGAAGCGCCGCGCGGAGAAACCGAGGCAGCCCTTCCCGCTCAGGATCACATGGCCGCGCCCGGCCTTCACCAGCGCGCGGGCCTTGCGGATCCAGTGCTCATATCGCCCGCCCAGGTCGCGCCGCGCGATCCCGTAATCGTCGCCGATCGCCGCCAACACCAGCGCCGCCACATCGCGCGCGTTCCGCAGATGCTGGTAGTACGTCACCTTCTGGCAGCCGGTGCTGTGGCCCAGCAGTACGAAACGCCGGTAGCCGTGCGCGCGACCGAAGGCCAGGGCCGCATCGAGGTCGTGTCGGCAATCGACAAAGACCTCGTCGGCCACGTCGCGCTCGCAGCCGCGGTTGTTGAAGGAAAGCACATCGATCCCCGCGCGCGGGGCCTGCCGCATCATCTCCTTCTTCGACACGGAGCGGTAGAAGTTGCCGCCCATGCCGTGGACAAACAGCAGCAGCGTGCCGGCGCGGCGCGGGCCCCGCACCCAGAACCCGTCGAGCGGGCGCGTGAGCCCCTTCGCGCGCAGCTCCACCAACCGCCCCGAAATGCCCGCGGTCGTCACGTGTCGAACTCAATGCCGACGCAGGTGTCCACCATGCACGCCGTCTTGAGCCAGCGATGGTCGGGCGGGACCGTCTTCGTGAGTCCCGCGACCTCCTCCAGCTTCACCGGGACGACCGCATCGCCGCGCACCGCCATCATCACGTTGTACACACCCTCCGCGAGCAACATGCCGGCCTTCGTGCCGAGGCGCGTGCAGAGCAGCCGGTCGGCCGCCGACGGGCTTCCGCCGCGCTGGACGTGGCCCAGCGACGTGACGCGCGCATCGATGCCGGTGTGCTTCTGCAGCAGCCGCGCGATCCGGCTCGCCTTGGGCTCCAGCACCAGGTGGCCGTTCGGCGTGACCACCAGGTCCTCGTCCTGCTTCTTCTTCGACTTGTCCTTTTTCTTTAGCGGCCCCTTCTCCATCTCTTTTGCGAACGCCTTCGCCTCCTCCTTCGAAAGCGCGCCCTCCGCCACCGCGACGATCGAAAAGCGCTTGCCGCCGTGCCGGCGCGACATCAGGTGCTCCGTCACCACGTCGATGTCGTACGGGATTTCCGGAATCAGGATCACATCCGCGCCGCCCGCGATGCCCGCGCCGAGGGCGAGCCAGCCCGCCTTGTGGCCCATCACCTCGCACACGATGATGCGGTGATGGCTCGTGGCCGTCGTGTGCAGGCGGTCGATCGCCTCCGTCGCGATGCCGAGCGCCGTATCGAATCCGAACGAGATGTCCGTGCCCGCGACGTCGTTATCGATCGTCTTCGGCAGCGTCAGCACGTTGAGCCCGCCTTCGCGATTCAGGTGCAGCGCGTTCTTCTGCGTGCCGTTGCCGCCGAGGCAGACAAGGCAGTCGAGGTGCAGCCGCCGCGCGTTCGCAATCGCGACGTCGGTCATGTCCATCACCTTGCCGCCCATCGGCATCTTGTGCGGCTTGTCGCGGCTGGTCCCGAGCAACGTGCCGCCGAGCGTGAGGATGCCGCTGACCGTGCGATCGTCGATGATCATCGTGCGGTTCTCGACGAGGCCGCGGAAGCCGTCGAGGATGCCATACACCTTCATGCCGTAGTGCAGCGCGGTTTTCGCCACGCCGCGGATCGCCGCGTTCAGGCCGGGGCAGTCGCCGCCCGCGGTCAGGATGCCGATGCACCGGGTCTTCGATTTCGCCATAGGTTCCTCCGTGCGAGGCCCGCGCTCCGCTCCCCCGGCGGACGGCCATGCGTGCGATGATCTTGAATGCGCGCCCCGAAACAGTCAAAGCTTCCGTTTATGCGCATTCCCCTCATCGCCGCCGCCGCTGTGTTCGCCGCCACCCTGACCGCCCCCGCCGAGCTGCCCGCCGATTTCGGCAACCAGTACGAGCGGCTCGCCGCGCTGGTGGACAGCGAGGAACTCGGCGCGATGGACATGGCGCGCGGCTCGCTCGACGCCGCCCGCTTCATCGCCGCCGGCGCACCCGGGATCGCCTGGCTCGAGCCGCGCTTCAAGAACGCCGCCAGCTTCGGCGAGGCCTCCGTCGCCGGCCTGTACCTCACCGTCTGGGGCAAGGACGCGCACTGGACGTCCATTTTGAAGGAACTGGAAACCAGCCCGCAGAAACGCGCCTGGCTGAACGCCCTCGTCGGCACGCAGGAGCGCTTCAACGCCTCGCTGGTCGGCGGCGAGGCCTACCAGCCGATGCTCCGCCTCCTGCCCAGCGTCGGCGGATCCCGCGCGCTCGCGATGAAATGCATCGGCTCGAAGGACCCCCTCGTCCGCCGCGCCGGCCTCTTCTGGGGCTACTGGCTTGCCGACACCTCCTACTGGAAGGCCGTGCGCGGACTCACCCAGACCGAGACCGACCGCACCACCCTCCAGATCGCGCAGCAATTGCTGCTCCGGAGCACGGGCGCGTAACGCACACCGGCTTTCCCCGAATTTCTACAGCAGCCTACACCGTGTCACCCTGCGTGGGCCGTGGGGCCGCGTTTCGGCGGACTCACTTCGCCCGTTCGTTCCCGAGCCCGTTCTCCAACAATTCCTGCAACATGACGTACACCAGCGAACGATGCTCCGCGAAGATGCAGAACGCGGCGGGGCGTCCGCCGGACAGCGTGCCGAAGCGAACCATGATGCGGAATGCGCCAATGCGCAGGCGGTGGTAGCCCTGTAACGAGCCTTCCAGCGCCTTAAGGTCGCCGCGTCCGCGCTCCAGTTCGCGCAGGCCGAGCCGGAGTTTGTGCCGGGTTTCCGGCGCAAGTGAACGCACGAAGGCCCGCACCTGCGGCGTAATGCGGACGGTCGTCGACGCCTCACTCATCCAGCGCGTCCAGCGGAAGGAACTTCGACCGGCCCCGCCGGTCCGCGGCCACGGCCTTCATGGCCTCCGGCGAAGCCTGCAACTCCAGGGTCTCCAGAATGCCCTCCAGCCGCTCCTTGGAAATCAAATAGGCCGCCGTCTCGCCGTGGCGCTGGATCGCCACGGCGGCGCCGCCCGCCGTCTCGCGCACCAGCATCGGCAGCTTGGCCTGCGCCTCGGTGATGGAATACGTAGTCTTCATAAGTGAAATACGTATCACGGAATATCATGTCGCTCAACCACGAATCCTGTGCGTGTCTTTCGCTCCCGTTCGTGTTTCCATGGCCCGTATGTCTGCACTGCCGCCCATTTTGCTGGAGGACGAACTCCTCATCGCGTTCGACAAGCCGTCAGGCCTGCTCATCGCGCCCGACCGGTGGTCGAAGGAGACCGTCAACCTCATGCAGCTCGTGCATGCGCGCCTCTCGCCCGGCATCTTCAACGCGCACCGGCTGGACCGCGACACGAGCGGCGTAGTCCTGTGCGCGAAGCAGAAACCCGCGCTCGATGCCCTGTGCCTGCAGTTCGAACGCGGCGAGGTGGAAAAGGAATACCTCGCGCTGGTCCACGGCGCGCCGCCCGCCGCATCGGGCGAAATCGACCAGCCGATCGGCGACGACCCGCAGCGGCCCGGCAAATCGAAAATCGACCGGCGCGGAAAACCCGCCCTCACGCGCTACGAAACCGAACAGGCGTTCCGCGGCTGGACCCTGCTGCGCCTGCGCCCCCAGACCGGACGCACCCACCAGTTGCGCGTCCACCTGAAACACCTCGGCTGCCCCATCGTGGCCGACCCATGGTACGGCGACCGCAAACCCCTCATGCTCTCCGACATCAAGCGCCGCTACAAAGCGGGCCCCGGCGAAGAGCGCCCCCTGCTCGCCCGCCTCGCCCTCCACGCGCACCGTCTGACCGTCACGCACCCCGCCACCGGCGCGCGCGTCACGATCGAAGCCCCGCTGCCCGCCGACTTCCACCTCGCGATCAAACAACTCACCAAGTGGTCGACATGATGAGCCACGAAGACACGGAGATTTATCCCCTCCGCACTCCGTGCCTCCGTGCCCTCCGTGGTTAAAAAATGAACTATCCTGGACAACTCGAACACTTCTGGCGCGAAGAGGCACGCAAGCTGTGGGGCTTTATGCCGGAGGACGCCCTGCTCGAACGGGTGCGCCCCCTTGTGCAGGCGCTGAGCGACCGCTTCACCACCGAGCGGGCCGCCGCGACGGGGGTGTACGGTGACGACCCCGCCGCGCGGATCGCCTACGGGCTTTTCTTTTTTCCGCAAACCTTCGCGCGCACCCAGCTCGTCCTGCAGGAATGCTGGCGCCCCGCGCCGGGCGACGCGCCCCTCGCCATCCTCGACCTCGGCGCCGGCACCGGCGCAGCCGGACTGGCCGCGCTGAACCTGTTGCGCGAACGCCCCGCCCGCCTGTGCGCGGTGGATCACTCCGCCGGCGCGCTCGACGCCCTGAAGTCCGCCGTCGAATCCGAACGCTCCCTGTGGCCGCTGGCCGCGGTGGAGACACTGACCGGCGATTTGTCCGAAACGTCCGCCGCGGGCGGTCCGTGGGATCTCATCCTGGCGTCGTTCACACTGAACGAAATCGTGGAACAACAGTCTGATTTTTCGCCCGAATCCTGGCTGCGCGCCCAGCTCGCGCGCCTGAAACCCGGCGGCCTGCTGGTCCTGGTGGAGCCCGCCCTGAAAATCACCGCCGAACGCCTGCACGCCCTGCGCGACCGCGTCGCCGCCGAACAGTGGGCGCACATCGTCGGCCCCTGTCTGCACCATGCGCCATGCCCCATGCGCGCGGAAGGCCGGTTCTGGTGCCACGAGGTGCGACGGTGGACGCCGCCGCCCTTCGCCGAAAAAATCAACCGCACCCTGTTCCGCGATCTGCCGAACCTGAAATTCAGCTTCCTCGCACTATCGAATGCCAGGCGCGACGGGGGCGTGGCGCCTCCAACAGACGCCACCCGCGCGCGGCTCGTCGCGCCGATGAGCGCCGAGCGCGGTAAGTTCGTCACGCGCGGCTGCGCCGCCGACGGCGCGCTGCACGACTACGAACTGCTCACGCGCCACCTGACGCCCGAACAGCGACTCGACGTCGGCGCCATCGAGCGCGGCGCCCGCGTTGAATGGTCCGGCCTCAAGCCGCTCGGCAACGCCGCGCTCCGCGCGGAGGGCGTTTGCGCCGAACCGCCGCCTCAACCGCCCGCGAGCCAGACCGCAAATCCGTAGTAGAGCGGAAGCCCGACCAGCAGGTTGAACGGGAACGTGATGCCCAGCGAACTGGTCAGGTAGATGCCGGGATTCGCCTCGGGCAGGGCCGCCCGCACCGCCGCCGGCGCGTCGATGTACGAGGCGCTCGCGGCGATCGCGCCAAAGACAAACGCCCCGCCGACCGAGAGCCCCAGCGCGTCCCCGAGCAGCACCCCCAGAAAACCGTGCAGCACCGGCGCGGCAATGCCCCACGCGAGCAACTTGGGGCCGATGCGCAGGAACTCGCGGATCTGCCGCGCGGCCACCATGCCCATCTCCAGCAGGAACAGGATGAGGATGCCCTGGAAGCCGTCCTTGAACACCGGCTTGATCGGCGCAAAGCCCTTCTCGCCAATGATCGCGCCAATCGCGAGTCCGCCCAGCAGCAGGATCACGCTGCGCCCCCGCAGGGTGTCGATCAGGATTTCCCGCATCGGCACCTCCGCCCCGGTCCGCTCCCGCTTGAGGGCAAAACGCGCGCAGAACAGCGCCACGAGGATGCCCCACTCCATGAGGGTGACAAACACCGGCATAAACGGTTCCGCGGGGGTTCCCTGCTGCGCCGCAAAATTCAGCGCGGCCAGGAACGTCACCGACGACACCGAGCCGTACAGCGCCGCAAGGCCCGCGGCGTTCGGCGTCGACAAGCCGAGCACCTTGCGCGCCGCCCAGAAGCTCCAGACGGGGATCGCGACGGCCACCAGCGCCGCCCCCATCATCGGCTTCCACAGCGCCGCCCACGGCTGCGCCGCAAGCTCCACGCCGCCCTGCAGCGCGATCGACAGCACCAGGTAGATCGAAATGGCGTTCAGCACCGGCGCCGGGAACTCCAGCTCGCTGCGGATCAGCGTCGCCAGCATGCCGACCGCGAAGGCCAGCACCAGCGGCGACAACAGGTTCTGGATCAACAACCCATACGCATCCGACATCACGCCCCCTCCCCGCGGATTGACGGATCACGCCGCCCCGCGATATGCTTTCGTCAATTCGCGATACGCATATCACGAATAACAATGCACGAATAATAGTTCGTATATTAGCCATGTCAAGCCCCTCCCGAGACAAGAAGCCGGCGCCCGCCGACTGGACCTTCCTGACGAATCACTCGCACGTGCTGCTGTGCCTGGCGCAGGATCCGGACGCGGTGTTGCGCGAGGTCGCGGACCGCGTGGGGATCACGGAGCGCGCCGTGCAGAAGATCGTCGCCGACCTGACCGCCTCGCGCGTCCTCGCGCGGGAAAAGGTGGGCCGCCGCAACCACTACCGGATCGACGCCCGCCGCCCCCTGCGTCATCCCGTCGAGGCCCACCGCACCGTGGCCGACCTCCTCCGCCTCATCGAACGCTCCTGACACCCGAAACTCCGCTTCGGGTCTTCCCTGATGCTTGTTTCAGGGGGGCGGGTTGTGGTTTCATTTGTCGCACGTCGCTTCGTCCGTATGATGCGGCGCAGGAATTTTCCGGGAGGATTCGCATGAGCCCTACACGCATCGAAAAAGATTCATTCGGGGAGCTGGCCGTGCCGGCGGACGCGTTTTACGGCGTCCACACGTGCCGGTCGCTGCAGAACTTCAACGCGGCGGGCGAACCCGTCCCGGTTGAGATCATCCATGGCATGGCGAAGATGAAACTCGCCTGCGCGAAGGCGAACCACCAGCTCGGCCTGCTGGACGACAAGAAGACGAACGCCATCGTCGCGGCCTGCGAAAAGGTGCTCAGCGGCGCGCTGGACAGCCAGTTCCCGATCGACTGCTTCCACGCCGGGTCCGGCACGTCGTCCAACATGAACGTCAACGAGGTCATCGCCAACGTCGCGAACGAGGCGCTCGGCGGCAAGCGCGGCGACCGCGGGCTCGTCCACCCGAACGACGACGTCAACAAGGGCCAGTCGACCAACAACATCTTCCCCTCCGCGATCCGCGTCGCCTGCGTGGACCTCACGAAGCCGACGATCGCCGCGCTGAAACAGCTCATCGCGCGCCTCGACGAAAAGGCGGCGGCATTCGCCGACGTCATCAAGAGCGGCCGCACGCACCTGCAGGACGCGGTGCCCGTGACCCTCGGCCAGGAATTCGCCGCCTACGCGCACGCGCTGCGCAAGGCGGTCATCCGCATCGAACAGGCCCGCGACAAGGTCCTGGAGGTCGGCGAAGGCGGCAACGCCATCGGCACCGGCGTGAACACGAAGAAGGAATTCCGCCCGCTGATCGCGAAACACCTCGCGGCCTTCACGGGCGATGCGTATCGCCCGGCCGACAACGGCATCGAGATCACGCAGTTCCTGACCGACAAGGCCGAGATGTCCGGCGCGCTGCGGCTCGCGGCGATGGACATCAACAAGATCTGCAACGACCTGCGCCTGCTCTGCTCCGGCCCGAACACCGGCTTCGCCGAGATCGTGCTGCCGCCCGTCGAGCCCGGCTCCTCGATCATGCCCGGCAAGATCAACCCGAGCATCGCCGAGGCGACGAACATGGCGATGATCCAGATCTTCGGCAACGACACCGCCGTCCAGGCCGCCTGCGCCGCGGGCCAGCTGGAGCTGAACACCCACATGCCCGTCACCGGCCTTAATCTGGTGAAGTCGCACCGCATCCTCGCCCGCGCCGCCGTGCAGCTCGCCGAAAAGTGCATCGCCGGCATCAAGGCCAACCGCGAGCGCTGCTACACCTATTTCGAGACCAGCGGCGGCCTCGCCACGATCCTCAACCCCAAGCTCGGCTACGACAAGGTGTCCGCGCTGGTGAAGGAATCGCTCGCCACGAAAAAGACCGCGAAGGAAATCGTCGTCGAAAAAGGCCTCATGACCGCCGCGGAATTCGACGAACTGGTCAAAGGCAGCACCGGGCCGAATTTGTGATATTGTTGCGAAGTTGAATCGGATAGGCTGGCCCGTCTGGTTGATCCGACGGGTCGGCCGGAAGAGGATTAACCATGAGCAAACCCTGTTTTCTGAGTTCCACCATCGGCCGCAAGGTCATCGCCGCGATTTCGGGGCTCGCGCTGGTGGGCTTCATCGTCGTCCACCTCGCCGGCAACCTGACGCTGCTCCTGCCCGACGGCGGCGCGGCATTCAACGCCTACGCGCACAAGCTCGCGAGCCTCGGCCCGCTGCTCTGGGTCGCGCGCGCGGGCCTGCTCATTTTCTTCCTCGCCCACGTGCTGCTCGCGATCGGCGTGCGCCTCGATGAAAAACGCGCCCGCCCCGACGGCTACGCGCTCAAGGCCAGCAAGGGCGGCCCGAGCAAGCAGACGCTGTCGTCCCGCTCGATGCTGGTCACCGGCCTCGTGATCCTGCTCTTCATCCCGTTCCACGTCTGGATGTTCACGCTGAACAAGGGCACGCCGCACGCAATGGTCGAGGTGCACGGCACGCTGGTGAAGGACGTCTACCTCGCCGTCGTCACCGCGTTCAAGGACCCGGTGAAGGCGTGGTCCTACGTCGCGGTGATGCTGCTGCTCGGCTTCCACCTGCGCCACGGTTTCTGGAGCGCGTTCCAGTCGCTCGGCGTCCTGCGTCCGAAGTGGACGCCCGCGCTCTACACCGTCGCCTTCGTCTTCGCCGCGCTGATGGCCGTCGGGTTCATCGCGCTGCCGGTGTACATGCTGTATTTCGGCCCGAACCCGGAAACGCTGCGCGTCGCGGTCGCGGGGCATTAAGTTTTTACAGACGTTGGAAGGCGCGAAAAAAGTTTTTACAGCCGTTGGAAATTTGAGCCGCGCAGGGTCTGTGCGGCGGGAGCAGACGATGATTAAAGTAGCCGAAGAATCGATCCTGAACGCGAACATCCCGGACGGGCCGATCGAGTCCAAGTGGAAGACGCACAAGGCGAACATCAAGCTCGTCAGCCCGGCGAACAAGCGGAAGTACACCGTGATCGTCGTCGGCACCGGCCTCGCGGGCGGCGCGGCGGCGGCGTCCCTCGGCGAACTCGGCTACAACGTGCTGAACTTCTGCATCCAGGACACCCCGCGCCGCGCGCACAGCGTGGCCGCGCAGGGCGGCATCAACGCGGCGAAGAATTACCAGAACGACGGCGACAGCGTGTGGCGGCTCTTCTACGACACGGTGAAGGGCGGCGACTTCCGCGCGCGCGAGGCGAACGTCTATCGCCTGGCCGAACTCTCCACGAACATCATCGACCAGTGCGCGGCGCAGGGCGTGCCGTTCGCGCGCGAGTACGGCGGGACGCTGGCGAACCGCTCGTTCGGCGGCGCGCAGGTCTCGCGCACGTTTTACGCGCGCGGGCAGACGGGGCAGCAGTTGCTGCTGGGCTGCTACAGCTCGCTGATGCGGCAGGTGGACGCGGGGCGGGTGAAGCTGTTCACGCGCCGCGAGATGCTGGACCTCGTGCTGGTGGACGGCGCGGCGCGCGGCATCGTCTGCCGCAACCTCGTGACCGGCGCGGTCGAGTCGTACGCGGCGGACGCGGTGCTGCTGGCGACGGGCGGCTATTCGACGGTGTTCTTCCTGTCGACGAACGCGGTGAACTGCAACGTGACCGCGGCGTGGCGCTGCCACAAGAAGGGCGCGCTGTTCGCGAACCCGTGCTACACGCAGATCCATCCGACGTGCATCCCGCTCGCCGGCGAGTCGCAGTCGAAGCTGACGCTGATGAGCGAGTCGCTGCGCAACGACGGGCGCGTGTGGGTGCCGAAGAAGAAGGGCGACACGCGCCCCGCCAGCGAGATTCCCGAGGGCGAACGCGACTATTTCCTCGAGCGCATCTATCCGGCGTTCGGCAACCTGGTCCCCCGCGACATCGCGTCGCGCGCGGCGAAGCGCATGTGCGACACGGGCTACGGCGTCGGCGGCACGGGCTACTCCGTGTACCTCGACTTCGGCGATGCGATCCAGCGCCTGGGCCGCGACGTGGTGCGCGACCGCTACGGCAATTTGTTCGACATGTACCACGAGATCACCGGTGAGTCGCCCTACGAGATGCCGATGCGCATCTACCCGGCGCCGCATTACACGATGGGCGGGTTGTGGGTGGACTACAACCTGATGAGCAACATCCCGGGCCTGCACGTGCTCGGCGAGGCGAACTTCTCCGACCACGGCGCGAACCGGCTCGGCGCGAGCGCGCTGATGCAAGGGCTGGCGGACGGCTACTTCGTGATCCCCTATACGCTGGGCCACTACCTCGCGGGCAGCGACGTGCTGAAGAACAAGGTCACGACCGACCACCCGGCCTTCAAGGCGTCGGTCGCGGCGGTGAACGAGCAGACCAAGCGGCTCGTCGGC
Organism: uncultured Verrucomicrobiota bacterium; assembly: GCA_937996795.1. Taxonomy (GTDB): domain Bacteria; phylum Verrucomicrobiota; class Kiritimatiellia; order CAIVKH01; family CAIVKH01; genus JAMLJG01. The sequence goes on along the minus strand of CALKUH010000070.1, from coordinate 11,947 downwards.
GCGCGCGGCAAGCGCACGGTGCGCGACTTCCACTGGCAGCTCGGCCGCATCATGTGGGACCACGTCGGCATGGCGCGCAACGAGAAGGGCCTCGAGGGCGCGATCCGCGACATCCGCGCGTTGCGCGAGGAATTCTGGCGCGACGTAAACGTCGGCGGGTCCGACGGCGACTTCAACAAGAACCTCGAATTCGCGGGCCGCGTGGCGGACTTCATGGAGCAGGGCGAGCTGATGGCGCTGGACGCGCTGCACCGCAAGGAGTCGTGCGGCGGCCATTTCCGCGAGGAGTTCCAGACGCCGGAGGGCGAGGCCAGGCGCGACGACCAGAATTTCTGCTATGTCGGCGCATGGCAATGGAGCGGAAACGCCTCGGAGCCGGTCCTGCACAAGGAGGACCTGGAGTTCGATTACGTGCATCTGGCGCAGCGGAGTTACAAGTAGGACGCAAAACGGAAGAACCGGTCATGAAATTTAATGTCAAAGTCTGGCGGCAGTCGGGCCCGAACGCGAAGGGCGGTTTCAAGCAGTATGCGGTGGACGGCATTTTGCCGGAGATGTCGCTGCTGGAAATGCTCGACGTGTTGAACGAGCAGCTCACGAAACAGGGCGAGGAGCCGGTGGCGTTCGACAGCGATTGCCGCGAGGGCATCTGCGGCACCTGCGGCCTCGTGGTGGACGGCATGGCGCACGGGTCGCGGCTGAAGTGCACGACGTGCGAGCTGCGCATGCGGCATTTCGTGGACGGCGGCACGGTGACCATCGAGCCGTTCCGCGCCAAATCGTTCCCGGTGATCAAGGACCTCGTCGTCGACCGCGGCGCGTTCGACCGCATCATGGCGGCGGGCGGCTACGTCTCCGTCAATGCCGGCTCCGCGCCGGACGCGAACGCGGTGCTGGTGCCGAAGGACATCGCGGAGAAGGCGATGGATTCCGCGGCGTGCATCGGCTGCGGCGCCTGCGTCGCGGCCTGCCCCAACGCGTCGGCTTCGCTGTTCGTCAGCGCGAAGATCACGCAATTCTCGCTGCTGCCGCAGGGCCAGGCCGAGCGCGAGCGCCGGGCGCTGCGCATGGTCGGCCAGATGGACCAGGAAGGCTTCGGCAACTGCTCGAACCACGCCGAGTGCGAAGCCGCCTGCCCGAAGGGGATTTCGATCTCCAACATCGCGACGATGCGCCGCGAGTACATGCGCGCCGCCCGCCTGCACGAGGAGCGCGCGGAAGCGGGCGGCGGCGGATAATTCAGCCCTGTGCGCCTCAGAAGTAGCAGCGCAGGGAGAACTCGATGAAGACGTCGGTGTTCCGGAGCTTCTTGTTGTCCGGATAAATATCCTCGGTCGCAAACGCGAATACGCCGGCGCCCGCGATGGCGACCTGCTCGGCGAGGAAATACTTCGCGCCCGCGCGCAGTTCAACAACGCCCGCGGTGTCGTCGCCGCCCGCGTCCTCCACATCCACATTGGAGACGCCGAGGAACGCCTCGCCGAACGGCATGACCTCCGAACCGGTGTCGATGTTGGCTTCGACATAGCCGCCGATGCCCAGCGAACTCACGCGGTCGTTATCCACAAACGTCCCGCGTCCGCCGGCCTGCACATTGTCGGCGAAAAAGTAGCCGTAGGACAGGCCGAGGTTGAATTCGTCGCCGTTGACGCTCGACGGATCGAGCAGGCCCTGCACCCGCAGTTCCTGGGTGCCGAGCGCGAGCGAGGCGGCATGGACATGGAGCGGCGCCAGCATCAGGGCGGCCAGCGCAAGACAGGACCATTTCTTCATGTTCATTCTCCTTTGAATACGTCGAACCGCACGGCGCTGTTCCCGCGGATATCCCGCTGAACGAGGGCCAGCAGCGCACGGCCGACCGGGCCGGGCACGCCGCCGGACACGGGGGCGCCGTCGAGCGACACGACGGAGGTTACATCGGGCGTCGTGCCAAAAACCAGCACTTCGCGCGCGGCGCGCACCGCGTCGCGGGAAATCGACCCGCGCGCAATCGCGGAAAGGCGTCCATCGCGAACCAAGACGCCGGCCAGTTCCAGCGCGCGATTCATCGTCGTGCCCGACAGGATGCGCTCCGCGCCGGGCACGCGCAGGCGTCCGTCCGCGTCGACGATTCCGAAGTTTTCCGTCGCCCCCTCGGCCAGATTTCCCTGCTCGTCGTAGGCGAGGGCAAAGTCCGCGCCCGCGTCCGCCGCCTCTTTTTTGATGAGGGCGTTGGGCAGGTAGTTGCAGGATTTGATGGTCGCGAAGAACCCGGCCTTCACCGGAATCGCGCTCGTGACCACGCGCGCGCCCCCGGGATGCGCCTCCATGAAGGACGGCTTCAACTCGTGGGCCATCACGTACAGGCCCGGCGCGGGGCAGTCGTAGGGATTGATGCCAAGGCTGCCGGGGCCGCGCGAGACGATGATGCGGACGAGACAGTCGCGATGGGCGCCCGCGCGGACCACCTGCGCGGTGATGTCCGCCAGCCGAGCCTCGTCCCACGGCACGCGGAGCCCGATCGCCTTCGCCGAGTGGAGCAGGCGCTGGACGTGTTCGCGCCACAGGTAGAGGCCGCCCGCAACGCATTTAAGGGTCTCGAACACGCCGTCGCCGCGATGCACCAGGTGGTCGTCCGCGGGCACGACCATCAGGCCCGGCGCGGTCACGATGCCGCCGAGCGCGGTGGAATAGAAGGCGTAATAGCCCGCGTGGAACGGTTCGCGGTGCGCCGCGAGCGCGGCGGCCGCTTCGTGCGGCGTCAACTGGGGAAGTACAGTCACGCGCGCAGTGTAGCGCGGCGCCGCGAAATGTCCAAACGCCGCGTGGGGGTGGTGCAGATTGGACATTGCCTCCCCCGGCGTCCGCTCATTATGCTGCCCGCACCATGGATGCCGAAAAGCCGGTGCCGTTCCGGGACAATCCGACGTGGGCGCACATCCTGCCCTTTGCGGCGTGGATCGCGCTGATGCATTTCCTCGACGTGCCGCAGCTTTCGCCCGCCTGGGCGTACGCGCTCCGCAGCGCCCTGTGCCTTGGCGTGTTTTGTTTTTTCCGGCCGTGGCGCTGGTATGGCCGGCCGGTGTGGCGTCACTTCCCGCTGTCCGCGCTGGTCGGCGTCGGCGTGCTCATCGCGTGGGTCGGGTTGGAACATCCGGCGGCCGCCCGGCTCGGCGTGCTCCAGGACCTGTACGTCAAATGGGGCATCCGCCCGCTCGGCGAACTGCGGGAGCCGATGGAGCGCCTGCCGTTCGCGCCGGAGACGTGCGGCTGGCCGCTGGCGCTGGTGCGCATCCTCGGCTCCGGGCTGGTGATCGGTGTGATCGAGGAATTTTTCTGGCGCGGTTTCGTGTATCGCTGGATGTTCGGCGGCGACTTCACGCGGGTGGACGCGGGGCGTTTTGCCGCCACGCCCTTCTTCGCCGTCGCGGTCATCTTCGGCCTTGAGCACATGGAGTGGCTCGCCGGCATCGTCGCGGGCCTCGCGTATGGCTGGCTCTACCTCAAGACCCGCGACATCTGGTCCGTCGCCTTCGCCCACGCCCTGACGAACCTGCTGCTCGGCGGCTACGTGATCGCGATGGGGCAGTATCAGTTCTGGTAGCGAGTCATCTGCCACCCGCCACTCGCTTCTCCTCACAAATACGGCCAGAACAGGCGCGCGATGCCGTCGCGCAGGCGGATGGGCAGCGGGCGGGCGTCGAGTTCGGCGAGGGTGGCTTCGCGGGCGCCGGCGATTTTTTCATCGATGCGGGCGTTGAGCGAGGCCGCGAGGCGCGGGTCGTAGCACTCGAGGTTGAATTCGAAGTTGAGCCGCAGCGAACGCGCGTCCCAGTTGCCCGAGCCGATCAGCGACCAGGTGTCATCCACGACCATGAGTTTCGTGTGGTCAAAGGGCGGCGGCGTGCGCCAGACGCGGCACCCATGGCCGAGCACCTGCCAGAGTTGCGCCTGGCACGCCCAGCCGACGGTGCGCAGGTTGTTCGTTTTCGGGATGACGATGTCCACGGCAACACCGCGCAGCGCGCAGGTGTTCAGGGCGCTGATGAGGCCCTGGTCGGGCAGGAAATACGGCGTCACGATTCGCACGCGACGCCGCGCGCAGGACAGGGCGGCGTGCAGCGACGAGCGCAGCTTGTCGTGGTCCTCGTCCGGGCCATCGACAATGCCGCGCGCCAGCACGTTGCCCGCGCTGGCGGGCGCCGCGAACCAGGGCGCCCGCTCCAACCGCTCGCCGGTCGCAAAGGCCCAGTCCTCGGCAAACACCTGCTGCATCTGCTGCACGACCGGGCCCTCGACGCGGAAGTGCAGATCCTGCACGGCATCCCGTGCCGACGCGGCCACCAGGTTGTTCGCACGGATGTTCATGCCGCCGGTGAAGGCGGTCCGGCCGTCCGCAATCAGCAGTTTCCGGTGGTTGCGCAGGTTGATGTAGGGCATGCGCCAGTGGAAGAACGTGGGGATGAACGCCGCGCAGGGCACCTTGCGCCGCGCGAGCGCGCCGTAGATCGTGGGCAGCGAATAGCGCGCCCCCACATCGTCGACCAGCACGCGCACCTGGACGCCGCGGACAACGGCGGCACCCAGCGCATCGGCGAATTGGAGCCCGGCGCGATCGTGCGAAAAAATATAGCTGGAAAGCGTCACGCTGGCCCGCGCCTGCGCGATGGCGTCGAGCATCGCCGGATACGCCTCGTCGCCGTTGCGCAGCGCCTCCACGCGGTTGCCGTCGAGCAGGGGCAGGTCCGTGATCCGCTGCATCGCCGTCGCGAGCGCGCCGAGTTCCTCGAGCCCCGTGCCGAGGCGCGGCGCGATGTGGCTCGCGTCCGGCGGCTGCGGTTCAGGCCCCGCGGCGGCGCGATGCCGGAGCGAGGCTGCGCGGCGCTGGATGCGGTTGATGCCGAGAAGCAGATACAAGGCCGCCCCGATGACGGGGAACAGCAGGATGAGGCCGATCCATGTCGTCGCCGAACGCGGGTCGCGCTTGAAAAGGATCGCGTGGCCCGCAGCCCAGATGTCGAGGCCGAGCACCAGCACGGCGGCGAGCTGCGGCCACGCGAGTTGGATCCATTCCCACATGGCCCCGCATCGTAGCAGGTTCGCCCGCGCGTGGCAGGCCCGTGTTGACCTAGCGGAGCGGCTTCCCCATGCTTCCGGACGCCATGCGTCGACCCCGATACTGACGGGTTTCGTCCGCGCCGCGCCAGCCGGCGGCGGCGACGGGCAATCATGGACGAGCCCGGCCGACGCGCCTACAGTGTGCCGCGGAAGGAACATCCCATGAAATCACTCGCGATGGTCACGACCACATTGGCGCTGGCGACACAACTCTGCGTTGCGGATAACGCAGCGCATCCGAAGGCGAAGGTCAGCTACGAAGACTTCAAGGGGTTGGTCGCCGAGGTGGAGGCGCATCGCGCAGAGCGCCTCGTTGATTTGGATACGTTCCTGCGGATGAGCAAAGAGCCCGATGTGATCATCCTGGATACCCGCTCGACCTTCCGCTATGAGCGCATTCACCTCAAGGGCGCGCGGCACCTGAGCTTTACGGACTTCACGCAGGACAACCTGCGTAGGGTCATCCCCTCGCCAGAAACGAAGGTGTTGATCTACTGCAACAACAACTTTGAAGGCAACCCGGTGGATTTCGCGTCGAAGATCGCGATGCCAGCGGCGCGTCCGCTGGCGACCGCCACCAATCCATCCAGTTTGCGCAACACATTCGCCCTGTCCCGACAATTCGCCAACCAATCAAAACCCCTCATGATGGCGCTGAACGTCCCTACGTACATCAACCTCTACGGGTACGGATATCATCAGGTCTACGAACTGGATGAGTTGGTGGACGTGAACGATCCGCGCATCGAATTTGAGGGTTCGCTGATCGCGCGCCCGTAAACACGTCGTCCGGAACGAGTTTGTCCCTGTTGAACATTCAGGCTTCCGTCGCGGCGCGCAATGGCTACACTGGCCCGATGTCGGGCTGCAATCAGGCTTGTCGCGCGGAGGACGTACCATGGGTTTGTTGATCAGGAATGGCGAAATTGTCACGGCGGATTCCCACTACAAGGCGGACATCTATTGCGCGGGTGAGCAGATCACCTGTATCGGCCCGAACCTCGAAGTGCCGAAGGGCACGACGGTTGTCGACGCGAAGGGCAAATACGTCTTTCCCGGCTTCATCGACCCCCACGTCCACATCTACCTGCCGTTCATGGGCACGTATGCGAAGGACGATTACGCGTCCGCCAGCAAGGCCGCGCTCGCGGGAGGCACGACGACGCTGATCGAGATGTGCTGCCCCGCGCGCAGCGACGGGCTGCTGAAATCCTTCGAGCTGTGGCGCGACAAGGCGCAGGGGCTCAGCGCGTGCGACTTCACGTTCCACATGGGCGTGTCGCGCTTCGATGACCAGGCCGAGGGCGAGTTGCGCGAGATCGTCAAGGCGGGCATCTCCAGCTTCAAGGTCTTCCTCGCCTACAAGGGCGCGTTCGGCGTGACGGACCACGAGCTCTACCACACCCTGCGCCTCGCCAAGGAACTCGGCGTCATCGTCACCGCGCACTGCGAGAATGCGGACCTCGTCGCGGAGCTGCAGAAGAAGCTGCTGGCGGAGCGCAAGACCGGCACGAAGTGGCATCACTGGAGCCGTCCGCCACTGGTCGAGGCCGAGGGCGTGCACCATCTGGCGACCTTCGCCGAAATGCACGGCACGCACATCTATTGCGTCCACACGAGCTGCGAGGAGGCGCTGCGCGCCGCGATCCGAGCCCGCGAACGCGGCGTGAAGATCTGGGTCGAGACGCTGATCCAATACCTCACACTCGACATGACCCACGCGGAACTGCCGAACTTCGAGGGCGCGAAGTACGTGATGTCGCCGCCGCTCCGCCACAAGAAGAACCAGGCGGTCTTCTGGAACGCGCTCGCACAGGGCCTCGTCAGCACCGTCGCCACGGACCACGCGCCCTTCGACTTCAAGGGCCAGAAGGAAATGGGGCGCGGCGATTTCACGAAGATCCCGAACGGCATCCCGTCGCTGGAAGATCGCGTGACGGTGCTCTGGACGCACGGCGTCTCCACGGGGCGCCTGACCCTGAACCAGTTCGTCGACGTCGGCAGCACGCAAGCCGCGAAACTGTTCGGCCTGTTCCCGCGCAAGGGCACGATCGCCGTCGGCAGCGATGCGGACCTCGTGGTCTGGGACCCGAAGTACCGCGGCACGCTCTCGGCGAAAAAGCAGTTCATGAATGTGGACTACAATCCATTCGAAGGATGGGAAATCACCGGCCGCCCCTCCGTCGTCACGGTGCGCGGCGAGATCGCCGTGAAGGGCGGCAAATTCACCGGCCGGCTCGGACGCGGAAAGCTGCTGAAACGGGAGCCGAATCATTTCTAACCACGACTCAACACGAACGCCCATTCGTGCAACTTCGTGTCCATTTGTCGTTACGCCCTCATGACCCTCACTGAAAAATTCGAATCGGCGCTGGCGGCGGAGACGCCGCTGCAAATCGCGGGCGTGATCAACGCCTATGCCGCGAAACTCGCGGACCGGGCCGGGTTCCGCGCGCTCTACGTATCGGGCGCGGGCGTCGCAAACGCGAGCTTCGGGCTTCCGGATCTCGGCTTCACCACGCGCGAGCAGGTGGCGGAAGACGTGCGCCGGATCGCGAGCGCGACGGCGCGGCCGCTGCTGGTCGATGTGGACACCGGGTGGGACGATCCCGCCGAAACCGCGCGCGTCATGGCGGCCGCGGGCGCGGCGGCGCTGCAGATGGAGGACCAGGTGGACATGAAGCGCTGCGGGCACCGGCCCAACAAGCAACTCGTCTCCGCGGATGAAATGTGCGGACGCATCCGCGCGATGGCCTCCGCGCGGCCCGCGGCGGATGTGCTCATCATGGCCCGCACCGACGCGGCGGCGGGCGAAGGCGTCGACGCGGCGGTGGCGCGCGCAACGGCGTACGTCGCCGCGGGCGCCGACTATATTTTTGCCGAGGCGCTGCGCACGCTGGATGACTACCGCGCATTCACCGCCGCCATCTCCGTTCCGGTCCTCGCGAACATCACCGAGTTCGGCAAAACGCCGCTGTTCACGACGGCGCAGCTCGCGGAGGCGGGCGTCCGCATGGCGCTCTATCCGCTCTCCGCGTTCCGCGCGATGAGCGCCGCGGCGGAAAAGGTGTTCACGACGATCCGAAAAGAGGGGACGCAATCCGCCGCGCTGGGTATGATGCAGACGCGCGAGGAGCTGTACGGGGTGCTCGACTACCACCGCTACGAGCGGGAGGCGGACGAGCGATTGAAGAAAAAGTGACGAAGGGCGAAATCCGAATGGCGAATGTCCACTGATTCGTCATTCGTCATTTCTTCCATTCGTTGTTCCACAGGAGGAGAGCCATGAGCTACGCAAAAGGACTCGAAGGCGTCATCGCGGGCGAAACCGCCATCTCGATGATCAACGAACAGGCGGGCGGCCTGCGCTACCGCGGTTATGCGCTGAATGAACTGACGGAGCAGGCGTGCTTTGAAGAAGTCGCGTTCCTCCTGCTTTACAACCATCTGCCGACGGCGCGTGAACTCTCCGCATACCGCCAGACGCTGCTGAACCTGCGGGCGCTTCCGGAGAAGCTGCGCCTGCTCCTGGAACAACTGCCGAAGGAAGCGCATCCGATGGACGTGTTGCGCACGAGCACCTCGGCGCTGGGCTGCCTGGAGCCGGAGAGCGCGCAACGCGATCAATTCGCGGTGGCCAACCAGTTGCTCGCAAGTTTTGCCTCGTGCCTGCTCTACTGGTGGATGTTCCACCAGCGGGGCGTGCGCATCGACACACGCGGCGGCGACGACACCATCGCGGGCCATTTCCTGCATGTGCTGCACGACAAGGCGCCGGATGAAACGCACCGCCGCGCGCTGGATGTTTCGCTCATCCTCTACGCGGAGCACGAGTTCAACGCGTCCACCTTCACCGCGCGCGTCATCACCTCCACCCTCTCCGACTTCCATTCCGCCATCACCGGCGCCATCGGCGCGCTGCGCGGCCCGCTGCATGGCGGCGCCAACGAGGCGGCGATGGAACTGATCGAGCGCCACCGCACGCCGGAGGGCGCCGAGGCGGGCATCCTGTCCGCGCTGAAGAACAAGGAAAAGATCATGGGGTTCGGCCACCGGGTCTATAAACATTCCGACCCGCGCTCCGATGTGATCAAGGTGTGGGCGCAGAAGCTGGCGGAGATGAGCGACGAGGGACGCCGCCAGTTTGCCGTCGCGGAGCGGATCGAGCAGGTGATGCGGCGCGAGAAGAACCTGTTCCCGAATTTGGATTTCTACAGCGCGATTGTCTACAACCGCTGCGGCATTCCCACCCCGCTGTTCACCCCGCTGTTCGTAATGTCGCGCGTCACCGGCTGGGCCGCGCACATCATGGAGCAACGCGCGCAGAACCGCATCATCCGCCCGACGTCGGAGTATTGCGGACCCGCCCCCCGCTCCATCACGCCCCTCGCCCAACGCGGATAGACCGGCAACCGGATCGCTTCGCGCGCTTCAGCGCCGACGAAAAAAAGAGCCGGGGCCTGCGCCCCGGCTCTTTTCGTTGCGGATGACTCCGCGAATTACTTCTTGGCGATCGCCGCCTGCGCCGCCGCCAGACGGGCGATCGGCACGCGGAACGGCGAGCAGCTCACGTAGTTCAGCCCCGCCTTGCAGCAGAACTTCACGCTGTTCGGATCGCCGCCGTGTTCGCCGCAGATGCCGAGCTTGATGCCGGGACGGGTCTCGCGACCCTTCTGCACGGCCATCTCGACGAGCTTGCCGACGCCGCCGACATCCAGGCTCTGGAACGGGTCGATCGGCAGGATCTTCTTCTCGAGGTAATCCGGGAGGAAGGTGCCGATGTCGTCGCGGCTGAAGCCGAGCGTCATCTGCGTGAGGTCGTTGGTGCCGAAGCTGAAGAACTCGGCCGTCTCGGCGATCTGGTCCGCCGTGACCGCCGCGCGCGGGACTTCGATCATCGTGCCGACCATGTAGGTCACCTTGGACTTGCGGTCCTTGATGAGCTTGTCCGCGGTCTGGCGGATGATCTGCTCGCAGTAATCCAGCTCGGTCTTGTTGCCGACGAGCGGCACCATGATTTCCGGCAGCACCTTGACCCGCAGCTTCGCGACGTTGATCGCGGCTTCGATGATCGCCGTCGTCTGCATGACGATCAGTTCGGGATAGGTGATGGAGAGGCGGCAGCCGCGGTGACCCAGCATCGGGTTCATCTCGTGCAGCTGTTTGACGCGCTGCTGGATCTTCTCCACCGGCACGTTCAGGCGGCGGGCCATTTCGTCCTGGCCCTTCGCGTCGTGCGGGAGGAATTCATGCAGCGGCGGGTCGAGCAGGCGGATGGTGACCGGGTGGCCGTCCATCGCCTTGAAGATGCCTTCGAAGTCGTCGCGCTGGTAGGGCAGCAGCTTCGCCAGCGCCTTCTCGCGCGCTTCCGTCGTCTCCGCGAGGATGAACTCGCGCTTCGCCCAGATGCGGTCGCCCTCGAAGAACATGTGTTCCGTGCGGCAGAGGCCGATGCCTTCGGCGCCGAAACGAATCGCGATCTCCGAATCCTTCGGCGTGTCGGCGTTCGTGCGGACCTTGATCTTGCGGTACTGGTCGGCCCAATCCGAGATCTGCTTGTACATCCGGAAGATCGGGTGCTTCAGCGAATCCTTGCGGCCTTCCACGATGGCCGACACGACCGGGCTCGACTCGGTGGGAATCTGGCCCTTGTACACGATGCCGGTGGACCCGTTCAGGCTGATCCAGTCGCCTTCGCGCAGGATCGTCGCCCCGCAGGTGACGGTCTTGCTCGCGTAGTCAATCTGAAGCGTGCCCGCGCCCGCGATGCAGCACTTGCCCCAGCCGCGCGCCACGACCGCCGCGTGGGAGGTCATGCCGCCCGTGGAGGTCAGGATGCCCTGCGCCGCCCACATGCCGCCGACGTCCTCGGGGGACGTCTCGTGGCGGACGAGAATGACCTGCGCCTTCGGATCGGCCTTCACCGCCGCCTCCGCCTCGTGCGCCTGGAAGACGATCTTGCCGACCGCCGCGCCGGGGCCCGCAGGCAACCCGGTCGTCAGCTTGTCCGCCACCGCCTCGGCCTTCGGGTTGAAGATCGGGAACAGCAGCTGCTCGAGGTCCGGGCCGCTGATCGTGTTCACCGCTTCGGCCGCCGTCAGGATCTTGTCCTGCTTCTTGCCGGTGTAGAAGTCCTTGCCCGTCGCCATCTCCACCGCCCACCGCACGCCGGCGAGGCCGGTGCGCTTCGCGTTGCGGGTCTGGAGCATCCAGAGCTTGCCTTCCTGCACCGTGAATTCCACGTCCTGCGGGTATTTGTAGCGGCGCTCCAGCTTGTGCATGATCGCACGGAGCTGCTTGTCCGCGTCCTTCCACGACGGCTCGGATTCCGACGCCATCTCGTCGAGCTGCTTCGGCGTGCGGATGCCCGCGACGACGTCCTCGCCCTGCGCGTCGATCAGGTACTCGCCCATCGGCTTGTCCTCGCCCGTCGCGCCGTCGCGCGTGAACGCGACGCCCGTGCCGGAGGTCTTGCCCATGTTGCCGTACACCATCGAGCAGATGTTGACCGCCGTGCCCAGCAGGCCGGTGACCTTGTTAATCGCGATGTACTTGCGGGCGCGATCGGAGTTCCACGAGCCGAACACCGCGTTGATCGAGAGTTCGAGCTGCTTGAGCGGGTCCTGGGGGAAGGGCTTGCCGACCTTCTCGTGATAGACGCGCTTGTAGACTTCGCACAGCTCCTTGAGCTGGTCCGCGGTGAGGTCGTTGTCCTCCTTCGCGCCGTACTTCGCCTTCAGGCGGCTCATCTCATGCTCAAAGCTCTCGTGCGTCAGGCCCGTCGTCGGCCCCATCACCACGTCGCCGAACATGTCGAGGAAGCGGCGGTAGCAGTCCCAGCCCGCGCGCG
>CALKUH010000069.1 GCA_937996795.1 uncultured Verrucomicrobiota bacterium | reverse complement strand
GCCCGCAAGCGTCGCGGCCTCCGCGACCAAGCGCTGCTGCCACCGGTTCTTTTCGTGGTCCAGCAGCACGCGCCAGCCGGCGCTCAGGCCGGCCAGCAACAACGCCGACGCGGCGAGGGCCGCGAGGCGTCGCGCGTCCCGCTGGCGCGACGCGCGCTCCGCGCCGGGATGCGCGAGGGCGCCGCTGCGCAGGTTGCCCTCCCCCGCCGGATGCGCCAGCAGCCGCGCCGCCAGTCCGCGCGGCAACAGATATTCAGGCTCCTTCACCGGCACGGACTTGGGCGGCTCGCCGCCGAACAACAGGGCCGACACCTCGCGCACACGCTGCGCATCCGTCGCGCCGGGTCCGCACCAGATCACATGCCCCCCGCCGCCCAGGCGGGCCTGCTGCGCGCGCCACCACGGCGCGAGCCGCTGGGCGATGACCTGGCGCGCGGCGGGCGGTGCGGCGTCCGCAAACAATTCGCGCAGGCCCTGGCGCAAGCCGGTGGCTGCGTCGAGCCCGCGCCCGGTTCCCGCCGCGAGGCTGATGCGGTCGGCGCCGAGATAGGCCACGAGGCGGACCTGTTCGCGCGCGAGCGGATGTTCATCCGCCGCCTGCCCCCAGAGCGCAACGGCCTCGTGCGTCAACAGCAGCGGGTCCACGCCCTGTGCGCGCAACCGCTCCAGGTGCGCGGTGACGTCCTCGGTGCGCGCCGCGAGGGCGAGCGCTTCGACGCCCCCGCCCGGCGCCTTCGCGCAATCAATGAATCCGTGCGCGCAGGACTCGAGCGGGAATGGCAATTCGATGTCGAGCAGCGACGGCAACACGCGCAACGCCTTCGCGGGCGAGTCGAGCGGCGCGGTCAGCCGGCGCACGAACCCGGCGCAGGCCGGCAGCGCGGCGGCCACCGACGCAGCCGCGGACCCGGCGCCCTGCTCCACCGCGCGGAACGACGGGCGCCCGCGTTTACGCCGCGCCTCGACACGCCACACGCGGCCGCCGTCCACATCCACGCCCACCGCCATGCGCCCCACGCTCATGACGTCGAGGCCTCCGCCCACTGCACGATTTCGACGCGACCGTCATCCCGCCGTGTCGCCAGCACAAAGAGCGTGAGCCGCCGCTCGCGGGATTCCGCGGCGGCCTCGATGCGGAAATACTGGCTGCGCACGTCGAGCAGCGGACGGATGCGCTCGAACGCATCCGCGCCGATCGCCACGGCGAAGACATCAAGCTGGCGGATCGGGCGGATCGCCCGCAGCGTGAGGATCGTGTCCACCAGCGTGTCGTTCTCGAGGCCCACGACCGCACGGAGGGTCTCGCGCGACGCGGTGTTGATGTTGACCGCCAGCGGGCGGGCGCGCGCGAGGGGGAGCAGCGTGACATTGTCCACGAGGCTCCCGTCGAAGGAGCGCAGTGTGCTTTCCAGCGGGCGCCGCGCGAGCGCGTTGGTGTCCCATCCATCCACCGCCATCAGCTCGCGCCAGCCGTAGAGCACGCGGTCCGGGCAGCGGGCGGGCGGGTCGCGGCGGAGGTAGAAATCGCCCTCCTTCGCGCCGGCGTTGTTGTCGTCGATGAAATCGCGCAGCGCCTCGGTGCGCGGCGTGGGCGTGAATTCGCCGCACAGGGTTTGCAGGTCCAGCGCGGCGTCCTCGCTCGACCGCTGGCCCGGCGTCGACGGCGCGGCGAGATTGTTGAGGTCAAAGCGGGACTGTTCGTCGCGGACGCGCACGCGCGTGGAGAGGCCGAGCGGCGTTTCAAGGTCCAGCGTCGCGGCCCACGCCTCATTCGTGGTGTCCACGCCGAGGTCCTCGTCATCCGCGAGGCGCCGGAGCGCGGCGCGCACGCCCTCCGTGGCCGCGAGGCGCAGCTCGGCGCGTTCGCGCGTGACGGCGTCGCGCGCGGAACGGGCGCGCGCCAGCGCCTGCGATTGCAGCAGCAGCGCCGCGACCAGGCCGGTGAGCACGAGCATCAGCACCAGCACCCCGCCCTCGCGCGAGCGGGCGGACGAGACTTTTTTCCGGCGGACCCCGTATTCATCCTTGCGCAACTGGTGGCTGGGCGAGCGCCGCATCTCCCGGAAATCCGGCAGGACAAAAATCATCGCGCGCACCACGATCAACGCGAGGCCGGCCGCGCCCGCCCACGCGCCCATCCCCAGCAACTGCCCGCGCTGTGGCTCCAGTTTCGTAAAGCCCACTGCAACAAACACGAGACCGGCCAGCCCCACGAACAGCCCGACCACCAGGCTCAACAGGCGCAGCCGCTGGCGAAAGCCGCGGAACGCCGTGCGCGAGAATTTGGAGGACGAATCCATGAAGCGAAACACTATGTGCGAGCCGCGCGGCCCGCGCCATTCTTTTTCAAGCGCGCCCAGCCCGGGAAGAGCCCCGGGAAATGTGCATGGTTGCGCGCCGTCCGCTGTGCTATGGTCAAGGTGAACCAACAGCGAATGCCTTCATGAGCGACATTAATTTTGATTGTCCCAAATGCGGCCAGAACCTCGACGCCCCGCCGGACCTCGCGGGCCTCTTCGTGGAGTGCCCTTCGTGCGCGACGATCATCAAGGTCCCCGTCACGACCGGCCAGGCCACTGCGTACCACGCCGAGCCGGAGACACCGGCCAAGCCGACCTTCGTGAATCCCGCGCCCAAGCCGGAGGAAGACAAGGGCTCCACGATGCGGATCGACCTGCCGCCCGAGTTCCGCCTGCCGCCGCCCACGCCACGCAAGTTCACGATCAAACGACCGGGCCACGGATAATCGTCACTCGCGCACTTCAGCACGCAGGAGGCGCGTCGCGTCGTCCGGAAGCGTAAACCACAGGTCTTCGACGAAGGCGCGCTGCGCGCCCGCACCCGTCCACGCGCCGACCGCATCGCCCGCCTGCAACTCCACGCGCTGGCCGTGCGCGGCGCGGACCGCCACGCGCACCTCGTTCGACGCCACCGACAGGGCGTGCAGGACCGGCTCCGGCTCGACGCGGCGCGCGAGGCGCGGGCCGTTGCCGAAACTCGTCACCCAGACCTCGTTCAGGTCGTGCGAATTGAAAAACACACGCGTCGGGAACCGGAACGGATACCCCAACACCGGCTCGAACACCGGCTGCGCGTCGCGCCGGTTCGCGCTGTACCACAAGCCCTGGTCCTCGGTGAGCACGTACATTTCGTCGGGGTCATCCGGCGCGATGGCGCAGCCGCTGACCGCCTTGAGGTTCGTCGTGATCCGCGTCCACGCAATGCCGCGGTTCGTGGTGCGGTAGAGCCCGCCGCGGCCCGACGAATTGCCCCACTCGCCCCACACGCCCGCGTACCACGTCTGCTGCGCGGGATCGTGCGGATCCACGGTGAGGTCCTTGGTGTAGTAGTGCAGGTTCGTGTGGCTGCGATCGAGCCAGCTCGCGCCGTCGTTGGTGCTGACGAACACACCGGCGCTCGGCTGGAAATTCCCCGACGCGATGCGCGCGCTGTACGTCGCGACGAGCGTGCCGTCGTCGAGCACGTGGATGTTGTAGGGATGCCCCTGCGTGCGCGGCGGCGCGGCGAGGGCCGTCCACACGGACGCCGCGCCCGCGGAGAGGTTCGTCGTGCGGTAGATCCCGCCACTCGCGCTGTGGACCATCGAGGCATACAGGCGTTCGGGTCGGTTCGGGTCGAGCGCGACGTGCACGACGGGTCGCCCGAGATTCTTCAGCGTCGCCCACGTCCGGCCCTTGTTCGTCGACACCATCACGGCGCCGGACCCGCCGTCGATGTACGCGTCCTGGCAGTAGCGGTCCCACGCGTAGAGGTCGTGCACGGACGACATCGCGCCGTAGACAAATCCGTTGGTCGGGTGCTGCACGGCGCAGTAGGTGCTGTTGTAGGCGAGCGTCGGCGGGTTCATCCACGCGCGCCCGCCGTTCGTGCTCCACATGCCGCGGATGTCGGTGAACGAGCAGAACATCGTGTTGCTGTCGAACCACGAGAGCCACCAGCACGACGTGTCCTCCGCGCCGTTGCCCGCGTAGAAATTCGTTTTGACCGCCGCCGCGCCGATCGCGTTCTCGTGCTGCGCCCACACGTACGCCTGCCGCCACGAGGCGCCGCCGTTCGTCGTGACGTGGATGAAGCCGAAGTCGGTGATCATCGCGCGCGCGGGATCGGACGCGCACACCGTGAAGCCCATCGCGCATTCGCCGAACGACCACTTCTTCCAGTTCCACGCGCCGGGATCGTCGCCGCTCCACCCCGTCGCGACGTTTGCGTTCCCCGTGCACCGCAGCACCTGCGTCCACGTGACGCCGCCATTCACGGACTTCACCACCGACGGCTGGCCGAGCCCGTCCTCGCCCGCGGCATAGACGAGCTGCGCATTTGTCGGGCTCAGCCCGAGCAGGAAGGGGCGGTTCGCGCCGAGCCCGTTCGTCGCGACGACCCACGCGCCCGTGCCGCCATCGAGGCGATACACGCCGCGATAGCTGCCGTAGGACGAGCCCTGCACGCCGGGATCGGCGTCGCCCGCCGCGAACGTCACGGCATACCAGCGGACCGCCGCGCCCTCGCGCGCCCCGGCGAACGACACCAGCTCCTCGCCCGCCGGGATGCCGGTTTTTCCAACAAATGAGAACGTCGCGCCGCCATTCGTGGAAAGCGCAACGCCCGGCCGCGTCCCCGCCGCGATCACATCGCCATCCCAGAACACGCCCGCGAACAGCAGGTCCGTGTTCGTGTACACCCCGCGCCACGTCGCGCCCGCGTTGGTGGACAGGTACAGCGTCGTGTAGGTGCTGACCATGAGGCGTCCCGTGCGGCCGGGGTCCGCGTGCAGCGCATAGACCGACGGCGACCCCGCGTTGTGCGGGATGGCCGTCCAGGTGACGCCGCTGTCGAACGAGCGCGACGGCACGCCATCGTTGAGCGCGTAACGCACGTGCGGGACGGAGGTAAAACGCATCCGCCCGTCCTGGTTCCCTCCCTGCAGCACGCGGAAATTCACCGTGTCCCACGTCCGCCCGAAATCGCGCGAGTGGAACAGATCGCTCATGTCCGACCCGACCCACGCCTCGTCGGTATTAAATGGATTAATGGCCGGACTAAAAAACGCGCCGCCACCGCCCGGCCCGCGCGAAACCCACCGCTCCGGCGGCGCGGCACACACCGCCACCGCGGCCCAACAGCCGACCAGCAAACAAACACCCCTCATGCCTACTTAATGCAGCAAGAGTTGCGCCAGCACCCTACGGCTTCCGCACCTGCGGGGCGCCGAGGGGGGTGTCGCGGGGGATGGGGCCGCCGGACCAGCGGACGCGGATGGCGGCGTCGCCGAAATGGTCGAAGTGGTCCACGCGGACGGTGTGGAGGCCGGGGTCGAGGCGGACGGAGACTTTGCGGAAGCTGCCCTGCCAGCTCTGTTCGCGCCACGCGTCGAGCAGCAGCTCGTCGTTGATATACAGGCGATAGCCGTCGTTGGCCTGCACGACGAAGGTGTAGTCGTCCGCCTGTTCGATCTGCAACCGTCCGTCCCAGCGCGAGGACCAGCGGTCGTGGCGGATCGGGAACGCCGGCGCGCGCGCGCCGTAGTTTCGATTGAGGACCGGTTCCCCGCGCACCGCGAGCGGGCGCTTGAGTTCCGCACTGTAAAAATACGTCACGCGCCAGCCGTCGTCCTGCCACAAGCCGTGCGCGACGCGCGCGCCCTGCGCGGCGAGGAACACGGCGGCCACAACAGCCGCGCCCGCGGCGATGCGCCGGGCGCGACGGAAATAAAACGACGCCGGTCGCTGCGCGCGCAGTTCGTCCTGCAACACCTGGACCATCCGCCACAAGCCGGGCAGCGACTGGCTCACCAGCAGCACGCACGCGCGGTCGCGTGACTCGGAGTAGGCGGTGAACGCCGCGAGATCGCGCACGCGCGGCGCGAGCGCGCGCAGGGCCTCCAGTTCCGCCTCCGCGAGCACGCCGTCCGCGCGCATGCGCTCCGCCAGCGCGAGCGCGGCGGACTCCTCGGCCGCGCGGCCCGAGCCCTGCGCCTCGCCGCACGTCACGGCATACGCACCGAGCGCGCGCAGGGCGCCGTGCGCGGCGCGGACCGCGGCCGCGCTTTCCGGCGTGTCGGTCGCGCGGTGCAGCGCCTGCCAGGCGGACAGCAGGGCGTTCCAGCGTTGATCGTATTCAGCGAGGGTCATCCGCCATCCACTCCTTCAGGAACGCAAGGTATTCGCGGGAAATCGCGGGCACATAGTCGGGCGCAAAATGCGTGTTGTCGGGGAACCAGTCGTCCGGATACGGGCGCGCCGCGGGCTGGTAGTGCAGCACGGGATAGCGCGCCTGCAGGTCCGCGAGGCGCGCGTTGATTTCGGTGCGGCCGAGTTTGTTTTCGCGCCGCTCGAATTCCTTCCGCGGCATCGGCACGGGGACCAGGTAGACCTGGATGCCGCGCGCCTGGCACAGGGCGAGCAGCCGTTCAAAGGCGACCGTGGAGAGCGAGTGGTCGCCGTGCAGCCGGCGCTGCCACGCGCGGGAGAATGCGCTCGTGGGTTTGCCAATCCCGGTTTGCGCGCGCTGCGCGTTCTGCAGGTCGAGGTGCACGCGCGTCACGTCGAGGAACGGGAATTCCTGCTGCAGGTCCATCCGGTAGCGGAAGCTCGGAAGCAGCTTGTAGGCGATCATGCCCGCGGTGAAGGACGGGCTGCCCTTCCACACGGCGAGCAGGCCGATCTCGCGCCAGCGCAAGAAGCAGCGCTTGATGTAGTTCTCGGTGTAGATGAGGTCGAGGCTGCCGGCGAAGGGGTTGTCGAGCCAGAGCACGAGGATCTCCGGCGCGGGATTGCGCTCGAGGTAGCGGCGCAGCAGCAGGTACTGCCCGGTGGTTTCGAGGGATCCGTTCGACGCCATCGGCTCGAGAAAGCCGGGCTCCACCTTCGCGATGCCCATGTCGAGCTGGCGCCCGACGCTGTTGCCGAGCGACAGGATGCGCGCGGAATACGCGCGGTGATCGAGGGCGTGCAGCAGTTCGTCCACCTCGTGGCGGAAATAGTGCGCAGGCAGCACGCGGCCCAGCGGCCACTCGATGACGAGCACCGCCAGCAGCGTCCAGAGCAACCCCGAGCGGAGCAGCCTAGAACTGGAAATAGATGAACGATTGCGCATGTTGCATTCCGAAAATGACGATGCCGTAGAAGAGCGCCAGGTAGACGGCGACGCGCGCGAGCAGCGGCCATTTCATCACGGCGTACTGGTCGCGCGCGCGGTACTGGACGATTTCCATGGCGAACAGCGGCAGGCAGTAGAAGGCGAAGCGCGCCCAGGCGTGGGCGTCGAACGGACCCCATCCCGCGGCGACGGCCCCGAGCAGGTCGCCGACCTGGCCCATCGATTGCGAGCGGAACAGGATCGCGCCGAAGGCATCGAGCGTGAACCGGAACAGGATGCACAGCGCCAGCGTCACGCCGTAGCGCACCAGCCAGTCGCCCAGTTTCGCCATGGGCTTAAAGGCCTGCAGCGTGCGGTGGGCCGCGAGACACAGCCCCTCATAGAGCCCCCAGATTACGAAGTGCCACGCCGCGCCGTGCCAAAGCCCGCAGAGCGCCATCGTGATGAACAGGTTCCGGTAGGCGAGCCACGGCCCCTTGCGGAATCCGCCGAGCGGCGTGAAGAGGTAGTCGCGCAGCCACGTGGAGAAGCTCAGGTGCCAGCGGCCCCAGAAGTCGGACGGGCTCGCAGCGAGCAACGGCAGGTTGAAGTTGAGCATGAAGCGGAAGCCCATGCACAGCGCGAGGCCGCGCGCGATGTTCGAGTAGCCGGCGAAGTCGCAGTAGATCTGGACAAAAAACGTAAAGCCGCCGAGCACGACCTGGTTGCCCGCGGGATTTGCGCCGGCGGCGAAGATGTGGTCCGAAATCATCGCGAGGTTGTCCGCGACGAAGATTTTCTGGAAGAACCCCCACAGGATCAGGTAGCCGCCGTGCGTGAGGCCGAAGTGGCTGATGCGGCGGTCGGACGTGATCTGCGCGAGCAGATTCGTCGCGCGCTCGATCGGCCCGGCGACCAGCTGAGGGAAGAACGCCACGAACAGCGAGAAATCCGCGAGGCTGCGCGACGCCGTCAGGCGCTTGCGGTAGACATCGATGACATAGCTCATCGACTGGAACGTGTAGAACGAGATGCCGACCGGCAGGATGATCTTCAGCGTCGGCAGGTCCGGCGTGAACCCGAACCAGCCGCAGAGGTCGGCGAAACTATCGAGGAAGAAATTGAAGTATTTGAAGAACCCGAGGAACGTCAGGTTCACCACCATGCTCGCGGCGACCAGCTGCTTGCGGCACCGCGTGTCGTCCGACGCCTCAATCCACCGCCCGAAGTAGTAGTCCGCCACCGTGGAGAACGCGAGCAGGCCGAGGAAGCGCCAGTCCCACGCGCCGTAGAACGTATAGCTCGCGACGAGCAGCAGCGCATTCTGCCCGCGCCGCGGCAGCGCCGCGTAGAGCCCGAAGACGACCGCGAAGAACAAAATGAACTGGAAGCTGTTGAATAACATCCGCTCCGCCCCGTTTGCCATGCCCCCGCCCCGGTTGCAAGCGGACAGAGGGGGGCGTTTGCGAACACGGCAGCAAGGATCCGGCCGAGTAACAACCCATCCTCAATGAGAATTGCAGCGGCTGTACTCCCATCCGCATGTCGTTTATGATCGTTGTCACTGACATTTGTTAGAGGGACATTCATGGCTGTTTCCCGCAAGAGTGCCGAAGCGACGTTGCTTAAAATTCTTTCCGGTCAGGCGCCCGAGAAACGACTGGCGCTTCTTCGTCCTCGCATGCCCGATGCCGAACCGATCCGGCCCCGCCTGCCGGCAGGAAACGATCATTCCGCGGCGGGGCTTGGCAAACGACGTGCGGCGCTGAAGGCCCAGGGCGTCGCACTCGACCGGGTGCTGGCGGACGAGCGGGACCCAGACCCGGAAGCGCTGGCTGGCAACATCGAAAACTTCGTCGGCTTCGCGCGGATACCCGTGGGAGTCGTTGGGCCCCTCCGCATCAACGGCATTCATGCCCGTGGCGATTTCTATGTTCCCATGGCAACGAGCGAAGGCGCGTTGGTCGCCTCGTACAACCGCGGCGCGTATGTGATCAGCCTGTCCGGGGGCGCGGCGGCCGTCGCCCTCACGGAAACCGTGACGCGCGCGCCGGCCTTCATCTTCCGTTCGCTATCCGAGGCCGGTGGATTTTTGGCGTGGGTGCTTCCGCGCTTCGACACCCTTCAGGCGGTTGTGGCGAGGACGTCCCGCCACTGCAAACTCGTCGACATGCAGACAACGCTTTCCGGCAAGGATCTCTTCCTCAGCTTCCAGTTCGAGACGGGTGATGCGTCGGGTCAAAACATGGTTACATTCGCGACCGACGCCCTGTGCAGGCACCTGGTCGAATCCTGTCCGATCAAGTCCGTGCAGTGGTACGTGGAGGGCAATCTCTCCGGCGACAAAAAGGCAACGATGCTCGCCTTCCTCTCTGCGCGAGGAAAGAAGGTGGTCGCCGAGTCAGTCATCAAGAAATCGCTCGTGAAGAGGATCCTTCACGCGAACCCCGCCGAAATGGTCCGGTATTGGGAAATTTCGATGATGGGCGCCGCGCAAAGCGGCTCGATCGGCGTTCAGGGGCACTATGCGAATGCGCTGGCCGCGATCTTCATTGCCTGCGGGCAGGATGCCGCGTGTGTGTCCGAGGCGTCGATGGGCCTTACACGACTCGATGTGACCGCGGAAGGCGACCTGTATGCATCGGTCAGCCTGCCCAACCTCATTGTCGGCACCGTCGGCGGCGGCACGCATCTGCCGACGGCGCGGGAGTGTCTCGCCATGATGGATTGCCACGGCGCGGGACACGCGCGGAAATTCGCTGAAATCTGCGGTGCGACGGCCCTTGCGGGTGAAATTTCCATCATCGCCGCCCTCGCCTCCGGCGAATTCGCGGGCGCGCACGCCCACTACGGGCGCAAGCGAGTGCGCGCCTAAACCGACGCCATGCCTAACGACATCGAAGTTCGCGTCGACTGGGATTTTGTCCGCTACGCGAACTGCTGGGAGGATGCATCGATCCTTGTCGAGGCTCTCCAGCCCGGACCCGGCAAGCGCATGCTCTCCATCGCGTCCGGCGGCGACAACAGCTTCGCGCTGCTGGCCACCGGCGCCGAGGTCGTTGCGGCGGATCTAAACTTCGCGCAACTGGCCTGCGTCGAACTCAAAAAGGCCGCCATCCGGGAACTCGACCAGCCGGCCTTCCTCGCCTTTCTGGGAGTCCGCCCCTCAACGGACCGCGCGACTGTTTATCGAAGGGTGCGATCATTGCTTTCCGGCGCAGTGACCGCGTACTGGGACCGGCATATCGAAATGATTGAGCGCGGCCTCGTCCATGCGGGAAAATTCGAGCGCTACTTCACCCTGTTTCGCACGCGCGTACTGCCGCTTGTCCACCGGAGGAAAACCGTCGAAGCCCTCATGAAGCCGCGCGGGGAGGAGGAGCGGCGCGCCTTCTATGAAGGCTCGTGGAACACAACGCGCTGGCGGATGCTTTTCAGGATATTCTTCAGCCGGTTTGTCATGGGACGCTTGGGCCGCGATCCGGAGTTCTTCCGGTATGTGGAGGGCTCCGTCGCCGAGCGAATATTCAAGCGCGCCGAATACGCCTTTACGTCGCTTTCGATTCACGACAATCCGTACCTCGACTACATCCTGAACGGGAACTTCACGCAAAGCCTTCCACCCTACCTCCAACCTGTAACGTACGAGCGCGTGCGCGCGAACCTGGATCGGTTGAGCCTGCATCGCGGCACGATCCAGGACGCGGGTCGGGCTTCGCAAGGCGCGGGATTCGACGGATTTAATCTGTCCGACATCTTCGAATATCTCGATCCGCCGACCTGCGCGGACGTGTATGGCAACCTGCTCGACCTCGCCCGCCCCGGCGCCCGGTTCGCCTATTGGAATATGCTGGCCCCGCGCAAGGCGCCCGAATGCTTCGCCGGCCAGGTGGTGGATCTCGCCGCTGCGTCCTCACGTCTTTTCGCGAGGGATCGGGCCTTCTTCTACAGCAGATTTGTCGTGGAGGAGAAACGGTGACTCCCGGCCTTGCGCTGTCCGTGGTTTCGATGCCCGCATCGGACATCCGCGCGGCGTGTATTCTCGGGCTCGCGTTTCTCGCACTGCTGGCCATTGCCGAGGCGTGGAGCCGCCTGGGCAACGGCAAGCCGGAGTGGACGCGAAAACTCGTTCATGTGTGCGGCGGACTTGCCTGCCTTTCGTTTCCATTCGTGATGACCTCGCCCTGGACGGTACTGCTCCTCGCCGCCTCGATCACCGTCGTCCTCGTCGCTGGCGCGGAAACGCGCTGGCTGCAAAGCCTGCACCGCGTGAAACGACGGTCACGCGGAAGCGAATACTTTCTCATCTCAGTTTTCCTGGTCTTCATCCTCTCGCAGGACCGGCCATGGCTTTACGTCGCCTCCATGCTCGTTCTCACCGTAGCTGACGCCTTCGCCGCGCTGATCGGCATGCGCTACGGAAAGATCCGCTACGAGGTGGAGGAGGAAACCAAGAGCCTTGAGGGGTCGCTGGCTTTCGGGATGATCGCCTTTGCCGCGATCGCGATTCCGCTCGTCACCATGACCGACCTGCCGCTACCCGTTTGTCTTCTTTCGGCGCTGCTGGTCGCAGCGGTGGTCACCGGCTTCGAGGCCGTGTGCCTGACCGGAACCGACAATCTTTTCGTGCCCATCGGTGTGTGCGTCATCCTCTCCAAAATCACAACCAAACCGCTCAACGAAATCATCTACCAGAACGTCAGCATGGCCCTGATGCTTGCGGTCATTGTGTGGCTGTCGTGGCGGGTGCGGGCGCTCAACATCGGCGGAGCGCTCACGCTGGCGCTCTTCACGTACGGCGCCTGGTCTCTCGGCTCCGAGTGGTGGGCTGTGCCGGCATTGGCGAGCTTCACCATGTACATTGCCGCGTGCGCGCTCAAGCCGCTCAAGGAGGCATTGCGAGTGCGCACGGTTTTTCGCGCCGTCACGATCCCACTGGCGCTTCTGGTGGCGGCGAACATGCTGAACCTCAAACAGACGCTCTATGTTCCGTTTGCGGCATCGCTCACCGTTGTGCTTTTTTTGAGCATTCGGAACCACCTGCTCTCGCCGGGCGGGGAGGCGGAACGGGCGCCGAGCACCGACGAGGTATGGCCTGCGGCTCACATGATCTGGACCGCAGCCGGCGCGGCAATCGCCTATGCCGCGCAGGCCCTCCTTTCGCCGGGCCTCACGACTTGGTGATCTCGATCACACCAGAGGCGCCGTCCATGCGCACGCTCGCCCCGGTGCGGAGATGCGAGGTCAGGTGCGGAATGCCGACGATGGTCGGTATGCCCATCTCCCGCGCAACGATGGCGGAGTGCGACAGAATGCTTCCACGCTCAATGAGCAGCCCGGAAATCGACGGGTAGAGCGGAACCCAGCCTGGATCGGTTCGCTCCGCTACGAGGATCTCGCCATTGAGTCGGAGGTCGTCGGACGGCGAACGCAACACCTTGACGAGGCCCTCCCGGACACCCGGACAACAGCCCGTCCCGCGCAGGTTGCCATCGGCCGCGACGGGCGCCTGCGCCACGGCGTTCTTGAAGCGGTTTTTGTGATACACCATGCCGTATGTTTCAAACCGGTCTTCTGGAAAGGCGTCCGTCTCCGAACGATATGCGGCGAACTCGCGCTTCCGCAAAGCGGCGAGCTCCGCAAGCCTGGTCGTGACGGCTGTTCCCTTCACGTAGTTCTGACATTCATCGAGCGTGAGGTAGAAGACATCCTCCCGGTCGGCCAGAACCCCCTCTTCGGCCAGTCGGGAGCCAAAGGCGCGAATCAACTCGCGAAGCAGACCGTAGATGCGCGTGCGGGCGAAGCGCATGTTTTCGCGATTCTTCACACCGAGTCGCGCATTGCGAAGCACGCGGCGAAATATCATTCGCTTCGGCAGGGAGAGCGCGCCCAAAGAGCGGGCCTCGGCGTCACGGCGAATCTGCTGTTCGCGCTCGGCCATCGCCCCGACATCCAGAGCCTCCGGCCGGTTCAGGGAGAGATAATTCCGAAGAATCGTGTAGACGAAGTCGGGTCGGTCGCGCAGGGAGTATTCCTCGAGCTTGAGTTCGTTCATGCAGCGGAATCCGTAGAGACCCAGATAGCGGTTAAATGCTGCGGTGAAGGCCGCGAAACGCGGATCACCCGGAATCGCGCGGGCAAGGTCAGCGGCGGGTTCGTCCAGGATCCTGCGCCGCAGCGTCTCGTCACCTTGCGCGAGCGATGCCAATTCCAGCAGCAGCCGAGTCGGCTCGGTGCTTTCGATTCCGCCCTCGCCGCAGATCAGATCGTTCTGGAGCGAACCCTGCGTGTCACCGCACCACGCGGCGCAAAGTTTCTTAAGAACACCGTAGTGGATCATCACGTAGAAGTCGTTGATGATCGGCGCGCGCCAGTTCCAAAGAAGCGAATCCTCCATGTCGCGATACACGTCCATCATCTCGCGCGGGTGCAGATCACCGAACCGAAGCGCGGTCCATCGCGCGTAGTGGCTTTTGAAATTCGCGTCAAACTGCTGGACCCAGGCCTGAATCCTCAAAAAGTTCCACGCGGTCCGGACGACGAGCCGGATGAGGGCGGGAAGCTCCACGAAGATGCGACGAGCCGCGGAGGGCGCGACATACTCATCCCTCAGCTCCGCCGGCTCCCGCACGCCCATCATCGCCTCCATGAACTGCTTGTTGAAGCCAAAGCCAGGGAAGAGCCGGATGAGGCGATACCAGTTGAGGAGATTGTAGTACACCTGCCCGCGAATGAGGCCGAGCATGTTCTCGAACACCGGACGGCTCGCCTTGACCACGCCGGGCGCAATCCCCATGACCTCGGCGAAGCAGTGATAGACGATGGTGTACGCGCGGCGAATGAAGCTGAACGTCATGGGCGACGTGACGCCGGAGTAGCTCTCGATGATGTTCGAATTGTCCCAGATCAGATGATTCCCCGCCGCCGGCCCGTACTCCGCAACGGTGGTGATGGGCCGGGCCTGAAGAAGATGCAGTCGTCCGGACGCGTCGATCGCGAACTCAATGTCCTTTGGGCGTCCATAGGCGCGCTCAATGGCGAGTCCGGCACGAGCCAGGGCGACCACCTGATCGTCCGTCAGGCTTGGTTCCGATTGCCGATCCGGCGAAACAGCTGTCTTCACGAGCCCGCGACCCGCCCCCTTGTCAAAAGCCATCTGCTCGCATTTGATGGCAAGTTCGCGCTCCATACGGAGATCGCCCTTGCGCACGGTGAACGTATCCGCGTCAAGACCCTGGCTCACAAGGCCCTCGCCCGCGCCGTAAAGCGAGCTGATGACGATCTCGTGCACACTGCCCGTCACGGGGTTCGCGGTGAACATCACGCCGCTGGCCGAAGCGTCCACCATCTGCTGAACAATCACGCAAACCGCGATGCCATCCACCGACAATCCGCGCTCGCGCCGGTAGGCGAGAGCCCGCTCGTTGTAGGCCGAGGCCCACACGCGGCGGATGGCATCGAGAATTTCCTCCTCGGTTCTGAGGAACAGGAAGCTGTCGTGCAGCCCGGCAAATGATTGCCCCGCGCCATCCTCATCCACAGCGGATGAACGCACGGCAACAAAGCTTCCGGTCGGAATGACCCCGGCATGCGCCTTCCGCACGGCCTCCACAAGGCCGGACGGCAACGGAATGCCCGCGATCCACGCGCGGCGCTTCTCGATCGCGACCGGTTGACGGGCTTGCTCCGCATGCAACGCGACGCGAAAGGCCGGGGCCGTCACCGCATACCATGGGGGCACGGGTTGTCCCATTTCGCCAAGGCGGTACAGGTTCGCCGCTTTGCCGCCGACATCGCGAGCGGCCGGGCGCGCCGCCGCGCGGCACGAAACGATCCAAGCGTCGGTGGGATGCGTCATGAGAGGGCAAAGCCATTCAATCGGACCAATTCGATGGCCAGCGTCATATCAAAGGCCACGATATAGAGTCCCGCGTAGGTTTCCATCCGTTTCGCCGTTTCGGCGCATGTGCGAAACCGGTATTGAAGGAAGCCGGCCGTGCAGACACAGAAGAGCGCGACAAGCACGCCGTAGAACCATGGGCTCAGCCCGAGTTGGATGCCCACCAACGCCACGAGGAGCGTGTCAATCACGCGAATGAGCAGCACGATGTAGGCCGCCCCGTACGTCCCGAAGACCTTGGTGTAGGAATCCACGCCGTCGATCTCCTGATCGGGCGACCGGATCTTGCGGGAAACCTCCCAGTTGAAGGTGACGAAGAACCCGACAAAGGCATACACCCAGTACCATCCCGGCGCTTCCCACGGGAACCGGTTGGTCGCCACACTGAAGACCACCAGCGAGAAAAGCGGCATGATCAGCATGTGCGAAACGGCGTAGGTGAGGAAGTGCTTCCGCAGCCAGTCGCCCAGGAAGAACTCCTTGAGCATGAGAACGGAGAATCCAAGCGCGATCAGCGTGGCGATCATGGTTGCGACGCCAAGCCAGGCGGCGATGAGCATCTCGATCCCGATCGCGATGGCCCCAAGCACCTTGAGATCGCGCAGCGTGATCAACCCGCTCTGGAGTATCCGGTGCGGGTAGTGGCGGCGATCTTCCTCGAAGTCCTTGTGCTCGTCGAACACCCGCAGGTGAAAAAACATGCAGAGCAAAAGAATGCCGCCCAGCAGGGACCGGATCGAATACGACATCGGCTCGCCAGGATGTGCAAGGGCACAGGCCAGGAACTGGTTCGATGAGTAGTAGCTGACGATCAGCACCACATTCCCAACCGGCGGGAACCGCTCGCGCAGATACGCGCACAGCCTCCGTGGAAAGGGATCAGAGCGGCTCAAGCCTTGCGCGGGAGAGTTCATCGTTTCTCCATGAGTCGCTTGCGAAGTTGCGTGTAATCGATTTTGGTATTGTGCCTCGGATCCACAGGCAAGGGGTCGCGCCAAAGAACGATGTCGTCGACAACCTGACCCGCGGCTTCGACGCGCTTCCGAATGACCGCGCAATCCAACTCATCATCCGCCGGAACGACCACCAGAACAACGCGCTCGCCCATCAAGGCGTCGGACAACCCAACTGCAGCGACCATTAATATGTCGGGACCAGCGGCGGCCTGCTCGACCAGTTGCGGATGAACATGAGCGCCCGCGCGCGTGATGGTGGAGTGGACACGACCCGCCAGCCAGAACCGGCCCCGCGCGTCGAAGGAGCCCGTATCGCCCATTCGATGCCATACCGCGCCACCCAACTCTCGGACCTTGTTCTCCGCCACGGCTTCGGGATTGCGGAAGTAATCCCTGCAAACGTGATCGCCGCTGACCAGCAGTTCGCCGATCCGGCCGACTTCCAGCGCCCGCACATCCCGTGCAGGGCCGCGCTGGATGGGAATGATTCTCGCACGTACGCGCGGGCTGACGCGACCGGCGCAGAACCCCGGCCCGACAACCGAGAGCCGCTCTTCGGCGGTGATATGTGCCACAGGCTCCGCTTCCGTGGAGCCGTACACAACGACGATTTCCGTTTCCGGCCACGCGGCCCTCCAGCGCCGGATCTGGCCATCGGTCACCGGGGCGCCGCCCGTGAGAATGCGCCTCAATCGAAGTGAATGGTTTGCAAGCCGGTCAAAGAATGGCGGCGACGCCGTGCAGGTCGTCACCCCGTTGCGCGCGATTTGTTTCGCAATCCGCGCGCCGTCGGTCGCTGCAACATTCCGGAAATCCATGTCCGGAATGATCGTCGTGATGCCAAGTGCGATATTGTTCAGCGCGAATACGGGGAATGTCGGCAAATCGACATCGTCGTCTCGCGCCGGAAATTCCGCGGCGAGCGCTTCGTGCTGGGCCAGCAGGAAACCGTGCGTGCGGTTGGCGCCCTTGGGCGTTCCGCTCGAACCGGAGGTAAACGTGATCAGCGCCGGATCATCCGGTCTCGCGGTAAAGATGCGGCCGTCGCCACCGCCTGATTCCAGTTCCGCAAACGTGCGCCGTGCGGGGAAACGCCATATGCGGGAGCCCGTTGTGACGCCCAGAATGATATGCCGAAGCGTCGGTTCGAGGAGACGAAGCGCATGGCTCTTCGGGATGCCGACAAAGGCGCGCGGTTCGGCAAACGCCGAAAAAGCCGCAACCTGCCGAATACCAATCCACGGGTCGACAAAAACTGCAACCGCACCCACCTTGAGAATGCCCAGAAGCGCGACATAGAGTTCGATGGACATCGGCGCCATGCAGATGGCGCGATCACCGGATTGCAGGCCCGCCGCAAGAAGCCCCGCACCGAACCGATCCACGCGCTGCCAGAGATCACCGAATGTGATCGAGTTGTCCGGCGCAACCAACGCAAGGCGGTTCGGATGGCGCCCGGCCGCGGAGCGCAGCAAGTGAACCACGTTGGAATCCGATTGGGCGCTCATGCGAGAATCCGCTGATAGAGAGCATAGCGGCGGAAAACACGGCCTTGTCCACCGTCCATTCTCCCCGAAGGATTTCCATCGCGGATCAGGCACAGGTTTGCGCGCCGGTATCCGGCCTTCGCGATTTCCGAATAGACGCGATGCATCAGCGCAAGGGCGACGCCCGTTCGCTGGCGTTCGGGAACAACACCCAGTGTCTTGATGTTGATCGCGTCTGGAGGCGCGGCGCCGATGCGATTCGGAAACGCAAACACGAATCCGACATCTTCACCGCTGCCGTCCCGGGCGAACCAGTTCAACCCATCAACGAGCAGCGTGTCGATGCCGCGATAGAGCGCGAGGAATTCATCGCTTGTGATCTCGGTGTAGAACCGGTTTTTCGCGAAGATCCGACGGGAAATCTCGTATATTTTCAGCAGATCGTCCCGCACCGCATGGATGCGGAGCGGGCGCAGTTCATAGCCGCGGGCCAGGGCGCGCGCCGCAATCCGTTCGGTTTCACGCACAGCAGCCGGCACATCCTCGACACAAGACGAGTAGTATCCCTCAATCTGCGAGAACCCGCTGGATTCCCAGAGGGTCGGATAATATGCGGGGTTGTATGGCTCCATCAGAAAGGGGGCCGTGTCGAAGGGTCCGACGTTGAGCCGGTACCTGTGCCAGGTGTCGCCATCCATCGGACCGATTACGGTTTTCACGCCCTGTGCGCGCAACCAGTCAAGCGCCGCTTCAAAAAGAGCGCGAACGGCCCGCGTATTGTTCACTGCCTCGAAAAACCCAAGCAGTCCGCAGGGCCGGCCCGCGTCGTCCAGGAGTGAGGATGAAATACGCGCGGCAACACGCGCCGCGTCACCCGCAAGAAAGAGCGCCTGACATGCTTCGAAGTCCTTGCGGCGAAGTCCGGAAAGCACCGCTTCGCGCCGGGACGGCTGGTGGAAGGAATCCCCGACATAAACCTTTTCAGCAACCGCCAGAAAGGCATCGAGACTCTCGCCCTCACAAAGACGTACAACGCATTCGGGCATGCAATGCTTATATAGAAGGTGTATTGGCGTGTCACGCCACTGCCCCGGTTGCAAGCGGACAGAGGGGGGACCTCGCAGCGCCGCCGGCGGTTGCTCGTGTTCTTTCACTTCGCAGGCTCCATCCGTTGCCGGGTGGATGGGATCTTGTTAAGGTGCGCGCGGGGATCCGGATGAAACTGCTGATTGCGACGAATAATGCGGGGAAGCTGCGGGAATTGCGCGCATTGCTGGATGCGCCGGGCCTGGAGCTGGTGGGGCTGCGCGACGTGCCGGGCGCGCCGGGCGTCGAGGAGGACGGCGCCACCTTCGAGGCGAACGCCACCAAGAAGGCCGCCACGCTCGCGCGCTTCTCGGGATTGTGGACGCTGGCGGACGATTCGGGGCTGGAGGTGGATGCGCTCGGCGGCCAGCCCGGCGTGTACTCGGCGCGCTACGCCGGCGCGGGTTCGACGGATGACGCCAACAACCGGAAGCTGCTGGCGGCGCTCGCCGGGGAACCCAACCGCCGCGCCCGATTCCGCTGCGTCCTCGCGCTCGCCAGTCCCGACGGCGCGACACGCTGCGTGGCCGGCGCGTGCGAAGGCGTCATCACGCCCGCACCGCGCGGCGACAGCGGCTTCGGCTATGACCCGGTGTTCCAGCCGGACGGCCATGCCCGGACCTTCGCGGAACTCCCCATCGAGGTGAAGAACCGGATCTCCCACCGCGCCCGCGCACTCGCGGAAGCAAAATCGGCATGGGGCTCCCTGCTCGCGCAGATCGGCTGACGAAACGGTAAAAAAATGAAACGGCCGAGTTCAGATGCCAGGCGAGAGGCGCTACGACCACTCGCCTCATTAATCAGCAAGTCCGGGAAGGCCCGAAAAAAGCTGCCGCCGGGAACATGGCAACACAAGAGGCTTCGATCTCAACTCCAAGTCTTGAAAATTGCCGCCCTGTTGACGAAACCAAACACGAGCAAGCCCCGCCAATGGACGAAAAAGGAACTGCTCAGCGCACTTCACACCATGACGACGTTGATCCGACAAGTGGAAGCAACCCGGCAGCGCTTCTCTCCCGGCTCGGCTCACCATACATTGCAGCGGAACAGGCTTAAGGCGCTGCGATTCGCCTCGCGCTTGATGAGATCCGAGGCAGCCTCATCGCGCGCGACAGGAATCTAGTTCCCCATGAGTGAATCCATGCGCGATCTCTTCTTCAACGAACGCGGCGTCCGCGAACTGGCGGGCAACCTGGCGCGCGCGTGGCCGGCGTTTCGGCGCGAGGCGTTTTTGCGCGACATCCTGCCGAATTTGGCGCCGTTGGGATTGAACGAGCGGTGCGCGCTGATCCGCGATACGCTGCACGCGCATTTGCCGAAGGATTTCCCCAAGGCCGTGGCGATCCTGCTGAAGGCGCTCGGCCCGGAGCGACCCAATGAGGGTCCCGAGTCGTATCCCGGCTTTCACATCATGGCCGTCTGCGCGTATGTCGCGGAGTATGGAATCGACGATCCGGCTCGCGCGCTGCCCGCGCTGCGCGAGATGACGAAGCGGTTCTCGGCGGAGTTCGCGATCCGCCCGTTCCTCGACCGCCACACGGAATCCACCCTCGCCGTCCTGCACACTTGGGCGCGCGATCCGCATCCGCAGGTCCGCCGCCTCGCATCGGAGGGCTCGCGCCCGCGATTGCCGTGGGGCATGCGGCTGCAAAAATTTGTGCGCGACCCCAAACCGGTCCTCGCCATCCTTGACATTTTAAAGGAAGACCCGGAACTCTTCGTCCGCCGTTCGGTCGCGAACAACCTCAACGACATCGCGAAGGACCACCCCGACCTCGTCGTCGCGACCCTCAGACGATGGAAGAAAGTCCGCAATCCCGGCACGCGGTGGCTGGTAAAGCACGCGCTGCGCACGCTCCTAAAACAGGGCCACCCGGAGGCGCTGGAGCTGCTGGGCTATCCGCGCAATGTTGAAGTTCGCATCTCGTCCCTGCTCGTCGCGCCGGCGCGCATCCGCGTGGGCGACGTCGTCACGATCCAGTTCGATGTGCGTTCCTCCGCGAAAACGGCGCAGGCGCTGATGATCGACTACATCGTCCACCATGTGAAGGCGAACGGGCGGACGAGCCCGAAGGTATTCAAGTTGACCACGCGACGATTGAAGCCGGGCGAGTCCGCGCGCATCGAGAAGCGCCATTCCTTCCGCCCCATCGGCATCCGCCCGTACTATCCCGGCACGCACGCCATCGAGATCCAGGTCAACGGCCAATCGCGGGGCCGCGCGACGTTTGAACTGACGCAATAATAGACGCGGGGTGCGAGGGCTCAATCCGCCGCCAGCAGCGCGTCCAAGTCCAGCGGGCGCGTGAACATGGCGAGGCCGCCGTTCGCGTCGCGCGGCCACGCGGACTCGGGGCGGTCCCAGTACAACTCCACGCCATTGCCATCGGGGTCGCGCAGGTACAGCGCCTCGCTCACGCCATGGTCGGCCGCGCCATCGAGCGCGATGCCCGCGGCGCGCAGGCGGCGGAGGGCGTCCGCGAGATCGCGTCGCGTTGGATACAGGATGGCCGCGTGATACAGGCCGGTATGACCCGGCGGTGGCGGCGTGCCGCCGCGGCTCTCCCATGTGTTGAGGCCGATGTGGTGGTGATAGCCGCCCGCGGAGATGAAGGCCGCCTGCCGACCGAACCGCTGCATCAGCTTGAATCCCAGCACGCCGCAATAGAAGCCCAGCGCGCGTTCAAGATCCGCCACCTTTAGGTGGACGTGGCCGATGCGCGTGCCGGCCGCGATGGGTGCTGGTGTGTCCATGCCTTGAATCTCCCCGTTCCTGGTTTATGGTTCCGCCATGAAAACCGACTGCTTCGACGCGCTGCGCCTGCTGCCCGTCTACGCCCTGTTCCTGCCCATCTGGTTGCTCGCCGGCGGACGCAAGCTGCTTGGTCCCGGCGTGCCGCAGGGATTCCGCGACCGGTTCCAGGACACGGTGCTGGCGACCTTCCCCGGCATCACCGTCTCCTTTTACCAGATTGCCGTCCTCGAAGGTATCGCCGCGCTGATCTTCGCCGCGAGCCTGGTTCGCGGCGAATTCCGCGCCGGGCGCGAACGCCCGCTGCTGCACGCGGGCCTGTGGTGCTCGATGCTGTTGTTCGCCATGCTCGCCTTCGGCCAGCGCCTCTCCGGCGACAACGACGGCGCCGCCTCGCTCTTCTTCTACTTCGGCGCCACCGCCGCAATCGCGCTATACGTCCAGTCGGCGGACCGCCCCCGCGTCGAAACCGGCGCATAATTCGGCGCTTCACACCGGGGGGCGGGTGTGGAACAACAGGGGCCCGACCGGACCCTGAATGAAAGCCCTTCGCAGAGCGTTGTTTTACATTTTCCTCGTCCTCTACCTGGCGGCGGCGCCGACGGCCATCCTGTACGCGCTCGGCTACATCTACAAACCCGGGAGCGAGCACGGCCTGGTCCAGTCCGGCCTGGTGTCCATCGCCAGCACGCCGGACGATGCGCTGGTCTTCCTCGGCGACAGCCGCTACACGCGCCGCACGCCCGCGGTGCTCCGCGACCTGCTGCCCGGCACCTACGTGCTGCGCCTCGCCCGCGAGGGCTCGGACGCCTGGCAGACGCTGGTCGAGGTGAAACCGGAACGCGCCACGCTGATCGACCGCGTCCTGCTGCTGCCCGCGGGCCGCGCGACGCGCATCGTGCATGACGCGCCCATCGACGCGCTCGTGGACGACCCGGGCGAGGAGCGCCTCCTGCTCGTCCACCGCAAACGCCTAGGCGACGCCCGGGTGTACGACGCCGGGGATCGGACCATTCGACCCCTGCTCGCCGCCGGGGATTCGCCGTGGGCGGATGCCACCGTCACGCGCCTCTGGACGGTGCGGGGCAGCCCCTGCGCGCTGGTCCACGCCACCGCGCGCGGCGACTCGGCATATCTCTGGTTCGACCTCGACGACGAGGACGAGCCGCCGCTCGACATCACCCGCCTCTTCCCCGAACCGCCCGACGATGTGCGCTGGGATCCCCGCGCGGACGACGAACTCTACACGCGCGTCGGCGAGCGGACGCACCGCCTCGACCTCGACGCGATGGCCATTTTCCCCGACCTCGCGCCGCCTGCGCGGGGCGTGGCGCTGAACCGCAAACGGCTCTACGCGCTCACCGGCTCGAACACGCTCGTGCGCGTGGAGCGGGACGGCGACGCGCCCGAATCGAACTACACCATCCCCGCTGAACTCGCCAAACGACTCGACGACGGCGCCCACCACCTGCATCCGCTCCCCGATGACGTGCTGCTCCTGCGCAACGAAGACGGCGCCCTGCTGGCCAACACGCCACCCTGGGTCGTGCTGCCCCGCGGCGTGCGCGCGCTCCTGCCCGACACCGAAGAGGAGCAATGGCTCGTCACGACCGAGCGGGCGTTGGGTTTGCTGGAAGTCGTGGAGCGCGAGGACGACAACGAGGAGGAGGACGACGAAGAAGAGGGCAAGAAGGGAACGGAGATCCGCGTGCGCTGGCTGCACGAACATCCGCACCCGATCCAGCGCGTCGCGTGGATGCACGACAATACGCACCTGCTGTTTTCGTCGGAAGGCCGCATCTGGCTGCTCGCCCTCGAGCGGGGCGGCGGCGGCCCCCCGCGCGAAATCGCCACACTGCATCGCGACGGGGCCTTCGCATTCAGCGAACGCACGGGCGATGTGGTGTTTCTCCAGGCCGACCGGCGCGTCGCGGCGATGAACCTGCTGCCGCCGCGCTCGCTGATTCCGCTGCCGTCCCTTGAGGAGGAGGCGGAATGAGCATCGCGTACAGCCGCAGCGGACTCGAGGGGGCGGACGCCCGCTGGCAGCGTTTTTTTGAAATCCTGCCCGGCCTTTCGAGCTGGACCGTATTGTTCGGCATGATGGCGGTCGGCCTGCTGTTCCCGCAGACCGCCGCCGCGCTGGTCATTGCGTTCAACCTCTACTGGCTGCTGCGCCTCGCGCACTCCACGATTTTCCTCGTCCTGTCCTACGCGCTGCTCCGCGCCGAGCGCCGCACCGCATGGCGCGAGCGGCTCGGACGCCTGCCCCTGCTCGACCCCGCCCCGGACGAACCGCGCCCGTCGCGCTGGCTGCACCGCCAGCGCGCACGCGCGCTGCACGCCGCCGGAGAGTCCGCCCTCGATCCCGCGCGCGTGTACCATGTCGTCATCATCCCGATCGCGAAGGAGACCGCCGACGTCGTGGAGCCGGGCCTGCGCAGCCTCGTCGAGCAGGATTTCCCGACCGACCGCATGATCGTCCTGCTCGCCGTCGAGGCGCGCGCGTCCGGCCAGGTCCGCGCCGACGCCGACGCGCTGGTCGCGACATACCGGAACCGCTTCCTCGACCTCCGCGTCGCGCTGCACCCGGAGGACCTTCCCGGCGAGGCCCGCGTCAAGGGCGCCAACGCGACCTACGCCGCGCGCCTCGCGGCCCGCCTGCTGCGCGAGCGCGGCATCCCGTTCGACCACGCCACCGCCTCGTGCTTCGACGCCGACACCGTCGTGCCCCCGCACTACTTCAGCTGCCTCACCTACCACTACTGCCTCGAACCGCGCCGCACGCGCGCCTCCTTCCAGCCGATTCCCGTCTATCACAACAACATCTGGCAGGCCCCCGGCTTCGCCCGTGTGCTCGAGGTCGGCTCCTCCTTCTTCCAGCTCATCGAGGCGACGAATCCCGACATGCTCGTCACCTTCTCCAGCCACAGCATGAGCTTCCAGGCGCTCGACGAGGTCGGCTACTGGCCGGTGGACATGATCTCCGACGACAGCGCGATCTTCTGGAAATCCTATCTGCACTACGAAAGCGACTACCGGGTGGTGCCGATGTACACGACCCTCTCGATGGACGTCGTCGCGGACACCGACTGGATCAAGACGCTGCGCGGCCTCTACAAGCAGAAGCGGCGCTGGGCGTGGGGCGTCGAGAATTTCCCGCTCATCGCGCGCGGCTTCCTCGCGTCGCGCCGCATCCCGCTGCGCGAAAAATGCGCGCACATGCTCAAGATGTTCGAGGGCCACCTCGCGTGGGCGACCTGGGGGTTCATGCTCACGATCTTCAACTGGCTGCCCGCCCTCTACGCCGGCCGCGAATTCTCCAACACCGTGATGTACTTCACCGCGCCGCGCATCAGCGGCCTCATCTTCAACCTCGCCGGCCTCGCGCTCGTGATCACAATCATCATGAGCCAGTTGCTGCTGCCCCGCCCGCCCACGCGCCGCCCGCTGCTGCTGCGCCTGCGCCACGCGCTGGAATGGCTGCTCGTCCCCTTTATCACCCTCTTCTTCAGCGCCATCCCCGCCCTCGACGCGCAAACCCGCCTGATGCTCGGCATGCGGATGGAGTTCTGGGTCGCGGGGAAAGGCGGCGGGAAGAAGGAAGAAGTGACCGGTAATCAGTAACCAGTGACCGGTCACCGATTACTGGTCACTGGTCACCCGCCCCCCGTCCTCGCCCCCCATCGCCTCCTCTGCTACACTCCGACCCCATGAAACCGAACCGCAAGCTGACGCCGGTGGAGGAGCTGGCCTACCTGAAGGAACTCTACGGCGACAACCGGAAGGAAATCCTCCAGTGGGTCACGAACGCGTACGACGTGCTGCAACAGCGCTCGTCGCTGCTGCTCAGCCTCGTCGCGGTGGTGCTGACGATCACCGGTTTCTCCGGCCCGACCATCGCGGCATCCGGCGCGTTTTCGCGCATCTGCATCGGCTACGGGTTGTCCTTCGTCCTGCTCTCCGCGCTGATGATCCTCGCCGGGCCGCTGCAACTCCGCTGGGCGAGCCAGTGGCGCAGCGAGACGATTGACGACTCCCTCGTGAACCTGATCCGCCGGCGCAACGCGCGCACCACGAAATACCACATCGCCTTCGCCCTGCTCTGCATCGGCCTCACCGGCTACGTCGGCAGCGTCATCGGCTACCTCTTCCGCCTGTAATCGCCCCTCGCGGAGGCGAGCGCGAAAAAGTTTTTACAGACGTTGCAAGCCGGGCCGGATCGTTTTTACAGACGTTGTAAAAATCGTCGGGCGGCGGGTCGAAAATCCTTTACGGGTTTTTGCGCGCGCGGGCATCATGGGCGCATGAAATCGTGGCACGAAACGTCCCGCATCTATGATGCGATCGCGCGCGCGCAGGCGGCGGGCGAACCCTCCGCGCTGGCGACACTGGTCCGCATCGAGGGCTCGTCGTACCGGCGCGTGGGCGCGAAGCTGCTGATCCGCGCGGACGGCGCGCTGTGCGGGCAGGTCAGCGGCGGCTGCCTGGAGCAGGACCTCAAGGAACGCGCGCTGCGGCTGCTGGCGGAGGACGGCGAGCCGGAGCTGGTGCGCTACGACACGGGCGCGGACGACCAGACGCTGTGGGGGCTGGGGCTCGGCTGCAACGGGCGGCTCGACGTGTTCCTGCAACCCCTCCCGGCGCGGGACAACACGGGGATCGTGGCGGAGGTGCGCCGCCGCCTTGCGGGGCTCGAGGCGTTCGCCCTCCGGACGACGCTGGACGGGCGCGAGGCGGGACGCATCGTGACGGGGCCACCGTTCACGGACGAAATGTCGGGGATCGTCGCGGCGGAGGGCGCCCGCGATTATGTGGACCATCTGGAGCCGCCGGCGGATCTCGTCGTAATCGGCGCGGGGGACGATGCGATCCCGCTGGTGCGGATCGCGGCGCAGGCGGGGTTCCGCGTCACCGTGGTGGACCACCGCGCGGCCTACCTCGACGCGGCGCGGTTTCCGGACGCCGCGCAACTCGTGCAGGCGCGCCCCGGCGATTCCGCGGCGGTGGCGCCTCTCCACGCGCAGACCTTTGCGGTCGTGATGAACCACGCGCTGGAGCTGGACCGCGCGTGGGCGCTGCGGCTGGCGGACACGCCGGCGCCTTACATCGGCCTGCTTGGCCCGCGCACGCGCCGCGATGAAATCGTTGCGGCCCTGCCGGAGGCGGCGCGCGCGCGCGCGTACGGCCCGGTCGGCCTCGACATCGGCGCGGAGGGCGCGGAGCAGATCGCGATCAGCATCGTCGCCGAAGCGCTGGCGGTGGAGGCGGGCCGCGCGGGCGGCTCCCTGCGAAACCGCGGCGGCGCCATTCACGGCTGAGCGCCGCTCAAACGCTGCTTGCTTTACGGCTTAAGCGGACTACTATCCGCGCATGCTCCGTTGGATATTGCAAACGCGCCCCGTTCCGGCGGCACGCCCTGCACGATTGAATTCCACTCCCACGCGCGAGGTTCCATGAGCCAGCAACACGTCCCCTACCCGTCCGGCGAACGCCCCGACACCAACGTCCACATGGGCCTTGTGCTGCTGTTGGCGCTGTCCGCCGCCGTCGGCTTTTTCGCGATGATTGCGCCGCTGAAGGGCACGTTCATCCGCGACCTGTTCATCGACCGCAACGACTGGGACTGGGGCCGCGTGATCTTCCAGTTCATGACGATGTTCATGCTGGGCATGTCGATCATGACGGTCGTGCTCAAGCGTGGGAAGGTGCGGAAGGAGTTCCGCGCGCTGCGCGAGCTGCCGCTGCCGGATGACCTCGACATGAACGACCAGCCGCGGCTGATCGCGGTGTACAACGAGATCGCCGAGATGCCCGACGCGCACAAGCGCATCGTGTGCACGCGGGTGATGCGGGTGCTGGCGATGTGGATCAACACGCGCGACTTCGACCGCACGGCGCAGTACACGCGCGAAAACGCGGAAATGGACGTGTTCGGGTCGGATTCATCGTTCCGCGCCAACCGCCTCTACATCTGGGCGATGCCGCTGTTGGGCTTCCTCGGCACGGTGTACGGCGTCAGCTATGGTATCGGCGGCTTCGCCGAATTCTTGCGCGGCGACGTCACCGCGGAGGACATCAAGTTCCAGGTCGGCTTGATCACGCAAGGTCTGGCCATCGCGTTCTACACGACCCTCGTCGGCTTGTGGGCCGCCGGCGGCGCGGCGTTCCCGAGCATGGGCGCGGAGCGGCGCGAGGAAGTGCTGCTGGGCGAGATCGACGCGCTGATCGAGGAACGGCTCATCTCGAAGATGCCGTCGGTGAAAAAGACCGAGTTCCCGGTGGAGAGCATCCTCGCGATGCGGCAGGACATCGGCCACATGGCAGAGGCGCTGGCTGCGCCGCTGCGCGACATGGTGCAGTCGATTGAGGACGGCTTCAAACGGATGCCGAGCCCGCAGCGGTACGAGGAGGTTTTTGCCAACGCCATCGCGCGCGCGGGCGACCTGTTGAACGAGAAATACGGCGAGTTCCAGATCCGCTACGAGGTGCGCGTGGGCGAGCTGGGCGAACAGCTCGCGGGCAAGTTGCGCGACATTTCCGAGCGGTTCCAGGCCGGGGCCGGGGACGTGGCGCGCGAACTTTCGGGGCAGGCCCGCGCGATCGAGGCGAGCGGCGCCCGCGCGGTCGAGCAGCAGGCGGCGGCGGTCCAGAGCTACCTCGGCACGCTCAACCAGGCAAGCGAGCGCGAGGCGGCGCGCTGGCGCGAGGTGTCGGACGACCTGCGCAAGCAGGTGGGCGACGCGGCGAGCCAGCTTGGCCAGTCGGTGCAGGCGTTGCGCGAGGCGTCCTCGCTCGCCGCGCGCGGCGCGGACGAGGCGGCCCGCGGGCTCGCGGACCAGATGACGCGGCTGGTGGACGTCGGCACGCGGATCGAGTCGCTGTTGCAGGCGACGCGCGCGGTGGAGATCGCGCTGGGCGACATCGCCGCCAGCCAGGATTTCCGCGCGGTGATCGGCGACCTGCGCAAGCACCTGCAGGCGACCGACGACATGGTCAAGCGGCTGTCGAAGCCGCGCCAGATCGTGCTCACCGAGGCGCGCTGACCCGGGACGGGGTGATACGCCATGCGGCGACCCAAAAAACGCGAGTTCAGCATCGAGATGACCCCCTTTCTCGATTCGCTCGTCATCATGATGAGCCTGATCTGCCTCGTGCTCGTGGTCATGATCATGCCCATCGTCGAAAACCCGAAACAGTTGAACACACTCTCGTTTGAGAAATTGTTCAAGGCGATGAAGCGGAAGCAACTCCCCGAGCAGCGGCCGCTCTACATCGACTGCCACCCGGACAAGGCGATTGTGATCCCGGGCGACATCGAGGTGTCGGTGCTCGACCTGCGCAAGCCCGGCAATCCCGTGGACCGCCTGCTGGCCCGCGTGCAGGCCAACATGGAGAAGGAATACATCGTGTTGATGGCGCGCCCGGGGTCGCTTCCGGTGTACCGCTATTTCCGCAAGGAACTGATCCGCCGCGGCATCACGGCGGGGGCCGATGTGCTGGACGCGGAGGCGGTGCTCGACTGGCGCAAGGAAATGCAGGAACTCAACATCACCATCCCGTCGTACTGAGCCATGGCGCGCAGACCCAACAGAGGCAATCCCGAGCTGAACGTCACCTCGTTCTGCGACATCATCACGGTGTCGATCGTGGCGCTCTTCATGGTGATGGTCATCGTGATCGACCTGGCGCTGCGCACGCCGAAGGTGCGCCCGACACCGCTGGCCGTCGCGACGACGAACAGCCCGGTGTATATCGAGTGCCGGGGCGGACAGATTTATCCCATCGACCGCGTCGAGATCCTCGCCGCGATGCGCGACGCCTCGCGCGAGCTGCGCGAGCGGGCATTGAGCGGCGACAGCGGCGCGCTGGAGCAGGCGATGTCGCGCGACGTGGGCAACGAATTCTACCGGCTCGACAACAGCTTCATGATGATGGGCGTCATCGCCCTGGTGCCGCGGCCCAACATCGCCGGCATGTCCGCGCCGGAACCCAAGCAGGAGGAGGGGGACTTCCAGCGCATGATCTCCTCGCTCAGCACGAACCAGCACTACCTGGTCTACCTCGTGCGCGACGATTCGTTCAGCGCCTTCCGCCAGGCCCGCGACTACGGGGCGCGCGAGGGATTCCTCACGGGCTGGGAATATCTCGACCGCGACGAGCCGATCACCTTCGAAGGCATGTTCAGCCGCGTGAAGGCGGAATAGCGCGCTCTACTTAATCGCCACGCGCTCATTCATGGCCTGGAGGCGGGCGGCCATGTCGGCGAGCAGGCGGCGGACGATGGCGGGGTTTTCGCGCAGGATCAGTTCCAGGTTGTTCTGCCCGATCGCGACGAGTTCCGCGTCGTCCTCCACGACGGTGGCGGTGGCGGAACGCGGGGCGCCGAGCAGCATCGACATTTCCCCGAAATAGTCGCCGGCGCGCATCGTGCGCAACTCCACCTCGCCTTTCGACAGGCGCACCGCGCCGCGGCGCACGATGAACATTTCGTGGCCGGGCTCCCCCTCCCGGAAGAGCACCGCGCCCGGCTCCAGCCGGCGCAGGAAGCGCTCGAGCAGTCGCGAGACGGGCTGGCCCGCCGGCGCGCCGCTGGCGAGGAACTCCCGCAGGACAAGCGCCTCCCGGCGCCGGGTGTTCGCCGCGACCTCGCCGCCGAACAGCAGCACGGCAAAGGTGTAGTAGACCCAGATGATGAGCAGGAAAATGGCCTTCAGCGACCCGAACGCGTAACCGAAGGTCGGGTTGTAGTTGAGGATCAGGACAAAGATCGGGCGGATCACCACCAGCAGGACGGCGGCGACACCGGCGCCGATCAACGCATCCCGCCAGCGCAGTTTTACGGGCGCAAACACCTTGTAGAAACACCCGACCATGCCGACGCCGAAGGCCCACATGGCGATGCTCCGGACCCCGCGCAGCAGCGGCGCGAGCTCACCCGGAAACGCCTGCACAAAAATCCGCCCGACCGTGAGCAGCAGGAACATCACCAGCAGCACCGACACCACGACCAGGTCGACCATCTTCTCTCGCACAAACGCGGGACGATGCTCCCCCTTGAAGATGTTCACGATGGAATGCCGCGCCGCGCCGGCAAACGGCGTCATCGACCAGATCAGCAGCACAAAACTCAACACGCCCCAGACCCGCTGCTCCGACAGGCTGGCCAGCTCGCGCAACAGGTCTTCGTTAAACGCGGGAAACAAATCCGAAAGCAACCCGCGCAACGCGTCGAGCGCCGACGCGGAGGACTGCACGGTCAAGCCGAGGATGAACACGAGCAGCAGGACCAGCGGCATCAACGAGAGGAACCCGTAATACGCCAGCGTCGCGGCGGCCTCGAGGTTGCGATTGACCGAAAAGGAGCGAATCGAGGCCTTGAGGACCATGACGGTGGAAGCCGCCCACCGCGCGGTCTTTTTGTGTACCTGATTCATGCTTCGCACTTTACCACACAAAAGTCCGGGGTAAAATACTCAGCTTTTATGAGTTTCCGATCCGGCACAGGACTATTGATTCTTCTCGGCGCGGCGTGTGTCGCGATGCAGCCTCACGGGGTCGTCGCCACACCGGCAGCGGGGGCGCCACAACATCTCGCGCCGGGTCCATGGGGCCACATCCAGTACGTCGAGGTGGTGTTGGACGCGCCGGAGGAGGCGTTCCCTGATGCGCGCGCAAATGCGGAGGACTTGCGCTGGATTTTCTCCGCCGACGGCTGGCGCGACATCGAGGCGCAGCTCATCGCCATGGGCCTGACCCGGGCGGAGATCGACCGCCTGCGCGCTCAGGCCGCGCCGCACGCGGGGGGCGGATGGTCCGTGCGCCCGCCCGAGGAACTGCTGCTGGCGATGGCGCCGGATACGCGGACCCGGCTCTACGCGCTCCTCGGGCGAACACCTGAAAACAAACCCTATCACAGCCCGTTTCGCTTCCCCGGACCCGCGACGGCGGGCGAATGGTTTGAAACCCTGCGTCCCCACCCCGACCTGCATGACCTCCTTCAGCGCCTGACGTACTCGCGCGGCGACATGCTGCTGTTTTCAGACGCACCGCTGGCGCTGGCGCGCGCACCGACCCCCGAGCTGCGCCGCGAAATCCTCCAGGCGCTCTATCGCACACCGGCGCTGCTGGCCCGCATCCGCGTGCGCGCGGACGACCCGGTCGACGAGCTGACGGCATACTGGGCGCGCGGCGGACGTGCGGACGACGTGCGGCCCCTGCTCGAAGCCGTGCAGCGCTCCGCGCCGCATTGGTCACCCTCCATACAGAACCTGCTGCCGCCCTTCGCGCGCAGCCGGCTGAACACATTCGATACGGAACCCGGCGCGCCGTTTCGCGACTGCCACTGGACCAGCGTGAACTTTTTCAGCACGCAACCCACGGAACCACCGGTGGACCCGGAGGCGTTCAAGCGCATCATCCTGCAGGATTACCGCCGCATTCCGTCCGCGGACCAGCTGGGCGACATCCTGCTGTTTCGCGACGCGCAGCAGCAGGTGATCCACTCGTGCGTTCACATCGCCGACCAGATCGTCTTCACGAAGAATGGCGGCGACTCCACCCAGGCGTGGGTGCTGATGCTGCTGGACGACGTGCGGAAGTTTTACGAAATCAACGGGCCGCTCGACGTCATCGCCATTCGCCAGCGCGACTGACGCGCAGGGCCTTTGGTCAGCCGCGCGCGGAGCGGCGGCGCCACAGGAAGCCGGCGCCCAGCAGGAGCATCGCAATCGTGGAGGG
The DNA here is from genome assembly GCA_937996795.1 of uncultured Verrucomicrobiota bacterium. Classification (GTDB taxonomy): domain Bacteria; phylum Verrucomicrobiota; class Kiritimatiellia; order CAIVKH01; family CAIVKH01; genus JAMLJG01. The sequence continues at coordinate 105,329 of CALKUH010000069.1, read as the reverse complement.
CTCCGGCACGAGCGTCAGGCCGAGGTCGACCTCCGATGTGCCCATCTTGATCTCATCCAACCACAGGGCCGTCTGCGGCAGGCCACTGGTGGGCACGGTGGTGGGCGGCGTAAAGAAGCTGAATCGGTCCGGCGTCGACGACAGCGAAACGCCCGTCAGCGAAAGGGTCGGCGTCCCGGGCAACGTCGTGCCCTCATTCACCCAGAGGTCGAGCACATCCGTACCGGCGCCCACACCCATCGTCAGTCGCCCCACCACGAAGAAGGCCGGATTATGTCCGCTCACACCGAACCCGTTGGTGGACAGCGTCAGTGAAATGGAATCGGCCGACAGCGTGTCGTTGATGCGCGCGTGGAGCGTCGCCGGTGTCGAGACGGCGCCGGCAGAGCCCGTCGCGTTGAGTGAAATGCCGAACCCGCTGCCGTTGCCCGTGTTGGCCGTGGTGCCGAACCCGAGATTAAACCGGTTGCTCATCGGACCGCGAACCGCAAGGACATAGGAGAACCAGACCGTGTCGCCATCCTCGAAATACGTCGACATATCGGCCGTCGTGCGCTGGTTGTAGGACGGGTTGTTCGCCGCCTTGTTCATCGAGCCACCCGCCGCAGCCGGCATGCCGCCAGCGGGCGGCAACGAATGCACGAAGAAATTGTTCGTCTGAAACGTGGCGCCCAGTCCCGCGCCCGTATCGGTCCAGTTGCCGCCCCATCCTGTACCCCCGCCCGCGAATGAATCCAACTGGAGGGTATTGTTGCCGGACGGGTATTCAAAACGCTCGATGACAAACAGGTCCGCCCGGGCCGCCGTTGCAGCCCCAATCAACATAACACCCATCAACCCAACCCACTTGGTACGCATTTGTGTTCTCATGGCTACGGCGTCCTATTGAGATAATTACACACGACAAAGATTACCCGTACACCAGTTGCAACGGATGACTCAAGCTCACAATGCAAAATTATGCGGGTTACCTGAACAACCAATTACAAATCTTCCATTTCAATGGCGTCCCGGACGAGGCGGTGCTCTTCGCGTTCCTCCATGGCCACCAGTTGCTGGAAGAAGGATTTCACCTCCGCCGCCACCGCGCTCTCCGCGATCCGACGGAACGCATCGACCAGGCAGCGATCCATTTCGAGCACGGACTTCAACACGGCCGAGGTGTCGGCTGCATCCAGCCGCACCAGTTCGAGGCACTCGCGGAGCGGGTGGCCCGGCGTGGTTTTGAACCAGGTGTCGAGCACGGCGCGCGAAGCCGCATCCTGATACTGCGCCAGTGCGTCCTCCATGTTCCGCTCGTGGCGACCCATGTATTTCAGCACGAGGCGAAGGCGTTCCCGATCCGCCGCCGCGCCCATCCGCTCGAAACGGTCCGCAAGCTGCAGATGCAATGCGCGGATGCGATCAATGATTTGATTCACACTCTCGGCCATGACGTCACCCTCCTTTCATCCACCGTGCGGTCCACTGACGGAAGCATACGTCCGGCGCTCGTTTTGCGGTATAGGGCGAACCCCGATGCAACGAATCGGGGTCGTGCCCGATGGCGCCGCGCGGGGGCGCCGGTTAGCTTCACCTTCAGTTGAGCGGGATGGAGGAGACGCCGCTGAGCAGTGCGAAAGCATGCGAAACTCAGGAGGAGCGGTCAGCCGGCGGACATCCGGCTCAACAAACATAACTACTGATTTATATTTGGTGCCGGCGTAGGTGCGACCTTCAAAGCGGCGAGATCCTCGCCGCCCCCCCAGGCACTCCTCCTACAGGCGCACAGCGCCGGCACCAATCTTTTCAGGGAAATATCCGCGGGCGATACCGCCCGCGTTGTGGAGGACGGGACCTGATGAAGAAGACGATAGCGATCATCGACGGCAACGAAGCGACCACCCACTCCGCCTACCAGACGGCGGAAGTTTGCGCGATCTACCCGATCACCCCGTCCTCCAACATGGGCGAGCTCGCCGACCAGTGGGCCAGCGAGCGACGCAAGAATCTCTGGGGCACCGTCCCCCTCGTCGTCGAGATGCAAAGTGAGGGCGGCGCCGCAGGCGCGGTTCACGGCGCCCTGCAAACCGGCGCCCTCGCCACCACGTTCACCGCCTCGCAGGGCCTCCTGCTGATGATCCCCAACATGTACAAGATCGCGGGGGAACTCACCCCCACCGTCTTCCATGTATCCGCCCGCGCCCTCGCCACGCAGGGCCTTTCCATCTTCGGCGATCATCAGGACGTAATGTCCGTTCGCGCAACGGGATACGCAATGCTGTGCGCATGCTCCGTGCAGGAGTGCATGGACATGGCCCTGATCGCGCAAGCCGCGACGCTGGAAGCGCGAATCCCGTTTATTCACTTCTTCGACGGATTCCGAACCTCTCATGAGGTTAACAAGGTCAACCTGTTGGACCAGAGCGTGATACGCGCAATGATCGACGACGATCTTGTGCTTGAACATAGGAAACGTGCGCTCAACCCGGAGAAGCCCGTCCTTCGCGGTACAGCCCAGAATCCCGACGTATATTTCCAGAGCCGTGAAACTGTAAATCCTTTCTATGCAGCGACTCCCGCAATAGTTGAGAAGGCGATGCAGAAGTTCGCCGGGCTGGCGGGACGCGCGTACACGCTATTTGAGTACCATGGCGCGCCCGATGCGGAGCGCGTGGTCATCCTCATGGGGTCTGGCGCCGAGACGACCCACGAGACGGTGGAGCATCTTAATAGGAAAGGTGAAAAAATCGGGTACATCCGGGTGCGCCTCTTCCGTCCCTTCTCGATCAAACATTTCCTCGGCGCGTTGCCGAAGACGACGAAGGCGATTGCGGTGCTGGACCGGACGAAGGAGCCCGGCGGGGCGGGCGAGCCGCTGTATCAGGATGTGCTGACGGCCCTGGCGGAGGGGCTGACGGAAGGCGCGCTGCCGATGGCCGCGATGCCGCGCGTGATCGGCGGGCGCTACGGGTTGTCCTCCAAGGAATTTACGCCGGCGATGGTCAAGGCGGTGTTCGACGAGCTTAAGAAGGACAAGCCCAAGAACCACTTCACGGTCGGCATCAACGATGACGTCGCCCACACAAGCCTCGCCTACGACGCGAACTTCATCATCGAACCGGACAACGTGGTCCGCGCGATGTTCTACGGGCTCGGCGCGGACGGCACGGTCGGCGCGAACAAGAACTCGATCAAGATCATCGGCGAGGAGACGGATTTCCACGCGCAGGGCTACTTCGTCTACGACTCGAAGAAGTCCGGCTCGCAGACGGTGTCGCACCTGCGGTTCGGGCCGGAACCCATCCGGTCCACGTACCTGATCCAGTCCGCCAACTTCATCGGCTGCCACCAGTTCAACTTCCTCGAAAAGTCGGACGTGCTGAAGAACGCGGCGCCCGGCTGTGTGTTCCTGCTGAACAGCCCGTTTGACACGGCGGAGGTGTGGGCGCGGATCCCGGCGCGCGCGCAGCGGCAGATCATCGAGAAAAAGATGAAGTTCTACGTGATCGACGCCTACAAGGTCGCCCGCGAGAACGGCATGGGGTCGCGCATCAACACGATCATGCAGACCTGCTTCTTCGCGATCTCCGGCGTGCTGCCGCGCGATGAAGCCATCGAGCAGATCAAGAAGGCGATCAAGAAGACCTACGGCCGCAAGGGCGAGGAGATCGTGAAGAAGAACTTCGAGGCGGTGGACCAGACGCTGGCCCACCTGCACGAGGTGCGCGTGCCCGCGTCCGCCGGATCGGCCGCCGCCGCGCTGCCGCCGGTGATTTCGCCCCAGGCGCCGGCGTTCCTGCAGAAGGTGACGGCGAAGATGATGGAAGGTCTCGGCGACGACCTGCCGGTGAGCGCGCTTCCGGTGGATGGCACCTACCCGACCGGCACGACGAAGTGGGAAAAGCGCAACATTTCGCAGCAAGTCCCCGTCTGGCTGCCGGATGTCTGCACGCAGTGCGGCATGTGCTCGCTTGTGTGCCCGCACAGCGTGATCCGCGCGAAGACCTTCACCGAACCCGCGCTGGCCTCGGCGCCCGCGAGCTTCAAGTCCGCCCCGCTGCGCGGCAAGGACGTCGCCCCCGGCACCCGCTACGCGCTCCACGTCTACGTCGAAGACTGCACCGGCTGCGCGCTCTGCGTGGGCGTCTGCCCCGCGAAGAGCAAGGAGCAGGCGGGCCTGCGCGCGATCAACATGCAGGACAAGGCGGCGGACCTCACCGCGGACCGCGACAACGCCTCGTTCTTCGAGGGCCTGAAGGATGGCGCGCCCGCGACGGTGGACCTGACGATGGCGAAGGACCTGCAGTACCTCGAACCGCTGTTCGAGTTCTCCGGCGCCTGCGCGGGTTGCGGCGAAACGCCGTACGTGAAGATCGTCAGCCAGATGTTCGGCGACCGCATGCTCGTCGCGAACGCGACCGGCTGCTCGTCAATCTACGGCGGCAACCTGCCGACGACGCCGTGGACGGTGGATGCCTGCGGGCGCGGCCCGGCCTGGTCGAACTCGCTCTTCGAGGACAACGCGGAATTCGGGTTCGGCTACCGCCTCACGCTCGACAAACACCTGGAATACGCCCGCGAGCTGCTCGCGCAACTCGGCGGCGCGCTCGGCGACGGCGTCGTGGACGAAATCCTGAAGGCGCCGCAACGCACCCGTGCGGACCTGCTGGCCCAGCGCACCCGCGTGGACGCGCTGAAGAAGACGCTCGCCACGATGAACCGGCCCGAGGCGAAACACCTGCTCCCGCTGGTGGACCACCTCGTGCGCCGCAGCATCTGGATCATGGGCGGCGACGGCTGGGCGTACGACATCGGCTACGGCGGCCTCGACCATGTGCTCGCCTCGGGCCGCGACGTAAACGTGCTCGTGCTCGACACGGAAGTGTATTCAAACACCGGCGGCCAGATGTCGAAATCGACGCCGCGCGGCGCGGTGGCGAAGTTTGCCGCGGGCGGCAAGCAGACCAGCAAGAAGGACCTCGGGCTGCTCGCGGTCTCCTACGGCAACGTCTACGTCGCGCGAATCGCGCTCGGCGCCAACCCGCGCCAGGCCCTGCGCGCCATCGCGGAGGCGGAGGCCTACGACGGACCCTCGCTGATCATCGCCTACAGCCACTGCATCGCCCACGGCATCGACATGTCGATCGGCTTCAAGCAGCAGAAGCTCGCGGCGGACTGTGGCCACTGGCCGCTGTACCGGCACAACCCGGAACTCGCGGCACTGGGCCAGAACCCGTTCCAGCTGGACTCGAAGGCGCCCACCGTGCAGCTGCGCGACTACGCCTACAACGAAGTCCGCTACCGGATGCTGAGCCACAGCGCCCCCGAGGAGGCGGCGCGCCTGCTGGCGCTGGGCCAGGAAGATGTAAACCGCCGCTGGAAGGCCCACGCCGACCTCGCGGCACGCACAAACGCTTGATTGGGAGGAGCTGATCATGGACCTGCGCACCACCTATATGGGCCTGGAGTTGGAACACCCGATCGTCGCATCGGCCTCCCCGCTGTCGGACAGCGTCGTGAAGATCAAGCGGCTGGAGGACGCGGGCGCGGCCGCCGTCGTGATGTTCTCCGTGTTTGAGGAGCAGTTGCGCCAGGAGGCGGCGGTGCTCGAGTACGCGCTGAATGCCGGCACGGACAGCTTCGCGGAATCGCTGTCGTATTTCCCCGGTCACGACGATTACAGCGTGAACCCGGACCGCTACCTGGAGATCATTGATTCCGCCTCGACGGTGTGCGACATCCCGATCATCGGCAGCCTGAACGGCATCACGAACGAAGGCTGGATTGACTACGCGAAGAAAATCGAACAGGCGGGCGCGAAAGGCCTCGAGCTGAATGTGTACTGGATTCCCGCCGACCCGAAGATGACGGGCGCCGAGGTCGAGCAGCGCTACATCGACATCGTTCGCGCGGTCAAGTCCGCCGTGAAAATCCCGGTGGCGGTCAAGCTCAGCCCGTTCTTCAGCGCGTTCGCGAACATGGCGACGCGGCTCGACCAGGCGGGTGCGGACGCGCTGGTGCTCTTCAACCGCTTCTACCAGCCGGACTTCAACATCGAGGAGCGCGAGGTCCAGCCGCAGCTCAACCTGAGCACGCCGTATGAAATCCGCCTGCCGCTGCTGTGGATCGCGATCCTGCACGGCAAGCTGAAGTGCTCGATCGGCGCGACGCGCGGCGTGCACACCGCGACGGAGATCGTGAAATACGTGATGGCCGGAGCGGATGCGGTGATGACCACCTCGGCGCTGCTGCAAAACGGCATCCCGTACCTCGGCACGCTGCTGTGGGACCTGCGGCAGTGGATGGAAGTCCACGAATACGAATCGATCCGCCAGATGAAGGGCTCGATGAGCCAGCAGCACGTCGAGGACCCCTCGGCCTTCGAGCGCGCGAACTACATCAAGACGCTGGAGAGCTACAAAGCCATCCTGCGCCACGCGCAGTAATCTGGACTATTCAACGAAAACAGGAGGAGAGCCATGAAAGTGAAAATCGACGAGAGCGCATGCACCGGCTGCGGCGTGTGTGGGGACACCGCCCCCGCGGTGTTCGAGATGGGCGATGACAACATCGCCAAGGTCAAGGTGGAGGCGGTGCCCGCGGGCAGCGAGGATGCCGTCCGCGACGCAGCGGCCAACTGTCCCGTGACCTGCATCGAAGTGTCGGACTAGTCCGCGTCCGTACGGAATCCGCATCGCGCTCGCGCCCTGCGGATTCCGGACCCGGCGCCGCCTGCCGCCATGAACATCGTCCTCTTCCTGATCCTCTTCCCGCTGGCCATGGCCGGCCTGATTGCCCTGCTCGGCGGTCACGTCGGATTGCGCACAGCGCTGGTCAAGATCGGGTCGGGCGTGGTGGCAATCGGCGCGCTGGTGTTGCTCGCCCTCAATCTGCAGGGCGAAACCCAGTGGCTCCGGTTTGACTGGCCCTGGCTGCAGAAAGCCGTCCTCGGCCTCGACATCCTGGTGACGCTGATCCTGCTCGTCATCGCCGTGCGCGGACGCCAGATCACCGTGACGGCGCTCGTGATCGCGCAGGCGGCATTGATCGGGATGACGGAATTCGGCGGCCATGCGCACGCGCACGTGGAGGCGCCGCTCTTCATCGACAGCTTCTCGATGATCATGGCGCACATCGTGGGCGTCATCGGCGGCCTGATCGTGTGGCACGCCGTCGGCTACATGCCGCATTACCACCACCACCACCCGGAGGTGCCGGGCGGGCAGCGCTGGTTCTTTGCAACGATCTACCTGTTCCTCGGCGCGATGTACGCGCTGGTCTTCTCGAATCACCTCAGCTGGCTCTTCCTCGCGTGGGAGGTCACGACGCTGTGCTCCTTCCTGCTGATCAGCTACCCGCGCACCCCGGAGGCGCGGCACAATGCGTTCCTCGCCCTGCGTCTCAACATGCTCGGCGGCGTCGCCTTCGCGGGCGCGCTGCTGTACCTCGCCAAAACCGGCGGTCCATTCGCGTTGAGCGAGATCATCCGCAGCGCGCCGGCGTCGATGCTGGTGCCGGTCCTGCTGATCTGCGTCGCCGGGTTGACCAAGGCGGCGCAGATGCCGTTCTCCGCGTGGCTGCTCGGCGCGATGGTCGCGCCCACGCCGGTCTCGGCGCTGCTGCACTCCAGCACAATGGTGAAGGCGGGCGTGTACGTCTTCGTCCGCTTCGCCCCGCTGCTGCAGAACACCGTGATGGGATTGCTGCTGGCGCTGATCGGCGTGACAACGTTTCTCTTCGCGTCGTGCATCGCGATCTCGCAGAGCAACGCGAAGCGCGTGCTGGCCTACTCGACCATCGCGAACCTCGGCCTGATCGTGACCTGCGCCTGCGTCGGCAATCCGCAGGCGGTGTGGGCCGCGATCCTGCTGATCATCTTCCACGCCGTGGCCAAGGCGCTGCTGTTCATCGCGGTGGGCTCGGCGGAACACTCCATCGGCAGCCGCGACATTGAGGACATGGAGGGCCTGATCGAACGCCGCCCGAAGACCGCGCTTGCCATCCTCATCGGCATCGCGGGCATGTTCCTGGCGCCCTTCGGCATGCTGGTCAGCAAATGGGCCGCGATCGAAGCGCTGATGAAATCGCACCCGATCCTGCCCGTGATGGTCGCCTTCGGCAGCTCGGCCACGCTGTTCTTCTGGTCGAAGTGGATGGGCAAGATCCTCAGCACGGTCAAAGGCCCGCCGCCCCCGCACGGCCCGGTGAGCATGGAGGAGAAGAACGCGATGTTCTTCCTCAGCCTGCTGACCGTCGGCCTCTGCGCCGCCTGGCCCTTCATCTCGTCGCTGTCGATCAAACCGTTCCTGCTGTCCTACTACGGCACCGCCGTGGAGCTCAACCGCGTCACGATCGTCATCATGTCGAGCATGCTCGCGCTGATCGTCGCGCTGCCGCTGAGCCTGCTCTACAAGGGTGAAAAGAAACTACGCATCACGACGCCGTATCTCAGCGGCGCCAACGTGCTGGAGCGCGACCTTTTCACGGCGTCCATCGGCGGCACGAAGCCGCTCGCGATCCGCAGCTATTACCTGACCGAGTTTTTCGCGGAAGGACGCCTGACCCGCATGGGCCTCGCCGCGACGATCGCGCTGCTGGCCGCCCTCGTCATGGTGGTGAAGCCATGAACCTCACGCACGCCATCCTCGCCGCCCTGCTCTACATCGTCGCCGCCCCGGTGCTGGCCGGGCTGCTCGCCGGCGTGGACCGGATCATCAGCGCGCGCATGCAGGCGCGCATCGGCCCGCCGCTGCTCCAGCCGTTCTACGACCTGTTCAAGCTCTTCCAGAAAGAGCGCATTGCGGTGAACAAGACGGGCCACTTCTTCCTGCTCGGCTACCTGCTGTTCACGATCATCGCCGGCGTCGAGTTCTTCATCGGCGGCGACCTGCTCATCGTGATCTTCGCCCTCGCGCTCGGCAGCGTCTTCTTCGTCCTCGGCGCCTTCGCCGCGGGGTCGCCCTACAGCCACATCGGCGCGGAACGCGAGCTGATCCAGTTGATGGCCAGCGAGCCGATGCTGATCCTCAGCGCGATGGGGTTCTACGTCGCCACCGGTTCGTTCCAGGTCCACGACATCTGGTCCCGCCCCGACCTGCTGATCGTCATCCTGCCCGGCATGTTCGCGGGCCTCGTGTATGTCCTCACGATCAAGCTGCGCAAGTCGCCGTTCGACCTCGCGACCTCGCACCACGCGCACCAGGAAATCGTGAAGGGCATCACGACGGAGTTTTCCGGCCCCTACCTCGCGGTCATCGAACTCGCGCACTGGTACGAGACGATCCTGCTGCTCGGCTTCCTCTACCTCTTCTTCGCCCCGTGGCCCTGGCTCGCGGTCCTCGCGCTGGCCGCCGTGTATTTCCTCGAAATCCTCGCCGACAACACCAACGCGCGCCTCTACTGGCAGTGGGTGCTGCGCTCGTCGTGGATCTTCACCGCGGTCGCCGGCGCCGGCAACCTCGTCGTGCTCTACTACCTCTCGCGGGGAGGCACGCCGTGAAGCTGTTCCAGAAATCGCCGTGGATCATCCACTACGACGGCGCGAGCTGCAACGGCTGCGATATCGAGGTGCTCGCGTGCCTCACGCCGCGCTACGACGTCGAGCGCTTCGGCATCATCAACACCGGCAACCCGAAACACGCCGACATCCTGCTCATCACCGGCTACATCAACGAACAGAGCCAGCCCGTGGTCCGCACCATCTACGAACAGATGCCCGAACCCAAGGTCGTCGTCGCCATCGGGATCTGCGCGACATCCGGCGGCATTTTCCGCGAGTGCTACAACACGAAGGGCGGCGTCGACTCGACCATCCCCGTGGACGTGTACGTCCCCGGCTGCGCGGCGCGCCCGGAATCGATCATCGACGGCGTGGTCCAGGCGCTCGCGATCCTCGAACGGAAGAAAAAGGAGATGGCGGCACGCCCATGAACGCTCCCGTGCAACGCTATGTAGAGGTGCAACCGGATGCGCTGCTCGAAGCCGTGCGCGCGCAGCAGCTCACGGGGTCGCGCCTGGTGCAGATCTGCTGCACGAAGCTCGCGGGCTTCGAGCTGACCTACAGCTTCGCCCGCGCCGGGGCGTTCGACCACGTGCGCGTGCAGATTCCGGACAACACGGTGAAAGTCCCGAGCATCAGCCCGATCTACAGCTGCTCGTTCGCCTACGAAAACGAAATCCACGACCTGTTCGGGCTCTCGTTCCTCGGCCTGAACATCGATTACAAGGGCACGTTCTACAAGACGACGATCCCGGCCCCGATGGTGGGCACACCGGTGTGCGGCGCGCCGGCGCCGAAGGATAAAGGGGCGCATGGCGAATAGAACGGTCATTCCCTTCGGCCCGCAGCACCCGGTCCTGCCGGAGCCGATCCACCTCGACCTGGTGATCGAGGACGAACACGTCGTCGAGGCGATCCCGTCGTTCGGTTTCATCCACCGCGGGCTCGAAAAACTCGCGGAGAAGCGCGACTTCACGGAGTTCACCTTCGTCGCCGAGCGCATCTGCGGCATCTGCAGCTACATCCACGGCATGGGCTACTGCCAGGCGATCGAATCGGTGATGGGCCTTGAGATTCCCGAGCGCGCCAAGTGGCTGCGCACGATGTGGGCGGAGCTCTCGCGCATGCACAGCCACATGATGTGGCTCGGCCTGCTGGGCGATGCGTTCGGCTTCGAGAACCTGTTCATGGCGTTCTGGCGCGTGCGAGAGGGACTGCTCGACATCATCGAGGAGACCTCCGGCGGGCGCGTGATTTTCGGCGCGGCGAAGGTCGGCGGCATCCGGCGCGATGTGCCGGACGATCTGCTCGCGCGCATCCCGGCGCAGCTCGCGAAGATCGAGGCGGAAATGCGGCCGATCACCGACGTGTTCCGCGATGATTTCTCCGTGCGCCAGCGCCTGTGCGGCGTCGGCGTGCTTTCGCAGAAGGACGCCTACGACCTCGGCGCGGTCGGCCCGGTCCTGCGCGGCAGCGGCGTCGCGGTGGACACGCGGCTCGAGGGCTACGCCGCCTACGACCGGGTGCAGGTGGAGCCCATCGTGGAGTCGGACGGCGATTGCTGGGCGCGCGCGATGGTCCGCATCCGCGAGGTGTACCAGTCGTTCGAGATCCTCAAGCAGGTCCTCCCGAACGTGCCCGCGGGCCCGGTGGACATGAAGGTGACCGGCGCACCGAACGGCGAATTCTTCGCGCGCCTCGAGCAGCCGCGCGGCGAGGTGATCTATTACGTCAAGGGCAGCGGCAAGAAGCAGCTCGACCGGTTCCGCGTCCGCACGCCGACGTTCGCGAACATCCCGCCGCTGCTGAAGATGCTGCAAGGCTGCCAGCTCGCGGATGTCCCCGTGATCGTGTTGACCATCGACCCCTGCATCAGCTGCGCCGAGCGATGACCAAGCACCCGCTAAAGATGACGAAGGTGGCGCTGGAGAATCTCTTCCAGAAGCCCGCGACCGTGCCGTACCCGGCCGTGCGCAAACCCGTCTACGCCGCGACGCGCGGGCGCATCGCGATCGAGGAGGCGAAGTGCATCCTCTGCCTGATCTGCGACAAGAAATGCCCGACGGGCGCGATCAAGGTGGATCGCCCCGGCAAGACCTGGGCCATTGATCGCCTGCTCTGCATCCAGTGCGGCTACTGCGTCGAGGTCTGCCCGAAGAAATGCCTGGGGATGGAGAACCTGTATTCGCCGCCCGTATCGGCGAAGGCGATGGACGTGGTCAACGTCCCCTTCACCCCGCCGCCGCCCAAACCCAAACCGCCGCCCGCCTCCGCGACACCCGCGGCGACACCCGCACCGGAAGCCGGAAAGGAGTGACCATGGACCTGAAGCACTATTTGAAGCAGCACAGCCTCTTCAGCGGCATCGACGCGGCAACGTTGGAAAAAATCGCGTCCGCTGCGAGGCTGATTTCGTTCGAGGCCGGCCACTTCCTGTTGCGCACGGGCAAACCCGCGAACCATTTGTTCCTGATCGTACGGGGGCGGGTCAGCATCGAAGCCACCCCCGCGGACAAGGGCGCGATCATCATCCAGACCCTCGCCGACGGCGACACGGTGGGCTGGTCGTGGATGCTGCCGCCGTACACATGGAACCTGGATGCGCGCGCCCTGGAACGCGTTGACGCCATCGCCATCGACGCGGAACAGCTCCGCGCGTGGCTCGAGACGGACCATGTGCTCGCCGCGAAACTCTACCGCCGGTTTTCGGAAGTGATGCTCCAGCGCATCCACGGCATGCGCAAACAGCTCTATGAACCCGCATGAAAGGCGCCGACATGGCCACGGACACCAAAAAAATTGAGCCGCCCAGCGCCGACAAGCGCTGGCGCATGGTCGACAACACGATGCGCAAACACGGGTACCGCCCCGATGCGCTGATCGAGACCCTGCACACGATGCAGGAATGCTTCGGCTATCTCGAGGAGCCGGGCCTCAAGTACGTCGCGCAGTCGCTCCGGCTGCCGCTGAGCAAGGTGTTCGGCGTGGCGACGTTCTATCACTTCTTCACGCTGAAACCGAAGGGCCGTCACACCTGCGTCGTGTGCATGGGCACCGCGTGCTACATCAAGGGCGCGCAAAACATCCTCGACGAGATCGAGAAGGAATACGGCGTGAAGCCGGGCGAGACGACGAAGGACGGCCAGCTCTCGGTCCTCACCGCGCGCTGCATCGGCTCCTGCGGCCTCGCGGCGGCGGCGGTATTTGACGGCACGATCGCGGGCAAGATCAACGCGGCCGATGCCCTGAAGCACATCAAGAAGGTGGTGGCCCCATGACACCCGAAGAACTACGCGCAATCGCGCAAAACCGCCGCATCGCCGCACAGGAGGCGAAATACCGCCTGAATGTGTGCCTTGCCGCCGGCTGCCAGTCCTGCCACGGCGACACGGTGTTCAAGGCGCTGAAGAAGGAAGTCGAAACCCGCAAGCTCGAGGGCGTCGAGGTGCGCGGCGTCGGATGCCTCGGCCTGTGCGCCGAGGGGCCGCTCGTCCAGGTGGAACCGGACGGGCTGCTCTACCAGCGCGTCAAGGCGGAGGATGCCAGCGAGTTGATCGAGTCGCTCTACACCAAGCCCCTCGCGCGCCTCGCCTGCCCGACGAATGTGCCGTTCTTCACCGCGCAAAAACCGATCGTGCTGGAGAACTCGGGCCGCATCGATCCCGAGAACCTGGAGGATTACCTCGCCGCGGACGGCTACGAGGGCATGGTCAAGGCCCTCACCGAGATGACGCCGGCGGAGGTGATCGCGCAGATCACCGCGAGCGGATTGCGCGGGCGCGGCGGCGGCGGCTTCCCCACCGGCTTGAAGTGGAGCACGGTCGCCAAGTCGCAGGGGCCCCGGAAATACATCGTGTGCAACGGCGACGAGGGCGATCCCGGCGCGTTCATGGACCGCAGCGTGCTGGAGAGCGACCCGCACCGCATCCTCGAGGGCATGATCATCGCCGGCTACGCGGTCGGCGCGAGCCACGGCTACGCCTACATCCGCGCGGAGTACCCGCTCGCGGTCAAGCGCATCCAGGGCGCGATCAAGCAGGCGCTAAAGGCCGGGCTGCTGGGCGACGGCATCTGCGGCACGAACTTCAGCTTTAACATCGAGATCCGGCTCGGCGCCGGCGCCTTCGTGTGCGGCGAGGAAACAGCTCTGATCGCGTCCATCGAAGGCAAGCGCGGACAGCCGCGCCCGCGCCCGCCGTTCCCGGCGGAATCGGGCCTGTGGGGCTGCCCCACGCTGATCAACAACGTGGAAACCTTCGCGAACATCGCGCCGATCCTGCGCAACGGCGGCGCGTGGTACGCCGGCATCGGCACGGAAAAGAGCAAGGGCACGAAGGTGTTCGCGCTCGCGGGCCGCGTGAACAACACGGGGTTGATCGAGGTGCCGATGGGCATCTCGCTGCGCGACATCATCTTCAAGATCGGCGGCGGCATCCCGGACGGCAAGAAATTCAAGGCCGTGCAAACGGGCGGCCCGTCCGGCGGCTGCATCCCGGAGCAGTTCCTCGACATGCCGGTGGACTATGACTCGCTGATGAAGGTCGGCTCGATCATGGGATCGGGCGGCATGATCGTGATGGACGAGACGTCCTGCATGGTGGACGTCGCCAAATACTTCATGGAGTTCTGCAAGTCGGAGTCGTGCGGCAAGTGCATCCCCTGCCGCGCCGGCACGGACCAGATGCACGCGCTGCTGGCCAAGATCTGCAGCGGCGAGGCGACCCTCGCCGACCTGGAGTTGCTGGAGCGGCTCTGCGACGTGGTCAAGCACACGAGCCTGTGCGGCCTCGGCCAGACGGCGCCCAACCCGGTGCTCTCGACGCTGAAATATTTCCGCCACGAATACATGGCACACATCGTCGACAAGAAGTGCCCGGCCGGTGTCTGCAAAATGAAACACAGCGTGGAGGTACACGCGTGAACGAAACGAACCAGATTATCACCTTCAAGATCAACGACCTCGATGTCAGCGCCGCCGCGGGGCAGACCATCCTCGACGTCGCGCGCGAACACGGGATCGGCATTCCCACGCTGTGCTTCCTGAAGGGCCTCACGCCCATCGGAGCCTGCCGCCTGTGCCTGGTGGAGATCAAGGGCCAGTCCAAGCTGCTGCCGGCCTGCGTCACGCGCGCGGCGGAGGGCATGGAGGTCATCACCCACTCGCCACGGCTGCAGGAATACCGCAAGACCATCATCGAACTGCTGTTCGCCGAGCGCAACCACGTGTGCGCGGTCTGCGTTTCCAACAACCACTGCGAACTGCAGGACAAGGCCCGCGCGCTCGGCGTCACGCACATCCGGGTGCCGTACCGCTATCCGCGCCTGCAGGTGGACGCCTCCCACATGCGGTTCAGCGCGGACCACAACCGCTGCATCCTGTGCGCGCGCTGCGTGCGCGTGTGCGACGAAATCGAGGGCGCCCATACGTGGGATGTCATGGGGCGCGGCATCGACTGCCGCGTGATCACCGACATGAACCAGCCGTGGGGGTCCTCCGACACCTGCACGTCCTGCGGCAAATGCGTGCATGTGTGTCCGACCGGCACGCTGACGGAAAAGGGCGTCGCGGCGGCGGAGATGAAGAAGCGCGGGCAATTCCTGCCGTACCTGACCGCGATGAGAGGGACCAAATCATGAGCGCAAAGATCCGACTCGCCACCGTCTGGCTGGATGGCTGCTCCGGCTGCCACATGTCGATGCTGGACATGGACGAGCGCCTGCTCGACATTGCCGACAAGATCGAGCTGGTGAGCAGCCCGCTGATGGACGTGAAGGGGTTCCCGGAAAACATCGACCTCACGATCATCGAGGGCGCGATCACCAACGAGGAGGACCTGCACAAGGTGCTGGGCTTCCGCAAAAACACGAAGCTGCTGATGGCCCTCGGCGACTGCGCAGTCACCAGCAACGTGCCGGGCATGCGCAACACGTTCAGCATCGATGAACTCCGCTCGCGCGCCTACATCGAGAACGCCAGCGCGGAACAGCAGATGCCGGATGCCGTCGTGCCGCCGCTGCTGAGCCGGACGCGCCCGATCCACGAGGTGGTCAACGTGGACATCTACGTGCCCGGTTGCCCGCCGCACGCGGACATCATCTTTTATGCCATTTCTGAACTGCTGGCGGGACGGATGCCGGACCCCGCGCAGATGGGCAAATTCGGATAAACGGCACCTCTGGAGAAGCAGCCATGGCCAAAACAGTTGTCATTGATCCGATCACCCGCATCGAGGGGCACTCGAAGATCTCGATCTTCCTCGATGATCGCGACCAGGTCGCCGACGCGCACTTTCATGTGACGCAATTCCGCGGTTTCGAAAAATTCACCGAGGGTCGCCCGTTCCAGGAAATGCCCGCGATCACCGCGCGCATTTGCGGCATCTGCCCCGTCAGCCACCTGATGGCGTCGTCGAAGGCGTGCGACGACCTGATGGCGGTAAAAATCCCGCCGACGGCGGTCAAGCTGCGGCGGCTGATGAACCTCGCGCAGCTGACACAGTCGCATGCGCTCAGCTTCTTCCACCTGAGCTCGCCGGATTTCCTGCTCGGGTTCGACTCCGACCCCGCGCAGCGCCACGTGCTCGGCGTCGCGGCGAAATTCCCGGAGATCGCCAAGGACGGCATCTGGCTCCGCAAATACGGCCAGCAGGTGATCGAGTGGCTGGGCGGCAAACGCGTGCATCCCGCGTGGACCGTGCCGGGCGGCGTCAACGCGCCGCTGTCGGACGAGGTCCGCGCGCGCATCCTCGAAGGCATCCCGCGCGGCATCGACATCGCGCGCCGCACGCTGGACTTCTTCAAGGGCGCACAGGGGCAGTTCAAGGACGAGATCGAATACTTCGCCAACTTCCCGTCGCTCTTCCTCGGCCTCGTGTCGCCGGAAGGTCACCTCGAGCACTACGACGGCTACCTGCGCGTCGTGGACAGCGACCGCAAGATCATCGCCGACAAGCTGGAGCCCACCGCCTACCACCACCACATCGGCGAGGCCAGCCTCGGCGACAGCTACCTGAAGTCGCCGTACTTCAAGCCGTTCGGCTATCCCGGCGGCATGTATCGCGTGGGGCCGCTCGCGCGCCTGAATTGCTGCGATCGCTGCGGCACACCGCTCGCGGACAAGGAGCTCGCCGACTTCCGCGCGCTGCGCAAGGAGGGCGCGGTGCTGAGTTCGTTCTACTACCACCACGCGCGCCTCGTCGAAATCCTCTTCGCGCTGGAGCGCATGGCGGAACTCTGCAGCGCGCCGGACATCCTGAACACGCATGTGCGCGCCGTGGCGAACCCGAACAAGTTCGAGGGCGTGGGCGTGTCCGAGGCGCCGCGCGGCACGTTGTTCCACCACTACAAGATCAACGAGCAGGGCCTGATCACCTGGGCCAACCTGATCGTCGCGACGGGCAACAACAACCTCGCGATGAACAAGGGCATCGCGCAGGCCGCAAAACATTTCGTCGATGGCGCGAACGTCAAGGAGGGCGCGCTAAACCGCGTGGAGGCCGTGATCCGCTGCTATGATCCCTGCCTGAGCTGTTCGACCCACGCGCTCGGCCAGATGCCGATCAAGCTCGCGATTGTGAACGCAAATGGGGACACGGTGCGGGAGATTTCGAGATAGGAGTTAAGGACGAGAGGGTGTGAGGACACGAGGGAACGAGAGTCGAGGGGATGAACGAGCATCCGAAAATCGGCCTCGGCCTCGAAACGTATCAACCGCGGATTGGCATTAGGAATGAAACGGACGGTCATTCTGGCGTGGGGAAACGACTTCCATCAGGATGATGGCGCGGGGCGTCGGGCCGCGGTGCATCTGCGCGAGCGGGCGCTGCCGGGCGTCGAAATCCACGATTTCAACCAGCTCGTGCCGGAACATGCCGAATTCCTGCTGGAGGCCGACCGCGTGATCTTTCTCGACGCCTTCCCCGCGGCGGGCGGCCAGGATGCGCTGTTGCTTCCGCTGCACGACCAGAAGGCCATCAACCTGCCCCGCTCCTGTTTTGGTCATGCCATCCAACCGACCGAGGTCGCCACGCTGGCGGCCGATCTCTACGGTGCCAGACCCGAAGCCTGGCTGGCCGCCATCCCGGGATTCCACTTCGACCTCGGCGAAGACCTTTCCGCCGCCACCGAAGCCGGGATCCGCGACGTGGTGGCGCAGATCGAGACCTTGGTACGCGGCTGAGACCCTTCATTTTCGGCGTTCATCCGCGTCCATCTGCGGTTAGGTTCCCTGCATGCATGAATTCGGCATAGCCGAGGGCATTTTGAAGACGGCCCTGGACACCGCGGCGCAACATGGCGCGGGCAAGGTGGAGCTCGTCCGCCTCCGCATCGGCGCGCTGGCGGGGGTGGTGGATGAGGCGCTGACGTTCGCGTTCGAGGCATTGGCCGAGGACACGCCCGCGAGCGGCGCGCGCCTGGAGATTGAGCCGGTGCCGGTTCGGTGCTACTGTGCTCGTTGTGACCGGGAGTTTGAGCCGCCGCGCTTCTCCTACCGGTGCCCCGCCTGCCAGGCCCTGAGCACGCAGGTGCGAAGCGGCCGCGAGTTGCAGCTGGTTTCGATTGAAGTGTCATAGCGCGAAGCGATTAAAGGATTCGGCCATGTGCGATCACTGCGGATGTTCAGCCCCCAAACACAGCCACGCGCACGACCACGCCCATGCGCACGGGCATGGTCACGGGCACGCCCACGATCATCATCACGACCACGACGAGGAGCACCGCACCATCGCGCTGCACCAGTCGCTGATGGCCCGGAACGACCGCCACGCGGAGCAGAACCGCGGCTACTTCAAGGGGCGCGGCACGCTGGCCCTGAACCTCGTCTCCTCCCCGGGCTCCGGCAAAACCGCGCTGCTCGAAGCGACATTGCGCGACCTGAAGAACGAATTCCGCATGGCGACCATCGTCGGCGACCTCGCGACGGACAACGACGCCCGGCGCCTGCGCGCCAGCGGGGCGCCGTCGGTCCAGATCACCACCGGCACGGTGTGCCACCTCGATGCGCACATGATCCAGCACGCGCTGGAGGACCTGGGCAACACACCGGTCGACCTGCTCTTCATCGAGAATGTCGGCAACCTCGTGTGCCCGTCCAACTTCGACCTCGGCGAACGCCTGCGCGTGGTCGTCACCTCCGTAACCGAGGGCGAGGACAAACCGCTGAAGTATCCCTCCATCTTCCAAAACGCCGATGTCGTGCTGCTGAACAAGGTCGACATCGCCGAAGCGGTCGGCTTCAAGCGCGAACTGGCGCTGAAAAACATCCGCGAAGCCGCGCCTGCCGCGGTGATCCTGGAAGTTTCCGCCCGCACCGGCGCGGGCCTCCCCGCCTGGTACGACCTGCTGCGCGACTACACGCGCGCGAAACCCGCGGCGCACCACCACGCCTGACCGATGTCTCGCGTTCACTCCAACACAACCGCCCTGCTGACGGAGGTCTTCTCCTCCATCCAGGGCGAAGGCCCGTATGTCGGGGTGCGTCAAATTTTCGTGCGGTTCTACGGGTGCCACCGCCGCTGCGTCTATTGCGACTCGCCGGAAACGGTGACCGCGTGGCAGCCGCAGGGCTATCGTCCCGCTGCGGCGCGCATCGAGCAAACCCCGGGCCGCCGCGATTTCCGCGACGCGCCCAATCCGTTTTCCGTGGAGGCGGTCATCGACTTGCTGCGCGTGATGAACGAGCGCGCGGGTCCGCACCACTCCGTCGCGCTGACCGGCGGCGAGCCGCTGATGCACGCGGAGTTTTTGCAGGCGCTGCTGCCGCACATCGAACACCTCGGCATGAAATCCTACCTCGAAACGGCGGGCGACCTGTATCCGCAGCTCGACCTGCTGTTGCCGTGGCTCGATATCGCGGCGATGGACATCAAGCTGCCCAGCGTCACCCAAAACGAGGCCGCCTGGGGCAGCCACCGAAAATTCCTCGCGCGCTGCGTGGAGAACGAGGTCGAGGTGTTCGCCAAGGCCATTGTCAGCGCCGACACGAGCATTGCCGACCTCGATGAAACGTGCGCCGTGGTCGCCGACACCGCGCCGGACACGATCCTGATCCTGCAACCGATGACACCGTTTGCCGAGGCACGCAATGCGCCGAGCAACGAGCAGGTGCTCGACTGGCAGGCGCACTGCCTGAAGCGCGTGCGCGACGTCCGCGTCATCCCGCAAACCCACAAAATGATGGACCAGCTGTGAAAACGCGCGCGGCACACAATCCACGCGCCGTAGTGCTGCTGAGCGGCGGCCTCGACTCCGCAACCGCGCTGGCGATCGCGCGCGCGAAAGGGTTCGACTGCTACGCCCTCTCGTTCCGCTACGGCCAGCGGCACGCCATTGAACTCGCCGCTGCGCGACGCGTCGCCCGCGCGCTCGGCGCGGTGGCGCACAAGGTGGTCGCGATTGATCTCCGCGCATTCGGCGGCTCCGCGCTGACGGCGGACGTTCCCGTCCCGAAGGGACGGAGCACGAAACAAATGGGGCACGGCATCCCGATCACCTACGTACCGGCCCGAAACACGATTTTCCTCTCCTTCGCCCTCGCGTGGGCGGAAGTACTCGGCTCCACGGATGTGTTCATCGGCGTGAACGCGCTCGACTACAGCGGCTACCCGGACTGCCGTCCGGACTACATCCGCGCGTTCGAACGCATGGCCAACCTGGCGACGCGCGCCGGGGTCGAGGGGAAAAAGCTGCGCATCCACGCGCCGCTGATGAAAATGGACAAGGCGACGATCATCCGGACGGGGCTGAAATTGGGCGTCGATTACGGCCTCACCACGTCGTGCTACGATCCGCGCGCCAACGGAACGCCCTGCGGCCGTTGCGACGCCTGCCTGTTGCGGGCGAAGGGATTCCTCGAAACCGGCCGCGCGGACCCGCGTCTCTCGCGCTGACGCCAACAGATTTCTGGCTTCTCCCCGTTCGTGTCTTTGGTGTATTTCGTGGTCCCAGCGATGGACATCTTCAAAATCATCACGTTTGAATCCGCCCACCGGCTGCCGAACTGTCCGCCGGGCCACAAGTGCGGGCGGCTGCACGGGCACTCCTTCAAAGTGGAGCTGCATGTGCGCGGCCCGGTGGATCCGCACGCAGGCTGGGTCATGGATTTCAGCGATGTAAAAAAGGCGTTCGCCCCGCTCTACGACCAGCTCGATCACCGCTATCTGAACGAGATCCCCGGCCTCGAAAATCCGACGAGCGAAAACATCGCGCGCTGGATCTGGCACAAGTTGAAACCCGCGCTGCCCCTTCTCCACCGCGTCGTCGTCCACGAAACCTGCACCGCCGGCGCAAGCTACGACGGGCAGGGCGAATAGGCATTCGCGGCCTTTCGATTCTTGCGGGAGTCTCCGCGGTTTCGCATGATTGCGCCGGAGGGTGCCGATGAATGCGCAGTTGAACTCGCTGACCCAGGATCAAGTTGAAGCGCTCGTGCGCCTGCTACTGGCGGGGCGCCGTCAGGATGGCGTAGTTTCGGCAGAGGAAAACGCAACGTTCGACAAGCAAGTCGCCGCGCTGCCCTGGAACTCGAAGACGGACCGTCGCTTTTTTGTCGTGACCGAAGCAGCGCGCATACGAAACACCGTCGCGCTTCATCGGGCGTCCTTTATTGCGGAGCAATGCGCGCACTTCCCAACGCCGGCCCTCGGCGCCGTGGTTCTCGACGTCCTCCAACGCGTCATCGGCGCGGATGGAACCGCTGCGGAAGAGAACGCATTTCTTGCCGAGGTGCAGAACGCGCTGAAGTAGTGCCGGCCTGCGCCGGCAGCCGGGTGCAGCCGGGCCAGACCCGTTGCGCGCCACGCTATCGCTCGATCACGACGATGTCTTGGAAGGACAGGCTGTCGGGGCGGCCGGACCAGGCGCCGGGGTGGATCGTGCAACGTTCGGTGTTGAACCCCGCGACGCGAAGCTGTTCCAACACATACGCGCGCGAGTAGGCCACCGCGGCGGTTGGCGCAACCTGCGTACGCACCGCGCAGCGCGCGTCCTGCGCATACGGCTGGAACTGCATGCGCGCGCGGCCCGAGGCGGAGGCGCGCGCCTGTTCGTCATCCAGCAGGAAGAAGGTCAACATTGCGCGACCGCCCGGTTTGATCCGCGGCGCGATGCCGCGGAGATAGACGTCGAGTTCGTCCGGCAGGACGTGCGTAAACAGGCTCTTGGCGATCACGACGTCGAAATCGCGCCCGCTGAATTGCTCGAGCCACTGGGCCGTCGTCAGCCGGCCGGCCGGCCAGTAGGCCGCATTAAACACGTCCATGTGCTCGAACGTGTGCTGCTTCAATTCCGCGCCGAGCCGGCGCTGGGCCCAGCGGATGCACGGGCGGTGGATGTCGGTGCCCACCACGCGGCCCTCCCACCCGAGGTCGGCGAGCGCCAGTTCCAACAACCCGCATCCGCACGCCAGATCCCAGACGGACTGCCCGTTGCGCAGGCCCGCCAGCAGGCGCAGGTACACGACGAACTCATAGCCGGGTCCGTTGAAGCCGCCGCCGAGACAGCCCACATGGCGCCGCAGGTGAATGGGCGGATACAGGGAAAGCCGGTTCAGCTTCCGGAACAGGTAGTCGAACGGAAGCAGCGCGCCATACGCCGTCGCGCGGGCCCGGCGGGCCGCATGCAGCAACCGGGCGCGCATCGTAAGGGCTGTGGCCGGCGCGTCCATGGAGCGGTGCGCTACGCGGGGAAGGTCGAAACGACGCGGATGCCGATGCCGCCGCGCGGAGTGAAGTCGGCGGTCACCGTGAGCCGGCGCGGCACGAGCGCGGCAACCAGATCGTCGCGGATGCGATTCGCGATGACCTCGGCGAAGGAACCCTCGTTGCGGAACGAGCCGAGATACAGCTTCAGCGATTTACTTTCCAGGCAACGCGCACCCGGCACGTACTCAATCACAATGTGCCCGAAGTCGGGTTGTCCCGTGATCGGGCACAGCGAGGTGAATTCGGGGCAATCGAAGCGGATCGTGTAGTCGCGGTCCGTGTGCCGGTTGGGAAACGTCTCCAAGGTCGCCTTCCCGGGCGAGGCGGGAATCGAAACCTTCCGGCCCAGCTGCGTCAGCCCCTTGCGTTTCATCGGATCCCCTTCCTCCACCCGCCCCCGTGCGGGAGCGGATGGAGATGGAAGTGGTTAGGCGCCGACCTGATAGCGCACGAAGCGGCGGATGGTGAGCGTGTCGCCCACGGCCGCGCCGCGCGCCTTCAGCATCTCGGTGACCGTCTGGTCGGCATCCTTCACGAACGCCTGCTCGATGAGGCAGTTCTGCTGGTAGAACTTCTCGAGCTTGCCGTCGACGATCTTCTGGAGAATGTTCGCCGGCTTGCCTTCCACCTGTTTGGCGTAGATTTCGCGCTCGGCCTGCAGGATGTCCGCCGGGACATCGGAGCGCTGCAGGTAGGCCGGATTGCTCGCGGCGATGTGCAGCGTGACGTCCTTGACCGCCTCGCGGAATCCCTCGGCGGCGAGCGTGGCCGCCTTGGTGCAACCGACCTCCACCAGCACGCCGACCTTTTCGCCAAGGTGGATGTAGCCGGCGACGATGCCCTCGCCCTGCACGCTGTACTTCACGTTGCGGCGGATGATGATGTTTTCGCCGATCTCCGCGATCTTCGCGGCGACCTGGTCCTTCATCTTCTCGGCAAGCGCGTTGTCGCCGACGCTCTTCGACGCCTGGACCAGTTCCTTCATGAAGGCCTGGAACGAGGCGTTGCGTGCGACGAAGTCCGTCTCGCAGTTGACTTCGATCATGACGCCGGTCTTGCCGCCGTCATAGATCTCGCAACCGACACGGCCGTCTTTCGCCACGCGCTCGGCCTTCTTGCCGGCGATGGCAAGCCCGCGCTCGCGGAGCACTTTGACGGCGGCGGCTTTGTCGCCCTGCGTTTCGACGAGCGCCTTCTTGCACTCCATCATGCCGAGCCCCGTTTCGTCGCGGAGCTCCTTGACCAATGCTGCTGTGATTTCCATGGAAATATCCCGGGGTCAGGTTTTGAGTGTCAGGTTCAGCCTGCGGCAGGCGCTTCACCGGCCGGCGCTTCCGCGGCGGCTTCGGTGACCGGCTTCGCGGCGCGAGGCTTGCGGACCGGCTTCTTGGCTTCGGGCTTGGCCGCCGCAGCCTCGCCGGCCGGGGCGTTCGCCTTGGCGGCGGCTTCCGTGGCGCGGGCGCGGGCCTGCGCGGCGGCTTCCTCCGCGGCGCGACGGCGCTGGTCTTCAGCGGCGACGCGGGAGTATTCGGAGACACCCTTCTCCACGGCTTCCGCCGCGAGCTGGCAGATCAGCGAGATGGAGCGGATCGCGTCGTCGTTCGCCGGGATCGGATAGTCGACCACGTCGGGATCGCTGTTCGTGTCCACCACCGCAATCACGGGAATGCCGAGGCGGCGCGCTTCGGCGACCGCGATGGCTTCGCGCTGCGTATCGATGACAAACACCGCGCCCGGCAGCTCGCTCATGTCGGCGACGCCGCTCAGGTTGAAGTGGAGCTTCTCCAGCTCGTGCTTCATGCGGGAGACTTCCTTCTTCGGCATCTTCTCGAAGCTGCCGTCCGCCTCCAGGCGCTCGATCTCGCGCATGCGCGCGATGCTCTTGCGGATCGTGACGTTGTTCGTCAGCGTGCCGCCGAGCCAGCGGTTGATGACATAGGGCTGCTTCGTGCGGTCGGCGAGCATGACGATCGGCTCGTGCGCCTGCTTCTTGGTGCCGACGAAGAGGATCGAGCGCCCGCGCAGGATGGTTTGATAGACGAAATTCAGCGCGGTCTTCAGACACGCGTGCGTCTTTTCGAGGTCAATGATGTAGATGCCGTTGCGGCCGCGTTTTTCCGGCTCGAAGATGTATTTCTTCATCTTCGGGTTCCAGCGCTTGGTCTGGTGCCCGAAGTGCAGACCCGCGTCGAGCAGGTCCTGGACGGCTACGTTGGGGGTAAAGTCACCCGTTTCCATGTTCAACTCCCTCTATTATTCCCTCGGCATATCGCGTCGGGAAAATCCGCTTTGGCACGACCCGGGAGCGGGCCGGCACTCGCTTCCGTCCTTACTTCCACACGTTTTCAGGACTAAGCGGGCGAACATACGGGAATGCGCGCGGGGCACAAGCAGAAAATGCGTGCTTTTTCTTACAGACGTTGGAAGACTCGCAACTTGTTTTTACAGGCGTTGCAACCTTCAGGCACAGACTTATGAGCACTTGGGCAGGCGCATACACGGCAATCGTCACTCCGTTCACCCGCGATGGACAGGTGGACTATGAGCGCTTTAAGGAGCTGATCGAGTTCCAGATCGCGGGCGGGGTGGACGGCCTCGTGCCGGTCGGGACCACCGGCGAGTCGCCGACGCTGGACTATGTCGAGCACGAGCGCGTGATCGAGGTCGCCATCGAGACGGCGCGCAAGCGCGTGAAGATCATCGCGGGCACGGGCGCGAATTCCACCGCCGAGGCGCTGGAACTGACGCGGCACGCGAAGGATGCGGGCGCCGACGCAACGCTCCAGGTCACGCCCTACTACAACAAGCCGAACGCGCTCGGGCTGACCCGCCATTTTGCCGCCGTGGCCGACCTCGGCCTGCCCGTCGTCCTCTACAACGTGCCGGGCCGGACGGGGAAGGAAATCCCGCTGGACGTCGTGGTGGAGCTGAGCAAGCACCCGGCGGTCGTCGCGATCAAGGAGGCGGCGGGCAGCGTGGACCGCGTCAGCCAGATCGTCACGTCGTGCCCGAAGCTGGAGGTGTTGTCGGGCGATGATTCGCTGACGCTGCCGATGATGTCCGTCGGCGGCGTGGGCGTGATCAGCGTCGCGTCGAATGTCGCGCCGCGCGCGGTGGCCGACCTCGTGCACCATGCCCTCGCGGGCCGCTGGGCCGAGGCGCGCGCGCTGCACCTGAAGTACTACCGCCTGTTCGCGGACCTCTTCATCGACACGAACCCGATCCCGGTGAAGACGGCGCTCGCGTTGATGGGCAAGATCGAGGATGTCTACCGCCTGCCGCTCTGCGAAATGAGCGAAGGCCTCAAGAAGCGGCTGGAAGCGACGTTGCGGTCGGTACATCTGATTTAACCACGGAGACACGGAGAAAGCCTCTCCGTGCCTCCGTGCCCTCCGTGGTGAATATATGACGAAAATTGTGATCGTCGGCGCGTGCGGACGGATGGGCAGGACGCTCATCCGCTGCATCGAAAACAACGCGGTGGCGGGGCTGAAGCTGGTCGGCGCCATCGACCTGTGGGACTGCCCGGAACTCGGGCAGCCGGCGGGCAAGACGGGCGTAACCATCACGTCGGATCTCGCGGCGGTCGCGCCGTTGTGCGATGTGATCGTGGATTTCAGCGGGCACCAGGGCACCGCCGGCAACGCGCCGCGCATCGCCGGCTGGGGCAAGGGCTGGGTCATCGGCACCACCGGGATCGGCCCCGAAGGCAAGGCCGCGATCGAGGCGGCGGCAAAGCAGATCCCCGTCGTCTGGGCGCCAAACATGAGCGTCGGCGTGAACCTTCTGTTCGCGCTGCTCGAGCAGGCGGGACGCGCGCTGAAGGACAAGGGCTACGACGTCGAAATCATCGAGCGCCACCACCGCCGCAAGAAGGATTCGCCGAGCGGCACCGCGCTGGGCCTGGGCCAGGCCGTTGCGCGCGGGCTGCAGGTCGATCTCGACCAGGTCGCCGTGCACGGGCGCGAGGGCGTGGTGAAGGAGGACCGCAGCGCGACGGAGATCGGCTTCCACGCCGTGCGCGGCGGCGACATCATCGGCGACCACACGGTGATGTTCGCGACGGACGGTGAGCTGATCGAACTGTCGCACCGCGCGACGAGCCGTGACACCTTCGCCGTGGGCGCGCTGCGCGCCGCGGCGTGGCTCGCGGGCCGCAAGCCCGGCCTCTACACGATGCGCGACGTGCTCGGACTTTGATTCACCGGAACGCGATGGAAATCGGCCTCAGCTTGGGCTCCTGTCTCGGCGACCGCCTCGCGTACCTGCGCGGCGCGCGCGACGCCATCGCGGCGCTCGACGGCGTGCGCATCGTCGCGACCGCGCCGGTGTATGAAACGGAGCCCGTCGGCGTGCGGCCCGAATTCGCGGGCCTGCCCTACCTCAACACCGTGCTGGTGGTGGAAACGGCGCTGGACCCGGAATCGCTGCGCGCCCATCTCGCCGCGATGGAGGAGGCCGCCGGACGCGTGCGCGGCGCGGACAAATTCGCCCCGCGTACGCTGGATATCGACGTCCTGTACGCGGGGCACGCGACGCTCGACACCCCGACACTCACCGTCCCGCACCCGCGCTGGGCCCAGCGCCGGTTCGTCGTGCAGCCGCTGGCCGACGTACGGCCCGGCCTGATCCTGCCGGGCAGCACGGAAACCGTCGCGGACCGCCTCCAGACCATTCCGCTGACACCGTCGGTGCGCTTGTTCGCGCAGGATTGGTGATGGGCCGACCTCCCCAGCCCCGCGAGCGCATCCGGCTGAACAACGGCTGGCGTTTTCAACGCGAGGACACGCGCGCGGCGGGCGACACCCTGAGTTATCTCCGCACCCCAGCGGTCAAAGCCGCCGTGATCACATCGGCATCCGCATCGGGCCTCACGTCGGAGCAGATGCGCCTGGGCGGCGACCATCCGTTCACACAGCGCGCATTCGATGACACCTCGTGGCGCACGATCGACCTGCCGCACGACTGGGGCATCGAAGGACCGTTTGACATAAAATTGCCGGGCAATACGGGCAAACTGCCGTGGGCGGGCATCGGCTGGTATCGCAAGACTTTAGCGCTGCCCGCGTCGGACGCCGGGCGTCGCCTCTATCTCGATGTGGACGGCGCGATGGCCTACGCCATGGTCTGGTGCAATGGCGTCTTCGTCGGCGGCTGGCCCTACGGCTACGCCTCGTTCCGCCTCGACCTCACGCGCCATGCGATACCCGGCGCGGAAAACACCCTCGCGATCCGCCTCGACAATCCGGAGAAATCGTCGCGCTGGTATCCAGGCTCCGGCCTCTACCGCAACGTGTGGCTCGTGAAAACGGACTCCGTACACCTCGCGAACGGGGGCGTCACGATCGCCACGCCGGAGGTGACCGATTCCCGCGCCGAAGTGGCCGCGCGGGTGGCGGTGGAAAATCACACGGCAGCGGAAGCGCGCCTCAGCATCCAGACGGAACTCTTCCTGGGTGACGCCCGCGTGGCAGCCATGCCGCCCGCGCCGCTCGTCGTGCCGCCCGGCGGAACGGGCGCGTGCGTCGCATCCGTTCCGCTTGTGCGCCCGCAGCGCTGGTCCCCCGAGACGCCGGCGTGTTACCGCGCCGTGACCACGGTGCTGAGCGAGGGGGCCGTGATTGACGCGCAGGAAACGGTGTTCGGCGTGCGGACGATTCAGTTCACGCCGGACAACGGATTCCTGCTGAACGGCGCGCGCGTCCCGATCAGGGGCGTGTGCAACCACCACGACCTCGGCGCGCTCGGCGCGGCGTATAATATGCGCGCGGCGGAGCGGCAATTGGAAATCCTGAAGGACATGGGCGCGAACGCGCTGCGCACCAGCCACAATCCACCCGCGCCCGAGTTGCTCGACCTTTGCGACCGCATGGGCTTTCTCGTCATGGTCGAGTCGTTCGATTCGTGGCGTGCGGCCAAGACGCCGAACGACTACGCAAACCTGTTCGACGACTGGTACGAGCGCGATCTGCGCGCCCTGATCCGGCGCGACCGCAACCACCCATCGGTGTTCATGTGGTGCATCGGGAATGAGGTGCTTGAACTTGGCGATGCAAACGCCGGCCCCGCGATCGCGGCGCGGCTCACCGCCGTCGCCCACGATGAGGACCCCACGCGGCCCACCGTGGTCGGCTCCAACAATGGCGAGGCGAGCTACAACGGCATCCAGCGGGCCGTCGACGTGATGGGCCAGAATTACGAAATGGGCGGCTATGCGCGGTTTCGCGCGGAGAATCCCGGCATCCCGCTGGTCGGCAGCGAAACCGCGTCGACCGTCAGCACGCGTGGCGAATATGTGTTCCAGACGCCGGAGTCGGCAGCGGCCACGCGCGCCATGGACATCCAGAAGGCGCGCGAGCGCGGACGGCCGGAACCCGGACCGTACGATCCCGCGACATTCAATCCCGTCTCGGAAAACAAGGGGCATGGACAGGCGAATTTCCAGATGAGTTCCTACGACCTGTACGCGCCGCCGTGGGGCCGCGCGCCGGACGACGAATTCCGCGCGCTGGCGCAGAATCCGCACGTCGCGGGCGAATTCGTCTGGACGGGTTTTGACTATCTCGGCGAGCCGACGCCCTACAACGACGACCGGACGAACCTGCTCAATTTCCAGGACGCGGCGGGCAAGGCGGAGATGGAGCGCCAGTTGAAGGAACTCGGACGCCTCCCGATCCCCTCGCGCAGCAGCTACTTCGGCATCGTGGATCTCGCCGGCTTCAAGAAGGACCGCTTCTATCTGTACCAATCGCACTGGCGCCCGGACCACCCGATGGCGCACATCCTGCCGCACTGGACCTGGCCCGAACGCGTGGGCCTCGTGACACCGGTCCATGTGTACACCTCCGGCGACGAGGCGGAGCTGTTCCTGAACGGCGTTTCGCTGGGCCGCCGGAAAAAAGAGCCGGGCCACTACCGGCTGCGCTGGAATGAGGTCGTATATCAGCCGGGGGAACTGACCGTGGTCGCGTACAAGCGCGGACGCGAGTGGGCGCGCGCAGCGATGAAAACGGCTGGCGCGCCGGCACAACTGAACGCAGCAGCGGATCGAGAGATTATCGCGAACGACGGACTAGACCTGTCATTCGTCACCGTCCGCGTCGCCGACGACGCGGGCACGATGGTCCCCCGCGCGAACCATACGATTC
This sequence comes from uncultured Verrucomicrobiota bacterium, assembly GCA_937996795.1. Taxonomy (GTDB): domain Bacteria; phylum Verrucomicrobiota; class Kiritimatiellia; order CAIVKH01; family CAIVKH01; genus JAMLJG01. The sequence goes on along the minus strand of CALKUH010000069.1, from coordinate 75,999 downwards.
ATTTCGACGTCGAGGGCCCGGGCGAAATCGTCGCGGTGGACAATGGCGATCCCACCAGCTTCGAGCCGTTCCAAGCCCGCCAGCGCAAGGCGTTCAATGGCATGGCGCTGGTGATCGTGCGCGCGGCGCGCGGCCAAGCCGGGACATTCACGCTGACGGCGACATCCGAAGGGCTGAAATCGGCGATGGTTCGGATCGGGCTCATCCACCGCTGAGAAGCGCCCTGTCGCTTCAGCTCTCGCCGCCGGTTTCCGCCCACTTCGGGCACACGCGGCGGTAGGGGCATTTGCGGCAGGTTTTTTCGGCATCCGTCATCGCGAACTTCTCTTCCGAAGCGCGGTTCTGCGCGGCGTCGTCGAGCAACGCGCGCATCGCGGCGGCGCTGGCGCTGATCTTTTCGCGCAGCGGCGCGAAGTCCGCATCGGCGAAGCGGTGGGCCACCAGTTCGCCGGTGCCGAGATTAAATTCCGCCGGCGCCACCTGTGCAGCGCCGACGTTCCAGCGTCCGGCCGCATACCACGCATAGAGCGCGAGCTGTTCCCGCGTGGCGTCCGCGTTCGCCTTGCCGGTTTTCCAGTCCACGATGCGGATGTCGCCATTCGCGCGGAAGGCGCAATCGAGCTGCACCCAGACCTTCGTTCCCTCCACCTCAAACGAGGCCAGTTTCTCGATTTCCAGCCAGTCGTCCGGCGGCAGGCCCTGCAGGGTTTCCAGCACCTCGCTGCGGTAGAACGTCGCGACCGCGGCGAGCGCCTTCTCGAACACGGCGCTCCACACGTCGTCGGTCACCTCCAGGTCGTCGTACTCGTGTTCCAGCAGGCCGCAGGTGTCCTTGGGTTTCTCCCAATACAACCCCTCACCGGACGCATTGAAGTCCACCTGCATGCGGCGCCCGAGCATCTGCAGCGCCTTTTCCTCGGAGGGCGCGACGCCCTTTTCGCGCAGCGTCGTCAGGATCCAGCGCAGGCAATTGTGCACCGTCGCGCCCATCCACTGCTGGCGCGACTGGAGCTGCTTGAGGATGTAGAGCGTGCGCGCCTTCGGGTTGGCTCGCGCATCCCACCCGCCCCACGAGCCGTAATAGTGGTAAAAATACTGGCGCGGGCAGGCGGCGAAGACATCGGCGCGCGACTTGGACCAGGAGAATTCGTTGCGCAGCTCGGCCATGTGCCGACTATGGCATTGCCGGTTGCGGATTTCCAATCGCCAATTGGCGATTAAGGCCGTTCCGGCAGCGGCTGGACGGGAACCGTGGCGGCTTCCTCGTAGAGCTTTGCGGGATGGCCGCGCAGGTCCCACACGATGCGGAACCACGACAGCACCTTGAGCGTGTAGTAGGTGATGTCGATTTCCCACCAATAGAGGCCCTGGCGCGTGGCGACGGGGTAGCGGTGGTGGTTGTTGTGCCAGCCCTCGCCGAAGGTGATCAGCGCGAGGATCAGGCTGTTGCGGCTGTAATCCTTCGTGTTGAACCGGCGCGTGCCGATCATGTGCGTGAGCGAGTTGATGCAGAACGTCGCGTGGTACACGAACACGGAACTGAGGAAGAAGCCCCAGAACACGAGCTGCCAGCCGCTGGTGCCGAGGCCGGGCTTCGCCGCGGCGAGCCAGTCACCGAGGAAATAGAGGCCCACCGCCAGCAGGATCGGCGGGACCGAGTGGAACCGGTCGAGGAAGCGCAGTTCGGGGTATTTCGCGAAATCCGGGATGCGCTCCAGCTCGGTCTTCGCGTATTTGCGGCACATGATCCACCCGATGTGCGAGCGGAAGAGGCCCTGCTTGATCGGCGAATGGATGTCCAGTTCGGTGTCCGAATGCTGGTGGTGGTAGCGGTGATGCGCGGCCCACCACAGCGCGCCGAGCTGGGCGGACGTGCCGCCGAGGAACGCGAGGATGAACTGAAACACGCGGCTCGTCTTGAACGAGTTGTGCGAGAAGTAGCGATGGTAGCCGCCGGTCAAGGCGAACACCCGGATGGCATACGTCGCGACGCAGGCCGCCAGGGCCGTCCAGCTGAAGCCGACAAAGAACACGCCCAGCGCCATGAGGTGCATGAAGATCAACGGCGTGCTGTGCATCAGCGTGACGTTGTCTTCGTCGCCGAAGAGATACTGTTGCCAGGCGCGCGCCACACGGCGGCCAAGGGAGAGCGATGCGGTATCGGACATAGATATCTACTTATCCGCTTTCCCCCGCCAGGAAAGCAAGCACATCCGCCGGGTGCTCCTCGGCCTTTTTCACGGCGGCCCAGTGCTTTACAACCTTGCCATCGGGCCCGATGACCACGGTGGACCGGATCGTACCCTGCACCGGCTTGCCGTACATCAGCTTCTCGCCGAACGCGCCGTAGGCCTTCATGACCGCCGCATCGGGATCAGACAACAGCGTAAAGGGCAGTTTGTATTTGCTGATGAACTTGCCGTGCGACGCCACGGAATCCTTGCTCATGCCGAGCACGACGGCGTGTTTGGCGATTTCCTTGAAGTGGTCGCGGAACCCGCACGCTTCCTTCGTGCATCCCGGCGTGTCGTCCTTCGGATAAAAATAGAGGACAACCGTCTTGCCTTTGTAGTCCGCCAGCGAATGGTTTTTTCCGTCGCTGCCCGCCAGCGAAAACGCCGGCGCTTTCTTTCCTTCGAGTGACATGCGAACGCTCCTTTGTGTGTGCGATATCATTTCGACACGGCACCGTCCGCCTTACAAAGGCCCGTACAACGAAAACGGGGCGCCCGGAAGGGACGCCCCGTTTTGCATACCTGATGACGGCTGGGATCATTCCATCGTGCGGCCGCCGGTGCCCTTGGCCTTGGAGGCGGGGGCTTTGGCGGTCTTGGGACGGAGCGAGCGGACGGCTGCGCCGGCGCGCCACATTTCGGAGCCGCCGAGGGCGTTGAGCTCCTTGGCAAGCAACTGCTTGTAGTTCGGGCCGCTGCACACGCGCAGCACGCGGGCGGATTCCTTGCCGGTCTTCACCGACTTGTACAACGCCTTGAACACGGGCAGCGTGGCCTTCTTGAATTTCGGCTTCCAGTCGAGCGCGCCGCGCTGGGCGGTGGTCGAGCAGTTCGCGTACATCCAGTCCATGCCCTTCTCATCCACAAGGCGGATGAGGCTCTGCGTGAGCTCCTCCACCGTCTCGTTGAACGCCTCGCTCGGGGAGTGGCCGTTCTTGCGGAGCACTTCGTACTGGGCTTCCATGATGCCCGCAAGCGCGCCCATCAGCACACCGCGCTCGCCGGTGAGGTCGCTCACCACTTCGCGCTGGAACGTCGTCGGGAACAGGTAGCCGGAACCGATGCCGATGCCGAGGGCGATCGTGCGCTCGGTCGCGCGGCCGGTTGCGTCCTGGAACACGCCATAGCTGGAGTTGATGCCCGCGCCGGCGAGGAAGTTGCGGCGCACGTTGAGGCCCGAGCCCTTCGGGGCCACGAGGATCACGTCCACATCCTTCGGCGGGATGACCTTGGTCTGGCCCTTGAACACAATGGAGAAGCCGTGGGAGAAGGCGAGCGCCTTGCCCGGCGTGAGGAACTTCTTCACCGTCGGCCACAGCGCGCGCTGCCCGGCGTCGGACACGAGATAGAGCAGGATGGTGCCCTGGTCGGCGGCTTCCTCGATCGAGAAGAGGTCCTTGCCCGGCTTCCAGCCGTCCTGCTTCGCGCGCGTCCAGTCGCGGGCGCCGACAATGACGTTGAAGCCGTTGTCTTTAAGGTTCAGCGCCTGTGCGGGCGCCTGCACGCCGTAGCCGAGGACCGCGATGGTCTCGCCCTTGAGCGCCTTGCGGGCACGCGCCAGCGAGAACTCGCCCCGCGTCACCACATTCTCAACCACCCCACCGAAATCAATCTTCGCCATAATCCTGCCTCCAAATGAAGCGACGAAGCTACCAAATGCCCCCGCCGGTAGCAAGGGGTTCCGTCGGCGACCGGTCAAATCCGCCGCAGGTAAAGCGTTTGACTTGGCCGGTTTGACCTGTTACGAGGTGCGGGATGCATGGGGGCTTTTGGCGATGGGGCTGGGCGGCTGTGGTGTGGGCTGTACTGGCATGGGATGGCGTGGCGGCGATCACGATCGGCGCGGGGCCGGTCATCGGGACGAACAAGAATCCCGACGTACTGTTCGGCAACGCGGTCTGGTATGAGGAGTTCCAGGACTGGACGGCGGCGGACCTGCGGGCGCTGGACACGAATGGGGACGGGTTCAGCCGCGGCGACGGACACGACACGTCGCGCGACGTCATCGCCTTCTACAGCCGCGCGGAGAACAGCAACGTCTATTTCCGCATCGATTTCTTCAACCTCGGGTTCGGCGTCGAAAACAGCGCGCTGAACTGCTACGTCGCCATCGACTGCGCGAGCGGCGGGAACAGCACGCTGCCGGATGGGCTGGAGACCGACACGGCGCATCCGTGGGACGTCTGCATCAAGCTTTACGACGCGACGACGAACAATAACGCGGTCGTTAATGCTTCTGGAGCAAACATCACGGCGGGGAACTGGCTCGGGTCGTACTGGCGGTCGGATCTCGACGGCGTGGAGTTCGGCATCAAAGCGTCGGCGCTCACCGGCGCGGGATGGAACGGCACCTCACCGCTCCGCTTCCAGGTGTACACGACAAAGGATTTTGACGAGATCAGCGGCGGGAGCGACATCGCGGATGCGTTCGGTGCGCTCAACCGCAACACCGGCGCGGGGATCGGCCTGCTGTCCGGCTCGATCCTGTCCACCGACACGGCGGGCCGCGCGAAGTATGCCGCGATCGCGCACGCGAACCAGTCGGTGGCGCCGCGCGAGGGCACGCAAAAGCACATCTACACGGATTACTCCGCGACGCTGAAGCCCGGGTTCATCCGCCTGATGGACTCGGCGGAGATGCTCAACGTGCCGGTGAACCTGCACATCAGCGGCACGCTGCTGATGTCGTTCCTGTGGGCGACGCAGAATCCGGCGGACCCCGATTTTCCCGACCGCGACGGCCCCGCGTTCGTGGACCGCGTGCGCACGTTCATCACCACCGGACCCGGCTCGCTGATCGGCGGCGTACTCGCGGAACACATCATGCCCTACTTCGAGGGCGAGGTGAACCGGCGCAGCATCGGCCAGAACAACGAGCTGCTCTACCACCTGTTCGGCGTCAACGAATCCGACATGGGCGTGATGCATGTGCCCGAGCGCGTGTTCCACAGCAACACCAACGCGCCGTGGGTGCATCCCGCGAAGCCGCTGAAGGGGCGTCCGTTCGAGGACATCCTCGCCGGCGGCTTCGAGGCGACGTACCTCGACGAGGTCACGCACCTGCACTGGTGGTTTTATCCGCAGGAAAACAACCCCGGCGGCAGCCCGTACGGCGGCTCGTGGGACGACAACAACTGCGGGCGCTGGGCCGGCGGCCAGGGCAACGACGAGGCGCCCTACCACCACAAGGTCCACAAGATCAACGGCGTCTACACATTCATGATCAACGACCGCGAGGACCAGTCGAAGTTCGGCCCCGACGACACGGGCCTGAACCTCGACACGCGCTACGCGCTGCTGCAGAAGGCGCTCAGCCCCGACTACGCGCAGCTCACGCTGGTGTTCGACGACTGGGAGGCGTTCGCCGGCAACTCGTTCGCGTCCGCGACGCCGAACAACAACGCGGACCAGTGGGACCGCACGATCCGCTGGATCGCGAACCACCCGTGGATCGAGATGGTGAACCTCAAGCAGGTGCTCGACTGGGCGAAGGCCGACCCGAACTGGGTCATCGACCAGGGCTACGTGTACGACAAGTCGATGCAGACCTACGAATGGCTCAAGCGCGCGAGCGAACACAACTACGACCACTGGTATTACGGCACCGCGCTGGAGGAGAGCTTCTTCAACCGCACCGCGCGCGTGCACAACGCGTGGGCGCCGGACGCGATGAAGAAATACGGCGACATGAACACGCCGGGCACGTTGATCCGCGACGCGTGGGACACGATCCAGTCCATCACCGCAACGAACCTGCGCCGCCTCGCCGAGTGGTCGTACAGCGCGATGATCTACGAAACCGCGTGGCACGACGAGGACGCGAACCCCGACCAGTACCAGTCGCGCAACTACCAGCAGACCTTCAACCGCACCGACGCCTGCACCACGTCCTACGAGGACACGACCTACGACCCGCTGTCCGGCTGGGCGATCCGCCTGCACGGGCATGTGCGCAAGGGCGGGATGTTCAAGGCCGCGTCCGACTGGGTGCAGAACGTGAAGAGCGGCGCGCAGGGCGCGGCGCCGGTGGCGTACGCGGCGGACATCGACGACGACCAACTCGACGAATACGTCCTCTGCAACAACCGCGTGTTCCTCGTCTTCGAGCGCTGGGGCGCGCGGCTCGTGAAGGCGTTTGTGTTCGACCCGTCGGTGAACGGCGGCGACGCGGTGACCGTGGTCGGCGTGCCGATCGCGAACCCGGCGGAGGAATCCGACAACGAGGGCGCGAACAACAACCGCTGCTCCGCGTTCAAGGACCAGTACGCCACGGGCCCGGCGTCCTCGATGTACACCGACGCGGACTTCGCGCTGACGGCGCCCGTCGCGGGCACGGGCGCGTGGACGTTCCAGTCCGCCGACGGGCTGGTCCGCAAGACGTTCACACTGGAACCGGGTCGCGACGTCGTGCGGGCGCAGTACGAGTTGAGCCCCGCGATCGGCACGCTCTACGTGCGCTACGGCGTCGGCCCGAACCAGTTCGACCTGATGAAAAACGGACAGGTGAACCTGATCGCGGCGGGCGATGCCTCCTTCCGCGGCCTGCGCAACACGCAGGGCGGCGCGGCGTTCGTCGTCGCGGGCCGAAACGTGAGCTTCGTGAACAACCCGGACCAGACCGACTGGGACGGGCGCAAGCTGCCGATGGTGCAGCAATACGAAACGCAGAACACCGCCACGAACTGGACCGTGGCCCTCGCGTTCAGCGAGGCGAGCGCGCGGGACCTGGACGGCGACGGCCTGCACAACACGAACGAATTTTTTGTCGGCACGGACCACGAGAAGCGCGACACCGACGGCGATGGGATGCCCGATGGATTTGAAGTGGCTCACTCGCTCGCGCCGCTGAGCGCGGGCGATGCGCTGCTGGATGCGGACGGCGACGGCCAGTCGAACTGGGCGGAATACATCGCCGGCACAAACCCGCGCGAGGCGTCATCCCTGTTCCGCGCCACCGCCGCGCACAGCGCGCCCGGTCTCACGATCTATGCGCCGACCGAAACGGGCCGGCTCTATCGAATGGAAGCCGCCGACACCCCCGGCCTGCCGTGGACCGGCGTGTCCGGCCAGACCAACATCCCCGGTGACGGCACGCTGCGCGCGTTCACCGATACGGCCCCCGGCACAACCCGGGTGTATCGCATCGGCGTGCATCTGCCATAAATTTTCGTTCATGTTCACGTTTCCCGTTCACGTTCACGCCGTTTGCGTTCGTGAACGTGAAACGTGCACGTGTACGTGAAACGAGAACGGGGAACGGATGAGGCGGCTACAACCCGCGCAGCCGGCGTGCGGCGGCGGCGTCGAGCGCGCCGTGGCCGTGGAGCGGATCACGGCCCTTTGCGCCCGCGTCGGTGACGGCCTGTTGGAGCGCTTTCCGGGCGTCGGCCGCGGTGGCTTGCGGATTGCGCGCGAAATACAGCGCGAGTTCGCGCGCCACGTAGGCGCTGGCGATGGAGGTGCCGGCGTAGCTGCCGGGCGGACCCGCGTGGCCGACGGGCAGCGTGGCGCGGCCCGGCGCGGACACGGTCACGAAGGCGCCGCGGTTCGACCGGTCCCACACCGAGCCGTCTCCATTCAGCGCGCTGACGGCGATCACGCCGTCGTAGGCGGCGGGGTACACCGCGCGGCCGGTGGGTTCGTTGCCCGCGGCGGCGACGATCACGGCGCCCTTTTGCTGCGCATAGGCGATTGCGTCGGCGAGGAACGCGCTGTCTGTCTCGGTGCCCCAGCTGAGGTTGACGACACGCGCGCCCTTCGACAGGGCGTATTGCAGCGCGCGCATGATCGCGAAATTCGACGTGGCGCCCTCCTCGTCGAACGCGCGGACCGCGAGCAGCGGCGGCCCTTCGCCATCCGCCGCCACGCCCTGCGGCTGCACCGCGCCGGCCGCCACCAGCGCCATCTGCGTGCCATGTCCCTGCGGGTCGCCCATCTCATTCTTCGGAAACACGGCGTTGTACTGGCCGACCACGGCCTTCTCCAATCCGCCCACGCCCGCGAGCAGGCCGGAGTCGAGGATCGCGAGCGGCGGCGCGCCGGCCAGGACTCCGGGCGCCGCGACACCGGCCACCGCGTCATCCGGTGCCGCCTCGCGCGAGCGGTCCAGCCGTTTCGCAAAATTGGGCTCAACGCCCGCCAGCATCGGGTTGCGTTTGAGCTGTTCGACCAGGTCGAGCACGTTCACGCCCTGCGGCAGGCGCAACTGGTACACGCCCAGTTCGGGCAGGCTTCCCGTCACCGTCGCGCCCAGTTGTTTGAGGAGCAGGCGGAACTCCTCCAGCCGCGTACCGCCGCGCACGCGCACGAGCACCTCATCGGCGACGAACCACGGGCTGTCCGGCAGGGGGCCGCGCGCCAGGTTCAGGCGCGAAGGCTCCGCCGGCAGCGGCGCCGCGCGGTCGGGCGAGCCGGGGCGATACACCTGGATTTCGGCGAGGCGCGGCAGGTTGCTGACCGGGCCCGGCACCAGCTCCCACAACGCGACGTAGGCGAACGGTTGCAGCAGGGCGTCGAGGGCCTCGTCCACCGGGGCGTCCGCGCACGAGCCCGTCACCAACACATCGAGGTCGGGGTCCATCTTCACCAGCACGCCGCTGTCCGCAAAGCGCTGCAGGACCTCGCGCAGCGGGGCGCGCTCGGCCTTCAGCGTCAGCCGGTCATCCTCCAGCGCAAACTCCACCGCCAGGGCGGACCCCGCGCCCAACGCGCCCAGACAGGCGATTCGCAGAAGATGCTTCATCGTGCTACGGTACGCGGACATGGCTCTTGTGACAAACCTTCGGGCGCATCTGTTCAGGCGGGGATCCGGAATCCGCCTTGATTGCGCGGGGTGCCCGAAATAATAGTGTGGGCCGTGGCAGCACAGATGACACCGCAACCAGATCGCGGGCAGGCGCTAATCGCGCGGGATCCGTTCCGCGTCGCACTTGCGCTTGCCCTGATCTATCTCGCCGTCTGCGTGCTGTACATCGTGGTGTCCGACCGGTGGGCGGCGCGGCTGGCTGCCGCGAGCGATCACTACCAGACGCTGCAAACCGTCAAGGGGGTCTCCTTTGTCGTCCTGACCTCCGCCCTGATCTTCGTCCTGAGCATCTCGCTGCTGCGGCGCATCGCGCGGGACCAGCGACAGCTGCTCAACCACCAGCAGGCACTCGTGGCATCGGAGCGCCGCGCCGCGGCGGGCCTGCTCGCGAACGCGGTGGCGCACGACATGAACAACGTGCTCACCGTCGGCATGGCGAATGTCGAGCTGTTGCGCAGCCACGCGACGCTGGACGCCGCGGGCTCGGACATGCTGCGCGACATCGGCCTGTCCTTCGAACGGATGCACGAACTGACGCGCCGCATGTCGCGCACCGGCCAGCACCGGTCGGAGGCGATCACGCCGGACGCGGATCTCGCGGACATCGTGCGGCGCGAGATTCGCTTCATGCGCCGGCACCAAAGCGCCCAGCACTGCCAGATCGACTACGCGGGGCCCGACCACCAGCGGATGCCACTCCACGACGCGGCCATCCGCGAGCTGCTTGAAAACCTGCTGCTGAACGCCGCCGAGGCCACGCAGGGGCGGGGCCGAATCGATGTCCGGATCCTGCCGGGCCCGGAGGAGGTCGTCCTCGAGGTGCACGACAACGGGCCGGGCATCCCGAAGGATCGACGCCTGCAGGTGTTCGAGCCGCTGTTCACCACGAAACCGAACGGCATGGGGCTCGGCCTGCTCTCCGTCAAGGCCGCCGTCAAGAAGCACATGGGGCGCGTGGACGTCACCGACTCCCCGCTCGGCGGCGCCTGTTTCCGGGTGATCCTGCCGCTGACCGCCCACACCGCATGAGAAATGTCTGTCAGGAAGCGCCGCGCGCGGCGACGTATCGGCTGACGCGCCTCCGCCACGACCCATGAACAAATGGCTGTCATCCTGCATCGATCGCTGCACGCCCTCGTGCGAGGAGGTTGCCCGTCTGGCCTCCGAGGCACTGGACCGGCGCCTCACCCTGCGCGAGCGCATCGCCATGCGGATGCATTTCACGATCTGCTATTTCTGCCGCCGCTATCACGACCAGCTCGCCTGCATGCAGCGCGGGCTGAACTCCCACGGCGACAAACTCGGCCAGGATTGCGGAAAGTGCCTCTGCGCCGAGGAAAAGGCGAAGCTGAAGGAAGCCTGCCGCGGACGAGCGGGGAAGAATTAACCACGGAGGACACGGAGAGCACAGAGAATAGCTCGTGGTGCAAATCGCGTATGTCGTGGTGCTTTCTCCCCTCCGCAGTCTCCGTGCCTCCGTGGTGATTCCCCCGCTTAATTCACCGCGAACCAGTTCACTTCCATGCAGCGGCGCAGCGAGGCGCGGGCGCGGTGCATGATGGTCCAGAAGTTCTGGGGTGAAATGCCGGTGGCGGCGCAAACGGCTTCCGTATCCAGTCCATCCACTTCGCGAAGGACGAACACGCGCCGCGTTTGTTCGGGAAGCTGGTCCGCGCAGGCCTGGAACCGTTTCCAGAATTCGTCGCGGTCCATGTGCGCGACCTGCTCTTCGCTCCACTCCCTCGGCGTGTTGGGTCCGCTCTGCCAGTGGCCGCGCTCGTTGAACGCGAGCGGCGTGTCGCCGGTGCCGTCCAGCAGGTCTCCCGCCAGCGTTTCGCGGCGGCCGCGGCGGAAGTAATCGACCACCTTGTTCTTCAGGATGCCGGTGAGCCAGGTGCGTTCCGCCGCTCCGCCGCGATAGCGCTCCTTCGCCTTCAGCGCGGCGAGCATCGTCTCCTGCACGAGGTCACGCGCGACATGGTGGTCGCGGACGCGGGCGAGGGCAAAGCGGTAGAGATAATCCGCGTATTGCTCCACCCACCGGTCGGGATCGATCGCGTTGGCGTCGGCGTCGGACATGGCACAGGAATTCCGTGCCGCACTTTACGGGGGCGTCCGCCGAATTGCCAATTGTGATTTCGTTCAGGCGCGGGCGGGCCGCCGCAGCCACGCCACCACCAGCGACGCCGCGAACACCACGAGGGCCAAGCCGAACAACGTCCCGCCATCGCCCTGCACTTCAATGCCCAGTTTCGTCAGGTGAAAAAAGATCGCCCCGCTGATGACCCCGAGCGAGAGCACGGCGCCGAACCACGCGAAGCGCGGCCACACCAGCAGGACGGCGGCGAGGAGTTCCGCCACGCCGCTGCCATACCGCCCGTGCGGTTCCATGCCGACGGTCTCGAAGATGTAGACCGATTCCGGGGCGCCGGTGAATTTGAAGTACAGGGTTTGCAGCAGGATGACCGCCGCCGCGGTCTGCGCAACCCAGGACACGACACGCGCCGCGCCGGCGGGGGAACGGAAGTTGAGCTTCATGCGGAATCCGTCGCACATCCGCCCCAAAACCTTGCATATGAGTTTTTCGTAAGCCCCCACCCCCCCTCTTGAGCAAAAGGCCGCCCAGGCGTATATTTTCCCCTTGTGCGCGAATAACCCCCGCGCCCAATGGAGCCTCGTGCGCCTATATCTCGCCGCCCGCCTGTGTTGCCTCGCGTCCCTTCTCCCCCTCACCCTGCAGGCCCAAGACCTGGTCACCATCGACGACGCGGGCCAGCCGCGCGTGTTCGAGGTGACGCTCGATGAGGTGGCGATCTCCACACCCACCGCGCGACGCGTCATCTCCGCCGCGCCAAGAGAGGCCTCCACCGCTGCGCTGAAAGAGCGCGTGCGCCAGCGCGCGAAGCAAACCGGCGAGGAAGTCGAACTTGTGCTGCGTGAACACGTGGATAACCAGCGCCACGGCGTGCCGCGCATCCTGACGCGCGAGATCCTGGTGACCGTGGAGCCCGGCGCGGATCTCGCCGCGCTGCTGGGCAACGACGCCACGGCGCGACGCGCCGGAGACGGGCTCGACCACATGTATCTGGTGCGCGCCACGGACTCGCCGTCCGCGCTCGACCTTGCGCTGCGCCTGCGCGCCACGCGCGGCATCCGCGCCGCGGAGCCGCTGCTCGCGCGCCAGCAGACGCGGCGCCTCGTGCCGAACGACACGTTCTTCACGAACCAGTGGCACCTGCGCAACACGGGCCAGTTCAACGGCACCGCCGGCAACGATGTGCGAATCACGAACGTGTGGGACACCTATCGCGGCGCGGGCATGTACATCGCGATCATCGACGACGGCCTAGAGACGGCGCACCCCGATTTGTCGGCGAATGTGAACACCACCATAGACTACGACTTCAACTTCAACGACAACGACCCGAACCCTGGCACGGGCGACGACCACGGCACGGCGTGCGCGGGCGTCGCCGCCGCGCGGGGCAACAACGGCAACGGTGTCAGCGGGGCGGCGCCGGAGGCGACGCTCGTCGGACTCCGCCTCATCTCGCTTTCTTCGTCAGACGCCGAGGAGGCCGAAGCGATGGCGTGGAGCAACAGCATCATCCAGCTCAAGAGCAATAGCTGGGGCCCCAGCGATACGGGTTCCGTTCTCGATGGTCCCGGCCCGCTCACCCTTGCCGCCCTCTCCAACGCCTGCGTGCAAGGCCGCGGCGGGCGCGGCATCCTCAACTTCTGGGCCGGCGGCAACGGCCTGAACTCGGGCGACGACTCGAACAAGGACGGCTACGCCAACTCGATCTACACCATTGCCATCGGCGCGGTGGCCAACACCGGCATCCAGTCGTGGTATTCCGAGTCGGGCGCAAACATTGTCGTCGTCGCCCCCTCCAGCGGCGACAACAATAGCGGGGCCGAGGTCGGCATCTGGACCACCGACCGCACGGGGGTGGCGGGCTATGCCAGCGGAGATTACGCGAACGACTTCGGCGGCACCTCGTCCGCCACCCCGCTCGCGGCGGGTGTCGGCGCGCTGGTGTTGCAGGCCAACACGAACCTCGGCTGGCGCGATGTGCAGGAAATCCTGATCCGCACCGCCACGCGCAATCATTCCGGCGATTCCGACTGGCGGACCAACGCCGCCGGAATTTGGTTCAACCACAAGTACGGCGGCGGCATGATCAATGCCAGCGGCGCGGTGGCGCGCGCGCTGACATGGACGAACCTCGGTCCTCAGGTGATGGTGGTCTCGAACCAGCCGGGGCTGAGCGTGGCGATTCCCGACAACAACGCCGCCGGCATAACTCGGACCTTCGCCATCACGAACAACCTCCGCGTCGAGCACGCGGTCGTGCGGGTCGGCATCACGCACGCGAGCCGCGGCCAGTTGCTCATCGAGCTGATTTCGCCAGCCAACACCACCAGCATCCTCGCAAAGGTCCACGGCGACAGCGGCGACCACTACAACGGCTGGTCCTTCATGACCGTGCGCAACTGGGGCGAGCTCGCGAACGGCACATGGACCCTGCGCGTGGCCGACCGCACCTCCGGCACCAGCGGCACGCTGACCAACGCCCAACTGACCTTGTACGGAACTTCGTTGGCCGTGCTGTCGAACCAGCCCCCCGCGTTCGCGGCCATCGGCGCCCAGACGGTCGTGCAGAACGCGGCGCTGCTCTTTAGTGTGACCGCGACCGATCCCGCCGACGGCGACCCCATCACGCTGTCCGCCAGCAACCTGCCGCCCGGCGCGATCTTCGGCAGCACCAACGGCCTCGGCTCGTTCCAGTGGAACCCCGCGGCGACGCTCGGCGTCTTCACCTCGCGCTTCCACGCGGCGGACGACGACGGCGTCACGACGCAGGCCGTGGTCATCACCTGCCGCACCAACGAGCCGCCGATCATCGCGCCGATCATCGCGCAAAACGTATCCGTCAGCAACGCGCTGATCTTCGCTGTAACCGCCACGGATCCGGTCGGCGGCGATCCGATCACGCTGACCGCGAGCAATCTCCCCGTTGGCGCCACATTTGGCGCGACGAATGGCAACGGAAGCTTCGTCTGGCCCGTCGCCGCGCCCACCGGTTCGTACGCCGTGACCTTCCACGCGGCCGATCTGTCGGGGTTCACCACGCAGCAGGTCGCAATCACGGTTAACGCCGGTGGAACCACCAACTACATCGTTAACTTCGAAGGCGCCGGGGAAACGAAAACCAGCTACGCAAGCGGGAGCGTCACGTTGAGCGGCATCAGTTGGACCCTCGCCGAGACGCTCATCGGCACGCTCGCTGACGACCGGAAAAACGGGGCGCGCGCGGCGCGCATGCAGGGAACAACCGCCGTGATGACCATGAACGCCAACACAACGGGCACGGTGGGTGAAATCAGATTCCTTCACGCCAAGTATGGGACCGACGGAAATTCTGCGCTGGCGCTCGACTACAGTACGAACAGCGGCTCCTCGTGGATCAACGCCGGGACGGTGACGGTCAGCAGCACGACACTGACCCTCTACAGCACCAACCTGAACATTGCGTCGCCAGCGCGCATCCGCATCCGCAAGACCGGCGGCAGCGGCAGTATTCGCGCGAATGTGGACGACATCGTGCTCCTGGCTGGAGGTCCGCCGCCCCAGACGCCGCCCACCCTGCAGCCGGTCGGCAACAAGCTGGTGCTTGTGAGCAATACGCTCCTGTTCGCTGTGAACGCCGTGGAGACGGATGGCGACGCGGTGACGCTGTCGGCCAGCAACCTGCCCGCCGGGGCCACGTTCACGCCCGGCGGCGCGTCCGGCACCTTCTCGTGGACGAATGCGGGGCCGGTCGGCGTGTACACCTCGTCGTTCCACGCGACGGACAACGATGGAACGTCGTCGGAAACGATCACGATCACCGTTGCCGCGCCTTCCACCGGCTGCGTGTCATCGATCAGCTTCACCAACAGCGCGAGCATCGACATCGTGGACTTCGACGTGGCGAATCCCTACCCGTCGGAAATCACCGTGGCCGCCATCACCAATGCCATTTCCAAGGTCACCGTGACGCTGCACAATCTGACGCATGATTTCGCCTATGATCTCGACGTCCTGCTCGTCGGACCCCAGGGTCAGGCGGTGGTTCTCGTGTCGGGCATTGCGACGAATGGCGCGGGCGCGGCGAATCTGACGTGGACGCTGGACGCCGATGCAGCGCAGATGCTGCCGGTCAACGCCACGCTGACATCCGGCACGTTCCGGCCGTCCGACATTTCGGGCTTCGCGGACCTCGCGCCGCCCGCGCCCGCCGCGCCCTATTCCGGAACGCTGACGGACTTTGTCGGCCAGTCGCCGAGCGGCATCTGGTCGCTGTATATCATGGACCAGCTGGAGCAGGACGCCGGAACGCTCGCCGGCGGCTGGTCGCTGAACTTCACGCTCGATTGCGGGGGCGCACCTCCGCCCCCGTCCACGAACGGCTGCGGCCTGATCATCTCGGAATACATCGAGGGCTCCGGCAACAGCAAGGCGATCGAGCTCTACAATGGCACGTCGAACACGATTGATCTCGCAGCGGGCAACTATCGCCTCTTCACCTACTTCAACGGCAGCACCGTGCCGGGCCTGACCAACGTGCTCACGGGCTCCATCCCGGCGGGCGGAACCTACATCCTCGCGCACAGCGGCTCCGCGCAGGCCGTGCTGGATGTTGCGAACCAGACGCACGGCAGCGGCTGGTTCAGCGGCAACGACCCCGTCGTCCTGCGCGCGGGGACCAATGTGATTGATTCGATCGGACAGGTCGGCAGCAGCGCGAATTTTGGCGAGAACGTTACACTCGTCCGCCTGTCATCCGTCACCAGCGGCGACACGACGATCAACAACGCCTTCTCCGCCGCCACCGAATGGCTCTCGTTCCCGCAAAACACGTTCAACGGACTCGGCGCGCACGCGATGAACTGTCCCGCGCCCTCGCCGGACAGCGATGGCGACGGGATCGAAGACGCGTGGGAGCTGCTCCATTTCGGAAGCCTCACCAACCTCGGCGCGGGGCTGGACTGGGACGCGGACGGCTTCCTCGACATCGAGGAGTTCTGGGCCGGCACGAATCCGACCAACTTCGCGTCGCGGCTCCAACTGGTCGAGACCGCCACACAACCGTCCGGATCCGGCGTGGTCATCCGCTGGCAGAGCGCGAGCAACCGCGTCTATTCCGTTTCGCGCTCCACCAACCTGGTGAGCGGGTTTGCGCCCCTCGCCACCGGCCTGCCCGCCGTCCCGCCGGAGAACGTGTGGACCGACACCGCCCCGCCCGAGGCCGCCGGCCACTATCGCATCGACTTGGAATAGTTGCGGGGGCCGCGCATACTGTCCCCCGAAAGGGAGACCCGCACATGGCAACCGACCCCACCCTCGCGGCGAGCGCGCAGCGCGTCATCGCGGACCTGAAGGAACTCGCGCACCTCACCTCCGACGAACACGGCGCGCAACGCGTCGCCTGGGGCCCCGTGTTCCGGAAAACGCGCGCGTGGTTCGTCGAAAAAGTCCGCCGTGAACTCGGCCTTCCGGTCGACGTGGACGCCGCGGGCAACCAGTGGGTCACAATCCCCGGCGATACGCCCGACGCCGTGCTTGTCGCGGGCCACCTCGATTCCGTGCCCAACGGCGGCTGGCTCGACGGGTGCCTCGGCACGCTGACCGCGCTGGAAACCCTGCGCCGCTACGCAAAGCGGCTCAACAAGCCGGTGACCTTGAAGCTGGTGGATTGGGCCGATGAGGAAGGCGCGCGCTTTGGACGCAGCCTCGTGGGTTCCTCCGCCGCGGGCGGCTCGCTCAACATCGAGGACATCCGGAACCTGAAGGACCGCGACGGCATCACGCAGGCCGCAGCCCTCAAGGAGTGCGGGGTGGACATCGATCACATGCTGGACGCGCACACGGCGCTGAAACGGATCAAGGCGCGCGCCTACGTGGAGTTGCACATCGAACAGGGCCCGGTCCTTGAATCGATGAACAAACCGGTGGGCGTCGTGCTCGGCACCTTTGGCGTCGAGCGGCATCTGCTGCGCTTCACCGGCCAGGCCGCGCACTCCGGGTCCACGCCGATCCCGATGCGGCGCGACGCCTTCCTCGCGGCGGCGCAATTCGCGCTCGCGGTCCGTCAGATCGGGTTGAAACACACGAAACCCGGCGCGAACGTCGTCTGCACCTGCGGCATCGTGAAGGTCGAGCCGTGCATCGTGACCGCGGTGCCCGGCGTCTGCGAAATCTCCATCGACCAGCGCGCGCTCGACGCGAAGGTGCTGGCCGCGATGCTTGCGGAGGCGAAGGCCGCCGCGGAACAGGCGGCGAACGACAACCGCGTCACGCTGGAGTGGAAAAAAATCTGGACCATCGAGCCGCGCCTGTTTGATCCCGGCCTGATCGCCCGCGCCGAGGAGGCCGTGCGCGCCATCACCGGCGACGCCCCCAAACTCCCCTCGGGCCCGCTGCACGACAGCGCTGAAATGGTCCCCCACATGCCGACCATCATGATCTTCGCCTACTCCTCGCGCGGCCTCAGCCACTGCAAGGAAGAGGACACGCCGCTGGAACACCTCGAAAAAGCCATCCAGTCCACCCTGCTCCTGGTGGACACCCTCGTAGCGCGCTGATTCGGACAAGACCCATCTGCGTCATCTGTGCCATCTGCGGTTTAAAAGGCGCACCGCAGATATCGCAGATTTCACAGATGATTGTACATCTCTGTTGATCCGTAGCCGTCAGTTTTCGTCGCCGGGGAACAGCATGCCGACGGGGGTGGTCTGGAGGAGGAAGGGGGCGCGCGGCGGGGGCAGCGCGACTTCCTGCATGAGGCGTTCCGACTGGCTGGGATCGCGCACGATGCCGAGCGCTTTCTCCAGCTCGACGAGGGTTTCGCCCGCGTAGCGGAAGAGGCTGTAGCCGGCGGCGTGATACACGCGGTAATGGCACAGCCACACGACGCCCATCGTGCCGAGCATAAACCCGCGCTGGGCCCACGCCGCGAGCGCGCGGACCGGTCCGGAACGCCCGGCGCGCAACCGGTGCAGCATGCCGCACTGGAACGCGACATGCGCCGCCTCGTCGCGCAGGATCTGGTCGCACAGCCGCCGCAACACGGGGGACGACGTCGCCTCGCGCAAGGCCTGGTAGTACACGCGCGCGATGATTTCCGCCGTGACGAGCACGCTGACGCACAGGTCCAGGCCCATCAGGCGGCGGATGCAGCGGAACACCCCGTCGGTCCAATGCCGCGCCAGCCGCGGGATGCCCTCCTGGTCGAGGAAGCGCCCCAGGTCGCGCGAGTGCCGCTGCTCCTCGGCGATAAACAGGCGCAGGGCCTCCACATAATCGTGGTCGCTGCTATCGGCGGCATACCGCTCCGCGAGGCGGATGAAATGATGTCCGTCCGATCCCTCGCCCAGCTGGAACTGCTGCACGGAAGACGCGATGGCGCGGCGCTCCGCCATCGACAGCCGGTGCGGGTGGTCCCACGGAAGGTCGAGCAGGTGCTCGAGGTTGTGGTTGAAATGATCCCGCCAGCGGGCCGATGTCCAGATGCTCATGCGTGCGTCCTTTCCACCGCGCTGCCGCGCGGCGTCCCGCGTGCGGGATGAAGGAATGGACGCGGAGCCCGGGCGGGGCGTTCAAAGACGATTAAACAAAAACGCCACGGCGCAAGCGCCGTGGCGTCTCTGGTTAGATTTGAACGATCGGCTTAGTACCGGTCGCGACGGCCACCGCCGCCACCACCGCCGTAGCCACCACCGCCACCGCCGCCGAATCCGCCGCCACCGCCGCGAGGACGGTCTTCACGGGGACGGGCTTCGTTGACCGTGAGGGCACGGCCTTCGAAGTCCTGGCCGTTCAGCGCGGAAATCGCTTTCTGCGCGTCGGCCGGGGAGGCCATCTCAACAAAGCCAAACCCGCGGGACTTGCCCGTGAACTTGTCCATGATGAGGCTGCAGCTCGTGACGCTGCCGTGGGCTTCAAACAGGCGACGGAGGTCGCCTTCGGTGGTCTGGAACGACAGGTTCCCGACGTATAGTTTCGTTGCCATTGCTTCTGCTCTTTTCTTGCTACCGGGGAGGTTTTCGTGACTGTCCCGACTCGTTCGGGCTAAGGCTCCTCACCACTCCAACAGAAGCGGGCGACGGACAACCTGCCAATTCACTAGCGACTCTCACACTGCGGGCATGAGGGGTGTACCATACTGCCGTGTATTTGCAATTTGATTATTCAGGGCGGACGACCCGGTGTTGACATTTTGTCAACAACAGCGAATCTAGCCGTCATGACACCCACCCGTCCGCCGCGCCGCCAGGAGGATCGCGACCGCGCCACCGCGCGCATCGTGCAGGCCGCCACCGCCCTGTACCACCGGCACGGGATCGAGAACGTGTCCTACGGCGATATCGCGCGAAAAGCCCGGGTGTCGCGCCCCCTGCTGTACTTCTATTTCCCCACCCCGCGCGATCTCCTGATGGCCGCCGTGCTGGAGGCGAGCCGCAAACTCCACGCCCGCTTCGAGCGCGCCATCGCCGGCGCCGTCACCGGGCTCGCAGGCACCGAGGCCATCGGGCGCGCCTACCTGGCCTTCCACGCGGAGGACCCGGCGTCGTTCTTCCTGTGCATGGCCGCCGGCCCGCAACGCGGCCCGCGGGCGAATCCGACGGAAACGGAACAGGCGCTGCAGGCCGAATCCTCCGCATCAATGCACCTGCTGGTCGCCCAGCTGGAACGCGGCCACCGCGACGGCTCCATCGACCCGAAGGCCGGCGCCCCGCTGGTCGTCGCCCTGTGCCTGTGGAGCCTCTCCCACGGACTGGCCCAGTTCACCACCGTCCAGGCCACCGCGATGCGCGAGGAATACCGCGTGGACACGGCGGCCTTCCTCGACGCCGGCATGCGGCTGCTCAGCCGCGCCCTCGCCCCCGCGGAAAAATAACCGGCGACCATGTATTGACAATTTGTCAATTACTGACAAATTGTCAACATGAAAACAGCCCTCCTGTCCGGCCTGCTGGCCGCCCTCGCCGCGTGGGACGCGGTCCACGCGGAGTCACCCGCCACCCCCGTGCAGGTGGAACCCGTGGCGTGGTGCAGCAATCCGATCCCGGTGCGGGCCACCGGCGTGCTCGCGCTGCGGTCGGAGCTGGATCTCGCCTTCCCCGCCGCCGGCGTGTTGCAGGCGGTGAACGTCCGGGCGGGTGACACCGTGCGAAAGGGCGCGCCGTTGGCGCAGCTGGATCTCGACGACCTGGACGCGCGGGTCGCGCAGGCCCGGGCCACGGCGGAGCAGGCCCGGCGCGACGCTGCGCGCAGCCGCACGCTGCGCGAATCGCGGGTCATCGGCGCCGAGGAGGACGAGAACGCGCAAACCGCGCTCGCCCGGGCCGAGGCGGCGCTGCAATCGGCGCTCTTCCTCCGCCGCTATGCCGTCATCGAAGCCCCGGACGACGGGCGCGTAATCCGCCGGATCGCCGAACCGGGCCAGATGGTGGACGCCGGACAGCCGATCCTCCGCTTCGCGGCGGAAAATGGCTGGCTCGTGCGCGCCGCGCTCGCCGACCGCGAGGTCACCCGCCTGCGCGCCGGCGACCGCGCGACGATTGAAACAGCGGCGGCGCCCGGCGCCGCGGTCGGGGCCATGGTCACGCAGATCGCCGCGGGCAGCGATCCGCGCACGCGGACGACGGAGGTGGAGCTGACACCGGAGACCGCGCCGGACTACTTCCGCTCGGGCTTCATCGTCCACGCCACCCTGCACCCGCAGCCCGTGCCCGCGCGCCCGCGCGTCCCGCTCACCGCGTTGGTGGAAGGGCAGGGCCGCACGGCGGCCGTGTTCGTCGCCGGAAGCGACGCGACCGCGCAGCGACACGAAGTGGAGGTCGAGGCCATCGACGGCGTCCACGCCTACCTGCGTACGCCACTGCCGGAGGGCGCCCCGCTGGTCACGCGCGGCGCCGAATTCCTGCGCGACGGCGCGCGCATCCGCATCGAGGGGATGGCGGCGCCATGAACCTCACGGAATTTTCCGTCCGCCAGCGCGCCTTCACGCTCGTCTTCACGCTGGCGCTCGTCGCGCTCGGTTGGCACGCGTTCCAAAGCATCCCGCGCGCGGAGGACCCCGAACTCGACATCCCGGTCATCCGCGTGATCGTCGTCCAGCCCGGCGCGAGCCCGACCGACCTTGAGCGGCTCGTCGCCCGTCCGCTCGAGGACGCAATCAAGGAGCTGGAGGACCTGAACAAGCTCTACACGACGGTGCGCGACGGCGTCGTGACCGTCATCGCGGAATTCACCTACGGAACGGATCCGGACCGCAAGGAGGACGATGTGCTGCGACAGGTCAACGCGAAGCGCGCCGACCTGCCCGACGGCATCACGCTGTTTGAAGTCATCAAGGTGCAGACGCACAACGTGGCGATGCTGCAACTGGCGCTCGTGTCGGAAACGGCGAGTTACGCGCGCCTGCAGGACCTCGCCGACCGGCTTACGCGCCGCCTTGAAACCGTGCCCGGCGTGCGCCGGGCCGAACGCCACGCCTATCCCGAAAAACAGGTGCGCGTGACGCTTGATCTCGACCGGCTCGCCGAGCTGCGCCTCGCGCCGGGCCGTCTCATCCAGGCGCTGCAGGGCGGAAACCAGGTCCTGCCCGCGGGCGGCGTCGAACAGGGCGACCGGCGGTTTTCACTCAAGACCACGGGCGCCTACACGGACCTCGAGCAGGTGCGCCAGACACCCGTCCTCCGACAGGGCGACGCCGTGGTGCGCCTCGGCGACGTGGCGGACGTGGCGTGGGACTACGAGGAGTTCGAGGTCTTCGGGCGCTACAACGGCGCGCGCGCGGTGTTCGTGACGGCCCTCCCGCAGCGCGGCGAAAACGTATTTGCCCTGAGCCGGGGCCTGCACGCCGCCGTCGAGGCGTTCCGCCCGCAACTGCCCGGCGACGTGCGCCTCGAGGTCGGGTTCGACCAGTCGGAGAACGTGGAACACCGCCTGTCGCGCCTCGGCCACGATTTCCTCATTGCCCTCGCGCTGGTGCTGGTCACCGTGCTGCCGCTCGGCCTGCGCGCCAGCCTGCTGGTCATGGTCAGCGTGCCGCTCTCGCTGGCCATCGGCGTGGCGCTGCTCTTCTACTCCGGCTACTCGCTGAACCAGCTCTCCATAGTCGGCTGCGTCATCGCGCTGGGTCTGCTGGTGGACGACTCGATCGTCGTCGTCGAAAACATCGCGCGGTTCCGCCGCGAGGGCCGGCCCGCCGTGGACGCCGCCATCGCGGCGACGAAGCAAATCAGCGTGGCGGTCGTCGGCACGACCGCCACGCTGCTCTTCGCGTTCCTGCCGCTGCTGATGCTGCCCGGCGGCGCGGGCCAGTTCATCCGCAGCCTGCCGCTCGCCGTCGTCTATACCGTGCTCGGCTCGCTGCTGGTGTCGCTGACCGTCGTGCCGTACCTCGCGAGCCGGTTCCTGACCGGCCGCGAGAACCCCGAGGGCAACGTGCTGCTGCGCGGCATGCAGCGCGTCATCCACGCCGCGTACCGCCCGCTGCTGCACCGCTGCATGAGCCGCCCGAAAACCACGGTGGCCGTGGCGGCCGCGCTGTTCGCGCTCAGCCTGCTGCTCGTCCCGCGCATCGGGTTCAGCCTGTTCCCCGACGCGGGCATCCCGCAATTCAGCATCCGCATCTACGGCGCCGAGGGCAACAGCGTGGCGCTCACCGACCGACTCGCGCGCGAGGTGGAGGCGGTGCTCGCGGACACGCCGGAGGTCGCCGCGTGGTTCACCACCGTCGGCAAGGGCAACCCGCAGGTGTACTACAACGAATTCCCCGACCAGCAGTCCGCGAGCACCGCCGAGATTTTCGCGCGCCTCGACGCGTTCGATCCGCGCCGCTCGCCCGCCGTGCTCCAGCGCCTGCGCGAGCGCCTCGCCGGCATCGCCGGGGCGCGCATCCTGCTGAAGGAATACGCGAACGGGCCGCCGATCGAGGCGCCCATCGCCGTGCGCATCCTCGGCGACGATCTCGACCGCCTGTCCTCGCTGGCCGCCGCGGTCGAGACCGTTTTGCGCGAGACGCCCGGCACGGACAGCGTGGACAATCCGCTCCGCATGCCGCGCACGGACCTGCGCGTCGCGTTCGACCAGGGCGCCGCGGGCCTGCTCGGCGTGGCGGAGGCGGAGGTGGACCAGCTCGCGCGGCTCGCCGTCGCCGGCCTCAACGCCGCGCGCTTCCGCGAAGCCGACGGCGACGAATACAACATCACCCTTTCGCTGCCGCGCGGCGAACGCGCCTCGCTGGCGCACTGGGACGCCCTGCGCGTGCCGACGGAGGACGGGGCCTACGTGCCCGTCGCGCAGGTGGCCTCGCTGCGCTTCGAGCAGGCGCCGCCCCTCATCCAGCGCTACAACCGCGAGCGCCAGGTCACCGTCACCTGCCACGTGCAGGACGGATTCATCACCGACAACGTCACGCGCGACATCGCAGGCCGGCTGGCCGCGCTCGACTGGCCGCCCGGCTACCGGCACGAGTTCGGCGGCGAAGTCGAGAGCCGCAACGAGAGCTTCGGCGGGCTCGGCACGGCGATCCTGCTCGCGACGTTCGGCATCCTGATGATCCTGGTGCTCGAATTCCGCTCGTTCCGCGGCACGCTGGTCGTCGCCAGCGTCATCCCGCTCGGCGTCATCGGCGGCCTGGCCGGCCTGTGGCTCAGCGGCTACACGCTGAGCTTCACCGCGAGCATCGGGTTCATCGCGCTGATCGGCATCGAGATCAAGAACAGCATCCTGCTCGTCGACTTCACCAACCAGTTGCGCGCGGAAGGCCGCCCGCTGCGCGAGGCCATCGAGCAGGCGGGCGAGATCCGCTTCCTGCCCGTCGTGCTCACGACGCTCACCGCGCTCGGCGCGCTGTTCCCGCTCGCGATCCAGGGCAGCGCGATGTACTCCCCGCTCGCCATCGTCATCATGGGCGGCCTCGTCAGCTCGCTGCTGCTGAGCCGGATCGTCACCCCGGTGCTGTACGCGCTGCTGATGCGGCCCACCGAAACGCCGGTCTAGTTTTTACATAAAAACATAGCCTAGACCCGGCGCTTCAGCTAGGGTGTTTGACCGGATGACAGATGCCCCGACCAGAACGCCGCGGCTGCGCTGGCTTCGCAACCTGTTCCTGCAGGTCGTGATTGCCGTCGTGCTGTTGTTGCTGCTTGAAGGCCTCGCGAGCGTCCATGCGGCATGGGACAAGATCAACTGGGACGCCCGCGCGGACCTGCGGCCGACGGCGGAATCGATCCACACCGACTACGACCCCCTGCTCGGCTGGGTCTCGCGGCCCGGCGTGTATGAGGACCTCTACGGAGCGGGGCGCGACCTCGTGATTGAAGAAGACGGCTCCCGCGCAACACCGTCCCGCGACAAGATCGTTCCCACGACGCGCGTCGTCGCCTCCGGTGATTCGTTCACGATGGCCTACGGCGTCGGCGACGACCAGACCTGGGCCGCTCACCTCGAGAACGAGCATCCCGAACTCGAGATCACGAACCTCGGCCTCGGCGGCTACGGACTTTGCCAGGCCTTCCTGCGCTACCAGCGCGACGGCGTGCGCATTCCGCACGAGCTGCATCTGTTTTCCTTTATCACCGAAAACTACCGGCGCCTCGGGCGCGATCGTTTCATGGGCTACGGCAAGCCGGTGGTGACGGTTGAGGACGGGCAGCTCGTGGTGGAGAACGTGCCGCCCCCGCGTCGCCGTCACTCGCCACTGTTCCAGTTGCGCTACGGCGACGCCCTGCAGGAACTCGACCTCTTGCGCTGGATGAACGAAGGGATCGCCGAACGCCGGGCGGCGGAACGCGAGGAGTGGGAGAAGAACATCCAGCCATCGGCCCTCGCCATATTCCACGAACTCCACCGGCTGCACACGGAACACGGGCGCACGGGGGTGCTGGTCCACTTTCCGGTGGAAAGCGACTACAGCGACGGCGCGTCGAACGGCTGGCGCAAATGGCTGGGCGAGGAGGCCCGCGCCAACGGCTGGATTTTTGTAGACCTCATCCCCGCCCTGCGCGCGCTGCCGCGCGATCAGGTTCGCGACCTGTTTATCCAGGACGACGCCGACCGCTTCCGCGGCGCCGCCGGCCACTACACTGAACGCGGCAACCAGCTCATGGCCCGGGCCCTCCTACAGGAACTCACCCGCCAGGGCGTGCTCAACCAACCCGCGCAATAGCCGGCCGCCCGTCCGGATCAGGCGCACCCGCCGGGCTTAAAGCCCAGTTTCTTCAGGATCATTGCCGCGGGGCAGAAGCCGGTGAAGGCGGATTGGATCAGGTTCACGCCGACGAAGGCGGTGAACGCGAACCACCACGGATTCACCTTCAGCCCCAGCGCGAGGCTGACCAGCACGAAACTCCCCGCAAGAACGCGCACGCCATTTTCCACGGTCATGGATGAACCTCCTCTCTGTTTGATACACGCCGCACCCGCCGGGTTCCCGGAAAATTCCACTTCGTACCCGTCGTCGTCCTCCTCCTCGTCCTCGGACGGCTGATTCGAGGACGACGACGAGGACGATTACGAGAGCAACTTCCGCAGCGACGACGGCAGCGGGCCGGCGCCGATCCGGCGGCAGAGGTCCGTCCCGAGGTCCAGTGTGGCGAAGACGGCCTGGCAGCGCTCGCACACCAGCGAATCCTGGACGGGGAAGGGCACGCCGCGATCCAGCGCCTCCTGCTTGGCTTTGAGCAGATCGAGGCAAACCTGCCTGCTGTAGGCGGGGGCACGGCCGGATTTGCGTGGCAACGCGGAGGCAACGGAACGACGCAGGCGCATGCGCGCACGGTGCAGACGGGTTTTGACCGTCTGCGGTTTGAGGCCCAGCACGCGCGCAGTATCCTCGACGGACAGCCCGGCGAGTTCCTTCAACACCAACACGAGGCGAAACTCCCCGGGCAGCGCCGCGATGGCGTCCTGTAGCCGGTGGACGGCATCCGACTCGACCTCCTCCTCCCGGCGGCGCGCCAGCGCGTCGAGATCGACGATCGTTTTCTCGGCGAAGGCCGGATCCTCGTCGAGCGACTCCAGGTGCGCGGGCTGCCCGGCGCGCCGTCGGCGCATGCGCAGGCACACGCGCGACGCGATGCGGTACAGCCATGTCTTCGGATCCGCGCGCCCCTCGAACTGGTCCCACTTGCGGTAGGCGCGGAGCAGCGTCTCCTGCACCAAGTCCTGCGCGTCGGCGTGGTTCCCGCAAAAACCCACGCCCATGCGATAAAGCTGCGGCATATGCTCGCGCACCAGCGCGCTGATCGCGGCCTCGGGGGATTCGGATGACGCTCGCGATTTCTTCATGGGGGGAAGGTCATGCGGAGGCAGGCGCCGCCGAGGGCTTCACTGGTTTCAATCTCCAGCAATCCGCCGTGCAGGTCCACGATGTGCTCGACAATGGAGAGGCCGAGGCCGGCGCCGCGACCCTGGGCGCGGGCGCCGCGATAGAAGCGATCGCGCACACGCGCGCGATCCTCCGGCGGAATGCCGGGGCCGGAATCCTCCACGGTCCACGCGATCCGCCCGTCGGGTGTCCGGGCCACGCCGCAGCGGATCACGCCGCCGTCGGGCGTCGCGGCGAGGGCGTTGTTGAGCAGGTTCACGAAGACCTCGCGCAACAAGCGCGGGTGCGCGCGCATCGGCAAGGGCGGCCCCTCCGGCGGCGGATCGATGCGGATGCCGTGATCGGCGGCGGCCGCCGCCATGTCCATCGCCCACTCCCGCAGCGCGGCGCGCAGGTCAAGCGCCTCCGTGCCGCGCAACAACGCCGGATCCAGGCGCGCGAGCTGGAGCAACTGCTCGACCGTGTGCTGCATGTGATCCACCTCTTCGAGCATTTCGCCGATCGTCTCGCGGTACGCCTCCGGTGAACGCTCCTGCTGCAGGCAGACCTCGCCCGCCGCCCGCACCGCGGCCAGCGGCGTGCGCAACTGGTGCGAGGCATCCGCGCTGAAACGCTCGAGGCGCGCCACGGCGTCGGCGTAGCGATCGAACGCATGGTTCAGCGCCTCGCCGGTCCGCACGAGTTCGTCGCGCGGGCCGCCGACCGGGATGCGTTCGTTCAGGTTCCCGGCGCGGATGCGTTCCGCGGTGCCGAGCACGGCGCGCAACGGGTGCAGCAACTGCCCGGCAATCTGCCACGCCGCCCACAGGACGAACGGCGTCATCAGGAGCATGAGCCCCAGCAGGTACAGCACCTCGTCAATGCCGTCGCGGCTGAGGCCGCCGTGCTCGCGCCACTCGTAAACGCTGAAGAGCAACAGGAACGCGGCGCAGGAAGCGGTGAGCAGGACCATCAGCGACCGGAAATAGCGGGCGCGCAGCGACAGGTTCATGACGGCTCCTTCAACATGTAGCCCAGCCCGCGCACGGTGTGGATCAGGCGCACCGGCGCGTCGCGGTCCACCTTCTCGCGCAGGCGCGAGAGCTGCACGTCGATGACATTGTCCATCGACGTCATGCGGCTTTTGATTTTCCACACATCCTCCGCGAGGCGGGCGCGCGACACCGGCTGCCCGGCGTGGCGCGCGAGGTGGAGGAGGAGGTCGAATTCGCGCGGCGTGCACTCGATGGCGGCGCCGCCCCGCTTCACGCGCCGCTGCATCACGTCGAGTTCCAGGTCGCCGACGCGCAGGACCAGCGCGGCCCCCGGGTCGGCGCGCCGCTGCCGGGCGCGGATGCGCGCGAGCAGCTCCGGGAAGGCAAAGGGCTTCACGAGATAATCGTCCGCGCCGCTGTCGAGCCCGCGCACGCGGTCGTCCAGCGCATCGCGCGCCGTCAGGATGATCACCGGCACCGAGGGGGCGTCCGCGCGGACCTCGCGCAGCCATTCGATCCCGTCGCCGTCCGGCAACCCGAGATCCAGCAGGACCAAATCCGCCGGATGCCCCGCCCAGGCGCTGCGCGCCTGTGCGAGGCTGGCGCATGCGCGCACGGCATACCCCTGTTCGCCCAGCCCGCGGGCCAGGGAACGGCGCAGCGTCGCGTCGTCTTCCACCAACAGCAGATCCATGGTTGTGCGAGAGGCGCCGCCTTACGAAGATGTAAGGCGGACGCCGTTGAAACGGCGGTCCACGCGGCAGATTGTATACCCATTATGAAAAACAAACGAGTGGCGAGTGCGTTCGCCCTGTTCCTCGCCGGCGCCGCGTCGGCCTGGGCGGCGCCGGCATCGCACATCACGTTCACCGGCGACTCCACGCTGCACGCGTTTTCCGGGGAAGCCACCGCGGAGGCGCCGACCTGGATGCGCCAGACGAATGGCGCGTGGCGGGTGGACCTGCACGTCCGCGCCGCCGACCTTCACACGGGTCACGACAAGCGCGACCGGAACATGTGGCGGATGCTCGAGGGGGAACTATTCCCCACCCTCTCCGGATTCATGGAGGACCTGCCGGCCCTCGCACCCGGCGGGTCCGCCACCCACCGCCTGCGCCTCCGCATCCACGGCCGCGAGCTGGAGGTGCCCGCGACGATCACCGCGGCGCCGGGCGCCGACGGCGCGCCGCAGCTCGATGTGCACTTCGTCGTCTCCCTCCAGGCCCTCGCGCTGAAGCCACCTGCCGTGCTCGGCCTGATCCGCGTGCACGACACCGTCGATGTCCACGTCCGCATACCGCCCCCCGGGGAGCAGCCCTCCATATGAACGCATGCATCCACGCCCTGGAAACCGCCGTACCCGCCACGTCCTACCCGCAGGACCACGCCCTGTCCTGCATGAAACGCTGGCTGCGCGACCCGCGCATGCAGCGCCTCGCCGGGCCCGTGTACAAACAGTCCGGCATCGCCAAGCGGCACAGCGTGCTGCCCGACTTCACCCCCGGCGCCGTACCCCTGCTGTTCCACGAGGACGAGGCGGGGGCGCTGCTGGAGCCCACCACCGGCGCACGCAACCGGATCTATGAGCAGACGTATCCCGGCCTCGCGACGGCCGCCGTGACGCGCGCGTTTGCCGCCGCCCCGCACCTCGCCGCGACGGATGTCACGCACGTCGTCACGGTCTCCTGCACTGGTTTCACAAACCCGGGACCCGATCTCCACCTGACCCACCGCTTCGGCCTGAACCCCGCGGTCGAGCGCTACCACCTCGGCTTCATGGGCTGCTATGCGGCGTTCCCCGCGCTGCGCATGGCGGAGCAATTCTGCCGCGCGAACCCGGACGCCGTCGTGCTCGTGCTGTGCCTCGAATTGTGCAGCCTGCACCTGCAGGTGAAGCCGACCGCCGACGCGCTGCTGGCAAACGCGCTCTTCGCGGACGGCGCCGCGGCGGCGCTCATCAGCGCGCGGCCGCTCCCCGCCGGCACGCGCGCCTTTGAACTGCGCGGCTTCTCCACCCGCCTCCTGCCCGAGGGCGAACGCGACATGGCGTGGACCATCGGCGACCACGGCTTCGACATGATCCTCAGCGCCTATGTGCCGCGCCTGCTCAGTCTCAAGGCGCGCCCGCTCCTCACGGCGATGCTCGCGGAACACGACGTCGAACTTGATCGCGTCGCCTCCTGGGCCGTACACCCGGGCGGACGCGCGATTCTCGACGGCCTCGCCGGCAGCCTTGAGCTCCCGCCGCACGCGCTCGACGTGTCGCGCGGCGTGCTCGCCGACTACGGCAACATGAGCAGCGCCACGGTGCTCTTTGTGTTGAAGCGCCTGATGGAGCAGGCCGCCGAACCCGAAGGCGCCACGCTCGCCTCGCTCGCCTTCGGGCCCGGCCTCACCGTGGAACTCGGCCTGTTGCGCGCCGTCGGCCCGCAGTCCGCGCCGCGTCCGGCACAACCGGCCACGGAGACGATTTCCGCATGATCGGGCGACGGTCATCCCTGCTGGTGTTCCTCCTGCTGCTGGCCGCCGGCGCGCAGGCCTCCGAGCCGGTGCTGTCCGCGCCGCTGCCGAACCGATGGATTCCGCAGGGCGAACTGCGCCTGTTTGCGACAGCGGACGAAACGCGGATCGAAGTTGCGCTGCACACGCGCTTCCTCGACCGCGTGCTCAAAGCCATTGCGGAAAAGGAAACGGCGAACTGGGGCGCGCATCCGGACGCGCGCCGCTATCTCGCCGCACTCACCGCCGCGCGCGAACAGCTCCGCGCGCAACCGAACCGCCCGTCACACGAAACGTTGCTGATTGAGTTCATCGATGCGCGCACGGGCGGCGTGGTCCGCCTGAGTTCGGCGCAACTGCCCGATGCCGCGCCGCTCGACGCCTTCGCCCCGGGCCCCGACTACCTCCGCCGCAACATGGCGCTGATCCTCGCCGACCGGCTGGACTTGTCGGAAGCCGAGGCCCGCGCGCGCATCGACGCCGCGCAACCGGATCCCCATGCCGACTGAAACGCCAGCGTACACCGCCTCGCAGCGCGCGTGGGCCCTGGCCTACGGCCTCGCCACCCACACCGCGTTCGCCTTCGCCGTGGCGTCGATGGTGTACGGCCTCTTCACGGGGCTGCGCCACGGGTTCGGCCACGCCACCGGCCATTGGACCTGGCCCGCGAACCTCGCCCTGATCCTCCAGTTCCCGCTGCTTCATTCGTTCCTGCTCTCGCAGCGCGGCCGGCGCTGGCTCGGCCGGCTCGCCCCGCCTTCGCTGCGCCGCGAGCTGTCGACAACGGTATTCGCGCTGGTCTCCTCGCTCCAACTGGGCCTGTGCTTCGCCGCGTGGTCGCCGCTGCCCTCGTTCGTGTGGACGCCGGGCCCGGCGCTTTTCGCGATGCTCAGCCTGCTCTATGCCGCGAGTTGGGCGATGCTCGTCATCGCGATGCGCGAGGCCGGGCTCGCGGTGCAGCTCGGCAGTCTCGGGTGGCGCGCGGTCTGGCAGCGGCGCGCGGTGCGCTATCCCCCGCTGCCCACGGGTTTCCTGCACCGCCACGTGCGCCAGCCCATCTACATCGCGTTCACGCTCATCCTCTGGACCGCGCCGACATGGTCGCTCGACCGGCTGATCTTCACGCTCGGCTGGACGGCCTATTGCGTCGTCGGCGCGCTGCTGAAGGAACAGCGCTACCGGCGGCTGTTCGGCGATGCGTTCAAGGCCTACCAGCAGCGCGTGCCGTTCTGGTTTCCCCGATTCGCCCGCGCGAACGCGTCCGCTGCGCATGATGGGCCGTCACACGAGGTTCTCGTCGTCGGCGCCGGGCCGGTCGGCCTGTTGCTGGCCAACCTGCTGGGCCGCGCCGGACTGGACGTGTGCGTGGTCGAGGCGCGCACCGAGCCGCGCCGCCACTCGATGGCCATCGGCATCACGCCGCCCTCCCTCGACGTGCTGGACGATCTCGGCCTTTCCAATGCGTTTATCCGCGCGGGCGTGCGCATCCACCGCGCAACGGTGCACGAGGAGCAGACGCCGGTTGGACGGCTCGGATTCGCGGGCGTCGACGGCACGCACCGTTACATCCTCTCCCTGCCGCAGGTCGAGACCGAGCGTCTGCTCGACGAACGCCTGCGCGCGGAGCCGGGCGTCCGCATCCAGCGCGGCTGGTCGGTGGTCGGGCTGCACCGCCACCGGGACGGCGCCCGCGTCGATGTGCGCGAGGAAAACAGCGGACGCGAAGAGACGCTGCGCGCGCGGTACGTCATCGCGTGCGACGGCGCCCACAGCCCGCTGCGCGCGCTCACCCACCTGCGCGCGCGCCGCAAGCGCTACAACCCGTGCTTCACGATGGCGGATTATGTGGACACCACCGACCTCGGCGAGGAGGCGCACCTGTACTTCAGCCCCGAGCGACCCGTCGAATCCTTCCCGCTGCCCGGCGGATACCGGCGCTGGATCATCCGCACCGGCTGGCGCGACGAGACGGATTTGTGCGAGCCCTTCGAGCAGACCATCGCGCGCCTGACCGGCCACCGCCTGCCGGCCGCGGCCTGCGTGTGGCGCAGCGGATTCCAGCCGCACCGCCACGAACTCCGGCGTTTCTTTAGCGGGCGCGTCGTCTTCTGCGGCGATGCCGCGCACGGCATGAGCCCCATCGGCGGCCAGGGCATGAACACCGGCTTCGGCGATGCCGCGCTGCTCGCCCACACGATGCGCCGCATCCTGCGCGACGGCGCGCACCCGGCGCGCGCGCTGGCAGCCTATTCCCGCGCGCGGCGCACGGCCTTCCGCCGCGCCGCCGCCCGCGCCGCCATCGGCATGTGGCTCGGCACCCGCACCGGCCCGCTTGCGTCCCGCCTGCGCGGCCTGCTCGTGGCGCGACTGCTGCGTCATCCCTCCACGCACCACCAGGCCGCGCGCTGGTTCACCATGCGCTCGCTCCCGCCCCCCTGCCGAATGACCGAACCCCACCCCGCCGAGGCCCGCGCATGAATGCCCGCTTTAATCTCCACGCCCGCGACTATCTCGACACGCCCGATCACAAGCGCGCGTTCAATGCGCTGCTCTTCCGCGAAGTCGCCCCGCGCTACGACCTGATCACGCGCCTGCTCTCGTTCGGACGCGACGCCGCGTGGAAACGCCACATGATCGCCCGCCTGCCGGAGACCAACCCCGCGCACTGCGTGGACCTCGCCTGCGGCACCGGCGACCTGACCCGCGCGGTGGCGGCGCGCCATCCCGGCGCCCGCGTCACCGGCCTCGACCTGACCCCGGAGATGCTCGACCGCGCCCGCGCGCAGACGCGCGAAACGCGGATCACCTTCACGCAGGGCGACATGCATGCGCTGCCGTTCGCGGACGCCTCCGTGGACCTCGTCACCGGCGGCTACGCCTTGCGCAACGCGCCCGATCTCGCCACCGCGATCCGCGAAGTCCACCGAGTCCTGCGCCCCGGCGGCATCCTCGCCTTCCTCGACTTCAGTAAATCCCCGCATCCGCTGGCCGCGCGTGCCGGTTACGCGTTGCTCAAATTCTGGGGCGGCTTCTGGGGCCTCGCGCTGCACGGACACGCCGATGTGTACGGCTACATCGCGGAATCCCTGCGCGCGTATCCGGACTGTGACCAACTGCGGGTACAGCTCGACGCCTTTGGCTTGCAACCCATCGCCCACCGCGTCTACATGGGTGGACTTGTGGAGTGGATCATTTGCAGGAAAGACTGACTCCATGCAGCCGCTTCGTTTTGATCGTACGATCCCCTTCTTTCTTCTGTTCCTGCTCGCCCTCTTCCTCTGGGGCGGCGAATACGCGCGGCGCGACCTGTGGGCACCGGACGAGGCGCGCTTCGCCCTTGTCGCGCGCGAAATGCGCGAGGGTGGCCACTGGCTTGTTCCTTTCCGCCAGGGCGAATTCTATGCGCACAAGCCGCCGCTGATGTTCTGGCTCATCAACGCCGGCGTCGCCGCCGGGCTTCCGGAACACGTCGCCACGCGCATGCCAAGCCTGCTCGGCGCATTGCTCGCGCTCTTCTCCATCACCCGCCTCGCCGCCTTGTGGCACGGCCCGCGCACGAGCTGGTGGGTCGCGCTGCTGCTGCCGTCGTCCTATCTTTTTTGGAACAAAGGCGGATTCGGCCAGATTGACATGCTGTTGTGCGGCCTCGAAATGGCGGGCCTCTATTTCCTCTTCACGGGCCATCGTGCCTGGCGCCAACTCGCCGCCTACCTGTGCTTCGGCTTCGCGGTCCTCGCCAAGGGCCCTGTCGGCCTGCTCATCCCGATGGCGGTGTATGTCGCGGCCCAGTGGGCCGCGGGCGACACGAAACATCTGCGCGGCTGGCACTGGGTCTGGGGCCCGCTCGTCGCGCTGGCCGTCCCGGGTCTCTGGTTGCTCGCCGCATGGTGGCAGGGCGCGCCGGCTGGCTACTTTGATGAGCTGCTGTTCAAACAAAATGTCGGGCGTGTCGCCGGCGCATTCAACCACCGCCAGCCCTGGTACTATTTCCTCTACTACTTCCCGCTCGACTTCCTGCCGTGGACGCTGCTGCTGCCGCTCAGCATCCACGCCCTGAGCCGTCGCGACGAGGATTTGCGGGAACTGCGCCGCCTGCTCGCGTGGATCGCGATCGTGATCCTGCTCTTCAGCCTCAGCGTGAGCAAACGCAACCTCTACATCCTGCTCGTCTATCCCGCCGCCGCCCTGCTCGTCGCCGCGGGCATTGAGCGATGGACTTCGGTATCGCGCGCATGGCTCGCGCGTTCGCGCGGCGCGGCGCTCATCCTGATGGGGGTGCTCGCGGGTGGATTGTGCGTGGCGGCGGCGATCCCCAAGGCCGATCTGTCCTGGTGGTACGCCGCACCCTCCGTCATCGCCTTCGTGGCCGGCATCGTGCTGTCCTCGCGCCAACCGGCAGCCAGTCCGCGCTGGCTCGCCGCAGCCGCCGCCGGAACACTCGTCGCCTTCTCGTTCATCGGCACGCTCGTCTATCACGAGTTCGACGACGAGAAGACGCCGGACGAAATCATCGGCATCGTGCAGGAGGTCCTCCCGCCCGGCCACCACCTCATCTGCTACAAGATGCAGGGGGAGATCATCTCCCTCTACGCGAAACGCCCCGGGCGCATGGCGGACAACGAGGAGGAACTGCGCCGCCTCCTCGCCGCGCAACCACGGAATTTCATCATCACCGATGCGAGCCGGCTGGACGAAGTCCGCGCGATTGTCGGCGACCACCCCTTCGGGCGGTTCGCGCACGGCAGCAAATCGCGCGTGTGGTTCAGCGTCGGGCCCGCGGGCGGGCTACAGCCCCTTCTTCTCGAACCAGCGGAACAACGCGACGGCACCGGCGATGAACACGGCGAGCACGATCCACGGGGATAGTCCCAGCACGCCGGGCAGGGTCAGCTTGCCGAGCGAGCCCACCGCGAGCAGGCCGCCGAGCGCCGGATAGACCTCGGCGAATATCGCCGCGCCCGCCAGGCCGCCCACGATACCCGCCGCGACGTGCCAGCGTCCTTCGCCCAGCGCGCCGACCGCCGTGCCGGGACACAACCCGAACAGCGCCCAGCCGATGCCGAAGATCACGCCGCCCGCCAGGTTCGCGCCAATCAGCGTGCCGCGCACCTTCAATTCCGGGATCGCGCCCAGCGCGTGCAGCAGGTGCAGCCCCACCGCCCCCACGAGGATCGCGCTGAACATGAATTTCAACAACGTCATGTCGCGGAACCGCAGGAACCCCAGCTGCTTCTCGTAGCGCAGCATCATCCCCTTCTGCAGCAGGAACCCGAACGCGATGCCCGTGATCAATCCCGCCCACAATGGATTCATGTTATTTCCTCCCGAACAGCAGCGCCGCGGTCGCGAAACCGCCGGCCATGAAACCCGCCATCGCCAGCAACCCGCTGACGGACAACACCATCACACCGCTCAAGCCGTGTCCGCTCGGACACCCGCCCGCGAGCCGCGCGCCGAACACCATGATCGCGCCGCCAATGAACGCGACCACCGCGCGCTTCCACGGCGACGGTCCGAACCGCTCCGCCCACATCGGCGGCACCGCCTCGGATCGGAACGTCCCGCCCGTCAGCGCCGAAACCAGCGCCCCGATGAAGAGGCCGATCACGAGCATGCCCTGCCAGTCGAGCTTCACCTTCTCCAGCGTGTAGTACGCGTTCTCCGCCACATGCCCGGGCGCAATCGTGCAGGCGAGCCCGCCCGCCGCGCGCACGTAGGTGGTCGAGGTGCCGAGATACTGGCCGGTCAGCCAGACCGACAGGATCGCCACCACCCCCACCAGCGCACCCGCGAGGTAGGGATTCCAGTGTCCACGCTCTCTCATGGTCGAGTTCCTTTCCCGTTTTTTCTTCCGGCGCCTTGCCTTTCCTCCCGGAGGGCGGCGGGCCCTCACCGCCTCCAGATTTTTTTACAGACGTTGGAAGTTCCAAATTTTGTTTTTACAGACGTTGAAATTTTTCAGCGCCCGCTCATCACCAATCCGCCCATCGCACCCCAGATCGCCATCGCCAGCCAGGGGTTCGCGGTCAGCGGGCAGGCGCCGGTTTTGCAGCCGACGAAGCGATACATCACGTAGCCGACACCCGCGCCGGCGACGATGCCAACAGCGGTGCGCAACAGGGGATTCATGCGCGCTTTCCTTCGTAGATCAGGTGGTACACCACCGGGATCACGACGAGGGTGAAGGCGGTGGATACGAAGAGGCCGAAGATCAACGACCACGCGAGGCCGCTGAAGATGGGGTCGAGCGTGATCGGCCACGCGCCGAGCATCGTGGTGCCCGCGGTCAGCACGATCGGGCGCAGGCGCACGGCGCCGGATTCGAGGATGGCCTCCCGCAGCGGACGCCCGTGCCCGACCTGCAGGCGGATGAAGTCGATCAGGATGATGCCGTTGCGCACGACGATGCCGGCGAGCGCGATCATGCCGATCATCGCCGTCGCGGTGAAGAACACCGGGTCGGGGAACCCGGCGACCGGCCGGTTCACCAGCAGGTTCAGGATCCAGAAGCCGGGCATGATGCCGATCATCGTCAGCGGGATGGACAGCATGATCACGCCGGGCAGCGCGTAGGACTTGGTCTCGTACACGAGCAACACGTAGATGCCGAGCAGCGCGGCGGCGAACGCGAGGCCGAGGTCGCGGAACACGTCGATCGTGATCTTCCACTCGCCCTCGCCGCTCCACACGGCGCGCAGCCCCTCGGGCAGCGGGTGCTTCTTGAAGTGTTTCTGCAGCGCCAGCACGGCATACGCGGGGCCGCGGCCGGCGGTGTCGGCGGTGACATAGACGACGCGCTCGAGGTTCTTGTGGAAGATCGTCTTGTCCTCGATCGCCTCCTCGAAGGCGCCGATCTCGCCGAGTTGCACGAGGTCGCCGTTGCGACCCTTCACCGGGATCGCCTTCAGGCGCTCCACGTCGGACCGTAGCGCGCGGGGAAGCTGCAGCCGGATCGGCGTCTCGTTCTGCTCGCCGGGCGCGTGCAGCACGCCCGCGTCGCCGCCACCGAGCGCGAGGCGCAGCGTCTGCGCGGCGTCCTCCGCCGACACGCCGTTGCGCGCGGCCTTGTCGCGGTCGATGCGGTACACCCACTTGCGCTGGTCGGCCTCGGCGTAGTCGTCCACATCCACGACGCCGCGCTCCTCGCGCATCCGCGCCTTCACCGTCTGCGCGGCCGCGATGAGTTCGTCGTAGCGGTGATGCGGCTGGCCGTAAATCTCGGCGACGATCGTCGCGAGGACCGGCGGGCCGGGCGGCACTTCGACGATCTTGATCGACGCGCCCCATTTCCCGGCGATCGCCTCGATGTCGGGCCGGATGCGCAGCGCGAGGGCGTGGCTGTTCATCTCGCGCTGCGTGCGGTGCGCGAGGTTCACGCGCACATCGGCGACGTGCGGGCCGGAGCGCAGGTAGTAGTGGCGCACGAGCCCGTTGAAATCCATCGGCGACGACGCGCCGGCGAGCGAGGTGAAGTGCTGCACCTCCGGCACCGTGCGCAGGTAATCCTCCAGGTCGCGCACGACGGCGTCGGTCGTCTCCAGCGGCGTGCCCTCCGGCAGGTCGACGACGAGTTGCAGTTCGTTCTTGTTGTCGAACGGCAGCATCTTCAGCGGGACAAGCAGCAGCGCCATCGCGACGGAGACGGCGAACAGGCCGCCGGTGATCCACAGCAGGCGCACGGCCTTGCGGCGCGACTCGATGAACGGGCGCACGAGGCGCGCGTAGAGCCGGTACACGCGCGTAGTCGTGACATCGCCCTCCTCGGCATGCGCCTTGAACTTCGCGTTTTTCAGCATGACGCTCGACACCCACGGCGTGATCATCAGCGACACGATCATCGAGCTGAGCATCGCGAGCGGCACGTTGAGCGCCATCGGCCGCATGTAGGGGCCCATCATGCCGGTGATGAAGAACATCGGCACGAACGCGACCATGACCGACAGCGTGGCGAGCACGAGCGGCGGCATCACCTCGTTCATCGCCGTCTGGATCGCGTCGAGCCGCGGCTGCCGGCCGAGGCGCAGGTGGCGGTAGATGTTCTCGACCGCGACGATCGGGTCATCCACCAGCAGGCCGAGCGCGAGGATCAGCGCGAACAGCGTGACGCGGTTGATCGTGTAGCCCGCGAGGAAGTTCACCATCAGGGTCAACGCATAGGTGATCGGCACGGCGAGCGCGACGATGAGGCCGACGCGCCAGTTCATCACGAGGGCGATCAACACGATGACGGTGATCACCGCCTCGCCCAGGCTCATCACGAGGTTGTTCACCTTCTCGTCGGCGGTCTTCCCGTAGTCGCGCGTCATCACCGGCTGCACCTCGTCGGGAATGATGACGCCGCGCAACTCGTCCACCATCCGCTCGACCGCGGCGGTGACCTTCACCGCATTGCTGCCCTTCTTCTTGGCGACGGCGATGGTGACGGCGGGATGGGACGGGGGGATTTCGGATTGCGGATTTCGGATTGCGGATGGGCCGTGCGCGGCGGGGCCGTAGCCGAAGCGGGAGTAGGTGGACAGCTCCTCGGGGCCGTCTGCGATCTCCGCGACGTCGCGCAGGTGGACGGGGCGCCCGTCGTGCAGGCCGACGAGCAGGTCGGCCACCTCGCGCGCGTCCTTTAAGAACGGGCCGGCGGCGACGCGGACGGACTGGTTCGCCTGTTCGAAGGCGCCGCTTTCGAGCTGCGCATTGGACGCGCGCAGCGCGGCGGCGATTTCGAGCGGCGACAGGCCGTAGGCGGTGAGGCGGTCGGCGTCGAGCCGGACGGTCACCGCGCGGCGCTGGCCGCCGTGGATCGTGATCGCAGCGGTGTCGGGGATGTGTTGCAGGCGCGCGACGACCTCCTCGGCGACGCGGTACAGCTCGTGCGTGTCGTAGCGGGCGCTCGTCAGCGCGACGCTGGCGACGGGCACGTCATCCACCTCGACCGGCTTGATGACCCAGCCGGCGATGCCGGGCGTCGCCTTGTCCACGTTCTGGAAGACCTTGTTGTACAGCTTGATCAGGCTCGCCTCGCGGTCCTGGCCGACGAAGAAGCGCACCGTCACCACGGCCTGGCCGGGCATCGACATCGAATAGACGTATTCGACGCCGTCGATCTGGTAGAGCAACCGCTCCAGCCGCGACGCGACGAGGCGCTCGACCTCCTCCGCGCTGCCACCGGGATAGGAAACGAACACATCGGCGAGCGGGACGACGATCTGCGGTTCCTCCTCTCGCGGTGTCGCGAGCAGCGCCACGGCGCCAACGGCCAGCGCGACGATCATCAGCAGCACCGCGAGGTTGCCGCGCAGGAAGGATTCGATCAGGCGGCCCAATCCGGAGTGCGGCGTTTGCATCACCGCCCCTCCGCGAGGATCGCGTCGCCGTCCGCGAGCCCCGAAAGGATTTCAACGCGGCCCTCCGGAGCGGGCGCGGTCCGCACGAGGCGGTCGATCACGCGCCCGTCGCGCACGAGGCCCACGGTCTCCAACTGGCCGACGCGGCGCACCGCGGCGGCGGGGGCATACAGCGCGGGACGCGGGGTGGTGGCGACCTGGAGGCGTCCGAACGCGCCGGGCAGCAGGTCCGCTTCGGGGCGGTCGAGGTTGACGCGCACGACCTGGCTGCGGCTGCGCGGGTCGATCTCGCCGACAATCTCGGCCACCGCGCCTGTCAGCGTCACGGCGGGATGCTCCAGCGCCACGGGGACCGCCGCGCCGAGGGCAAGGTGCGGGATCAGTCGCACGGGGACGGCGGCTTCCAGGCGCATGCGGGCCGGGTCGTAGAGCGCCATCAACTCCTGCCCCGGCGAGGTGAGGTCGCCCACCTCGACATGGCGCTCGATCAGCACGCCGGACAGCGGCGCCTTGATCAGGGTGTAGGACTGGAGCACGCGCACGCGGTCCACCTGCGCCCGCGCCGAGTGGAACGCGGATTCCGCGGCGGTCAGCTCCTGCTCGCTCGCGGAGCGGGCTTCGAACAACTGGCGCGTCCGCTTGTATTCGGCGTCCGCCTGCCGCAGCAGGGCCTCGGCGGCGCTGAGCTGCTCGCGGATTTCCCGGTCGTCGAGCACGAGCAGGACGTCGTCCTTCGCGACGCGCTGCCCGGCGGAGGCGCGGACCTCCCGGACCTCGGCCTGGAGGCGCGCGGCGATTTTCACGCGCTCGGCGGCGGTCACCGACCCCACGACATCCACGCGGGCCGCGGCCTGCTCGACCGCCACCGTCACCACCGCGACATCCGCGGGCGCCGGGCGGCCCGGGGTGTGGGACACGCGCCCCGGCTCGATCTTGGCGCCGCAACCGGTTGCCGCCAGCGCCAGCGCCACAGGAATCCATGCCTTCATAACGTTCCTCCGCCCGATCCGGGCTTCCTGACGTTGGAGCCACGCATCCGCCCGGAGGTTCCCGGAAAGATGATCCGGTGGACTTCCATCCGTCCACCCCGTAGCATGAACCTCGTATGACCCGTCGTCGATCTCCACGTGCGCAGCATGCGGCGGCCCCTCCGGACGGGGAGCTGGACGCACGGCTCCGCGCGATCATCGAAACCGTCGTGGACGGGATCATCACGATTGATGTGAACGGCCTCATCGACTCGATGAACCCGGCCGCCGAGCGCATTTTTGGCTACAAGGCGCGCGAGCTGGCGGGCAAAAGCATCAACGCGCTGATGCCGGCGCCGTGGAGCCGCGAGCACGACGGCTACATCCACCGCTACCTGAAAACACGCAAGCCCCACATCATCGGCATCGGCCGCGAGGTGCGCGGGCTGCGCAAGGACGGCACGACGTTCCCGATGGACCTTGCGGTGAGCGAGGTCCGGCTGGGCGACCGCACGCTGTTCACCGGCATCGTCCGCGACATCACCGAGCGGAAGCGGGCGGACGAGGCCATCGCGCAGGCGAGCGAGGAGGAGCGGCGGCGCCTGGGCCGGGAGCTGCACGACGGGATCGGGCAGCAATTGACCGGCGTTACGCTGCTGACCAAGGCGCTGCAGGGCCGTCTCGCGCGCGACCACCATCCCGCGCAGGCGGACGCGGGCGAGATCGCGGACCTGCTCGGGCGCGCGCTGGTCGACATGCGCCGCCACGCGCACGGGTTGTATCCGGTCGAGCTGGAACGCCACGGCCTGGCGTCCGCGCTGGAGGAGCTGGCGCTGACCCACCGGCAGCTCTATGGCATTGATTGCCGCATCACGCACATGGACCGCCTGCCGGCGCTCTCCAAGTCCGCCGAGCTGCATTTGTTCCGAATCGTGCAGGAGGCGGTGCACAATGCGGTCCGGCACGGGCAGGCAAAACGGATTTGTATAACACTGGAGCGTTCAGCTACCTTGCTGCGCGTGGAAGTCGGGGACGACGGCCGCGGCATACGCCTCCGCAAGTCGGTGCGCGGCATGGGCATCAACATCATGCGCTACCGGGCGCGGGTGCTGGGCGCGACGCTGGACATCCGGCGCGCCGCGCCGCGCGGCACGGTGGTGACCCTGGCGTGGCCGCTGGCCCTGGCTTCCCGACGACTATCATGAAAGTACTCTCCAGCAAACGCGAAGCCGGCGGGGACGCCCCCGCCATACGACGCATCCTGATCGTCGACGACCACCCGGTCGTACGACAGGGCATCAAGCACCTGCTCGAACAGGAGCCCGACCTGCGCATCTGCGCCGAGGCGGAATCCGCCGGCGAGGCGCTGCAGGCGGTGCAAAAACACAAGCCGGACCTCGTGCTCGTGGACATTTCCCTGAAAGGCACGGACGGCATCGAGCTGACGAAGTGGATCCGCGCGCAGGATGAGCGCCTGCCCATCCTCGTGCTGTCGATGCACGACGAGAACCTTTACGCCGAACGCGCGCTGCGCGCCGGGGCCTATGGATACCTGATGAAGGCCGAGGTCGGGGACAAGATCATCCTCGCCGTGCGCAAGGTGCTGAAGGGCGAGATATACCTCAGCGACAAGATCGGCCAGCACATCCTGCACGAAGTCAGCGGACGCACCGCGCCGCGCGGCGACTCGCCGATCCGCCAGTTGAGCGACCGCGAACTGGAGGTCTTCCGCCTGATCGGCCAGGGCCACGGCACGCGCGAAATCGCGGGCATGCTGCACCTGAGCATCAAGACCATCGAAACCTACCGGTCCCACATCAAGGACAAGCTCGGCCTCGCGAACGCCACCCAGCTCGTGCGCACCGCCGCGCAGTGGGTGGGGCAGTAGGAATTTCGGATTTCGGATTTCGGACTTGGGATGTTGAATCCTGGCCTCTACATCGTCGGCACGCCAATCGGGCACCTGCAGGACATCACGCTGCGCGCGCTGGACACGCTGCGCGAGGCGTCCCTGATCCTGGCCGAGGATACGCGGCAGACGCGCAAACTGCTCGACCGGCACGGCCTCCAGACGCCGATGCTGAGCTACCACAAGTTCAACGAGGCCGCCCGCGCGGAGGAATTGCTCGCTCGGCTGCGCGCAGGCGAGGCGCTGGCGCTGGTCAGCGATTCGGGGATGCCGGCGGTGTCCGA
Source organism: uncultured Verrucomicrobiota bacterium (assembly GCA_937996795.1). Classification (GTDB taxonomy): domain Bacteria; phylum Verrucomicrobiota; class Kiritimatiellia; order CAIVKH01; family CAIVKH01; genus JAMLJG01. The sequence goes on along the minus strand of CALKUH010000069.1, from coordinate 33,598 downwards.
CCCCGGCGCGCGCCTCGTCGAGGCCTGCCGCGCCGCCAAGCTGCCGGTCTTCGTCGTGCCGGGCCCGTCCGCCGTCACCTCCGCCATCGCGCTGTCGGGCATGCCGTCTCGCGGCTTCGTCTTCGGCGGATTCCTGCCCCACAAATCCGGCGCGCGCCGCCGCGAACTGGAGGCGTTCGGCCGCCATTCCCTGCCCGTCGTCCTGTTCGAGTCGCCGTACCGGCTGCTTAAGCTGATGGACGAAATCGACGCCGTGCTCGGCGCGCGCCAAGTCTATGTCGGCCGCGAGCTGACGAAGCACTTCGAGGAGCACCTGCGCGGCACCCCCGCCGAAATCCGCGCCGCCTTCGGCACCCGCACCGTAAAGGGCGAATGCGTCGTCGTCATCGCCCCCGCCGGGGAGACGGAGCCGCCCGCGGAGGACGCGGATGAGGAGCGGGCCCGCGAAACAGGAGAATGAAGCGAACGCGAATTGACAAAGGCCTCAACAGGCATATAAATTATGCATTGAACAACTATTTTATGCATATGGTGATTCCATGAGAACAACACTCGACCTGCCCGAAGCGCTTATAAAGGAGGCGATGAAAGCCTCTCAGCAGCGCTCCAAAACAGCCACGATCATCACGGCCCTTAGCGACCTCATTCGGAAAGCCCGGCTTCAGCAGCTAAAGGCGTTCCGGGGAACGGTCGACCTGGATGTCGATCTAAACGAGGTGCGGAAGCGTCGATGAGCGTGCTGGTCGACAGCTCCATCTGGATTGAGTACTTCCGGGGAACCCTGTCCGATGATCGGATTGATTGGCTCATCGACGAGGGACTCATCGCGACCAACGACTTGATTCTTGCGGAACTGCTCCCGCGCCTGATGGTGCAGCGACACGGTAAACTGGCGTCCCTGCTGAGAGACATCCCATGCCTTCCACTGGCCATTGACTGGCCCGGAATCGTGGAGGCCCAGGTGCGATGCATTCGGCGGGGGATCAACAAGGTGGGCATCCCCGACCTGATCATCGCCCAAAACGCAAAACAGCACGGCGCCGTTCTGTACACGCAAGACCGCCACTTCGCCCTGATCGCGAAACACGAGGGGCTGCACCTGTTCTGATGTGCGGATGGGATTCTTTTTCCCGAATCGTCCCACGCTGCGTCCCTTTCCCCTTCGGCCTGCGGCCATTGACACTTCACGGATTCGGGTGTTAAGGTCGGCGGACGTTGAACGCGTGTATGCAAGGAAGGACGGTCGTGTCCGCGGCATCGCGCGCCGGGGGCGGGCCCCGTGGTCATTTTTTCGAGTGTCGCGCCGGCACGGCCGCCGCGCGGGTGGGACGCCAGGGCGTCCCGGTGAGGGTTGATTAATGTCGGATGTTCATCCACCGGCGGACAGGGTCTGGGTCACCGTGCACAAGCAGGTGGCGGTGATCCGGGTTGAGGGGCGCGGCTCCTTCAAGTCCAGCACGGCGCTCAAGGAATTCGGCCGCAGCGCGCTCGCGGCGGGCTGCAGCACGGCGGTGCTCGACATGGCGGACTGCGTGGGCATGGACAGCACGTTCATGGGCACGCTCGCCGGCATGGCCACGCGGCTGCGCCAGCGCCCCGAGGGCGCGATGATCCTGCTGAATTTGAATCCGCGCGTGCGCGGCCTTGTCGCGACGCTGGGCCTCGACCGCCTCGCGCAGGCGTATGAACCGGGCGCGACGCCCGACGACCTGAAGGGGCTGGCGGCGCTCAGCGACAGCCTGCGCGCGCTGGAAACGCCGGAGAGCAGCCGCGACACCACGACGCGCACGATGATCGAGGCGCATGAGCACCTCGTGAACATCGCCGAGGAGAACCTGCCCCGGTTCAAGGATGTGTTGACGTACCTGCGCGAAGACCTGCAGCGACACAGCCCGAACGAACACCCATGAACGCCGAGGCCGGCAGCACGGGCGTGCTGTTCACCCTGATGGCCGTCACCCAGCTCCTGCTCGCGGGCGGCGGGGCGTACCTCTACTTCCGCATGCAGCGCGCGCGCCGCGAAGCCGCGCAACTGCACCGTGAAAAGGAAATCATCTTCGGCTTCGTGCACGACATCGGCGAGATTTTCGCCGAGGTCGAGCAGATGGAAACCGACCTGCTGCTGAAACGCGTGCTGTTTTATGCGCAGCGCACGACGCAGGCCGCCGCGGGCGCGGTGTATCTGTTCGACCCCCAGCAGACCCAGTTGCAGGTCCGCGCGATGGCCGGGCTGTTCCCGCCGCTGATGGAGAAGCTGGACCGCCGCCTCGATTCGGGCGTCAGCAAGTCGCGCCATGTGGAGGAGCTGGTGCGCACCCGCCGCATCGCGCGCGGGGAGGGCCTGATCGGCGAGGTCGCGGAGAGCGGCGCCGGCCTCGTGATCGCGGACGCGGCGGCGGACCCGCGCGTGCCGCGGCACACGCTGGACTTCGTCAGCATCCACACGCTGCTGCTGGTCCCGCTGCGCATCCACCGCGGCGTGCTGGGCGTGCTCGCGCTGGCAAACCGCACATCGGGCGAACCCTTTTCGGATACGGACCGCAACCTGATCCAGGCGCTCGCCGACCAGGCGGCGGCGGCGGTGCACTACGCGGGGCTGCGCGATGCGCTGGACGAAAAGCGGCGCATCGACAACGACCTCTCCGTCGCGCGGCAGATCCAGGCGTCGCTGCTGCCCGCGACGCTGCCCCACCTGCCGAGCGTCGAACTCGCGGCATTCAACGAACCCGCCCAGCACGTCGGCGGCGACTACTATGACGTGATCCGCGTGGACGACCGCCACATCGGGCTCGCGATTGCGGACGTGTCGGGCAAGGGCATCGGCGGCGCGCTGCTGATGTCGGTGTGCCGGAGCATGCTGCGCGCACATGCGCCGGGCCAGTGCAGCCCGGCCGCGGTGCTGCGCCAGATCAGCCGCGTGATGAGCGCCGACATCGCCGAGGAGATGTTCGTCACGATGCTCTACATGGTGCTCGACGTCGAATCGCGGACGCTCACCGTCGCCCGCGCCGGCCACGAACGGCCCGCGCTGATCCGGCGCGGCGAGATCCAGTTCCTCAATTCCAGCGGCGCGGCCATCGGGTTGATGGACGACGACACGTTTTCCTCCGCGCTGGACGAGACGACCGTTCAGCTCGAGCCGGGCGATGTCGTCGTCGCCTATACCGACGGCATCACCGAGGCGATGAATGCGCGCGACGAGGAATGGGGCCTCAACGCGTTCCTCGACGCGTGCAAGGTCGCCGCCGCCGAGGGCGCGGCGCCGCTGGTCCAGAACGTGCGCCAGCGCCTGCAGCGATTCGTGGGCGGACGCGCCCAGTACGACGATATGACCTTGATCGTGATGCGACAGTTGGGATAGTCTGGAGTCGATATGCGAGAGTGCCAAATCAAACACGAGGGCCGGGACGACGTGGATATTCTCCACCTGGACGGGGCCCTCGATGCCTATTCGTTCCCCCGCCTCGAGTCCTCCCTCAACCAGTTGCGCGACCAGCAGCGCCACCGGATCGTGCTTGAATGCGCGAACCTCGACTACATCAACAGCGCCGCGCTCGGCGCGCTGATCGGCTTCGCCCGCCGCGCGCGGGAGAACAACGGCGACCTGAAACTCGCCGCGCTTACGCCTAAGATTTTCAGCATCGTGGAACTGCTCGGGTTCGACAAGATCCTGCAGGTCTATCCGGACGCCAACCTGGCCGTAAGCAAGTTCAGCCGTTGATTTTTTTGGGGGGGGGGATGAACGCCGACAAGAGCCTGTCTATTGAAGGGTTCGTTACGCTTCACCTGCCCTGCCGGTACAGCTACCTGCGCATGATCCGCCAATCGGTGATGGACATCAGCGCGCGCGCGGGGCTGTCGGAGTTCAAGACGGCCCAGCTTGAAATGGCCGTGGACGAGGCCTGTGCCAACGTCATCGAACACAGCTACGGCGGCGAGGCCAACGCGGCGGCCAACCCGAACCACCCGGGCCTGCGCATGAACCTGATGCAGTGCAAGGACCGCATCGTCGTGGAGATTTTCGACCGCGGCTCGGGCTTTGATTTCGACAGCCAGCGCAGCGTGAATCCCGATGAATATGTCCAGACCGAGCGGCAGCGCGGCCTCGGCATGTACATCATCCGCAAGTTCGTCGACGATGTGACGTACGAGCGCGCCACCAGCTCGGGCAACTGCCTGCGGTTGACGAAGCTGTTCTGAGCGGTATCCTCTTCTGCTTGGCCCGGCGCATCGCGCGCCCGCCCCATTGATGCACACCATGAACACACCTCCCGACATTCCCGCGCCGCAAGAGACGCCGGCCGAACCCGCGGAAACGGCCGCCGGCATTGATCGCGCGCAGGCCGAATTGGAAACCCTCAAGGACCGGCACATCCGGTTGCAGGCCGACTTCGACAACTTCCGCAAGCGCACGGAGCGCCAGCGCATCGAAGCGCAGGCGCGCGCGCACGAGGACCTGATGAAGGCGCTGATTCCCGTGCTGGATCACTTCGAGCTCGGTTTGCGCAGCGCGACGGCGCACGGCGCGGACGAGGCGTTTTGCGCGGGGTTCCGGATGGTGCAGGACGAACTCGCGCGCGTGCTGGAGCGCGCGGGTCTCGCCGCGGTGGACGCCGCGCCGGGCGCCCCGTTCGACCCGCACCAGCACGAAGCCGTCACGCACGCGCCCTCGGAACAGCACCCGGTGGACACCGTCGTGCAACAGACGCGTCGCGGCTACCGGCTCGGGCCGGTCCTGCTGCGGCCCGTCCAAGTGATCGTGTCCAGCGGCCCGGCGGCACAGGCCCCGGCAACGGAGGCGGACCATGGCGGGCAATAAGCGCGACTATTACGATGTGCTCGGCGTGAGCCGGGGCGCGACGGCTGACGAGATCAAGAAGGCGTACCGCAAGCTCGCCGTCCAGTATCACCCCGACAAGAACCCCGGCAACAAGGAGGCCGAGGAGAAGTTCAAGGAGATCTCGGAGGCGTACGAGGTCCTCAGCGACCAGGCCAAGCGCGAGCGCTACGACCAGTTCGGCCACAGTGCCTTCGGGCCGGGCGGAGGCGGGGGCGGCGGAGGCTTCCAGGGAGGGGGCTTCGGCGGCATCGACCTCGAAGAGGCGCTGCGCACGTTCATGGGCGCCTTCGGCGGTGGAGGCGGGGGCGGCGGAGGCGGAGGCAGTATTTTTGACGACTTTTTCGGCGGCGGCGGACGCAGCCGGGACCAGGCGGCGCGCGGCTCCGATTTGCGCGTGGACCTTGAAATCGATTTCGAGGAGTCCGTGTTCGGCTCGACGCGCGATCTCGCGCTGACGCTGATGGACGAATGCGGAACGTGCAGCGGAAGCGGCGCGGAGCCGGGTTCCAAGCGCGAGACGTGCCGCCGCTGCGGTGGGTCCGGCATGGTGATCAGCAGCAGCGGCTTTTTCCAGGTGCGGCAGACGTGCCCGGCCTGCGGCGGCGCCGGACAGACCATCACGCGCCCGTGCCGCGAATGCCAGGGCGAGGGTCGCGTGAAGGCGCGCCGCACGCTGTCGCTCAAAATCCCGGCCGGCGTTGAAACCGGCTCGCGCCTGCGACTCGCCGGCAAGGGCGAAGGCGGCGCGCGCGGCGGGCCCGCGGGCGATTTGTATGTCGTCATCCACGTGAAGGCGCACCCGTTCTTCCAGCGCCGCGGCGACGACATCTATTGCGACATGCCCCTGCCCTTCCCGATCGCCGCGCTCGGCGGCGAGATCGAGGTGCCGACCATCCAGGGCTACGCGAAACTGAAAATCCCCGCCGGCACGGAGAGCGGCACGGTCCTGCGCCTGCGCGGCAAGGGCGTCGCCGGCCCGCGCGGCTACGGCACCGGCGACCAGCATGTGCGCCTGAACGTGGTCGTGCCGGACAAGCTTGACCGCGCGCAGCGCGATGCGCTGAACCGCCTGGCGGAATCCCTGAGCGAGGACAGCTTCAAGGGCGTCCGCGACGTCCGCCGCCTGGCCGACGAGTTCTACGAGCGCAAGGCGGCCGTCGAAAAGGAATAGCCACACGTCATGCGCTGTTACGTTCCACCCGGCGACTGGCACGCAACCGAACTGGCCCTGCCGCGCGACGAGGTGCATCACCTGCACACCGTGATGCGCGCGAAACTGGGCGGGCACGTGACCGCGTTCGACGGGCAGGGCCGGTCGGCGGATTGCGAAATCATCGAGCTGCACCGGCGCGAGGCCCGGCTGCGCGTGCTCCAGCAGCACGTGCAGGCGCGCCCGTCACCGGAATTGATCCTGCTGCAAGGCCTGCCCCGCGAGCAGAAGATGGACCTGCTCATCCAGAAGGCCACGGAACTCGGCATCCACCGCATCCGCCCCGTGCAAACGGACCACGCGGTCGTGCGCGTGCGCGAGGACATCGAGGCGGCAAAGCGCGAGCGCTGGCAGCGGATCGCCCTGAACGCGGCCAAGCAGTGCGGCACCGACTGGCTGCCCGAGGTGGAACCCGTGCAGCCGCTGCTCGACTGCCTCACCCAGATGCCACGCGTGGACCTGTTGCTTGTGTGTTCGCTCGAACCCGACGCGGTGCCGCTGCGCAGCGTGCTCCAGGCGGCGCGCGACACGCGGCCGTCGTCCGTCGCCGTGCTGGTCGGGCCGGAGGGCGACTTCAGCGCGCGCGAGCGCGCCGCGGCACGCAACGCCGGCGGGCGGGCGGTTCGACTGGGGGACACCATCCTGCGGAGCGAAACCGCGTCGCTGTTTGTGCTCAGCGTGCTGACGTACGAACTGGGCGACGCGCCGGCTTTCGCCTGACCGGCTTCGCGCCGGGAAATTTCGCGTGCTGTTCAAGCCCGCGCATGCGGTCGAAAATCGATTGCTGCACGACCGGGCTCACGTAGAGGTGATGATTGAGCACGCTGCGAACGGCCTCAATCAAGTGCTCTGACGCGTCGCTTTTCATCAGGTACCCGTCCGCGCCCGCGCGCAACGCGGGCTCCGCGAAGAGCGTCTCCTTGTGCAGGCTCAGGATCAGCACCGGCAGGTGCGGATGCAGGCGGCGCACCTCCTGGATGAAGGAGAATCCGTCCTCGCGCCCCAGCATCAGGTCCAGCAGTACGGCATGGGGCCGCTTCGTGCGGATCAGGTGCAGCGCCTGCTCGCGCGTCGAAGCCTCGCCGCAGACCCGCAGGTCCGGCTCGACCTCCAGCATGCGGCGGATCGCGCACCGCACGAAATCGTGGTCATCCACAAGCAGGAGCTGATGTGCAACTTTCATCGGAACATTGCACATGCTGCCCGCGCTATGCACGTCCCTCCATCGGGGACGGCACGGAAATCCCCATCAGGAATTTCCCGATGTGAGGCTATTCCGCGGGACGCAGGCGGACCACCTGGTCCGGCCCGTTGAGCACCACATAGAGCAGGCCGTCGGGGCCCGCGCGCACATCGCGCACACGCCCGGCATTCTTGAGGATGACCTCCTGCTCGACGACGCGGCGGTTTTCGACCTTGAGCCGCCGCACCTCCTGCTGCGCCAGCGCGCCCGCGAAGAACTGGCGCTTCCAGGCCGGGAATGCATCGCCTTCGTAGAAGGCGAGCCCGCACGCCGCGATGGACGGCGTCCAGTGCAGCACGGGCTGTTCCATGCCCTCCTTCTCGGTGAGCGAGGTGAAAGGCAGGCCGTTATAGTTGATGCCGTGGCTGATCACCGGCCAGCCGTAGTTCGCGCCCGGCCGGATCAGGTTGAATTCGTCGCCGCCGCGCGGGCCATGCTCAGTGCTGTAGAGGTCGCCGTTCCGCGTGTCGAACGCGAGCCCTTGCGGATTGCGATGGCCGTAGCTCCAGATGCCCGGCAGCGCGCCGGGCGTGTCGCGGAAGGGATTGTCCGCCGGCACACGGCCGTCGTCATGCAACCGGTAGATTTTCCCGTTCGGTCTCGCGAGATCCTGCGCCTCATGCCAGCCGCCGCGTTCGCCGACCACGAAGAACAAAAAGCCCTCGCGGTCAAACGCAATGCGGCTGCCGAAATGCACGCCTGCGCCGCCGTAGAACGAGCGGTCCGCGCGCCAGATTTCCTGCTCGTCCACCCACGCGCCGTCGCGAATCCGCCCGCGCACGATCGCCGTCATCACGCGCACGTGCTTTCCCTCGCGGTCGCCTTCGGCAAAGGCGAGATAGATCCAGCCATTCGAGGCGTACCCGGGATGCAGGGCGACCTCCATCATCCCGCCCTGTCCATGATGCATCACGGCGGGTGTGCCGCGGATGGCGGGACCCACCTGGCCGTCGGCGGAAACCGGGCGCAGCCGCCCGGGCCGCTCCGTCACGAGAAAGGTGCCGTCCGGAAGGAAGGCGATCGACCACGGGATTTCCAAGCCGGTGGCGAACACCTCCATGCGGTAGCGCTGCCGCTCCGTCTCCACCACGGCGTCCCGCCGAGCGAGCGGAGGCCGCGCCGTGCGCTCGCGCTCCTGCTTTTCGCGCTCGCGCAGGTACACGACCATCGCGCGGATTTCCTCGTCGGACAGCACGCCGCGGAACGGTGTCATGCCGAACTCGGGGTTTCCGTCGGCAATCGACTTCGCAATCGCCGCGTCTGTCTCCCCATGGTTCCACACGCCATCCACCAGCGACCCGCCGAGCCCGCCCTCAAACCGCGCCCCGTGGCACGCGGCGCAATGCTGCTCATAGAGACGCTCCACGCGTTCCGCGGCGGAGGCCGTATTCAGCGCCAGCAGCGCGACGATCACTACGTGTTTCCTGACCTGCATGCACCTACTCCTACCACGAGCCTTTGCCGATTGACAGCCACCCCTGCACGCGCAACGGTGGCGCGATGACGTCGCTGAACGATAAAAAAGACGAACTCCTCGCGGAACTGGCGCTGTTTCCCGACCCGCTGGCGCGGCTGGAATACCTCATCGACGAGGCGCGTGCGATGGAGTCCCTGCCGCCGGACCTCTGCACCGAGGACCGCCTGGTCGAGGGCTGCATGTCGAACCTGTGGTTCCTGGCGGAGCGCCGCGACGGGCGCTGCTGGTTCCGCTGCCAGGCCGATTCGCTGGTCGTCAAATCCATCGCCGGCCTGCTCTGCCGCTTCTACAGCGGCGCCGCGCCCGCGGAAATCCTCGCCCTCGACCCCTCGTTCCTGCGCGAAGCCGGCATCACCGAACACCTCTCCACCAACCGGCGCAACGCCCTGACCAAGGTCTGGTCCCGCATCCGGACGTGCGCCGAATCCGCCTAGGGTTCAAACGCGCCGGTGCGGTAGTAGGCGCTTTCCGCGTGGTTGGTGAAGTCGAGCCAGATGCTGCCGCCGGTTCCCTGGCGCGGGACGCCGAAGCGCGACCACCCGCCGTGCGCGAGATTGGTGCTGACATACAGGTCGTACCACCGGCCGGGCGTGGAGCCGGGGATTTCGATATAACTCGCGGCGCCGGCGGGCAGCCATCCGATGTCCGCGAGGCGGGAGCCGGCGTCGTTGGGATTCGTCCCTAAAAAGTCCTCCTCCCAGTTCGCAAACCCGTCGCCGTCCTGATCGCTGAACGGACCATAGGCCCGCGTGATCGCCACCTCCGACTGGAACACGCTGCTGCCCAGCTCCGCGGGGCCGTCGATCGACAGCCCGCTGAAATACACATTGTTTCCCTCGCCGCCGCCGGTCTTGTAGTTCCACACGCGGAACCGATCGATCACCGATTCCGACGTCACCGCCAGCGTCCCCGTCAGCACCTCGTTGCTGTTCACCGTAAGCTGGTAGGTCATCGGGCTGGTCAGCACGAGTTCCAGCGACAAGCCGGCGTTGGTCCACGGGATGCCGGTGGGCCGGCCGATGACGGAATCGTTGAAAACATAGTTCGTGTCGCCACCGATGAAGAGGAACTCAAGCAGGTTCTGCCCAAAGCGGTTTTGCAGGCCCATGCCGGTGGACCCGCCGAAGTCGATGCCGCCATGCTCAACCGTCACGCGCAGCACATCGCCCACATTCAACTGGCCCGCCAGCGGGCGGACCGCCGCACTCAATCCGTCCGTGTGCGCCCACAAGCCCCACGCCCGCTCGCCAAGGCTCAGGCTCGCCACCACGCCACTCGTCGCGAGGAAGTGACCGGCGTTCGGCGTCGATTCCAACTGCCAGCCCCCACCCCACCCGACGCCGCCGTTCTGTCCATTCACCCACGAGAAGCCGCTGACATACACCTCGTTCGTCGCGCTGTCGCGCGACGCGTGATTCGGATTCAGCGCGCTGTTCGTCCCCGAAACACGGATCAGGTTAACTCCCTCGCCCAGCGCCAGCGGCGGAAGCGTCCACGCCGCGTCGGCAGGCACCGCGCCGCCCGCGCCGGTCAATTCATTCGTCCACAGCAGAAAGCCCGCCAGCCCGGGGCCGGTGCTCCCCTTCACGTTAAATTGCGCGATCTCGTTTGAGACGACGAGATCCGCAGGCGGATTGGTGATCGTCACCGCCGGCGACAACGGATCCACGCATCCGCTCACGAGCAGCCGCCAGTTCTGTCCGCCATTGTTGTCCCACAGCCGGTTCGTCGTGCCGCCGTTGTGAAACACATAGTCGAGCTGCCACGTATCCGGCGCGACCGCGTGCGGCGTGGTCCACACGCCGGGCGACTGCTCCGTCATCGCGAGCTCGCTCACATCCTTCCATCCATTGCGCCCCACGAAAAGCATGACGTTGCTGGATTGCTTCAGCGGACCCGAAAATTCCTCGTACGTGATGTACACGGGCACGCAGCCCTGCGGGTGCGCGGGATTCGCCGTGGCGCGCGCCGGCAGGTTCGCGCACCCGCTCACCGGCACATGCCAGTCGTTCCCTTTGTTGTTGTCCCACACGCGGTTGTTCGTCGCGCCGTCGTGGAATGCGAGATCCAGCGTGTGCGTGTCGAACGGGATGGCGTAGGTCCCGTACCACTGCGCGCCCTGGTTGGTCAGCGCGACGTCGACCGTGAACTGCCAGCCGTTCACGCCCACCGCCGCGATGATTTGCGTGGCCGTGTTCAGCGGGCTGAAGACGGGATCGTAGGCGATCTCGACCGGCACGCACCCGGTCGGCGCCGCTGGCGATAGCGTGAGCGCGCCCGGTGTGAGCGGCGGCGTCTTCGACCAGACCTGCAGCGAATACATCCCCATGTTGACGGCGGCTTTCGGCGGCGTGCCCGATGCGACCACGGAGCGCGACGGATGCGTCGGCATCACGTGTCCGAAGTCCGCCGCATAGTTCGTCGAGTCGCCGTTGTAGTGCTGGTACCACGTGCCGGCGGACGGAAATTCAACGAGATAGGTGTTGTTCGTCCACGCCTTCACCGAAAAATTCGCCACCACCACCACGTCATCCGACCCGCCGCCCGCGTCCCACCGCACATAAGCGATCACCTTGTTGCCGTCATCCTTGTGGTGCACGTTGACGCCCGTGCCCTTGAGGCCCTGCGTGCCGCCAAACCGGTTGCGGCGCAACTGGATGAGGTCCGCATAGGCCCGCACGATCCCCGCGTGCGTGTTCGTGAGCGACCAGCGCAGCGCCGTCTCCGCGGCGAACGTCCAGTCCTCGTTCATCTCCTGCCCCTGGAAGAGCATCGGGACGCCGGGCGTGGTCAGCACGACGCCCGCCGCGAGCAGTTGCCGTTTGCGCGCCCAGATGCTCGCGGGATTGCTGCCGTCGATGTCGCGCGGCAACCGCTGCTTGCCGTTGAGCCCGCCGACGGTGTCGTGCGATTCGCTGAAGATGACGCGGTTGTGGCTGGCCCACCCCGCGATCTGGTCGCCCAGCGCCTGCATGTTGCGCTCGCCATCGCTGCCGCGCGTCACCTGCCATTTGATGTGGTCGTGAAACGCCACATCCCACTGGCTTTGGAAATTCATGTTGTAGTCGAACCCGTGGTCCTCCGCGATGCGGATGCGCCCCGGGAAACCGGTCGCCATCATCCAGTTGATGTCGCGCAGCATCTGCTCCGCCTCCGGCAGGGGCACGCTGCCGTTGCTCGCATACAGGATGCTCCACACGGAGTCCCAGCGGAATCCGCCGACGCGGTATTCCTGCAGGTACATCAGGATGTTGTCGCGGATGTAGTCGCGCACCTCCGCGCGCCCGAAATCCGGCCGCGTCTCGCCCCACAGCGTGGTGGCCCGGAAATCGTTGTAGAAGTAGATGCCGCCCTTGCCGTTCGCGCTCCACCCGTCGAACCGCCACATCGCGAGGTCGCTCGGGCCGTAATGGTTGTGCACGACATCGACGAGCACCGCGAGGCCGCGCTCGTGGCAGGCCTTCACAAAGCGCTTGAACGCGTCCGGCCCGCCGAGCGCGCTCTCGATGGCGAACGGGTCCGCCGGGTTGTAGCCCCAGCTCTTGTCCGACGCGAATTCCGCGACCGGCATCACCTGCACCGCGCTCACCCCGAGGTTCACCAGGTGATCGAGTTTCTCGATCGCCTGGTCGAAGGTGTTCGGCACCCAGGCCTCGGCGTTGTAGGTGCCGACATGCATTTCATAAATCACGAGATCGTTCAGCCACGGCGTCACCGTCTCCACGCCGCCCCAGTCGAACGCGTTTGGATCGTAGATGATCGAGTTGCCGTTGGAGTTCGTCACGCGCCGCGCGCGCGGATCGCGCCGGTCGAACGAATTGTTGATCACGAACTTGTACTGCTGGTCCACCTGCGCACCGGCCACATCGCGCGACCAGTAGGGAGTTCCACCCTCCTTCGTCAGCGCCAGCGTCGCCCATCCGCTGAACTGCCCCTTCACGCCCACACTCGACGCATTCGGCGCCCACACCCGGAACGTCACCCCGGTGCCGCCGCTGTCCGCGTACGGAATCGACCCCAACCCCGGGCGCACCGATTGCGCCGCCGCAACGGAGACAAACAGCGCACACACCAACACGGCGGATGGGATTCGGAGGGTCACGGTAAATCGCTCTACCGTTCACATTACACGCATAAGTGATGTCAGGGTAGGACTATTTTCATCACGAAGGTCGTGCTGTATGACCCCGGGTGCGTCCGATCCCTGGGGCCCTATTTGCGCCGGATTTCTATTTCTTCGGCGTATAGCCAGGGGGGAACCAGACGCGGACGCGTTCTTTGTAGCGGCCGTGTTCCAGCGCGCGATCATGGGTGCGGTAGAAGAGGTCGAGGTGATAGCCCTTGATGTCGCCGCCGCGGTCCTCGACGCGCCCGTACCCGTAACCGGGAATGTGGATGATCGTGCCGAATGGAAAGATCGACGTGTCCGCCGCGAGCGTGCCGGGCCGCGCCATCGTGCCGCTCGCGGTCTGACCGACCACCTTGCGCTCGCCCTTGTTCGGCCCGGACGAAAACGTCGGCCGCCCGTACCAGTTCCGGTGCCAGGTGCAACACTCCTTGCACGGACAATAGCCCGTCGTGATGACGACATAGTCGCGGGGCTCGACGCCGCGCGGCGGGCGGACCGCGGAGCCGAACGCGTCCCGCAGGTAACACCCCGCGAGGACGAACACCAGCATCAGCAAGCCGGCCAGTTGGAATCGTGCGCGCCACGTCATCGTGGCATCAATGTACGCGGCGGCGGGCCCGCGGCCAAAAACTTTTTACAGACGTTGTACATCCGGGCGAACCGGTCACGCCCATTCGGGCAGCCCGTCCGCCGACACGTCGCGCAGGCGCGGCTGGCGCTGGTCCTTCGCCGAGAGCAGCGGCTCTGAAATCGGCCACGCGATGCCGAGGTCCGGATCGTTCCACGCGATGCCGCGGTCGTCGGATGCGTCGTACAGCGCGCTGCACTTGTAGAGGAAGGACGCGTATTCGCTGAGCACGCAGAAGCCGTGCGCGAAGCCTTCGGGGATGAACATCTGGTGGTGGTTCTCCGCCGACAACACCCGGCCGCACCAGTTCCCGAACGTCGGCGAGCCGCGCCGGATGTCCACCGCGACGTCGAACACCTCGCCGTGCGTCACATACACCAGCTTTGCCTGCGGCCGGCGCAACTGGAAGTGAAGCCCGCGCAGGATGCCGCGGCGCGAGTGCGAGAAATTGTCCTGCACAAACGCGCGCGTGATGCCGCCCTCCGCGTAGCGCTTCGCATTAAACGTCTCGGTGAAGAATCCGCGCGCATCACCGAACACGTCGGGCTCCACGAGCAGCACGTCGGGAATCTCAAGCGGGGTGAATTTCATTTCGGGACACCGGTTACGTCCTACTCCTCCAGCATCCTCAGCAAATACTGCCCATATTCGTTCTTGGCCAGCGGCGCGGCGAGCGCGCGGACCTGGTCGGCGGTGATCCAGCCGGCGGCGTAGGCGATTTCCTCGAGGCAGGCGAGTTTCAGGCCCTGCCGCTCCTCGATCGTCTGCACGAAGTTGCCCGCCTGCAACAGCGACTCGTGCGTGCCGGTGTCGAGCCACGCGATGCCGCGGCTCAACAGCTCCACGCGCAGCGCGCCGCGCTGCAGGTAGATGCGGTTCACGTCCGTGATTTCCAGTTCGCCGCGCGGCGACGGTTTCAGGTTCGCCGCGATGTCCACCACGGCGTTGTCGTAGAAATAGAGGCCCGGCACCGCGTAGCGCGACTTGGGTTTCGCGGGTTTTTCCTCGATGTCCAGCACCCGGCCCGCCGCATCGAACGAGACAACGCCGTACCGCTCGGGGTCCTTCACGCGGTAGCCGAAGATGAGCCCGCCCCGGTCCAGGCGCCCGGCCTCCTTCAGCGCGCGCGACAGGTCGTGGCCAAAGAAGATGTTGTCGCCGAGGATCAGGCACACCGAGTCGGACCCGATGAACTCGCGCCCGATGATAAACGCCTGCGCGAGGCCCTCGGGCCGGGGCTGCTCGGCATAGCTCAGGCGCAGGCCGAATTGCGACCCGTCGCCGAACAGCTCGCGGAAGCGCGGCAGGTCGGACGGCGTGGAAATGAGCAGGATGTCGCGGATGCCCGCGAGCATCAGGACCGAAAGCGGGTAATACACCATCGGCTTGTCGTATACCGGCAGCAGCTGCTTGCTGACCACGCGCGTAATCGGATAGAGCCGCGTGCCCGACCCCCCGGCGAGAATGATGCCCTTCATGCGCGGCGTTATAGCAAACGCCCGTCGGGGCGCGCCACCTGAACATAAAACAAATGTCGATCCGTTTTGCTTTTGCCAACCACGCCTCGTATGTAAAGCGCCTCAATTGGAGTCTCAGATGTCACACGCAGCCAACTCTTCCCATGCCATCCATCGCGTCACCGCCATCGCCGGGGACGGAATCGGCCCCGAGGTCATGGAGGCCGCGCGGCGTGTGCTGGCGGCGGCCGGCGTCGCAATCGAATGGGAGGATGCGGTGGCGGGCGGCGCGGCGTTTTCGTGCGGGATTGTGTCCGGCGTTCCGGAGGACACCATCGCGTCCATCGCGCGAACACGCGTGGTGTTCAAGGGGCCGCTGGAGACGCCAGTGGGACATGGCGGAAAAAGCGCGAACGTGACGCTGCGCAAGCTGTTCGAGACGTTTGCGAACGTGCGCCCGGTGCGCGAGCTGCCGGGCGTGCCGACACGGTTCAGCGGGTCGGGCGTGGACCTGGTGGTCGTGCGGGAAAATGTCGAGGACCTCTACGCGGGCATCGAGCACATGCAGACGCCGTCGGTCGCGCAGTGCCTGAAACTCATCTCGCGGAAAGGCTGCGAGAAGATCATCCGCCTCGCGTTCGAACTCGCGCGAGCGGAGGGCCGCACGCGCGTCCACTGCGCAACGAAGGCCAACATCATGAAGCTGACCGAGGGCCTGATGAAAAAGGTCTTCGAGGAAATAGCGCCCGACTACCCGGAGATCGAGGCGAAACACATCATCATCGACAACTGCGCGCACCAGCTGGTGATGAAACCCCAGCAGTTCCAAGTCATCGTCACGACGAACCTCAATGGCGACATCTTGAGCGACCTGTGCTCCGGGCTGATCGGCGGTCTCGGCTTCTCGCCGTCGGTCAACCTCGGCCACGACGTCGCGATCTTTGAAGCCGTGCACGGCTCCGCGCCGGACATCGCGGGGCAGGACAAGGCGAACCCGACGGCCATGATCCTCACGGCGGCCATGCTGTTGCGCCATCTCGGCGAAATGGAGGCCGCGCTCCTGGTCGAGAACGCCGTGCTCGCCACGCTGGCCGAAGGCAGCGCGCGCACGCCCGACATGGCGGGCGGCGTGACGCCGGTCGGCACACGCGCCTACACGGAGGCGATCATCGCCAATCTCGGCAAGGCGCCGCCGGCCCACGCGGCGCGGCACACGGCGCCCCTCCGCATTCCCGCGCGCTCCCCCGGATGTGCGGCGCATACACCGGCAAACCGGGCGACCGTGGGCGTGGACGTCTTTATCGAATCGGAAACCGATGCGGACGCGCTGGGCGCGTCGCTAGCCGCCCTCGCGGGCGGGCACGGATTCTCGCTCAAAATGATCTCCAACCGCGGCACGCAGGTCTGGCCCGCGCGCGACGCGGAGACGGATTGCGTGGATCACTGGCGATGCCGGTTCATGCTCAAACAAGCGGCCGACGACATCGCGCCTACCGCGCTGTCCGGCCTGTTGTCGGAGATTGGCCGCGCCGGCTGGCGCTGGATGCACATCGAGAAGTTGCAGTCGTTCGACAACGCCCCGGCCTTCACCCGCGCGCAGGGCGAGGACTGATCAAGGACGTTTGGGCACGAACGTCAGCGAGGCGGAATTGATGCAGTAGCGCAGGTGCGTGGGCGGCGGGCCGTCCTCGAACACATGGCCGAGATGTCCGCCGCACCGCGCGCAGTGCACTTCCGTGCGGATCATGCCGTAGCTGCGATCCACCTTCGTGCCGACGTTGTTGGTGTGGATGGGATCGTAGAAGCTCGGCCAGCCGGTGCCCGAATCAAATTTGGTTTCGACGACAAACAGGTCCGTGCCGCAACCGGCGCACTGGAAGATGCCGGCGCCCTTGGGTTTCTCGCAGTACTCGCCGGTGAACGGACGCTCGGTTCCGTGCTGGCGCAGCACTTCGTATTGCTTCGGCGTCAGCCGCTTCTTCCACTCGGCATCCGACAGGACCACCCGCTCGACCTCGACGAGTTTGTTCTCCGCGACGGAAAAGATCTCGATCACATCCGATGCCGGCATGGGTTTATCCTCCGATGCGCCGAGGACCCGCCACCCCGCAACCGCGGCGAGTGACGCCACGAGTCCCAGCGCGATAAATGGACGCTTCATCATATGAGATGAGTCGCGACACGGGCCCAAACCTTACTCACCCGCTTACTTCACGCCCGCGCCGGGCGGCAGGTCGCCGTCCACGGTCACGAGGCGGAGCTGGTCGCCGGAGGAGGCGGCGAGCAGCATGCCGTTGGACTCGACGCCGCGGATCTTCGCCGGCTTCAAGTTCGCCACCACCACCACGGTTTTTCCGATCACCTGCTCGGGCGCATAGTGCAGCGCGATGCCGGCGATGATCTGGCGCTTCTCGGCGCCAACCTGGATTTGCAGCTTCAGCAGCTTGTCCGCGCCGGGCACCTTTTCGGCCTCCAACACTTTTGCCGTGCGGAACTGGACCTTCGCGAAGTCGGCGTAGTCAATGAGCCCTTCGGCGGCGGCGGGCGCAACCGTGGGCGCCGCGGCGGCGGAGCTGGCGGCCGCTTCCTTCTTCTCGATCCGCGGAAAGAGCGCGCCGGGTTCCTGCACCTCGCGGCCCGCGGGGAAGATCCCGAACTGGCGCAACTCCTCGTTCGTGCACGGCCCGCGCAGGCCGAGCGCGGCGCGCAGCGCCTCCATCCTGCCCGGCATCACCGGCTGCAGCAGCGACGACAGGATGCGCAGCGACTCGCACGCCACGTACAGGCAGGTGTGCAGCTCGGCCTTGTCGTCCTTCTTCGCAAGGGACCACGGCTGTTTTACTTCAAAGTATTTGTTCACGCGCTTCACGGCGCCCAAGACCTCCGCGAGCGCCTGGTCGATGCGCATGCCGTCGATCAGCGCGAAGCACTTCTCCACCGCGCCGAGCACGGTGGCCCGCACATCGGCGGACTCGGCGTCCAGCTCGCCCGCGGGCAGGGCCGGCACCTTTCCGTCGCAGAAGCGGCGGGTCATGTTGGTGACGCGGCTCACCAGGTTGCCAAGATCGTTCGCCAGGTCGGCGTTGTACCGGCGCGTGAACGCGTCCTCGGTGAAACTCGCGTCCTGGCCGAGGATCATCTCGGCCATCAGGAAATAGCGGAACGCATCGACGCCGTAGCGGTCGATCATGTCCATCGGGTTCACGACGTTGCCGAGCGACTTGCTCATCTTCGTGTCGCCCGACAGCCACCAGCCGTGCGCGAACACGGTTTTCGGCTGCGGCACGCCGAGCGCCTTCAACATCGTCGGCCAGTACACCGTGTGCGTCGTCAGGATGTCCTTGCCGATGAGGTGATAGTTCGCCGGCCACCACTTCGCGAACTGCGCGTCGTCGCTCTTGTAGCCGACGGCGCTGATGTAGTTGACCAGCGCGTCGAACCACACATAGCAGACGTACTCCTTGTCAAACGGCAGCTCGATGCCCCACGCGAGGCGGCTCTTCGGGCGCGAGATACACAGGTCCTGCAGCGGCTTGCGCAGGAAGCCGAGCGTTTCGTTGCGGCGGTGGTCCGGCTGGATGAACGCCGGGTTCTGGTTGATGTAGTCGATGAGCCACTGCTGGTAGGCGCTCATCTTGAAGAAGTAATTCGTCTCCTTGATCCGGACGATGTTCGGCAGGTCCTCCAGCTTCTTCCCCTCGGGCAGGTCCTTCTCCGTGACAAACGTCTCGCTGGTCACGTCGTAGAGCCCGTCGTATTCCGCCTTGTAGATCTCGCCCCGGTCGTAGAGATCCTGCAGGCACGCCTGCACGACGCGCTTGTGGCGCTCCTCGGTGGTGCGGATGAAATCATCGTTCGTAATGCCGAGCCGCTTCCACAGGTTCTGGAAATGCACAACCGTCGCATCCGCCTGCTGTTGCGGCGTCATGCCCGCCTTGTCCGCCGCGCGCTGGACCTTCTGCCCGTGTTCGTCGGTGCCGGTCAGGAAATGCGTCGGCGTCCCCGCGAGCCGGTGATAGCGCGCGAGCACGTCAGCCAAGATCGTGGTGTACGAGTGGCCGATGTGCGGCTTGTCGTTGACGTAGTAAATCGGGGTCGTGATGTAAAACGAAGCGGGTTTCATAGGGGTGCGGAGTATAACCAGAGCGCCGCGCCCACAGCAATCCGCACAAATTTCCGGCGCGATTCCGGAATCCGGCCTTCCCAACGGCTTGCGCGCAACCGTAAAATCACGCCATGCATTTGTTCACCAACCTGCTCATGCTCATCGTGGCGGCCCGCATCCTGGGCCACGTGATGACACGCATCGGCCAGCCCGCGATCATCGGCGAGCTGGCTGCGGGCGTGTTGCTGGGGCCGTCCGTGCTGGACGTGGTGCACATGTCGGAACCGCTGGCCGGCATCGCCGGACTCGCGATTTTCTTTATCGTGCTCTCGGCCGGACTCGAGATGAGCTTCGCCGACATCGTCAGCGCCTCGCGCGGCAAGGGGCTGTGGATCGCCGCACTCAGCTTTGCCCTGCCGCTGGCGGCCGGCATCCTCATCGGCCTGTTCTCCGGCCTGCCACCCACGCGGACGATGGTCGTGGCGCTGTGCATGTCGATCACGGCGCTGCCCGTCGCGGTTCGCATTCTCGAGGGCTTCGGCCTGCTGAACAGCAAGATCGCGCGCTACGCGATCGCGTCGGCGGTGATCAATGACCTGGTGGCGCTGTTGCTGCTGGGCCTTCTGCTCGACGCGCCCCGCAACGCGGGCTTCTCCGCGGTGGTGGGCGCGTCACTGGTGGGTGGCGCCAAATTACTGCTGCTGATCGCCGTCATTGTAGCGGTGGAGTTTTTGTTGCGCGCCCTGACGGGGCGCGGCCGCGCAACCGCGCGGTTTGCGGAAAAAATTTCGGGCTGGTTCGGGGGCGAAGCGTTGTTCGGGCTGGTGATCCTGTTCGTGCTGGTGTTCGCCTCCATCAGCGAGATGCTCGGGTTCCATTCCGTCATCGGCGCCTTCTTTGGCGGCCTGCTGATCAGCCGCGAGCTCTTTGTGGCCAATCGCTACAAACAACTGGAGCAGACGCTTAATTCCGTCAGCCGTGGATTCCTCGCTCCGGTCTTCTTCGCCACCCTCGGCCTCGAGTTCAGCATCCAGGACATGCCTTCGCCGTGGTTTGTCGGCGCGGTGCTGGCCGCCTCCATCGCGTTCAAGATCCTTCCGGGCTGGATCGGCGGGCGCATGGCCGGGTTGTCCAGGCCCGAGGCGCTGGGCCTCGGTTTCATGCTCAACGGACGGGGCGTGATGGAACTCGTTGTGGCGCAGATCGCGCTGGACCGCGGGTTCATCACCTTGGGCCTGTTCTCCACGCTCGTGTTGATGGGCGTCGTCACGACCCTCCTCACGCCCATTCTCTTCCGCTTTGTGTCCCACCGCATCCCGAAGGACGCGACCGCCCCGTCGCCCACCTCGCCTCCCCACACGGCGCCGATGCCCGACGCCGGCGTCGTGAGTTGAACCGTCACCCCTCGCCGGCGAGTTCGGCTTCGACCTGCTGGAGCTGGAGCGACACGGTCTCCCAGCGCGCGGTGTCGGCGTCGATTTGTTCCTGCAGCGCGGTGAGATGCTGGTTCACGACGCTGTAGCTGGTGACCTTGCCCGACTCGAGATCCGCCAGCGCCTGCGCGCGCTCGGCCTCGGCGGACTGGATGCGCTGTTCGAGTGATTCGATTTCCTTCTTCAACCCGCGCGTGCGCTGCTGGGCCTCGCGGCGCTGGTCGGCCCGCATCCGCCGCCGCTCCTTGCCCGACACCGCCTCCGATACGGGCCCGGCTTCATCTTTTTTCGGGGCCGGCGCCGCAACGGCGGGCCCGTTGCCCACGCGCTCGCGATAGTAATCGTAGTTCCCGACATACCGCTGGATGCCCGGCGGCTGCAGCGCGACGATGTTCGTCGCGACGTTGCGCACGAAGGTGACGTCGTGGCTGACGAGGATCACCGTGCCCGCGTAGTCGCGCAGCGTCTGCTCCAGCGTCTGGCGGCCCTGGATGTCGAGGTGCGTGGTCGGCTCGTCGAGCAGCAGCAGGTTCGGCGGGCGGATGAACAGCCGCGCGAACGCGAGGCGGATTTTCTCGCCGCCGCTCAACACGTCCACCGTCTTGTGGATCGCGTCGCCTTCGAAACCGAACCCGCCAAGCAGCGTGCGGATCTGCCGCTCCGGCACGTCGGGGTTCGCGTCCTTCACGACGCGGTACACGCTCTGGTCCGGCGGCATCGTCTCGGCGAAATCCTGCGACTGGTAGCCCGCCACGACCTGGTGCCCGAGCACGCGGCGCCCCTCGGCGGGCGGGATCGCGCCGGCGAGGATACGCAACAAGGTCGTCTTGCCCATGCCGTTAAAGCCGACCAGCGCGATCTTGTCGCCGCGCAGCACGTTGAGGTCCACCCCGCGCAGGACCCACCGCTGGCCATCGTAGGTGTGGCCCACCTGCTCCAGCCGGAGGACCTCCGTGCCGGAATGCGGCGGCGCCGCGATGCGCAGGTACGCCGCGTCGCTGACGAGCTGGGGGACGACGATCTCCTCCATTTTCTCGAGCATCTTGATGCGGCTCTGGACGATGGAGGCCTTCGTGTTCTTCGCGCGGAACCGCTCGACGAACCGCTCGATCTGGTCGCGTCGCTTCTGCTGGTTGCGCGCGGCGGCCTCCTGGATGCGCACGCGCTCCTCGCGCTGCACGAGGTAGTCGTCGAATCCGCACGGATAGCGCGTCACCAGCCCGGCCGCGACTTCGATGGTCACCCTGCACAGGGAGCGCAGCAAAAAGCGGTCGTGCGAGATCAGCAGCACCGCGCCGGGGAACGTGATCAGCGTTTTCTGCAGCCATTCCACGGCGGGCAGGTCGAGGTAGTTCGACGGCTCGTCCAGCAACAGCAGGTCCGGGTCGCCGAGCAGCGTCCGCACCAGTTCCGCGCGCATCTGCCAGCCGCCGCTGAACGAGCGGAACGGCTTCTCCAGTTCGGCGGGCTGGAACCCGAGCGAGCAGAGCGCGGCTTCGGCCCGGCTCTTGAGTGTGTAGCCGCCGAGGTGCTCGAACTGCGTTTGCAGTTCGCCGTGCTCGCGCAGCAGCGGATCGCGTCGCTCCGGCGCGGCAGCGGGCAGCTCGTGCTCGATTTCGTGGAGCCGGTGCAACATCGCGTCGAGTTCCGGGCGCGCCTGCAGCGCGAAGTCGAGCAGCGACCCGTCGAACGCGTGCGGCCTCAGTTGCTGGCGCACGGTGCCGATGCGCAGGCCCTTCTGGACCGACACGGTCCCGGCGTCGGGCGACAGCTCGCCGTTGATCAGCGCGAAGAGCGTCGATTTCCCCGCGCCGTTGGGCCCGACCACGCCGACGCGTTCATCCGGCAGGATGCGCAGCGAGACGTCGCGGAAAATTTCCTGCGCGCCGAACTGGATCTTCGCCTGGACGAACTCAATCACGGGCTGCTGTGTAGCGAAACCCGGCGCTCCCGTCCACCGCGATGCATCCCGGATGCCCGGCACTTGATCTTTTATGCGTCCAGGACCAAAATGCTCGCGCCTCAGGGGATATGATCACGCGCAAATTGAAATGGACCGATGAACCGGGGACCCTTGTCCTCGCTTATGCGCTGGCCATCGGCGGCCCGCTGGTGGTGCTGGCGTTCCGCCTCCATTTTGACGCGTACTTCGAGGCACGCCCCCTCCTGATCGTCTTCCTGATGCCCACGATCCTGGCGGCTGCGCTCGGCGGCTTGGGCCCCGGCCTCCTGTCCACCGCATTGTGCGGCGCGATCACCGCCTATTTCCTGATCCCGCCCGTTGGATCACCGGTCATCGGGGCCGAGCCGGACATCGTGCCGTGGATCGCACTGCTCGTTGACGGCCTCCTGATCAGCCTGCTGACCGGTGCGCTTCACCGGGCGCGCCGCCGATCGGCGATCGCGGATCAGCTGGCGCAGCAACTAAAACACATCGCCGCCACGCTGCCCGGCGCCATCTATTCCTTCCATCGGACGCCGGACGGCCGCGCAACGTTCCCCTATACGAACGAACGCTTCTTCGAGGTGCTTGGCATCGATCCCATGCCGGGGATTGTGTCCGCGGATCAAACCTTTCACCGCATCCACCCGGACGACCTGCCGCGCATCCTCGCCTCCACCGAGGAATCGCAGCGGACGCTCACGCGCTGGACCGGCACCTTCCGCATCCGGCATCCCCGGCGCGGGGAGATTTGGATTGAAGCCACGGGGATTCCCGAGCGGCAGCCCGACGGCGGTACCTTGTGGAGCGGATTCCTCGCGGATGTCACGGAGCGGGTCCGCGCCGAACAAAAGTCCGTTGAAAACGAAAACAAGTGGCGCTTCGCCCTTGAAGGCAGCGGCGATGGCGTGTGGGACTGGGACGCGGAAACCAACGAGGTTCATTTTTCCCGCCAGTGGAAGGCCATGCTGGGCTACGCGGAGGACGAGATCAGCAACCGGCTGGACGAATGGGAATCCCGCGTGCACCCGGACGACCACGCGCGCGTGTTGGCGGACATCCAGCGGCACTTCGCCGGGGAAACGCCGGTGTATATCTCCGAACACCGCCTACGCTGCAAGGACGGCACGTACAAGTGGATCCTCGACCGCGGCATGCTGTTTTCGCGGACCCCGGACGGGCGTCCCAAACGCGTGGTGGGCACGCACACCGACATCAGCGCGCAGAAGCGGGTCGAACATGAATTGTCCCAACAAGTGGACGAGTTGCGGCGCTGGCATGAAGTCACGCTCGGCCGCGAAGAGCGCGTTCTGGAACTGAAACGCGAGGTGAACGAACTGGCCGGGCGTCTCGGCCAGCCGCCGCGCTACAAGGAAACCGGAACCCCGACATGAAGCTGGGTCGCAAACTGGTCGCCATCCTCGTGGCCCTCATGGCCGCGATGTTGCTGACCTCCTGCCTTATCGCCGGCTATGTCGTCGTCGCCGGGTTCGCCCAACTGGAGGTCCATCGGCTGCGGCTGAATGTTGAGCGCGCAAAAGCCGCCATTGATTTGCGGATGGACCAACTGGTCTCCACCAGCGCCGACTGGGCGCACTGGGATGACACCTATGGATTCGCGCAGGATGCGAACCCCGCGTATGTGGAGGCCAACCTCCAACCGCAGGCCTTGCGCAACCTTGGCCTGGATGTGTTTGCCATCGCGCGGACGGACGGACGCCTGCTTTGGAGCGGCGTCCTCACGGCCGACGGCCAGGTTGAGTCGATGCCCGAAGCCGTGCGGGAGGCCATGGGCCCGGGCGGCGCATTGTTTTCGCCGGCGTCGGAGACGGCGTGGATCAGCGGATTGATCCCTACCCCCCGCGGCGTAATGCTCACGGTCTCGCGGCCGATCCTGACCAGCCAGGTCACGGGCCCGCCGACGGGCCTGCTCGTGATGGGCCAGCTCCTCAACGCAACCGAGGCCGGCAAACTGGGTCGGAGCCTGCGCATGGCGATCGCGTTTGCCGATCCGGATCGCATGGCCCGGCAGGACGAACATGAGACCGCATGGCTGGCGCTGCGCAACGGCACCCCGATCGCAGTGCAGTCACGCGGATGGCGAACCATCTCGGGCTACATGCTGCTGCCCGACCTGACGGGCGCGCCGGCCCTCGTGCTGCGGGTCGACATGCCGCGCGACATCTACCTGCAAGGCCTGCGGAGCTATGCACTGCTCGCGGGCTTGATCCTGTTCACCGGGCTCGTATTCACCGCGGCGCTTGTGTGGTTCCTGCACTCGATCGTGCTGGCCCGGATTGACAGCCTGCGCACGCAGGTCGGCGGCGTGCACCTGCTGGAAGGGCGCCGCCCGGTGCCGGTTGCGCTGCCGGGGGCGGATGAATTGTCGACGCTGGCCGCGGATGTAAACCAGATGGTCCAGCGTGAATATGAATCGAGCTACAAGATCCTGGCCAGCGAACAGCAACATGCGTGGCTCTTCAGCCAGATGCTGGTCGGCTTCGCGGTCCACGAGCTGGTCTGCGACGAAACCGGCGCCCCGCGGGATTATCGGTTCCTCCGCGTGAACCCGGCCTTCGAGCGCATGACCGGGCTGAAAGCCGCCGATGTGATGGGCCGCACGGTGCTCGAGGTACTGCCCCGGACCGAGACCTTCTGGATCGAGACCTATGGGAAGGTGGTCCAGACCGGCAATCCGGTGTTTTTCGAGCAGTACTCACAGGCGTTCGACAAACACTTTGAAGTCAGCGGATTTCGCACGGGGCCCAACCAGTTTGCCGTCATGTTCACGGACATCACCGCGCGCAAGCGCTCGAGCGAACGCATCCGCGAACTGCTGGACGAAAGCAACCGGTCGCGGGCGGCGCTGCTGAGCATCCTCGAGGACGCGAAGCGCACGCACGAGGCCCTCACGGAAAGCAAGGCGAGCTACCGCGAGCTGTTTGAAAACATGCCCTCCGGGTACGCGCATTGCCGGATGCTGTTCCGCGACGGCGCGCCCGTCGACTTCGAGATTCTCAGCGTCAACGCCGCCACCGCGCGCATCACCGGCCTGACGGGCCTCGCGGGACGCCGGGTCAGCGAGGTGCTGCCGATGCTTGGCCGCAACAACCCGGAGGTCTTCGAGCACCTGGGCCGTGTCGCCACCACGGGCGAGCCAAAAGCCTTCGAAACCTTCGTGCCCGAACTCGGCATCTGGTTTTCCATCGTCGCCCATTGCCCGCGCCCGGAAGAATTCGTCGCGATGTTCAATGACATCACCGAGCGCAAGAAACTCGAGGCCCAGGTGTTGCGCACGCAACGGCTCGAGAGCGTCGGGCGCCTCGCCAGCGGGATTGCGCACGACCTCAACAACATCCTGACCCCGGTGCTGATGGCGCCACCGCTGCTGCGCGAGGCGATCCAGGATCCCGCAGCCTTGAGCCTTGTGGACTCCGTCGAGGCGAGCGCGCACCGCGGCGCGGCGATCATCAAGCAATTGCTGCTGTTCGGACGCGGAACCGGCGGACAGCGGACCGCCGTATCGCTGCGCGGAGTGACGCGCGACATGATGAAATTCATCGAGGAAACCTTCCCCAAAAACATCCGCGCCGAGGCCACGCTGCCGGCGGACCTCGCCCTGGTCAGTGGCGACCCGACCCAGCTCCACCAAGTCCTGATGAACCTGTGCGTCAATGCGCGCGACGCCATGCCGGATGGCGGCTCGCTTCACATCGTCCTTCGATCCGTGGAGGTCACCCCCGCCATGGCGGCAGCCAACCCGGGCGCGCGCACCGGACCCCACATCGAATGGGTCGTCTCCGACAGCGGAAACGGCATCGAAGGCTCGCATCTGGACAAGATTTTCGATCCCTTCTTCACAACCAAACCGCCGGGCGAGGGCACCGGCCTCGGCCTCTCCACCAGCCTCGCCATCGTGCGCGCCCATGAAGGCTTCATCCAGGTCGAGTCCCTGCCGGATCAAGGAACCACGTTCCGCGTCTTCCTGCCGGCGCTGAATGCTCCGCTGCCCCAACCCGCGGACTCCGCGCCATCCGCAGTCCCGCGGGGCCACGGCGAGTGCATCCTGGTGGTGGACGACGAGGAGCAGGTGCGCACCATCACCTGCCGGATCCTTGATCGGAATGGCTACCGTTGCGTCTGCGCCGCCGACGGCGCCGCCGCGCTTGATCAGCTGGAACGGCGGGGCGAATCCGTCCGCGTCGTCGTGACGGATTTGATGATGCCCGGAATTGACGGCGCCGAACTCATTCGCCGCATCCGCACGTTCCACCCCGATCTTCCGATCATCGCCATGAGCGGGGTCTTCACATCCATCGATCCGATGGTAAAAAAGCACGCACGGCTTTTCCTGCAGAAACCCTGCGATCCACAACAGGTCCTGACCGGGCTGCGTCAGGCGCTCGGCGCTTCTTGAGGCCAGACCTTTCGTATACCCTTCCCGCACCATGACCGCAGCATTGGACGTCCTCTTCACGTTCCTGCGCCTCGGCTGCACCTCGTTCGGCGGGCCCGTGGCACACATCGGCTATTTCCGGAAGGAGTTTGTCGAGCGCCGGCGCTGGCTGGATGACGGCGTGTTCGCGGACCTCGTCGCGCTCTGCCAGTTCCTGCCCGGCCCCGCGAGCAGCCAGCTCGCCTTTGCCATCGGTCGCCACCGCGCGGGCCTGTGCGGCGCCATCGCCGCCTCCATCGGCTTCACCGCGCCGTCCGCCGTGCTGATGATCCTGTTTGCCCAGGGCCTGCTGCGCTGGAGCGGCAACACCGGCTGGCTCCACGGCCTCACCGTCGCCGCCGTCGCGGTCGTCGCCCACTCGGTCCTCCAGATGGCCCGCTCACTGTGTCCCGACGCACAGCGCCGCGGCATCGGCCTGCTCGCCGCCGCCGCCGCGTTGCTATGGCCCGGCGCCTGGGGACAGGTCGGGTCGATCGCGGCCGGCGGCGTGGCGGGATGGTGGTTGTATCGCGACGACATCGCCGTGCCCGATCGCGATCGCGCGCCGGGCCGCCACGGGATCGCTGCGGGCGTGCTCGTGGCGTTCGCGGTCCTGCTCGTGACGCTGCCCCTCGCGACACAACAGTTTCCCGGCGCGAGCCTCGCGCTGGCCGACAGCTTTTATCGCGCGGGCGCACTCGTCTTCGGAGGCGGGCATGTGGTGCTGCCGCTGTTGCGCGCGGAACTGGTGCCGCCGGGCTGGATCAGCGACGCCCACTTCCTCGCGGGCTATGGCGCCGCGCAGGCGGTGCCCGGCCCGCTCTTCACCTTCGCGGCGTATCTCGGCGCAGCCGCGCACATCGGGCCCGGCGGATGGACCGGCGGCCTGCTGGCGCTGTTCGCGATCTTCCTGCCGGCGTGGCTGCTCATCGGCGGCGCGCTGCCGTTCTGGCACACGCTGCGCGCGCAAGCCTGGGCCCAGGCCGCGCTGCGCGGATCAAACGCCGCGGTGGTCGGCCTGCTGCTCGCGGCGCTGATCACGCCCGTGGCCACCGAGGGGATTCAATCCGGATGGGACGCCGCGCTCGCCGCGGGCCTCTTCGCGCTGCTTCACTACGCGCGCGCGCCCGCGTGGCTCATCGTGCTGCTTGCCGCCGCCGGAGGCGCGGGGCTGGCCGCGCTGTAACGCGGACTCAGGGATCGTCGCGGTGCGTCAGCTTGAAGACCACCGCCGCGGCGACGCCGCCGGCGAGGTTCGCGACGAGGTAGATCCACAGGTTCGACCACGCCGCCAGCTTGATGGTGCTGAGCGCGATCGCCACCGCGGGGTTGAACACGCCGCCGGAGATCGAGCCGACGCTGTACGCGCCGACCAGCACGACCGACCCGATCGCCCAGCCGTAAAACGAGTTGCCCGCGGACGCCTTCGCCGTCGCCACGCTCAACACGGTGAACGCCAGCGCGAAGGTGAACAGGAATTCCGCCAGCAGCGCGGGGACCGTCGCCACCTCGCCCGGCGTCAACACGGGGCACCCCTTCAGGAAGCACGCCGCCCAGCCGCCCGCGAGCCCGCCCGCGACCTGCACAATCCAATAGCCCGGCACATCCGCCAGCGGACAGCGCCCGCGCAGGAAGGCCGCCAGCGTCACCGCGGGGTTGTAGTGCCCTCCCGACACATGGCCGCCCGCGAAAATCATCACCGCCAGCACGGTACCGATTGCAATCGGCGCAAACATCGCCGACTCCGGCGACGCATTGATCACATTCAACCCGATGGTCAGCACCAGAAAAAACGTGCCGACGAATTCAATGACGAACTTGTTCATGGATTCCCCCCCGATTTCCGCCCGATATATGCGGAACCATGACCCGGGTCAACGCTGCGATGCGCGCCTTCCGGCGCGACGCGCTTACAGCGGCTTCAAATCCGGCCCCACGCGGAGCGGCGCAATTTTCGGGACATCCAGCGTCACGACTGTGTCGTTGTAGCGGAAGACGCCCTTGGCGCCCTCGTTGTGGCGGATCGTGGCGGCGACCATCGCGCCGTTCTTCCACTCGAGGTCAATGACGAACCCGCCGCGCGCGCGCAGCCCTTTGAACGAACCGTCGGACCAGGCGGACGGTAGCGCGGGCAGGAACTCGATCTCCCCGGTGTGGCTCTGCAGCACCATCTCGCACATCGCGGCGACGATGCCGAAGTTGCCGTCGATCTGGAACGGCGGGTGGGCGCACAGCAGGTTCGCGTAGGTGCCGCCATCCCGGCCGTAGCGGATGCCGGTCACCGTGGTCGTTATCATGAAGTTGCGGAACACCTTGTAGGCCCGCTCGGCGTCGAGCAGGCGCGCCCGCATCGCCGTGCGCCAGGCGATCGCCCAGCCGGTGCTCTTATCGCCCCGCGCGTCCAGGGAAATGGCCGCGGCCTTGGCGAGATCGGGCGTGCCGCGCGCCGTGATCTGGTGGCCCGGATACAACCCCACAAGGTGCGATGTGTGGCGATGCAGTTCGTTGGGATTGTCTTCCTGGGTCGCCCACTCCCGCAGCTGGCCCCAGGACCCGATCTGCGGTCCCCGGAGCCGCGCGCGCAGGTCCGCGATTTTGGCGCGGAACTCGGGATCGCGCCCGAGGATTTCCGAGGCGCGCACATAATTACCGAACAGGTCCCAGACGAGCTGCTGGGGGAACGCGACGCCCGGCTCGGTGGGGCCGTGCTCCGGCGAAAAATCCCGGGCCGTGATCAGCTTTCCATCCGGCCCCTCGCTCAGCCGCGGAATCCAGAATTCGCTGACCGACTTCAGCATCGGATAGATGCGCGCGAGGTAGGCCTTGTCACCGTGGAACGCATAATGGTCCCAGAGGTTCTGGCAGAACCACGCGCTCCCCGCGGCGATGTAGAACCAGCCGCCGCCGCCGAAAATGTTGTTCGCGCCGCGCATCGTCCAACCCGGGTGGCCGAATTCTTCTTCCGTCAGGACCGACCACACCGGAATCCCGTTGCGCAGCCAATCCTCCAGCGGCTGGAAACACTCGCCGAGATTCGCGACGCCGCTCGGCCAGTAGTTCATCTGCAGGTTCAGGTCGGCGTGATAGTCGCACCCCCACGGCGGCAGGTTGCTGTCGTTCCAGACGCCCTGGAGGTTGGCGGGCAGCCCGCCGGCCCGCGACGACGCGATCAGGAGATAGCGCCCGTAATCAAAAATCAACGACTCCAGTTCCGGATCGAACGCACCGCCTTCGCACGCCTTCAGCCGGTCCGCCGTGGGCTTCGCGGCCAGCGCCGGATCGGTCCGGCCCACGTTGAACGTCACGCGGCTGAACAGCGGCGTGTAGTCCTGTTCGTGCTCCGCCCGCAGCGCCTCCCACGACCGCGCCAGCGCGCGATCCATCGTGGCGCGCACGCGCTTCGCCGGATGCGGGCCCCGCCAGCCCTTCGAGGAATCGGGGAGATACGACGTGCCCGCCGTGAAATACACCGTCAGGCTGTCGCAGTTCGTGAAATTGAGGGACACCGGCGCCGTGGTGACGAACCGTCCGAAATTCAGCTTGGAGACCGGGAACGGGATGCCGGGATCCTGGGCCGGCTCCGCCGCCGCCGGGCTCAGGCGCAGATGGGCCAGCGTCGCGACATCGGAGCCCTTGTCCACCTCCGCGCGGGAGACGGCCGTCAGCCGCAATTTGCGCGCGCCCTTCAACGGGACGCTCACGTACAGCGCCTCGTTCGTGTTCACGAGCGTCGGCGTCTCGTGGATCAATTTGTCATCCGCCCACACCTGGACCGCGAGCGCGCCCTGCGCGTCCGCGTGGAACGTCAGCCACTGGTACTTGCCGCCGATGTCGTAGGTGAAGGCCTTGTTGGCGTGGAAGACGATGCCGCGCTCGTAGAGGCGCCCGTCGAGGATCAGCGGGTTCGCCGTCAGTGTCCGATGGTGGTTCGCAAAGCGGTCGGGAACGGGTTTGTCGCTTTCCTTCAAGCTGAGATACACCGGCTTCGTCCCGTCCAGCACCACCGGCTCCCAAGGGATTCGTCCTTCCAGCGGGAACCGGAGCGCGCCCTCCTCATAGGCCGGCGCCACCGAACCGCCGTCGTTCTGCACGTGCACCAGCGCCTGGTACGCCAGGCCGTTATTCACCGTGCCGCGCGATACCAGCTCCGAGCCCTCCGCCAGGATGTCGCCCGCGTGCTTGTCCTTGAGCCAGAGCTGTCCCGAATACGCGCCGGGCTGGTCCGCCGTCATCCGCATCACCACGACCTCGGCGGGATAGCTCGCGAAAATTTCGCGCCGGTAGGAAACGCCATCGCGCGTGTAGGTGATCGTCTGGACGCTGCGGGAAAGGTCCAACTCGCGCCGGTAGTTGGTCACCTCGCCCTTGTGCGCGAACCGGATGAAGATATCGCCGAGCGCCTGGTTCGCGCCGACCTCCTGCTCGTCGCCACTCCACAGCGACTTCTCGTTAAGAAGGACGCGCTCCAGGTCGACCCCGCCCAGCGGGACCGCGCCCAGCTCGCCCGATCCCATCGGATAGCCTTCGGTCATCCACTCCCGGGCCGGACGATCCGACCAGAGAACCGGCTGCGCAAACGCCGGAAGAGTGGACACGAGTCCGAGGAGCAACGCTGCGGAATGAATGATTTTCATCCGCACAGGCTAAGCCAAAGCCTGACGGATTCCCAAAAAATCAGGCAGAAATACGCGTAATTCCAACCAATTTCACGAACCACCTCGCGCGCTAATTCATGCCGCACGCGCCACCGCAGCAGCCGCCCGCGCCGGGGGGCATGCCGCAGGGCATCGCGGACGCGCCGCTGGAGGACGGCGCCGTCGATGCGGCGAACACGGACAGTTTTTTCACCAGCTTTGTGGACCCGCATTCCGGGCACTTCGCGCCCTTCCAATCGGAGGAACGCACCAGCACTTCGCTATCCTTCCCGCACGCGTTGCAATGAAACTCATACAGCGGCATATCCGTTCTCCATCCTTCAGCGAGCGGGCTCCGCGGCGGGCGCGACAGCGGCGGCTGCAGCCGCGGCGGCGGCCGCTTTCGCCTTGTTCTGCGCCTGGAACTCGCGCGCGATCTGTTCAATCTTCGGCTGGAGCCCCACCATCATGCGCTGGTTGAACTCCATGCTCTTCTGCATCAACTGCGGCTGCTTGGCGATAAACGCCTTCCCGACGGGTCCGTTGTAGAACTCGATCAGGCCCTTCAACTCCTGCTCGGTGAACGTGTCGGCGTATAGCGCCACCATCTGCCCCTTGAGCTTGTCCCACGACAGCTCCTCCTCGATCGCCGCCATCACCTTCGCCTGGTACGCCTTCATCTCCTCCAAATTCCCCTGCCCGCTTTGCGCCGCCATGCGCTGCGTCTGCTTCATCATCGAGTCGCGGACCATCACGAGCGCCTGCTGGGTCGCCTCATCCACCTTCATCAGCGACATCAACTCCTCCGCCAGCGCCTCCGTCGCACGCGACTCCCCGCCCCACGCCGCCCCCTGCAACGCCCCGCACGCCAGAACCATTACCATCCATTTTTTCATGGGAACCCCACCTACAGGCACGACCCGCCATTCGGCAACCGCACCCGAAGAAAATGCGTCCGCTTGTTCATCGGCAGCGCCAACAGCGCACGAATTTGATCCAGCCTCATGCGATCCATTGCCGCGGCAATGGCTCTATGTCTGGCGTTTTTCTTTGCGTTCTGCCTCATTCAACGTCTCCCGCAAATCATCAATCACGGCCAGATCTTTCGGGCGTCCAGCCGCCTGTTTGCTGGCGATAATATCACGCAGGTCGGCAACAAGCAAAGGCGCTCCCTGGAAGTCCACGGTCCTGGCCCGCGACCTCAATCCCGCGAATGATCGAATGCCAACCACTTCGAACAGCAAATCGATCTGAAACCCATTTGTCTGGTCCAACAAGCGGAAGAAGTGTGACGCCGGAAGCGCGGGCTGGCTCAGGGACATGTCCATCCCCTTCGCCAGCGCGCGAATCTTTTTCCGATTAAGTTCCGTATCACGACACATGAAATCCACATCGAGTGTCGTCACCGGCGCGCCGTGCAGGGCGGCGGCGGCGTTTCCGATCATGACCGCCTCCAGCTTCACCCTCCGGAACGCGGCGGCGATTTTGCATAGCAGGGGCGCGGCATCCATGCCGGCATGGTGCGCCATCGGCACCCCGGCACGCAAGCGCAAGCGGGCGGGCGGAGTTGCAACGTCTGTAATCTACAGACGCTGCCCAAGCCGGGCAAAAGCGTTGCCTCCGTGCGCGCGGGGCGGCACACTGTCCGCAAATGGGTGGTTGGGTCAAAGGTGGATTTTGGGGCGTCCTCCTCGTGACGGTGCTGTGGTGGCTGGCGCCGCAGCGCACGTTGACGGTCGAGGACGGCGCGGTCGAAATCCGGTACATGGGGCGCGGCGGGCCGATCCAGGGCGCGCTGGAGGACGCGGTCCGCGAATTCGAGCGGCTCAGCCGCGAGCGGCACGCGCTCGACCCGTCCTATCCGATCTACCGCGTCGTCTCCGGACAGGACGCGTCGCGCGGCCAGACCGAAGACCCCACGCGTTTCCTCGTCAGCCTCGCCGGCGGCACGCCGCCGGATGTCATCGACTTCGACCGCTTCGCGATCAGCGAGTGGGCCGCGCGCGGCGCGTTCACCCCGCTCGATGACTACGTCGCGCGCGACGCGGCCGCGTGGACCTCGTGG
>CALKUH010000068.1 GCA_937996795.1 uncultured Verrucomicrobiota bacterium | reverse complement strand
CTGGATCCGCCTCGGCAGCCGGAACCGCCCGCGCGCGCGGCGGAGGCGCACCGCGCGCGCCGCGCCGTCGCGGCGTTCGGACCTTATGAATGCGCGTTCACGGGGGCGCCGCCCCGACCCGCGCACCTGTCGTGCAAGGCTTGGGAACAGGCCGTGTGCGACCCCGCCGCTCGCTGGATGTCGCTCTATCTCGGCGTGCAGCCGGCTTCCGATTTCGGCGCGGACGACCCGTGGCCCGTGACGCGCGGCACCTGGGTGCACCGCTGGCTGGCGGCCGCGCTGTGCGACGTCCGCGGCCGCTTCGAAACCCGCCAGACCGGCGCGGCCCTGCTGGACCGGGTGCGCCGGCAGGCGGCCGCCACGCATCGCGCGATCGCACACGCGTTCACGGCCTGCGGACGCGGCGAACCGCAGTGGTGGCGCGCGCGTGTGGCGCAGGCCGAATGGATGGCGCTCCAGTTTGCGCAACGCCTCGCGGAACTGCGCGAATGGCCGTCCGCCGCCGTCGAATGGACCCTGCCCCGCGCAGCCGCCGCGCGCCTCGAAGGCGGCGCGCTCGCGCTGCGCGGGCGGATCGATGTGGTCTTCGCGGGCGAATCGCCGGGCGAGATTCCGCGCGCGGGCTGGATCGTCGATTTCAAAACCGGCCAGGACAAACCGCTCTCGGACCGCAAACTCGCCCGCGCGCTGCGCGCCGGCAACGGCGTGCAAATCTGCCTCTACGCGCTCGCCCTCGCCGATGCGGGGGCGCAGGACGTGCAGGTCAGCCTGCTCACCGCGGAGGACGAGGTGAAGCCGCAGGTCGGACTCGACGCCATCCGCGCGCAGGCGCCCGTCTGGTCCGCGCTGCTGCGCATGCAGGAGACGGGCGCCTTCGGCATGCGCGGCGTGATGCGCGCGGAATACGGGCGATCGCTTGAACTGCCGCTCGCGACGCTGCCGGTGGAGCCGGATGTGCTGGAGGAAAAGTGGGCGCTCACCCACCCGGGACTTGCGGACGTGGAGGCCACCGATGGCGAAGGCTAGCAAACAGCCTGTTCCCATGCCGCCCGCGGACCAGGCGGTGCGCGATCGATTCGTCACGGAAGTGGAGCGGAACTTTTCCGTCATCGCGCCCGCCGGCGTGGGAAAGACGAAGGCCATCGTGGACCGCGTCGTCGCCATCGCCACCGGCGATCCGGAGCGGGCGCGCGCGTGGCTGCCCAAGCTCGTCGTGGTGACGTACACGAACAAGGCGGCGGACGAAATGCACCAGCGCGCGCGCAACGCGATCATTGAGCGGCGCGTCGGCCTGCCGGTCCTCACGCCGTTCAACCGCGCGTTTTTCGGCACCATCCACAGCTTCTGCGTGCGCCTGCTGCGCACGCACGGGCACCTGTGCGGATTGCCCACGCAATTCGAGCCGATGGAGAACGACGACGACTTGTGGCGCGAATTCGTGCGCCAGCTCGACGTGCTCGCCCCGGACCTTCCGCCCGACCTTGTCGCAGCCGTCACGCGGCTGATGTCGATGGACGCCCTGTTCGCGCTCGCGCGCGAGGTGCGGCCCGGTCTCCCGTTCCCGCGGGACATCGCCCTGCCGCCCCGCGTGAACCTCAAGGGCGTGCACGACCAGACACCGCGAAAACAAAGCGAGGCGTCCTATGCGCGCGCCAAACGGGCCGCGAGCGCGTGGCTGGAGGCGTGGGAGGCGAAGGCCGCGTTCGCGCCGCTGCCCGCGTGCACCACGTCGGCAAAGGATTTTGTCGCCGCGTGGGAGCATGCCTTCAGCCCGCTGCGCGAATGGCTGGGCCCCGCCGCGTTGCGCGTGGCGGGCGCGATCGCCGATGCCTACCGCGTCTACCGGCGCGCGCGCGGCGCGCTCACCTACGACGACCAGATTGAGCTCGCGTGGGAACTGGTGCGCCATCCCGAGGCCGCGCGGCGGCTGCGCCGTGAAGGCTATCGCGTCATCCTCGACGAGGCGCAGGACACGGACCCGCTGCAATTCAACATCCTGCTGGAACTCGCGCGCCCCGCCGACGCGCCGGGCGGGTGGCTCGATCACGGCGGCACGCCGCCGGAGCCGGGCCGCTTCTGCCTGGTCGGCGACCCGCAGCAATCCATCTACTCCGCGCGCGCCGACCTAGCCTGCTATGAACGTGTGCGGGAACGCCTCGTGCAGGAACGGAGCGCCGAGGAACTGGTCTTCTCCGTGACGTTCCGCTGCGACGCCGCGATCATCAACACCGTGAACGCTCTCGTGCAACCGATGTTCGCGCGCACGGACGGCCAGGTCGCCTATCACCCGCTGCAGGGGCGGCCGGGGGTCACGCCGGGACAGGTGGTGCGCTGGACCCCGCAGCGCCCGCCGGACCCGAAGGCGGGCGTGGATGCGCTCACGGTGGACTTCGGGCGGCAGCTCGCCCGCTGGCTGAAGGAACAGGGCCTTGCGAAACTCGGCGCAACCACGTGGTCCGAGGTCGCGATCCTCTGCCCGCGTACGCGCTGGCTCCAGGCGCTGGCCGTCGGGCTGCGCGAGGAGGGGTTGGGCCCGCAGATTCACTCCGATCGCGCCGTGCGCGGCGAGAACCCGGTCTATGCCTGGTTCACGGCCTTGGTGACGGTGATGGCGAAGCCGGACGATGGATTCGAACTCGTCGGCGTCCTGCGCGATCTCTACGGGCTCTCCGACGAAGAGCTCGCCCGCTGGTGTGACGGCGACGGCGCGCGCTGGACGCTGCGCGCGGATCCGCCGGGCGACGAACCGCCCGCGCGCGTTCTGCGCGCGCTCGCCGCCCTCGCCCGCGAAGTCGAGGCGCTGCCGTTGCGCGATGCAGCCCAGCGGATCATCGAAGCCACCGCCCTGCGCGAGCGGCTGCAGGCGCTTGCGCTGCCCGACCTCGCGCTGGATGAGGAACTCGAACACCTGCGCGCCGTAGCCGCGCAGGCGGAGAGCGATGACGTCTCGCTGCAAGCCTTCGCCGAACAACTGCGCGACGGCATGTCGGAAGCCCTCCCCGCGCGCCCGGTCGCACCGGATGCCGTGCAACTGCTGACGATGTACAAGGCGAAAGGGCTGCAATGGGCAGCCGTCGTCGTGCCGCTGTTCTTCCGCACCATCGGCGAGAACAAGAAGTACCCTGCCCTCGTGCGCACCGGGACGGGCCGCGCCCCGCAGGTGGCCTTGTCGAGCCACGATCTCCAGCCCATGCGCGAAGTGGTCGATGAGCTCAAACGGCAGGAATACCAGCGCCTGCTCTACGTCGGCCTTACGCGCGCCCAGCGTACGCTGGTCGTCACCGACGACGACGCCTTTTTCCCGCGCAAGAAGGCCACGTCCACGTTCGCCACGCTGCTCGGCCTCATCGGCGACGACGGCAGCCGCGTGTACAACGAGGTGCTCGACACGCTGCCGGATGCGCTCACGGCGCCCGACCGCGCCACGCGGCCCGCGCCCGCCGCGCCGCCGCCCGCGCCCGCCGTTCCATCGGAGCGCGATCTGGCGGATGCCGTGCAGCGGGTTGCCGACGCCCCGCGCCGCGTGCTGCCTTACCAGTTGGGCGAAGCCGAGGCGCGCGCCGAACGCGCGCTGGACCGCGTGGAAACGGAGACCCGCTCCACCGACGCCGAGGCCGCCCGCCTCTACGGCATCTGGTGGCACGAAGCCATCGAGGCCGCCGACTGGACCGCAGGCCCCGAGGCCCTGCGCCGACATTGGGACAACCACTTCGCGACGTGCCCGCAACCGGAGCGCGGGCGGCGGGAGGTGGAGTTGTTGCTCGCGTCCGGCCTGCACCGCCGTCTTGCCCGCCGTGGCCTCGTGTTGCGCCGCGAAATCCCCATCCTGTGGCGGCGCAGCGACCGCGAATGCGTGGAGGGCGTCATCGACCTCGCCGCGTGGGACCCGGACGCGGGCCGCTGGCTCATCGCGGATTGGAAAACAAACGTCGCCACCGCCGACACGGAAACGCATCTGCGCACGATCTACACGCCCCAGCTCCGCGCCTACGCCGAAGCCCTGCACGCGATCACCGGGCAGCCCGTGGAAGCGGGCGTCTATTCGACCGCAACCAGCCTGTGGATTCCCTGCGCGGAGATAGCCGGGCGATAGGACTTAGCGTGTCGCGGGCGCATCCGTCCGGAACGAGAATGCGGGCAGTCCCGCGGCATTAAAAAGATCCCCGTGGTACCAGCCGCTCCAGCCATAACGAACGGCGCCGATCTCCTCGATCGCGTCACTGGACACGACAACGGTTGTCCCCTCAATGACCGCCTGCAACGGGACGACGTTCGTCTGCCCCACGGCCGTCCCGGTAAAATTCGTGAGACGTCCGTCGCGGGCCACCAGTCCGCCCTCGGCGTGTTCAAAGCGCAGGATCGCCTTCCCGTTTGTTACCGTCATGCCCGAAAAGACGGGACCGGAATACGCGATCGATTCGCCATACACCCGTGCACGCGCGATGCGCGCGAGGCGCTGTCCGACCTCCGCCTTGCGCGGCGGATGGATGTCGCGCTTCTCCCCGAGATCCGCCGTCCCCGCGAGATACGTGCCGGGATGCGTGCGCGCAATGCGCGCCTGCGCCTCGCGGATGACCGGTGTGAGCTCCTCGAAGGGCGCGAGCTCGGTTT
This sequence comes from uncultured Verrucomicrobiota bacterium, assembly GCA_937996795.1. GTDB lineage: Bacteria > Verrucomicrobiota > Kiritimatiellia > CAIVKH01 > CAIVKH01 > JAMLJG01. The sequence goes on along the minus strand of CALKUH010000068.1, from coordinate 130,266 downwards.
GCAGGAACGGCAGGCCGGGCGCCTCAAAGTCCTCTCGCCAGGCGTCAATCATGGCGGGCAGCAGGTTCACGTATTGCTCCGGACGGCGCCAATCGCTTTCACCCTGGTACCAGATGACGCCGCGCACGGCGTAGGGCTTCAGCGGATGGATCATGCCATTGTACAGGCACGCCGGGCGTTGATTCGATTTGCTCGGACCCTCGTTCAGGATGGGCGCCGGCGGCGCCTTGCGCCTCGCGGCCTTGGCTTCCGCGGCTTTTTTTGACCATTCCTCCATCGCCCGCGTGTGATCGGCTTGCGCGGTTTCCGGGGAATAGGCGCGGACGGCTTCCTCGTGTTGCTTCAGGATCGTCTGAAGCACGGGATCCCGCTCCATCACGCGCATCGGCGTCCACGCCTGGGCCGGCGTGCCGCCAACCGCACTCACCACCAAGCCCACAGGCACGCCAAGCGCCTCGCGCAAATCGCGACCGAAATAATAGGCCACGGCGGAAAAGTTCCGGGCCGCACGCGGCGAGCTCACGTTCCATTTGGCGTTCACGTCTGCCTGCGGTACATCCGCCTCGCGGCGGGGCACCGTAAAGATCCGCAAGTGATTGTCCGCGGCGCCTGCGATTGCCGCAGCCGACCCGGCCGTATTCGGAAGCAGCCATTGCATGTTCGACTGCCCGCTGCACAGCCAGACTTCGCCCACCAGCACGTTCTCGAGTTCGTTCGTACCGATGCGCAGCACGCGCGGCTCTGCCGATGAGGACAGCGGGTCCAAATGCAGCATCCACCGCCCCGCTCCATCGGCTACCGTCTCTTTGGTCTGTCCGGCAAAAGAAACGACCACCGTCTCACCCGGCGTCGCAGTACCCCACACCGGAACTGGAACGTCCCGCTGTAAAACGGCGTGGTCCGAGAACAACGAGGCCGGCACCACCGCCGCCTCCAGCACCCCCGCCACCCACATCATCATCCCGCACATCAACCACTGCGTATTCTTCGTCATCACACGCACCTCGCTGAATTTGAGTATCATCATATCATCTTGTTGCACAATGAAATACGACCAACCTTTATATTTCCTTCGTTTAGTAAAACGATTTACTTGACTCGGGGGCCATGTTTTGTGAAACGTTTCAGTCAATGTGAGGTTTGGGAAGATTTCCCCTGCGAAACGGGAGGTCGGGCCTCACGACAAATGAGGGTCTACCGTGAAAAAATGGGCATTGATGGCGGTGGTGGCGTGCATGGCGGAGGCGGCGCTGGCCATTCCGTCGTGGATCGGCGTGTATGGGACGCACAAGCGGCATGATGACCGGGCGAACCCGGGGCAGTTCACCATCCTGATGAACCAGGACTATCTGGGCCTTCAGGCAAAGGTCGGCATCCAGGTCAACGGCGGGAACTGGGTGATGTACCCGATGGCCTACGCGGGCAACGTGGACGGCAATTCGCGCTGGACGTTCACCCCGAGCTTCCAGTTCCCCGGCGGCGCGGTGGTGAAGTACTTCTTCCACGGCTCCGACCAGGCGGGCGGCAACATCTGGGACAGCCGCAACGGGCTGAACTACGAGTTCACCGTCTCCCCCGCCCCGGAAGCGATCGTCCAACGCATCGCGGACGGCATCTACATCGACGACACGCAGGCGAACGGCATCACGGCGACCTACCGCAACAACCTGTGGCTCGACTTCAAGGTCAAATCGCTCGGCGCGCCGGAGGCGATCGGCATCGTCTGGACGTGGAACAACTGGGCCGACTGGCGTTCCGCGACGGCGGCAAAGGAAGCGGACCTCGCCGGCGGCTATGAGCAGTGGGGCGTGGACCTCACCCCGGTCGGCAGCGCGTACTATCACCGCAGCCTCGGCTTCATCCGCTGGTTCCCGGAAACCTCGACGAACTACGTCTCCGTCACCGGCGGCCGCGTAGTGCTGAAGTACGCCATCTTCTACAAGGTCAACGGCACCTGGTACTGGGACAACAACAACGGCGCGGACTACATGCGCATCATCGGCAACTCGCTCGGCCCGGATGACCTCGACAACGACGGCCTGCTCGACACGTGGGAGCAGGAATTCTTCGGTAACCTCGACCAGACGGCGACGGACAATCCCGACGGCGACGGCGCGATCGGCTTCCCGATGGCGAACATCATCGAGATGGTCAACGGCAACCACCCGAATGTCCCCGAAGACACCAGCGGCCGCGGCGTGCGCCTGCTCTGGGCCAACGCCTACCCCGCGAAGGGCAGCCTGCTGACCCTCTCCTACGCGTACGGCAACCAGGGCAACCCGCTCTTCGGCAAAGGCGTCTATGCGCACGTCGGCCACAACGGCTGGCAGACGACCTACACGACGCGCCCGCTGCAACCGAACGGGCTGACGGGCCGCCTCGAAATCCAGATTCCCGTCCCGGCGGACGCCAGCGTCGTCAACGTCGTGTTCACCGACGGCGCGGGCGCGTGGGACAACAACGGCGGCAAGAACTGGAACATCCCCGTTCGCCCCTGAGTTCAACGTCCATCGACAAAAAAGAGAGCCGTCCTCCGGGGCGGCTCTTTTTTTATCGCCCCGGTAAGGCCAAGGCCGCACCGTACGAAATCTCGCCATGCGCCCCTCATCCGTTTTCCTGTTTTCCGTTTTCCTCTTTTCCGTCATCTCCGCCAGCGCCCAACCGCGCGACCGCAGTTCCTTTAATTACCTCTACGAAGACTCCGCCTCGCTCGACTCCGGCGGACGCCTGTCCCTGCGTGAAACCGAATTCCGCACCGGCTACCCGGTGTGGAAGGAGCCGGGCCGCGTGGTTTCTCTCGGCCTCCGGTGGACGCAGTATGACTTCCTGTCGAGTGCGCCGCCCGTGGAGGATTTCACCGCACATTCCCTGCGCTTCCCGCTGACCGCCGTATGGCCGCGCGACGCCGGCTGGTCGTGGATGGCGAATGTCGCCCCGGCGATCCGCTCGGATTTTGAATCGATGACCTCTGACGATCTCGGCATCAGCGCCATGGTCATCGGCACCTACCCGTGGCGCCCGGAACTCCGCCTCTCCGCCGGCGCGGTGTACGGCCAGGACTTCGGACGCAGCCGCCTTTTCCCGGCCCTCGGCGCGAGTTGGACGCCGACGCCCGAGTGGCAGGTGGACCTGCTTTTCCCGCGCCCCCGCGTGACCTACAAGGCGACGCCCTCCCTGACCTTTATCGCCGGCATGGAACCAGGGGGCGACCAGTGGAACATCGACCTCGAGGGCGACGAACGCGACCTCGCGCTCTCCGAATACCGCGCCGGACTCGGCGTCGAATGGCAGTTTGCCCGCCACTTCGCCCTCGTCGCGCACGCGGGCCACGTCTTCGCGCGCGAATTGGAAATCCGCGATGGGCGCCGCAAGGAATCCGAAACGGACATCGACGACACGTGGTTCGCCCGCGTCGGCCTGCGCTTTCTATAACACCCGCTTTTTCTTCTCACGTCACCCCGCGCGGACTACGCTATCGGAATGTGCTCACGCGGATGCATCCCAGTCCTGCTCGCGATTGCGCTTGTCCTGGCCCCGGACGACGCCCAGGCCCAGCGCAAGTGGCGCGAGAAGTTTAATTGCACGCTGATCCCCAACGAGGCCAACGACGGGGACAGCTTCCACGTGCGCTGGAACACCCGCAAATACTTGCTGCGCTCGCTCTGGGTGGACGCGCCGGAAACGGACAACCGGTTCCCCGAGCGCGTCGCGGAGCAGGCCGAATACTTCGGCATCACCCCGCAGGACGCGCTGAAGGTCGGCAAGGAGGCCGCGAAATTCACGACGGAATGGCTCTCGCGCGAACCCTTCATCATCTACACGCAATTCGACGAAGCGCGCGGGGCGAGCGCGAAGGAACGCCACTACGCCCTCGTTAAATCCGGCGACACCTACCTGATGGAAGCGCTCGTCTCCAACGGCCTCGCCCGCATCCACGGCCTCCAGGAAATGCACGAGGACGGACCCAGCCTCAGCGTCATGCGGATGCGCCTCAAGGGGCTGGAGAACGAAGCGCGAAAAAACAAGCGCGGCGCATGGGCCTACGCGAACCCCGCACCCGGCCGCCTGCAGGCCCTCACCGCGCCACCGCCGATCGCCGAGCAAACACGGACCACGTCGCGCGCCATCCAGGTGTATGCCCTTGAGGCCCCCATCCGCCTGCTCGGCACGCTCGCCGCGGGCGAAACGCTCACCGTGCTCCGCGCGGAGTCCGCCACCATGGTCCGCGTGCGCTTCACCGTGGCCGACGGCCGCGTCATCGAGGCGCAGGTCCGGCGGATCGATCTCGGCCTCTAAGCACCGGCCAGCTCGCGGGCGCGCTCCAGCGCGCGATCGATCTGATCGTGCACGTTCAGCGGACCGATCTGGCGGTACAATCCCGATGCCACCAACTGGTCCCACGGCTGGGCCTGCACGCCGGACAACACGAGCGATGTGCCCTGACGCTTGCATTTCGAGTAGAGATCCTCGAGGGCGCGCATGCCCGTGGCATCTATGTTCGGCACATGGCGCATGCGCAGCACCAGCACCTTCGGCGGGTTCTCCACGCGGCGCATCTCATCCTTGAACCGGTCCGCCGCGCCAAAGAAGAACGGGCCGTAGATTTCAAACACCTCGACACCCGGCGGCACGCGCTTGCGCTCAAGCGTCGGCCCCGCCTCCTCATCCTCGTCCAGGGTGTCGGTCACAAAACCCACCTGCGTCGATTCCGCCATGCGGTGCATGAACAGGAACGCCGCGAGCACCACGCCGGATTCAATCGCCACGGTCAGATCCACAAACACCGTGAGCAGGAACGTGGACACCATCACCAGCACATCCCCGCGCGGCGCGCGCAAGAGGCGCCAGAGCAGGTGCCACTCGCCCATGTCGAACGCCACCTTCAACAGGATCGCGGCGAGAATGGGCATCGGGATCAGCACCGCCCATCGGCCGAACGCCAGCATGATCAGCAGCAGCGTAACGGCGTGGATGATGCCCGCAACCGGCGTCTGGCCGCCGTTGCGGATGTTCGTCGCCGTGCGCGCAATCGCGCCCGTCGCCGGAATGCCGCCGAACAGCGGCGTGACCAGGTTCGCCACCCCCTGCGCGACCAGTTCGGTGTTGGACCGGTGGCGGCGGCCCGTCATCCCGTCCGCCACCACGGCGGACAAGAGCGACTCGATCCCGCCGAGCAGCGCGATCGCCAGCGCCGGCTGGAAATACTGCGGCAGCATCCGCCAGTCGATCTCGGGAAACGACGGCGCGGGCAGCATGCTCGGCACGCTGCCGAACCGGCTGCCGATCGTCTCCACCGGCCAGCCCATCACCTGCACCAGCGGCGTCAACGCGAGGATCGCGATGAGCGAGCCCGGCACACGCCGCGTCACCCGCGGCCAGAACGCAATGATCGCGAATGCGAGCGCCGCGACACCCAGCGCATGGGGATTGATCGTGCCGATGTGTTCCGCATACGCCTCGATCTTCCCGATAAATTCCGCCGGCGGCGCGGCCATCTGGAGGCCCAGCAGGTCGCGCACCTGCGTCACCGCGATCAACACCGCGATCCCGCACGTGAAGCCGACGGTCAGCGGATACGGGATGAACTTGATCACCGCGCCGAAGCGCATCAGCCCCATGACCAGCAGGAACGCACCCGCCAGCATCGTCGCCACGGCGAGTCCGCCATAGCCATATTGCTGGACCGTGTTGTAGACCAGCACGATGAACGCGCCGGTGGGCCCGCCAATCTGCACGCGGCTCCCGCTGAAGGCGGATATCAGGAACCCGGCGATCACCGCGGTGAACAGCCCCTGCTCCGGCTTCACGCCGGACGCGATCGCCAGCGCGATGGACAGCGGCAGGGCGACGATGCCTACGAGGATGCCCGCGACAAGGTCGCGGCCGAACAGCGACATCGAGTAGCCCTCGCGGAAGAGGACGGTGAACAGCTTCGGCTCGATGCGGGTTTCTTTCACGGCGGCGCCGTCGCACGCGACGGCCTATCCCGCGAATAAACGGCAGCACACCCGCGCACGCAAGCACGAATCCGGACCACTTATTCCGCCGCGCCCTCGCGGTAGCGAACGCCGCTCTTCTCCCGGATCGCGGGAACGAGCTTCTCCGCCGGGATCAACTCCGGCTGGTTCCCGCTCCAATCGAACACCGCCACACGATGATTCCATCCGTTCGTCTGCACCACAAACACCGCCGGGCACTTGTTCACGCGGAACTTTTCCGCGATCGCCAGGTCATCCTTCCCCAGCGGGAACGTGAACTTCACCTTCAGGTAGCCCCGCAGGTATTTCTCCAGCACCGGATGCTGCAGCGCGCGCCCTTCAAACCAGTTGCACAACCCCTTCTCGTCGCTCGGCGAATAGCGCGCGAAATAGACGAAGAGATCCGCCCCCGTGGCCTTCTGCACCTCCAGCGCCTCCGCGTAGCCTTTCCCGTTCTGGAACCATTTCCGCTCCGGGAATTTTTCCACCGGCTGCGCCAGCCCCGCGGCCACCCACCACCCCCACACGACGACCCACGCCCATTTCATCGCGCATCCTCCGTAGTTGCAGTGTCTGTAATTTACAGACGTTGCAAGCGCCCCGGAATCGTTTTTACAGACCTTGCATATTACTCCGCGCCCGCCATCGCGCGACCGGCGATCCAGCCGGTGGTCCAGGCGGCCTGGAAATTGAAGCCGCCGGTGACGGCGTCGATGTCGAGCAATTCGCCGGCGAAATGCAGGCCCGGGCACACCTTGCTTTCCATCGTCTTGAAGTTCACTTCGCTCAGCCGCACGCCGCCGCAGGTGACGAATTCGTCCTTGTACATGCTCTTGCCGGTGACCGGCAGGCGGCACGCGAGCAGTTCCTCCAGCAAGCGGCGCTCCGATGTCTTTCCAAGCTGTGCCCACTGGCGGTCGGCCGGGATCTCCGCGCGCCGGCACAACCACTCCCACAGGCGGTTCGGCGCGTCGAGCACGCCGCCGCCCGCCACGACACGCGCGGGATGGCGCAGGCGCAAGGCGTCCATGCGCGCAAGCAGCGCGTCACGCGCCTGCGGTGTCCACGCGATGTTCAGGTCAAAGGTGTAGTTGCAGCCGGCAAACACGCGCGCGCCCCATGCGGAAAGTTTCAACGCCGCCGGACCGCTCACGCCCCAATGCGTGATCAACAGCGGCCCACGCTGTTCGAGGCGGTGCTGCGGCGAAACGGCGGCGGCCTCGGCGACGGCGATGCCCGCGAGCGCATGCAGCGTAGGATCTTCGATGTTGAAGGTGAACAGCGACGGCGCGGGCGGCTCGATGGCGTGCCCGGCGGACGCGGCCAGCGCGTACCCCGCGGTGGCCTTGTTGCCGCCGGTCGCAAGCAGCAGGCGATCGGCCTCGATGCGCTCCCCGGTCGTCAGGTCGAGTTCGAATCCGCCGTCCGCGCGCGGATGCAGCGCGCGCAGGCCGCGTCCGGTGTGCACCTGTACGCCCGCCTCCTGTGCGGCGTGGCGCAGGCACTGTACGATGCTGGCGGACGAGTCGCTGACGGGAAACATGCGCCCGTCGCTTTCGACCTTGAGGGGAACGCCGCGCGACTCGAACCACTGCACCGTGTCGCGCGGCTGGAACCGGTGAAACGGGCCGATGAGTTCACGCTGACCGCGCGGGTAGTTGCGGACCAGGCGGTCCACGTCAAAACAGTGATGCGTGACATTGCAGCGCCCGCCGCCGGAGATCGTGACCTTGGCCAGCAGCTCGGGACTTTTTTCGAGCAGCGTGACGCGCGCCGCCGGATCGGCCTCCGCCGCGGCGATCGCGCCGAAAAAGCCCGCCGCCCCGCCACCCGCGACCACGTAGTGCCTCCCGCTCATGGGGAGGAGTTAACCACGAAACACGCGAAAGACGCGAAAAGGTTTTTTCGGAGCCACGCGGCCTGATTAGTGACAGCCACAGGACGGACCGCAACCGCCGCCGGAGAAGTCATCGTCGGTCGGCAGGCGTCCGAGTTCGAAGGTTTTGCGGACGTAGGCGGAAACGGTCTGCTCGATCTTGTGCATCGCGCGCTGCGCGTCGATGAACCCCTGCGCGACGGAATTGGAGAGGAACTCGGTTTCCTCGCGCTCGAATTGCGCGACCTCGTCATCCGTGATCGTGTGCCCGCTCTCGTGCTTCTCGTGCAACTGGTCCTGAAGGTCGCACAGGCGCTGGTATTGCTCGCGCATCTTCGTGTCAGCGAGGAACGCCTGGATCGTGCGCTTCATCTCCTGGTACGCGGGCTGGTCCAGAATGGCCTGGCACAGTTCTTTGGTTTTGCGAATGACGGGCGTTTCTTCCTGCTGAATCAGAATCGGCTTCATAATCCTCCGGGCGCAAAACGTAGCACAAGCGGCTGGAATTGCGAACGCGCAGACTCAATCAGGGATTCCCCGATTGTGCAAGCTATTGCGAACAAAGAAGCTACGCCACTTCACAGAAACACGGGAGACGACCATGCTGCATCACGAGCGATTGGCCCGCCGGTTTGGCCGGGCGATGGCATTCTTCTTTTTCGCAGGAATCCTGGCCGCGCTGCTGATGCGCATGGAGCTGATCCATCCGTCCGGTTGGCTGATGCAATCCGACACATTCGACAAGCTGTTCAGCCTGCACGGGATGCTGATGGTGTATTTCGTCCTGTTGCCGGCGTTTCCCGCCCTGCTCGGCCTGACCTCGCTGCCGCGCCTCACGGGGCGCACGTCTTTTGTGATGCCGCGTCTCAACAGCCTTGCGTGGTGGTCCTACGGCGCAGGCGCGTTGCTGATCGCCGTCGCCTTCCTGACGGGCGGCGTGGACACGGGTTGGTCGTTCGCCACACCGTATGCGTTGGTGTCCTCGCCGACACCGGTTGTCCTGGCGGCGCTCGGCGTGACGGGATCGGCGCTGGCCGTCCTGCTGCTGGCGGTGAACCTGATGGCGACCACGCACGCGCGCGTAACGCGTGAGCCGTGGCACCAGGGCCCACTCACCGTAACCGGGCTGTATGCGGGCGCGCTGGCGACCCTGATGGCTGCGCCGCTGCTGGTGGCGACGATGTTGCTCCTGATCGCGGAACGCGCGTTTGGCCTCCCGCTGTTCGATCCGGCGCACGGCGGCGACCCGAGCATCCTGAAGCAACTGTTCTGGGCGGCCGCCACGCCCGCGGTCTTTGCGGTGATCCTTCCCGCGTGCGGCGCCATGAGCGACCTGCTCGAGTCCGTATCGGGGGCCCGCTTGCCGATGCGGCGCATGGTCGCGTGGTGCCTGCCGGCGGTCGCGCTGTTGAGCTATTTCCTGTGGGGGCGTCATCTGATGGCCGGCGCAGGCCCGGCGGAAGCCGGCGTGGCGGCCCTGATGAGCCATCTCGTCGCGGTGCCCCTGGGCGTGGTCCTGCTGAGCTGGATGGTGGCGGCGGCCCGGGGCGGATGGACCGCGCAACCCGCCAGCGCCCTGCTCCGCGTCTTTATTGTGCTGCTCGCGATTGGATTGCTTACCGGCCTGCCCCTGGCCTCCCCGGCATTGAATCCGCATCTGCACAACAGCGTATTCGTCGTGGCGCACATGCACCTGATCTTCGTCGGTGGCGCCCTGACGGCGCTGCTCGCGATTGCGGTGCAACACTGGCCCCTTTGGACGGGCCGCATTCCCTCCCCCGCCGTACTTCGGGCCGCGGCCTGGGTCCTGCTGGCCGGTGTACTGATGACGTTCCTGCCCCTTTTCCGTCTGGGCTACCACGGCTTGCCCCGCCGCCATCACATGTATCCCGCCGAATTCAACGTGTTGCAGGTGCTGGCGACCGCCGGGGCAACCGTGCTGGTTGTCGCCCTGGTCCTTCACGCCGCCGCGCTGTTCACCGCGCGCCGCGCCGCGTCCCCGCAGCACGCCAGCTGACGCGCTTACAGCAGCGACAGGGCGTCCACATCGACCGACCACGCGACGGCGTCGGGCCACTTGAAATCGCGCAACACCTCGCGCAGGGGCGCGGTCATCTGGCGGGTCTGCGCCGCGCGCAGCATGAGTTGATAGCGGTACTCGCCGCGCGCCTTCGCGAGCGGCGCGGGGCTCGGGCCGCCGAGGCGTACGGACGGGTCGAGTTTTTCCTGGATGCGACGCGCCAGCGAGACGCCGGTGAGTTGGACCAGTTCCTCTTGTTCGCCGCGCAACGTCACGCACACGAGATGTCCGAACGGCGGATAGCCGAGTTCCTTGCGCGCCTCCAGTTCCTCCGAGATAAACCCGTCGTAGTCGAGGCGGCGCGCGGCCTGGATCGCCGGATGATGCGGCGTAAACGTCTGGACGATCACCTCGCCCATCAAATCCCCGCGGCCCGCGCGCCCCGCCACCTGGGTGAGCAACTGGAAGGTGCGCTCGCCCGCGCGGAAGTCCGGCAAATGCAGGCTCAAATCCGCCGCAACGACGCCAACCAGCGTGACGCCGGGAAAGTCGAGGCCCTTGGCGATCATCTGCGTGCCGATGAGGATGTCGATCTGGCCCGCGCGGAAGGCGCCGAGTGTTTTCCGATACGCGTCCTTGCGCGTCATCGTGTCGGAATCCATCCGCTGCACGCGCGCTTTCGGGAACACTTTCAGGAGGACATCCTCGACGCGCTGCGTGCCGACGCCGGAATATTTGAACGAGGGATCGCGGCACTCAGCGTTCGGGCAGCGTTCGGGCACGCGCTGTTGCGCGCCGCAGATGTGGCAGACCAGGCGGTCGGTCGGCTTGTGATACGTCATCGCCACGCTGCACTGGTCGCAGCGCGCGACGGTTCCGCACGACGGGCAGACGAGCGAGGTCGCGAAGCCGCGCCGGTTGAGGAAGAGGATCGTTTGCTCCGCGCGCTCAATGCGGGACTGGATGGCTTCCTTCAAATCGCGGGAAAGGACATTGAGTCGCCCCTCCTTCTCCATCTCCTGCCGCATGTCCACGATCCGCATGACGGGCATTTTCCGGTGATCCACGCGGTGCGGCATCCGCGCCAGCGCATATTTGCCGCGCATCGCATTCTGCAGCGATTCGAGGCACGGCGTGGCGGAACCCAGCACCACGGCGCACCCGTCGCGATGCCCGCGCATGACGGCGACATCGCGAGCGTTGTAGCGCGGCGCCTCCTCCTGCTTGTAGCTGTGCTCGTGCTCCTCATCGACCACGATGAGCTTCAGGTTGCGCACCGGCGCGAACACCGCGGAGCGCGGTCCGATCGCGATGCGCGCCTCGCCTTCGTGCACGCGGTGCCACTCGTCATGCCGTTCGCCAGAGGACAACTCGCTGTGCAGCACGGCCACGGTGTCGCCGAAGCGCGAGCGGAACCGGTCCACCGTCTGCGGGGTCAGCGAAATCTCCGGGACGAGCACGATGCACCCGCCGTCCTGTTTGAGCGCGTGGTCGATGGCTTGCAGATAGACCTCGGTCTTTCCGCTTCCAGTCACGCCAAAGAGCAAGACCACCGGCGGCTGGCGGGTGTCCATGGACGTGCGGATGATATCCAGCGCCTCCCGCTGCTGCGGCATCAGCGGCAGCGGCTGCGTGGGCAGCACCTCGTGCCCACCGTCGGCGCGGCGCCGCACCGATTGATCCGATGTCGACACGAAACCCTTCCGCTCCAGCGCCCGCACAAGCGCGGCGGTGGCGCCCGCGCGGGCGAGTTCCGGCATCGGCGCGGGCCCCGCCGCGAGCGCATCGATGATCTTCGCCTGCGCGGGCGCTTTCTTGCGCAACGCAAACACTTCCGCCGGGTCGCTGCCCCGCTCCGTCAGGTGGACCACCCGCTGTTGCTTGAAACGCGCCGTTTCCTTGCGCACGGCGCTGGGCAGCACCGTGCGGACGGCCTGCTCGACCGGGGCGAGGTAGTAGTCGGCGATCCAGCGCGCGAGGCCGAGGATATTCTCCTCCACGAGCGGCTTTTTGCCGACGATGCTCCGGATCGGCTTGAGAGCGGGAAACGAGGACGTCTCGACAAAGCCGACCACATAGCCCTGCGCCTCGCGCCGTCCGAACGGCACGGTGACGCGCGAACCGAGGCGCAGTTCGTCATCGAGTTCCGCGGGAACCCGGTAATCGAACTCGCGATCCAGCGAGAGATCCACCACCACGCGCGCAATCCGGCTCATGGCAGCATCATTCGCAGGCGCGGCCATTTTGCAAGCCGCGGTCGCATCGCGCATCGTTACTGGAGCACGAGAATACGATAGTGCTGGACCGGCGTGGAGGGCGTCGGCGCGATGGTAAGCGTCACGAAATCCACGTCGTCGTTGACCGGGGTTGGCATTTCGCTGATGACCGTCCACGCCACATCCACCCATTCCGCCATGCTGGCCGATCCCTGCAGCGTATAGAAGAGGCCCGGATCGTCGTTGCGGCGGAAATACGTGATGACGAGGTTGCCGTTCGGCGCGCGCGCCAGCGTGATGCGGCGGTCATCCGGCACATTCGGGTCGCCGCCGAACACATACTCCGCGTCGTTGTCGAGTTCGTCGCCGTCCGGATTGGCGCTTCCGCCCCAGAGGGACGCCTGCTGCGCGGGATTCGTCACGGCGTTGCCGAATGCGGCCAGATTCCAGAGGTCGCGCGGCGTACCCGACAAGTTGACGCCATCCAGCACCACGACCGTGAACGTATGGGCCGCCGTGTCGCCGCTCTCGTCGATGGCTTGCAGACCCACCGGGGTGAGTCCGATGTTCGCAGGGGTTCCGGTAACAGTCGAGGACACGAAGTCGAGGCCATTGGAACCCGACGGGAAGCTGCCGCTGAGCACGAGGCTGTCGCCCACGTCCGGATCGGTGAAGGTGCCCGCGGGAATCGGGAATCCATAGGGCACACCCACGTTCGCGAATTGCGTCGGAATGGGCGCGGCGAGGACCGGCGCATTGTTCTGCTTGATCCGGTAGAGGAAGGCATAGCCGCGATTGGTGCCTTCCAGCGTATCGCCCGGCGCGCCGACGATGGCGGTGTTGAAGTGGATGCCGACCGCGGAACCAAACGACGCGGCCGTGCTGCCGACCGGCCGCGTGAACGTCTGGAGCAGGATCCAATTGGTTGGCGCCAGCGGATTGCGGCGGTAGAGATAGGCCGCCCCGCTGTTCTGCACGACGCCTGTATTCGGCGCGCCGATGAACAGCATGTCGTTCTTCACATCCAGCGATTGGCCCATCCGTTTCTCGGTTTCCGAGGGACGCGAGAGGCGCACCGTCTCGACAAACGCATTGCTCGCGCCGTTCCAGGTGTACACAAACGTCACGCCGGCATTGCCGACGCCGCCGGTGGACATGCCGGGCGCGCCGATCAGCGCGATGTCGGCGTCCACCGCGACATCCCATCCGAAGTCGTTGCCTTCATTCGTTTGCGCGGCGTCAAAGCGCTGGACCACGCCCCAGTTGTTGGTGCCGCCCGCATCGCGCGCCAGGCGGAAGGCCGACCCCTCGCTGGAGGCCAGATCCGCGTTGATGTCCGCGCGCGGCGCGCCGACGAGCAGGTTGCTGCCCGAAAGCGAGACGGTCCACCCGAAGTCGGCGTTGGTCATGCCGTAGGAGACCGGCGTGCGGCGAGCGATTTCACCCCACGCATCGGGGCCGCCCTGGTTCCGTCCGTACAGGAAGACCGCGCCCTGGTTGCCCGTGGTGAGATTGGCCTTCGGCGCGCCGACCACGAGCGTGTCGCCATCGATATCGACCGAGTAGCCGAACTGGATCGCGTTCGTGATGTTGGTCGGGACGATGCGGAGCAGTTCGCCCCAATTGTTGCTGCCGCCGAGGTGGCGCGCGAAGAGATAAACCGCGCCGGAGTTCGTCGTGAGGCCCTCGTCGCCATCCGCGCCCACCGCGATCAGCGAGTCGGAAATCGCCACCGAGCGGCCGAAGCGGTCGTTTGTATCCACCTGCGCCGGCTGCAACTGGCGCCACTGGATCCAGCTGTTGGTCGTGCTCGGGCCGGGGACCCGCGCATACACGAAGGCCGTGCCGGCGGACGTTCCGTTCGTGTTCGCGGTAAACGCGCCGACGACGGCGTAATCGTTGATCGTGTCCACCGCCTGCCCGAAGGCGCCGCGCAGATTCACGTTGGTCGGACGGACCTGGCCCTCGACCGCGTTGTAGGCGATGACCGTCGTGACGTCGTCCATCACCGTCGGCGCGAACCCGTCATTCACCGCGATCTGGAAGGCCGTCGTGCGCGCGCTGTTCTCGGGGATGGCATTCGTGGACGGCACGAACTGCATGAGGCGGAGCTGGGCCGTGGCCGCAGCCGCCGTCAGGTTGGTCGCGCGATAAACGCCGCTGGTGACAAGGGCGAAGGAGGAGAGATTGGTCAGCACGCCGTTTGTCGTCGGCGCCAGCGTGACCGTGACCGCCAGCGGCTGCAGGGTCAGATCATCCACCTCCGTGATGCTCACAGCGGAGAACAGGTGGATCGGCAGCAGGCGGTACACCGTCTGCCCCGCGCGCGTGCCGGTGATCACCGGCGGATCGTTCACCGCGGTCACGACGACCGACGAATTCGTGTTCACGGCCGGCGCGGACTTGTTGTCCGTGACCGTGATCGTGAAGAACGCCGTTTCGGACTGCGGAACCGTGATGCGGTTCTCAACAGGCTCGAAGATCAGGTCGCGCACGCGCGCCGTGCCCGTCAACGCGGTCACATTCGTGAGGACGTACACGCCGGGCGACGTTTGGACAAATCCATCCTGGTTTCGGAACGCGCCCTTCGCGGCGTTGTCGATGGCCACGGTGACGTCAACGCGTTCCAGCGTCTGCTCGTCAACCTCCGTAATCAGCACCTGGAGGAACGGCTTCACATCCTCCTTGTCGGTGATAAACAGCGGACCCGTCGCGTTGGTAATCGTCGGCTGGTCGTTGCGGCCCTCCACCACCAGCGTCACGGTCGACGACGACAGGTGGTTGCTCGCCTGGTGGACGATCACGCGCACCTCGCCCGTGAACAGAACCGCGGCGTCGTCCGCCACGCGATAGAAGAAGGTTTCCGTGTAGGGATAGGCCCCGACATAGGACGCGGAGGGCGTGTACAACACCGTGTTGACCGCGCTCGTGGCGATTGTGCCGCCCGTCGTCTGGCCGAACACACTGTGCAGGGTGTATTCCCCGGCATAATCCGTCGTGAACACGTCGTTCGCGAGGACATCAAGATTGTTGGTCACGGACCCGGAACGGAGGGTGAAGAGGTCCGGCAGGGTCGGCAGGCTGCCCACCCGGATCGTCACGGTGGCGTTGCCCGTGCCACCCAGTCCGTCCGACACGCTGTACGTAAAGGTATCCACGCCGACAAAGCCCGCCGGCGGACTGTAGCGCACCGTGGCATTGCTGATGGACACGGCGCCGCCGTAAAGCGACGGCGAGACCGCCGTGATGCTCCATCCCGCGGCGGTTCCGGGCAGCACAAAGTCATTCGCCAGCACACGCAGGATGTTGTTCGTGCTGCCGCGCGCGACCGTGAAGGCGTCGTGTTGCGTCACCGCAACGAGGTTGCTCGCGCGGTTCAATACGCGCACCCGCACCACGCCCGAGGCGCGCCGGTCGCCGCCATCGGAGATTTCATACGTGAACTGCTCGACATAGCTCGTCGCCGTCGCCAGCACAGGGCGGTAGATCAGCGACTGGTTGTCGGGCGAAATCTGCACCGAACCGCCCTGGCTGGGCACGTTTGTGCCCGCGCCGAGCGCGGAAATCGCCAGCACCTGGTCCAGCGCGGGGAGTATGCGGTCATTGAGCGTGACGGGCAGCGTGAAGCTGGCCGCGACGTTCGTGCCGGGCAGCAGTTCGTAGTACACCGCGTACGCATCGTCGTTGGCGCGCAGGTCTCCGCGCCGGACGGAGACCGTGACGCGCGCCACATCCGTCGCCGACGAATCGGACATCAGGTAGGTGAAACTCTCCTCGCCGAAGAACCCGTCCGCCGGCGTGTAGACCAGCGCATTGTTCTCGATCGTGACGATACCGCCCTGATCCGGCGCATTCGGCCCCACCCCGATGCTCAGGATCGTGTAGGTCTTGTTCACGTTGGGATAGCTGATGTCATTCGTCAGGACATTCAACACGTAGCCGGATCCGCCGCCGCGGACGACGTAGCGATCCGGATTCGCGTAGATGCCGGAGGCGACGGTCGCGATGGTGACGCGCCCCGTGGCCACGCGCGCCGGGGATCCCCCGTCCTGCACGACGTAGTCGAAATCCAACTGGCCGGTCGTGTTCGACGGCGTGAACAGGAGATACTGCCCGGAGCCGTGCACGGCCAGTGTGCCGTTCGTGGTCGGGGTGGCCGGATTCACGGAGAGGATCGTGAGCGTTCCCTCCGGATTCGGCATCACGCGGTCGTTCGCCAAAACACGCAGCACGACAGGCGCGGGGTTCGTCGTGGCGGCCAGCTTGTAGAAGTCCGCCACGGCTTCCACGGCGCCAACGGCAATGGACGCAACACCGGTGCCGGTTCCGCCGATCTGGTCGGTGACCACGTAGGTCACCTGATCGATGCCGATGAAGCCGATGCTCGGGGTGTAGAGCAAGCGCGTGCCCGCCGCATTGGTCGTCACCGCCCCGTTCGCCGCAGGCACGACGATTTCCTTGATGCGCAGCGCGGAAATCGATTCCGTGACCAGACCATCGTTGGAGAGCACCTGCAACTCATTGGACAGGCTGCCAGGCAGGACACTGAAGCTTTCATCCTGGATGTTCAGGATCCCGCGCCGCTCCACCACGGCCAGCGTCACATCGGCCTGCGCCGTGGCGGCGCCGCCTCCGCTGACGGCGTAGCGGAAGGTGAGCGGGGTCAATCCATTGGTGGCCACGAAGACAAAGGTGTTGTTGGTCAGGATCGGCTGTCCGGGAATTGAGGAGGAGACGATGGAGGTGATCGTCAGCCCGGATCCGTTCAGCGGCAGCATGCTGTCGTTGGTCAGCACATTCATGACCGCCGTCTCGCCCGCGGCCACGGTGTAGTGGTCGTTCGCGGCATGGAGCACGCCGTTGATCGCGGCCACGACCGAGCGCACCAGGACGCGCCCGCTCTTCCGGTCGCCGGCGCTGTTTTGGATCGTGTAGCGGAAGAAGTCGTCGCCCACGAACGCGGGCGGCGAGCTGTACACCAGCGACTGTCCGTTCGTGCTGATCGTGACCGTGCCGCCGTTCAGGGCCGGGCCGGCGCTGACAATCGTCACGCCGCCCGTCGCGTCGGTGAAATTACGGTCGTTGGCGAGCACATCCAGCACCTTGCCGGTCGTTCCAGCCGGGACATAGAACTCATCATCCGTCGCGAACAGGAAGCTGTTGTCGGTGATCGTGTAGCTGAACACATTGGTGAAGGACTGCCAGTCGGCCAGCTGGTTCAGCAGCGAGGAAACCGTCGCATCGTGGCGCGCATTGGTCGTAGTCAGCGAGACGGCGGCCAATCCGGGATTGGCTACATTTGTAGCCATCACAAGCCGCAGGCGATCATCCGGAATGACGCCATTCACGTCGTGTTCGACATCATTTGTGCGGGGATCGAGGAGGCGGATCTCATCCTCGTGCGTCGTGTGAAAGTCCGCCACGGCGGTCGGCTTGTCATTCACACCGGTCACCAGCACGGCCACCAGCGAGGTGACGGTGCCGCCGGTCATGCCGTCGGAAACGACCGCATTGAACGTGTCGATGACCATCTCCGCGCGGGCCAGCGCGCGCAGATTCGTCGAGACCGTCGGGTTGTAGGTGATTGTGCCGCTGCCCAGCAGGACGGAGGCGCCGAGGCGGCTCGGTCCGGCGACGGACAACACGGACAGCGTGTCGATCACATCGATGTCCGTGTCGTTGGAGAGCAGGTTTGTCGCCGCGAAGGCGAGCGGCGTGTCCTCATCCGTGCTGAAGAAGTTCGCGAGCACAATCGTGCCCGGCAGCGCGCCGCTGAGGTCCAGCACCTGCAGGTCGGTCCGCCCGGGCGTGCCGGAGGCGGGCGGCCGCGTGTACATCAGGTCCAAGCCGCCCGCGAGCACCTGGGCCAGCGTGTTCGTGCCCGACACCAGCGGCGCAAGCTGACTGAGCGAAGCGGCGTCGGGATTCGCGACCGGCGTGTTGTTGACGCCTTCCACGATCACATCAACAGGGCCAATGCCAATCGCGCCGTGGCTGTCCTCCACCGCGTAATAGAAGCGATTCGTGTACCGCTCGCCTTCCGACAACCCCTGGAGGAAGTCAGAAACGGACGCGTTGTAGATGAAGTGGTCTTCCTCGGGATTGGCGCGCAACGTGAGGAAAACCGTCGCCCCGACATCGGTCACCGCGGCATACCGGTTCGCGTCGTTGAGAATCACCCACACGCCCTTCTGCGCGGCATCGTCCACGAAGAACAGGTTGATGCTGAAGCTGTCCGCGTCGAGGACCGTGACGGTGTGATAGCCGTTGTAGGACGGATGTCCGCCGTAATTCGCGATGAGGATTTCGTCCCCGGTGAGCAGCCCGTGCGCGGGCGCGGTGACGGTCACCGGCGTCTCGCCGGGCGTGCCGGCGTAGGCCGTGATCGGATTCACCGACGCCAGCACGCCCACGGCGCGCAGCGAGGACCAGGTGTCATCCGAATCGATATCCGTGTCGTTCGACAGGACGTCCTGCGTGAGCATGACCGGCGCGGGGATCGGATCGCCGGGGAACGCGAGCGGCGTGCCGGCCTGTTCCGGGCGGACCATGAGGCGCACGGTGGAACGCTCCGTCACGTTCGTGATCGCATCGGGCGTCGCGACCGGCGGATCGTTCACGCCGACGACACGGACGGACACGGACGCCTCGCTCCGGGCGGACGGCTCGCGCGGCAGGACCGTCTCCCAGAAACCGTTGCTGACCGCCACGCCCGCGAACGGCAGCGCGATGCTGAAGCTGTTCTCGTCCACGACCGTCACGGCGAACGTGCCGTTGTAGTCGTTCGGCACGGCGCCGGAGATCACGATTTCCGCGTCGTTGGTGAGACGGTGATTGGTGACCGCCACCACCGTCGTGCCGCCCGTTCCGTCGGCATAGCCCTCGACCGCGGCGGACCCGATGTCGATGATCTCGTAGTAGAACGTGTCGATCGACTCCACGCCGACCGGCAGGGACTGGAGCGCGGGCGCGGCGCGCGGATCGAAGATCACCTGATCGCCGCGCAGCGGCACCGCGTCCGGATCAATCGCGATCTCCGCGCCCTGCTGCGAGTTGGTCAGCGCCACATCCCCCACCCCGGCGTCGGATTCGGCGCTGAGGTCAACAAGCACGAGGCGGTCGTTGCCATCGCCATCAAAATCATTGGCGCGCACGGGCAGCGCGAAGATGTCATCTTCGCTCACCGTGAAGATGTCGGGCACCGCGAGCGGCTCGGCATTGTCCTGGCCAAACGGCGTGCCCAGCACGTCGGCCCCGATCGAAAACATGTTCACATTCATCGGGCGGCCCATGTCCACCCCGTCGAACGGACCCGGCAGGATCAGGCTGTGCGGAACCAGCGCAAATCCGAGATATTGCGGCGCGAGCGCGACGGAATTGCCCGTGATGCTGAGCAGGTTGGTGCCCGTCGCGGGATTCATGTACGCGCCGAGGTAGGACTGGCGCGCGACCGGCTCGGTCGACCCGCCCAGGCCGAGGGTGATGATCCCGCGGGGGCCGAGATTCAATGATGCATTGGTGACGGATGGACGGGCCACCGGTGTCGGATTGCTGTCGCTGGTGACCGACACGGGCGCGTTGGTGAACGCCACCACATAGCCGAAGCCGGGGTTCACGAGCGTCGGCGCGGGCGCGCCCGCCGCGTACAGGGCGTTGGTTCCGATGATCGTGCCCGACGCGAAATCGTGCACCTTGACGCCATCGATAAAGAGTGAATAGGGCGCGAGGTCTATCGGCGTCGAATCGCGGCGCACATAGAGTTCGATGAAATTCATCGCACCATCGTCGAACAGGACTTCATTGATGACCAACCGCCCGAGCGCGTTGAACTCAATCGCGCCGGTGTCCGCCACGCCCTGCCGCAGGACGCCGCGCTGATCCACCGCATTGGTCGAGGTGGAGGCCTTCCCGATGGCCGGGCTGCCGGCGAGCGGTTCGGCATACGGGGTCGGGTCGCCGTCCAGGTTGAGCGGCGCGAGCACGGGATCGGTCTCCGTCTCATCCGTCACATGGTTGAGCAGGATGGTGTTCGTCGGCTGGCCCGACTGGATGTTCGCCGTGCGCGAGCTATCATCGCAGATGTTGCCGCCGCTGGAGATCACCTCGCCGGCGCCGCCGACATCAAGGTTGCGACCCGAGAAGTCGCTGAAAATGGTGTTCCACGGGCGGACACGCGTGTTGAAGTCCACGCTGAAGACCGCGCTCGCGGCCTCCGCGGCATCCTCGTTCCCGATGAATGTGCAGTGCGTGAACCATGCATTCATCGGCGTCGCGGGCGTGCGGTTCTGGACCACCACCGCGCCGCCGCCATCGCCGGTCGCGTTCGGCTGGCTGTTGCCGGCGAAGGTCGTGTTGATGAACGAGCTGTGCTTGTCGGAGTAGATCGAAATGCCGCCGCCGCTCACGCCGGTATCGTTCGCCAGGCGGTTCCGCCCGATGAAGCAGCCGTCGAGGATCAACTGGCCGCCATCCACGTCTATCGCGCCGCCGTATTGCGACGCCACGGAATCGACCACCGCGCACCGCGTCAGCGTCAGGGTGCCATTGCTCTCCACCAGCATCGCGCCGCCAAAAGCCGCCACACCGTGCGAGAGGGTCACGCCTTCAATTGTGACGCGCGAGCGGATGCGGAAGAGCTGGCGATCCGGCGTGAAGTCGCCGTTGTTGTCGCCGCTGATCGTCAGCAGGTTCGCGCCCGGTCCCTTGATCGTGATGTTTCGAATCAGCGTGTTGGCCGTGGCGCCGGGCATACGGACGACGGCGGGATAGGACGGCAGCGCGAACGAGATCACATCGTTGTTGCCCGCATTCGCGAGCGCGTAGGTGAAGGAACCCGGCAATCCGTCATTCACCGCGCGGACGACGAGGTGATGGCGGGGCTCCTCCTGCACCTGGATGCTGAGCGTCTTGGTCGTGGTCAGCAGCGCGTAATCCCGCGCGCTCAGCGTGAACGTCGTGCCGCCGGGATCATCCGGCGGGAACGGGAACAGCGGGTCGAGCACATACACGATGTTGGTCAACGAACTCAGGATCGACGCGACCGAGCCGGACATCTGGTACTGGCCGGGGCCGGACAGCGTGAACGCCCCGAGGTTCGTCAGGCTGCCCTTGTTCACGTTGTCGATGGTCAGCGTGAACACGACGGCGTTCGTCTCGTCGTTCGACAGGCCGATGGACGCGAACGGCTTCAATTGCGCGGAGGGCGGAATCAACACGGGTTGATCCGCAAGGTCCGGCACATTCAGGATCTGTGGCGCCGCATTCACGCTGGTGATGCGGACCTTGACGCTCGTATTCGAAGCGACCAGGCCGGTGATGTCGATCGCCGTGAGGATCAGTGTGCTCTCGGAAATGTCACCCACCGGCCGCGCGCCAGGCGTAGGCGCATACGCCAGCGCCTGGATGGCCGTCGAGAGTTGCGCCGGCGTCATGAAGGGCAGGTTCGTCGCGGAGAAGGTGCCGAGCGCGGGATCGGTCTGCGTCAGGATCGCGCGGACCGGCTGCAAGCCGCCCTGGTTCGGATCCTGGACGAACGCCGTGGGATAGATGGAGAACGCAGCGTCACCGGAAGTCTTGTTGATGGTCTGGACGGGGACGCCGGTGATTTGCGGCGGGTTCTGCGCCTGCACGATGGTGAAGACATTCGTTTCCACGGCCTGCCCGCCGTAACCATCCGCGAGGGTGAAGCGGAACGCCACCTGCTGCGTCAGCGTCGTCAACACACCGGCAACGGTCTGCAGGGTGACGTTCTGGATGCCCGCCTGCAGGCCCGCGATGTTGTCGACGAGGACGTTGGTGGGACCGATCGTGACGAGGTTGGCCTGGTTGGTGTTCACCAACTGGATCGTCAGCGTGAACTGGTCCTCCCCGATATCCGGATCGTAAATGAAATCGAGGTCAAACGGCTGCGCCGCAAGTCCCTCGACCACCGACGTCGGCGACAGGCTGGTCGCAAAGTTGGGCACGCTGTTGATGACCTCGACGGCGAGGTTGATCGTGTTGGTCACCGAGATGTTGTCGCTGACCCCGCGCACGCGCACCGAGGCGGATACATTGTTGATCGTGCCGGGCGAGCCGCGGTACGGGATGGGCTGGACCCCCACCCCCGCAATCGAGGCGGTGACCTGGGATGGCGTGCCGGTGAACGCGCGGGTGATCGCGCCGCCGGAAAAGGTGACAAACTGGTCGTTACCCAGCACGGCCGTCGCGACAAGCTGCTCCGATGCGGGCATGTTGTGATCCACATCGTTGATGCCGACGCCGGCATAGATGTTGGTCACGCCAACGTTGTCGCCAAAGGCGCGGCTCGCGATGCCGGTGATCGTGGAGGGATCAGCCACGGGCGTCACCGTGAGTTGGAACGTGCGCGTGTTCGTATAGATGTTGTCCGAGATGGTCAGCGTGATCGTGCTGCCTCCATTGATATTCGCCACAGGGTCCAGGAGGATAAATCGATTGGCGCCCGACCCGCTCAGGACAAGGCTGCCGGTCGGCAACAGGACGCTGTTGCTGGAGGACGCCGTGATGACGAGGTCATTCAGCGGCGTGTCCGCGTCGCTCACGAAAAACGGCACATTGGTCGAGCCATCCTCCGGGATGGTGCGGTTGGAAATCGGGGCGATGGACGGCGGGTGCGGCTGGAACACGACGATGAAGGTTTGTGAAACCGTCTGGGTGCCCATCGTGTTGAATAATTCGACAGACACCGTGCCGGAGCGGTTCGTCAGCGGGGTCAGGGTGATCGTCCCGTTCGTGCCGGGCGTGGAGATCGAGATGTTCGACTGCGGCACCACGTTCGTGCCGGATGTGATGACGGCGGTGACATCGCCGGTGTTCGGGGTGAAGCTGAATCCGCCCGAGAACGCATCGCCGGGCGCGTCATTCGTCGCCGGGCTGCTGAACTTGAGCAGCAGCGTGGGTTGCGCGTCAGCAGCCAGCGGCTGGAACAGGCAGGCCAGCGCGGCGGCGACAAACAGTTTGAACCATGTATTCATAAGCAGGCACTCGTTGGGGCTGGATACGGACGGCAAAAAATCAGGGCGCCGGCGGATTGCGCACGGGGCTCCACTCGGTGACGGGTTTCAGCGTGGGCGGTTCCGGCGTTTCAGGCGCGGGCAGCGCCACGCGCGCCGCCTTCGCCTCATCGATTTCTATCGTGGCGCGCGAGAGGACGTTGCTGATGAACGCCTGCTCGACGGCGTCCTGCTTCTCCCGGATCAGGCGGCGGCGCAGGGTCGGCGCGACGGTTTCAAACGGCGCGACCTCGGCTTCGCGCACGCCTGATTTCATCACGACATAGAGCCCATCGCCCGCGGCCATGACCTCGCTGACACCGCCCACCTCGAGCGCAAACCCGGCGGCAATCACTTCCGCGGGCACACGCGCGACGGAACCCGTTCCCTCCTGCCAGCCCAGGTCGCCACCGCGATAGCGGCTGATGGTGTCTTCCGATTGTTCCGCGGCGATGGTGCCGAATCCGGTCAGCTTCCCGCCTTGCGTCGCGGCCTCCGGGTTTGCGAGATACGCGGCACGCGCCTGCGAGATCGACTCGAGCACGGAACCGGCGGGCTCCTGGGGATCGCGCGCGTTCACGCGGCGATACAGCATCGCGAGGCGCGTGAACGCCGGGCGCGTGAACGCGGCGATGTTCGCCTCGTAATGCGCCCGAAGCTCGTCATCATTCACGACAACCGCGTCGCGCTGGACCTGCAGGGAGCGATCGAGCCACTGGCCGAGTTTCCGGTTGTCGAGTTCGCGTTGAACCGCCGGGTCATTCATCACCGGCGAACGCGCGGCCTCCGTCAGCATCGCCTCGCGCCGGACCAGTTCCTGGAGGATGTCGGACACTTCGCCGACCGGGCGGTTCGCCGCCTTGCGCCGTTCAATCTCAAAGCGCACATCGGCCTCGGTGATGAGCGTGCCGTTCACACGCGCCAGCCATTCCGGTTGAGCGGCGGCGGGCTCCTCCGCCTTGCGGCTGCAGGATACGGCCACAAGCAGCGCCACCAGCGCGGTGGCGGGCAGCTTCCAGAGAACAACAGGTGATTTCCAAGACATCAGGGCGTCCACTCCACATCCACGGCGGTGAAGATCGTCCCGGCCGCGGCGGCGGAGGGATCCACGATGTAATAGAGCTGCTGGGGATCGGTCGATCCCGACGGCGCCGGGATCTGGATCACCGGCACCTGCGTGCCGTTCCAATCCGCGAGACTGGTCGCCGCCGACACGCGATACTGGACATCGCTCACACCGAGCGGCTTGCGGAACGTGACCGCGAGGCGGCCGTCGTGCAGGAAGGGACGCGGCAGACCGGAGAGGTCCGCGCCGTTCGCGCCGAGGCCAAACGCGTAGCGCTCGAGGTAGGACACCGTCGAATCGCCGGGCGCGGTTTGCGCAAAATCCGCCGTGCCGCCCTGGGCGCCCGGGACTTCGCGCGTGCGCCACGCATCCAGCGTGTCCACGCGCTCGATGATCGCCACCTGCGCCGTTGCGCTGCCGGAGACGCGGTACGCGGCATCCGGTCGGATCGACACCACGACGGTTTCCATCCCGCCGGCCAGCGTCGCCGCGGCCTTGGGCGTCACGTTGATGAGCGCCGTCGTCGTGAAGGCGGGCATCTGGATGAACGTCGAGATCGTGTTGTAATCCGTGCCGTTGGCCGCCGTGCCGCCGATCGTCAGGCGGACGATGACATCGCGGTTGATCACGTCGCGGCGCGTCAGGAGGAAGGTCGCGGCGGACTGGGTCTCCTTCACCGCCACCGGTTCGAGGACTTCGATTTCCACGAGCATCAAGAGATCCTCGATGGTCAGCGTCGCACGGTCGGCGGCGCCCACGCGATAGCCGCTGCCCGGCTGCACCACGAGTTCCACGGTCTCCGAGGGCTCGGTGTTGCTATCCGCGAACGGCGTAATGGTGACGGTTGTGGATGACAACCCTGAGGGAATTGTAACGGTCGGGTTCACCGTCGAATAGTCCACGCCGTTCTGGGCCGCGCCGGCCATCGCGATATTTACCACCACGTCGCCGTCCAAACTGCCCTGTCGCGTGAGCGTAAAGACGCCCGGGGTCGGCCCGTTTTCGGAGGCTTGCGCCGAAGTGGCGGCCACCGTGATGCGGGGCTCCAGGCGCAAATCGCCGACGAGCAGGCGCCCGGATTCGATCAGCGTGTAGAGATCGGCGTCGCCGGCAGCCAGGCCGGGCAATTCCACCGCCAGGTTCGTGAATCCCGCGCCGTTGCCGTCGAGGTCCGCCTGCACGCGGTGGACGCCGGCGGAAAGCGCGATACGCAGATACTGGTGCACATAAGATTCCGGCGCGGCGGGCAGGCGCGAAAGATCAAGCACGTCGCCATCCGAGACCCGGAAGTCTTCCACGATCTTGCGTCCGCTGCCGAAGGACTTGAACACGAAGCGATCCGCGCCGGAGCCGCCGCCCAGCACATCGGTCCCCGTGCTCGCAAACAACACGTCGTCCGCGGCGCCGCCGCGCAGCGTGTCGCTGCCCTTCCCGTCCGCCAGTGCGTGGCGGCGCTCCACACCATAGGCCGCCGCATGGGCCAGCAGGCCCGAGGCATCAAGGCCCGCGGAGGGTGCGGAGAATGCGGCGTTGGTGGACAGATGCGAACCGTCCATGACCACGTGGCCCGAGGCCGCGAGCAGATGATTTTCCACGCGCTGCGCCTCGGCGGCGGGCAGGTCCTCGGGCATCAGCGCCGCCGGTTCGTAGGCCAGCAGGTTCACGACGCCGGTGAACACGCCCGAGGCCGGACTCTCGTCGCGCAGTTCCACGGCAAACGAGCCCGGCTGCGCCGCGGAACCGTCGTGGTTGTACACCACGCGCCCGCGCAGCACATCGGCCTGCGTGAATTGCGCGCCCACGGCGAGGATTTGATCCGGCGCGGACGGATTCGCAACGGCATTGCGAAGCGTCAGCGCGCCCGAACCCGGCACGCTCGCGACGGTGTACAGCAGGTTGCTCGGCGCGCTGTTGAGGTCCTTGGCCTCCAGCAGGATCGCCGTCGTCCCGGCGGGATACACGACCAGCTCGCGGGTCAGGAGTTCCGGCTTGCGGTAATCGTGGTTCGGGTCGAGCCCCTGCAGGTAGGCCTGCAACGCCGTCAGGCCGTCACCCGACAGATCGCGACCCGCATCGCCCGGGTCCTGTTTGTCGAGGCCGTGTTTGTCCTCCCACCAATCCGCGAGGCCATCCCCATCGGTGTCCACCGCCGCCCGGCCCAGCGCAAGGTCCATGCGGTAGGTGGCGGTGCGCAGCAACTGCTCGCTGGTGAACGCGCTGCTCGCGGGCCCCAGCAGCGAGGCCGTCTCGCCGTCCACCGTCACGTGCTTGTGGATATGGGTCTGCGGGACCGGCGGGAGCGGGACGCCGCCGCTGGGCGCGGTCAGCCCGAGGCCAAGGGCCGCATGCGGCACTTCGAGCCGGTAGGACAGCTCGCCGTCCTGGAAGGCAAACAGCGAGGTCGTCAGCGTGATCTCCGTGCCATCCGCCCGCTGGATCACCCACTGCAACGCGCCCTGCGTAATCGCAAACGGCTGCGGGGAACCGACGCCGATGACCTTTCCGTAAAAGATCGTTGCGGGCTCGCTGAACGTCTGCGCGTTCACCGCGCGATCACCGGCAGCGAAGCAGAGCAACGCCGCCGCGCCGCAGGCCGGAAGAGACAGGTGTTTCAAGAGTGTCATGATCAGTCCCATCCTCTCCATCAGTTCCCGGGATGCCCGTATGTTTGGAAAATAACCTTGATATCGGTCACCTGGTCGATGAACCGGTCGAGGCCCTCATCCGGATCGGCGTTCAGCATGAGCCCCGGAATGATGAGCACCCATTCCGTGTTCCAGACCGAACGGCCCACAAGTCGGGCGTCGAACACGAGTTCATCGTAATCCACATCCGCCTCGGCGTTGTGATACGCGCGGAAACTGGGGAACCGGCGCGGCAGCCCGATGCGCCCGTTCAACGTGTCGAGCAGCGGATTGAAGCTGCTGTAATCCAGTTGGGCATTCACGGAAGGCAGCGGTACCGGGACCTGCTGGTCCACCACCTTCCAGACGCGCACCTTGTCCGGCGTCGGCGCGTTCGCGATCGACATGATGTCGGAGCCCACGGGAATCAGGTAGACGCGCGGCGCCTGCGGCAGGTCGTTCAGTACATCATCGGACAGATAGTCCGAGAACCAGACGCCGACCGAGCGAACTTTTGTCGCGAAGACCGACGGGTCGAACGCGTGGTCGCCACCGCCGAGCGGTTTGCCGAAGACATTCTGGCCGGCCATGATCGTCGTGCCGAAGCGCAACACGATGCCCGGCTCAACCGCTGCATTTCCATTCGCATCAAGGTCCGAGGCGAACGGTCGCGCATAATAGCGGTATTCCGGCACCTCCCACAGGTTCTCGACACGCGCGTTTTCGAGCGTCTGACGCCAGAGTTCATCCGAGTCCTGTCCGCCGCCGGGGAAATGGCTGTTGCCCACCGGCTGCGTTTCGCCGCTGCCCAGGATGCGGAATAACTCCGTCCGCAGGGAGAGCTTGCCCGTCTCAAACTGCGGATTATTGAAGCCCAGTTGCCCCTTCAGCGTGTCGTGATTGAGGCGCATCCACGCGAGGGCGCCGGACAGGCCTCCTTCGCCGATCTGCGGCTCCCCTTCGTCCTCGAGACCGAGGGTGCGCGCCTTGACGATTTCGGAGAAGAGCGAGCTCGGCGACCCGGGGTCATTCGCATCCAGGTTCGTCTCATAATCGTATGCCTTCGCCGCGAGATAGGTATAGCGCGCCGCCACGTCAAACATCGCATTGTACGACTGCAAGGCGTGGTTCCGGTGCACGCGGAAGGTCATGTCCTGGTAGCGGTTCAACTGCGTCATCGCCGCGACGCGCTTGTTGAATGCGGCGCGTTCGTCGATCAGCCGCACGCCCTGGGCGAGCACCGAGCGGTAGCGGTCGGACAGCGCGCGCAGCGCCTCGATCTCCTTGAAGATCGCCACGCGAAGCACCGGCTCGTCGCCCATCAGGTCCTCGATGCCCTTGAGCAGTTCGCGCTGGGACTGTATGCGCTCCGCGTTTTCATTCGCGAGATTAACCTCCGCCTCCGCGATATCGAACGCGATTTCCGACGCGAGCAGGATGCCGCGGCTGATCGCCTGGGCGGCGCTGATGCCTCCCACCACGCCCACGCCGGCAAAACCCAGCCCGCCGCGAATAGGCGCCAGCGCGTCGCCGGGCGAGATCGCCAGACCGCCGGTCGGCAGGGTCTTCGGCAGGGATTCCACCGAGCTGTCAAGGAACGTGGTGACGGTCTCCTTCACATCCTCGGTGATCTCAATGATGCCGTTGATGCCCTTGATGAGATTGCCGATGACATACTTCGAGCGGATGAACGCCTCGTTGCGCTTGCGGATCTCATCGGTGGTGTTGAGCTGCGCGTTGGAAAGCCGCAGGTTGCGGATGATCTCGCCCGTCAGCGCGTCCCACGCGCCGATGGCCTCCGCGACAGCGGCCTCCTGCTGCAGCATCTCATTGATGATCGCCTGCAACTCGCCCACCGCCGGGCGGCTGCCCCACGCCGCGGGCGCCTGGAAGGTATACCCCGCCGCGGTGACGGGCATGAGCTGGGAGAAGTTATCCAGCGGGACCTTGGGCGAAGCGAGGTCGGTGTACGCAACATTGTAGTAGCCGTTCCGCGCCAGGGCGGGCGTCGTGCCGGAGGAATCCGGCGCAAACGTGGCCGAGAAAAGCGCCCGCATATCCTCACCCAGGGTGGTGATGCTCACCCCGCCCGTTCCGCCGATAAAGGCGTTGTACAGGTCGCCGCCCGTCAGCACGCCATTCGTGTTGAACGAGGCAAACCCGAGAGAGGGGCCCGGCACCGTGCTGTTGTTGATCTCACGCACGTTTACATACATATAGAGCGCAAGATCCGGGCCGTCGTAACCGGCCGGATACAACTTGCCCGGACCAACGGTTCCGTCGTACGGACGCCCGAAGATTTCAATCAACTGGTTGCGGTACGAGAGATCCTCCTGGAACACATCGTTGCGGAACTCCGCCTCGGAGACCGCAATCTGGCGGAGGCGATTCTGGGACGCATTGGCGTTCTCCCACATCGCCTTCGCCGTGGTGACCGCGGCGAGCGCGCGGTCGTACATCTGCTCGAAATACGTGCGGCCGAACAGCAGGTCATCCAGCGCCGAGGTGTTGAGGTCAAACGGCACGGACTGCGACGAAACGCGAAGCGGATTCAGACCGCGATTCGCGTCGTCGAACGTCTGCTGGATCTGGTTGAGGTTGGCCGAAATGACGCGGACGTCGTCGTTGACCGAGCGGTCCACCTTCTGGATGCCTTGCAGCGTCTCGTTCGGATGCTGCGCCGGCAGCAGCGCATTGGCCGTGATCCAGTCGAAATAGGCGCCCTGTCCCGCCCGACGGGCCCAATCCTGAACGCCCCACGCGCGATCCGCATTGACGTCGGTGTAGCCCTGCCACTGGGCGGTGGCATCTTCGACGTAGTTGTCGCGATAGGTCGAGGTGACGATCTCCGCGCCGGCGCGCGCCTTGGACGCGGCGACCTGCGCGAACTTGCGCTCGTCGAGGAAGTCCACCTTCAGGACAATGTCCATCAGGTTGTAGAATTCCGAGCGCGACACCCAGTTGAAGAACGGATGGCGCAGCAGGTCGTACTGCTTGCGCGCCGCGGTGAGGTAGTGGCCCCACGCGTCGCCGTGGCCCTGCGGATAGAGAATCATCGCGTCGAACTCGTCCACGAACCCGTCGGCGTTTATGTCCGAGATGTTGTAGTTCAGCGCATAAGCGGCCTCGCCCTCGCCCTTCGTGAAATTCCAGAAGAGACGGTTGTAAACCGGCCGCGCGAAGAAGTCGTCCGCGCCGCGCAGCAGCGCGAGTTCCTCCTCCAGCAGCGAGGACATCTGGTTCTGGAAGCTGAACACGAACGGCGTGAGCGCGCCGGGGTCGACGGTGCCGCCGCCGATGCCGATCGTCGGGTCCTGCGCATCCGTGTACGCCTCGTTCGCCAGCAGCATGTAGAAGTCGGAAATACGCGTGGAGGCGAGC
The DNA here is from genome assembly GCA_937996795.1 of uncultured Verrucomicrobiota bacterium. GTDB lineage: Bacteria > Verrucomicrobiota > Kiritimatiellia > CAIVKH01 > CAIVKH01 > JAMLJG01. The sequence goes on along the minus strand of CALKUH010000068.1, from coordinate 100,093 downwards.
TGCAGCGCGTTCGCGATCGCGGGCGTCGAAACCGGCGTCGACAGGTTGATCGACAGGTCGCTGCCGCGCTTGAGGATCGTCTCGTACAGCTCGATGAGGCCGACGTTCTCGATCACATTCTTGTCGGGATTCAGCGCGACGGGTCCCTCGAAACGCGGGCCGAGTTGCTGCAGCATGCTCGACATCGTGGCGGGGCTGTCGCCCTCGAAGTCGCGGATGCGCGCCTCGTAGGGGTTCACCGCGTCGAGCACGCGCTTGATCCACCCCATCGCGAGCTGCGCGCGGTAATCCGGGTAGCCGTCGAGGTTGAAGTCGTTGAACGGGTCGTTGTTGCCCGCGCCCGCCCACTCGAAGTTCACCTGGTCGTCGCCGTTCTGCTGCGGGCGATACCAATCGGTCCCCTGCACCGTGTCGTTCTTGTGCCGGTAGCGGAGGAACCACCACGAATCCGCGATCAACGTCTCCGGCGTGTTCGGGTTGCCCTTCAGCAGGATTTCCGTGCGGGCGAGGCCCTGGTTCCCGCTCGGGTCGGGGAAGAGGAGCCACGGGCCGGCGGAATCGCGGTCCACAATGTACGGCGGCTGCACGTCGAGGCTGCCGTCATCGGCGCGGTACCACCATTCGTAAACGAGGTCGTCCGCGTTCCCGCCGAATTCGCCCGTGTGGCGCAGCACGACATTCTCATCGAACACGTTGTCGGACAGGACCGTCTTGATCGCGCCGCGATAGCGTTCGTTGCGGTCGACTTTGATGACGTGCAGCGTGACCGGCGAACCGCCCATGCTCGGGTCGTTGTTCTCCGCCACGGTGACCCAGCTCACGTCGGGGTACGGGGTCGGCGGTCCGCTCGGATTCGGGATCACGCCAAACGGATCCATGAATCCGCCATTCGGGATCAACGCGAGGCCGGGCCCGAACTGGCGCGCCGCTTCCGGCGTCTTCGGATCGGTGAGCGGGACCAGCACGTCGGAACCGGGCTCAATCGGGGTCAACAGCGGTTGGCCCGTCACCGGGTTGCGCTGAACCTTCGGCTGCAAGCCGACAAGATACGCACCGGTCAGCAGCGAGCCATTGGCGGCTTGCAGGCCCTCGGGGTTCCGCGTCCTGTCGTACAACTGCAGGACCGCCGACCGCCAGCCCGATTCCTCGGACAGCGCAAGCAGGGCATCGCGGTCGCCCGTCGTCATGATGTTCGGCTCCAGCACGTACACCGCGGGCGGCGGGGCGGTCAGCGTGTCTTCCCCGATATCCTTGTCGTTCAGGAACCCATTGATTTCCAGGCGCCCGCTGAGCGTCAGGCCCGTGGACGGATCGACGCTTTGCGCGAGCGGGTCATACCGGAAACGCTTCTGCAACGACGCCGGCAGTTCGTTGAACACATACTTGCCGCCGCTGACGCGGGTGCGGCCCGAGGCCGGCAGCAGGTCCGTCGGGAAATCGCCGATCGGCAGGACCTGCGTGCGCACGTCGAGCACCTGCCCCATGCGGACGGTCCAGCTGTTCGTGAGCAGCGACGTGGAACCGCGCGGGTTCAGCGCATCGAACACCACCTCGCCCACCGCGAAGCCGAGCACGCCGGGCAGGCCGGGCGTCGGCACGGTCTGCACGTTGCCGTTGCCATCGAGCACGGACGTGTTGGGGTTGTCCTGGCGGTACTCGCCGCCGGAGAACGTAAGCGTCTCGCCCGCCTTCAGCACCGGCGCGACCGCCGGCCAGTCGCTCTTGTAGAGGATCCTGTTCGGGCGCGCGTTGGTCTCGACCGCCTCCGCCACGATGGCGCCGATGCTCAGGCTGCGGAGCAGCGAGATGTTGTTCGGCATGAACGACACGCTGTCGCCGACATTCGGGAACGACGCGAGTTTCTGCTGCGTGACCTCATTGTACCGCACGCGGCCCGGCTTGCCCGCCGGCCACCAGAAGTCGGGCGCCATCGGGTAGTAAATCGAATAGGTGAACCACGCGTTCTCGCCGCCGGACACTGCCCAGCTCGTGCCCTTGTGGTCCTCCCAATACGTGGACTGGCCCTTGATGTTCACGCCGAACGTCTCCGGCGCCGGCGATGCGCCGATCACGACACCGAGCGGATAGAACGGGATCACCGGCTCGCCCGCCTCCATCACCACATGCGGCTGCTGCGCGAGGGCCTGCGGCGTGGCCGACACTTCAAACAGGTTGGTCGGCAGGTGGATGAGGTTCTGGTTTGCGAAGGAGTAGTTCGGGATCGTCGCGTCTTCCTTCTCGATCGAATAGACGCGCATCGCGAACTCGTTGATCGCCGTGTCGAAGTACTGCACGAGGACGAACGGGTGCGAGGAGTAGTCCGACGGCTGGCCCGCCTCGGTCATCGAGGAGGTGGAGTAGCGGTTGAGATCCTTGTTGCGCAGCGCGTACGCGGCGGGCGGGCGCGGCGACACCTGCGCGAACCGGAGCGACGGCGCCATGAGCCCGTGTTCCTCGTTCGGATTGTAGCCGGGCGAGGCCGGGTCGTTCTGGACGTACACCGCCGGCTGCTGGATGCGCGTCGGGTTGTACGTCGTCGCGCGAGGCACCACGCTGGTGATGAACCCGCCCACCCCGTTGGCCTGGATGTTCGTGACGGCGGGCGCGACGAGCTGGTCCTGCTGCGCGGCGTTGAGGCTCTCGCTGCCGAAACGGCTCGCGATCACAATGCGGCCCAGCCCCTCCGCCTCGGTGGTCGGCCAGCGCGGGATGTAGGTGCGCGCGGCGTGCGGCCAGAGTATCTCGTCGGTGAGCGACGGGTCGTAGTACCAGACGACGACGATGCGTTGTTCAGCGGCCGCGCCGGGATGCAGGTTGACGGGAATGACCGGGCCCGGCAGCGCATCGCGGTTGATGACGATCTTTTCCCCGCTGGTCGAGCGGAGCGCGTTCAGGTCGTAGACGTCCCGGGCAACCAGGCCGTCCAGCAGCGTCGCATCGTACACGTTGGGGTTGTAGCGCGCGTTCTCGAACTTGATGTAGCCGGTGCCCAGGTTGGCGAGGTCTAGCGAGGGATCGCTGATCGCGCGCCCGACGACGGTCGTCATCGGAAGCGGCGCGGCGTCGTTCCATTCGCGCGTCTGCACCATGCGCACGCGCAGGTATTCCTTGGGATCGCCGCGGCCGATGCGCTTGATCTCGCCGAAGAGCAGGACCGTGCGCCCGGGACGGTCGGCGGTGAACAGGCTGCCGCCGCTGATTGCCGCGTCGTTCTCGGTGTACTTCAGCTCCTTAAAGAAGTAGGTGCCGTCCGGGTCCGGCGTCAGCTGCACCGGCGGCGTGCCGGCAATGTGCGGATAGTGCGCCTGATCGGGCGGCAGCACGTCGATGAGGACCTGGATCGACGCCGTGCCATTCGTCCACTTCGCGCGGATCTGGCCGGGGATGAGCGGATACAGCTTCTGGGCGTTGGGGTCCCACACCGTCAGATCCACGTCCGACACGTTCTGGTTGGCGCCGGCGATGCTGAGGCGGCTGACCTGGAACGGCGGGTTGAGGATCATCGCAGCCAGCGTCGGGTTCGCCGCGAGCAGGGCCTCGTTGTTCTGGAACATGTATTCGCCGATGCGGACCGTGTCCTGGTAGACCTGCTGGCCATAGGTCCACAACACGCGCGCCGGGCGGCGCAGGTTCGGGATCGACAGGCCGCGGTAGAGGCGCCCGTTCGCGTCGGTGAACCCCGTCTGCCACAGGGCGACGGGATTTCCGGATTCCACCACCGGTCCGCCCGACAGCAGCGCGCCGCTCTGGCTGTTGATATCGCCGTTGGCGCTGAAATAGAACCCATCGCCGCTGATCCAGCCGCTGAGCGCGAGCGAGGACGGGTCCGGCGTCACGTTGGCCGCGGAGGAAACCTTGACCGCCTCGCCGGGGTCAAACCAGAACGTGCCCTCCAGGCTGCCGATCTCGACCTCGGTGCCGTTCACCGGGCTCACGCGAAAGACGCGGGGCAGCGCGGATCGGGCCGCGTCATCCACATTCACGCGCACGCCGAACTGGATTTGCCAGATGTAGTCAATGCTGCCCCAGTTATCCATCACGAAGGAATTCACCTGCTGGCGCTGCGGCGGCGACTGGCCAACCGTGAACGCGTTCGTGTGGGTTTCGCTCTGCAGGAAGACGCCGCGGGCGCTGCCGCGGGCGCGGTAGGCCTTCGGCACGTAGCGGATGTCGAGGCCGGGGCGGCTGAAATCGAGCACCTGGCCATCGATCTGCGCGATGACCTCCTGCCCGCGCTCAATCCAGTGGAGCTTCGTCGCGTCCGGCGTGGGGTTGCCCGATGCCGCCGACACGAGCGGACCGGCCCACGGGTTCCCCTGCGGGTCGCGCTCGGGACTTTCCGTCGCGCTGAAATCGTGGTTCAGCAACAGGGCGTAGTCATGACGCCAGCGGATCTTGACCTCCGTGTCGCCGTTGATGTCGAAGGAGTATTGCGTCGGATCGCCGGTCTGCGGCGTGTTGTTCACCGACAGGCCCGTCGCCACGTAGCGCTGGCGCGGCGGATTCGGCGAATTGATGCCGGAATCCGACGGGATGTTCGAGGCGTCGTAGAGGAAGGCGCCGTTCGCGTTCTGGTACACCTCGCCCGCGGCGGCGATCTCGACGCGCATGCCGTCGGAGAGATGGCTGATCGTCACGTTGCCCGCCGGCTGGATGCGCTCCTCAATCACCGCGCCCTGCCGGTTCAGCACCCGGACGACAAAGTTGGAAATGAACGCGCCGGTCCCCAGCACCTCCGACTTCACCGTCAGCGTGCGCGGCCGTTTTTCCGTCTGGAAGACGTAGTTGACGCCCGACTCGTTGGAGGCCGTGTCATTCAGCGTCAACTGACCGCGCCCGCCGTTCGCGCCAAACACCGTGAGCACCGCGTTCTGGCGCGCCGTGCCGTTGTTAAAGAGGACGCGCGCGGCATTCGCCGGCGTCGGCGTGAACGCCGCCTGCATGAAGATCGTGCTGCCGCGGTTCAACCCGGCGATGTCCACGAGCCGGATCGTGTCCGACTGGTCGGAGGAGGACGACGGATCCGAGACGTTGAGCGCCTCGCCACCCGCGCTGATCCGGAACACGTTGGCCGGCATCGGACGCTGCAGCAACCCGCTCGGGCGCTGCCAGCCGACCGCGAGGTTGTCCAGCCCCCCGCCCTCTTTCATCACCGCATACACATAGTAGTATTGACCGGCCGTCAGGGAGCGCGTCCCAGCCTGGGATCCATACTTGTCCCACTGCCGCGAGCCGGTCCAGCCCGGCACATGCGCCACCAGCGACGCATTGGCCGGATTCGCGTCGGTGCTGATCCACAATTCGCTGTAGTCGTCGCCGGCGATCCAGAAGGTGTAGGTGCCGGTTTCCGGCGCCACGAGGTAGCCGTGGATGCGCTGGCCGTAGTTGTCGCCGATGTTGACGGGCGCCTCGAAGTTGCCGGTGATGAGGTTGCGTGTATTCGGCGAGTTCGGGTAGTTGACGTTGTTGCGCAGGTTGTCGAGCGTGACGCCGCCGATGCCATTCCACACCTCGCGCACCACGCCGTTGCTTCCGGACACGTACAGCGGCTCCAGCACGCGCGCCGAACGCGTGATCGAACCGGCGTAGATGTAGGCAAATTCATGATCCGTGCCGTCCATCTGCAGCGTGAACCCGGTGATGGGCTCCAGCGTGTCGTTCAGGATCGTCAGGTCGAACGATCCCGTGCCCCACGGACGGATCGTCGCGGTGAACGCCATGTCATCCTGTTGCGCCTGCGCCGCACTCAAGGAGCCGAGCAGCGGGACCGCCAGCAGGAATGCGGACGCCGCGGCTCGCATGCGGCGGGCCAGGTAAGTCGTGTTGGTTTTATTCATGGTGCGCGCCTCAAAGGGTGTTCAGTGTGTCGATGAAGCTGATCCGGTTGAGCTGGAACGGGCCTTCCGTCCGCAGTCCGATCGGGGCGGTGTCGGGGTCCGGGCCCAGCGGTTTGTGCAGGCCAAAGATTTCCTCGCGGTACATGCCGCTGATGCGGTCCACGCCGAAGCCCGCGGCCTCAATCGCATCGCCCTGCATGCCGTCGAAATCGAGGCGGATGCGGCGCTCGATGTTGTACCCGGCCGTGTGGTCCGGATGGCGGCGGTGGCGGAACGGATTGGTCGGGTGGTTCGCCGGCAGGTAGATCAGTCCCGTGAGGCCCGGCGCGCCCAGATCCGACGCCTGCGCCAGCGCCGAAATGGGACGCGCGTCGCCGGACCCCGCCTCAAACGCGCCCTCCAGCGGCAGCTCCGTCCGCATCACGCGCGCCGCGACATTGTAGGCCGCCTGCAACGCCTTGATCGCCGCCAGTTTCGCCGCGGTGTAGAGCGACTGCGGTGTGTAGAGCGGGTTGGTCGCGCGCTCGTTGATCGCGGCATCGGCCGCGGCGAAGACGGCCAGCGCGGGCGCGCCGGTCAATGACGACGATCCGGCGAAGGTGTTGTAATCGACCGTGGGCGTCAGCACCGGGAGCGGATAGCGCGCCACCATGTCCGCCAGCACGGAGCGGCCCGCCGCTTCGCTCGACCCGGCAATTTCCTCCACGGTCAGCGCGGCGTTCGCCAGCGCGTCCTGCGCCATGGCCAGCAGCACGGCATCAATCGCCTCGGTCGCGCGGGTGTCGTCATACTGCTGCACACGCGCCTGGAGCGCGTCGGTCAGCGCATCGACCGTTTCGGACGCCGCGCGCATCGCGGCATCAATGCTCGCCAGCGTCGCGCCCGGCAGCACCGCCGCATCCGCCGCGGCTTCGGCCGACGCCGTGATCATGTCGCCAAACCCGCCGCCGGAGATGAAGCGCTGGTACAGATTCATCACGTCGGCGTAGGACGACGCCGTGTGGTGCGCGGCCTTGGCGCGGTTGGCCGGCAGCGCCGCGTTCACCGCGGCCACGACGGCGTTCAACATGTCGATGGCGCGCGTGTCGCCGTAGAACGACTGGTCGCGCAGCGCGACGGCCGCGTTCGACAGGGTGGCAACCACCGGGTCGCTGGTGTTCGCGATGATCGCGGAAATCGCGGCGGTGTCGAACAACTGGAGGAAATCGTTAAACCCCTCCGACACATTCGCGTTCTGCGCAATCGTCTCCAACCCCGGCTGGATCAGCGCAATGGCATTGTTGCGCGCCGTCACGCGCGCGCCCTGCGTGGAGACATCAAGGGAGGCGTTCGTCGTGAAGGCCGCCGCGGCGTTCGCGGCCTGTTCCACGATGGCGTCCAGCGCCTCCGTGGCCTTCGCGTCGCCGAAGTCGAACACCGCGCTGGCGTAGCGCATCGCGGGCTGCGGGGGGAACACGGCGTAGAGCCGCGGATCGGTCACAAGGGAGAGGTCGTCCTCCGTCGCGAACTCCACGGCGCCGTTCGTCGGCTGCCCCTGCACGCGATTCAGGATCGCCACGTCCTTAAGAAGGAACGCCTGCCCCGCCCCGTTCACGTGGATGATAAGGCGCAGGTCGGCGCGGTCGGCGGTGGGCGTCGGTTTCTCCGGATCGGGCGCGACCGGCACGTTGTTCTCATCGAGCGGGACGCTCACTTCATTAACAGAAGACAGCGCGACGGAACCGACCCAGAGGCCGCGGTACGGGCTGGCCTGTCCAAAGCTGACGTGCGGCTGCAACGCCACGGTCGCGAGAGCCGCGGCCGTGAGCCCGATATTAAATGACGAGGTGACACGCATGTGTTCGTTCCTTCTTGGCGCCAGGCGTTACAGGTCGTCCCGGGAGGCCGACACCGGGATGTAGGTGATCGTTCCGATATCCGTGGTCACTTTGAGCACCGAACGCCGGACCCCGGGGCCGGCATCCTGCAGGCGCAGCTCCAGGGGCAACCGCGCGGCCGCGCCCGCATTGAGTGCGGGAAACGCCTGCACGAAGTGAGCGGCGTCAAAATGCACGCTCAGCGTGCGGAGTCCGCCGGCGGCCTCGTCCATCACACGGACCGGCGTGCTCACCGGGATGGGCTGCGCGGGATCGACCAGGTGCTCGACCGTGAAGGCGAGCGGATGCGGCGTGCGGTTGCGGAAGGCCACCTCGCTGCCACCCCGCGAGGACAACGTGACGCCGGCGGTCGACCGGGTCGAGACCTCCAGCGGACCGGTGAAATCCGAGCGCCCCTCGCAGTAGATCCAGAACGCCTCGCCGGCCCGCATCGCCGCGGCGCCCGGGTCGAGGAGCTGGCGCCAGGTGCCGTCCACCAGGCGGTACATCTTGTTGTGATTGTGCGCCGCGGAACCGCGGAAAAACTCGCGGAAGGTGGGGGCGCCGGGCGACGCAACGCTGAAGCCGACGAAGTTGTAGGCGTTTGGCGTCCACACCCGCTGCTCGATCGCCACCGTGCCCGGAAGCTGCAACACCGCATTGGTCGTCGCGTGAATCAGGTAGGGCTTTGCGCCATAGATGCTGTGCAGGCTCGTCAGGAAATGGTCCTGGCGCGCAGGCGCGTACCACACCGACCACCCATAGGTGCCCAGCAGCGAGGCGGAGGGATTGCGGACGAACTGCGCGCTGCGCTGCGGCGCGACGAAGGTCGCGACGACATCCACCGGCTGCCCTGCAAACAGGGCCGACGGGTCGGAAACCGACGGGTCCAACTCGAGATAGACGGCGTTCCAGCCGGTGACCAGCTCAACGCGCTGGGTTCGGATCAAATCAGCCAGAGCGGCGGTGTTGAAGGCGAGGGCGGCGAAGAGGGCCCACGTGAATGCATACAGGGGGGTGCAGCGATGAGTTGCAGGAAAATGGCGCGACCGGCGACGGATTGGTTTTGGCATCAACACTCCTCCCTCACGGCATTTCCGCGAGTTTTAACCCGAAACGGCGCATCCGCCAGTTCCCTACCCCGTCGCTAGTGTTTTCCCGGAGGCATGAAAACGCAACCTCAATCGCCGTAAAGTTTTGGTTAGTGCGTGGTCCTCGGAGCGCCAAATCGTGCTTGATGCGCGGCGGCGAGCCTCCATAGTACGCGCATTATGAATCTTGAAAGCAGCGGCGGCGGAATGGGCAACTACGTCATCACGGGCCTCGCAATCCTCGGCATTGCGCTGGGCGGCACGGGCCTCTATGTGGGACTCTCGGGGCGCGGCGGTGAAACACAGCAGGACAACCGCCTCTCCGAACTCGAGCAGCAGGTGTCGCGTCTCAGCGGCGCCAACGAGGAACTCAACGGCAACATCCGCGGCCTGTACAACCAGACGCGCACCTCCTTCCAGAACGTCAGCGACCAGCTGGCGCTCATGCGGGACGAGATGAAGGCGAAGTCTCCCTCCGCCACGCCGCCCGCTCCCTCCGCCGCCGGCGCGGCCACAGCCCCGGCCGCCGAAGGCACCGGTGGAACCTACGCCATCCGCGCGGGCGACCTGCTCGGCAAGGTGGCCAAGGAACACGGCACCACGGTGGACAAGATCTTGAAGGCGAACCCGGGGCTGAACCCCAACCGCCTCAAAGTCGGCCAGGTCATTAACCTGCCCTGATTCCGCGAGATTCCGCCCTCCTTGACACCGGCCCCCGCGCGACGTAGCTTCTCGCGTTCGTTGGACTTCTAAAGGAAACGTCGATGCCGATTCAGATTTCAGACAAAGCGAAGCAGGAACTGGTGAAACTGGAGGCCACGGGCCCCAATTTCCTCCGCATCTCCGTCGTATCCGGCGGATGCTCGGGCATGACCTACTCCGCGTGCATCGACAACGCGCTCGCGGACACGGATCAGGTGCTGTTCGAGGAGGCGGAACTGCGCGTCATTGCGGACCCGAACAGCGCGATGTTCCTCGACGGCTTGCAGATTGATTACTCCGACGACCTCATCGCCTCCGGCTTCCGGTTCAAGAATCCGAAAGCCGTGAAGGCCTGCGGCTGCGGCTCCTCCTTCGCCGTCTGAGCCATGGCGGTCAAACCCATAGAATTGCTCGGCGGCGAATCGGTCTATTGCATCAACGAGTCGCAGCTGAAGAGCGCCTTCCGCCTCGCGCACGACGACCCTCAGGCCGCCCCGCGCATCCAGGCGGAAATCACCGCCTTGGAACAGAAGTTCTCCCGCAACGAGCGCGCGGCCCTCGCCTTCGTCCTGATCGACCGGTTGCTGAAGAACACGCAGTAACCGCGCGAGACCCGATCATTCGCCCGGAGTCGCGGCCAGAGGGTTCTTCCACACCAGGGCGTTCGTGCTGCCGCGCGTGAGGATCACCACCGCTTCGCCCGGCTGAATCACGTGGGCATCCGCTAGACCCTCGCCGCCGGTTTGATACCACCACGCCCCGCCCTCGCGCGAATTGCGCCAGAGCCGCGCCTTCGGGCGCGCGCCCATCGCCTCGCGATTCGCGAAGATGCGCACTTCGTCCGCCTGCATGATCACCGGCGCCGCAGCCAGCCCGGCTTCCTTCAAGCCCAGATCCCCGATCGACACCGCCCGCGGCGCGGCATAGGTCACGACGTTGACCGCATTCGACGGCATCAGGCGATCCGTGACGACCGACAGGTTCGCAAGCGACCCGGCCTGCGCCGCGACGCATGAAATCAGCAACGCTGCGATGCACGTTTTCATGTGTTCATTATACACCATCCGCGCCGCCGCGGGATGTGTTATGTTGGCCCCATGCGCATCGCCGTCCTATCCGATATCCACGCCAACCGCGCGGCGATGGACGCCGTCCTGGCGGCCGTCTCGTCGGAGCGGCCCGACCACGTGGTCGTCGCGGGCGATGTGATCAACCGCGGACCGGACCCGCGCGCCTGCCTCGACGCGGTGCTTGCGCGGCACGACACGGATGGATGGCTGCTGCTCAAAGGCAACCACGAGGACTTTATCCTGCAGGAAGCCGCGCGCACCGCCGAGCAGCAGCCATGGGAACAGCAGCTCTACGCGCACACCCGCTGGACCCTGCGCCGCGTGCGCGAGCGGCTCGCGGAGATCGCCGCGTGGCCGGACCGTCTCTCGCTGGAAGGCCCGGATGGCTCCGAGGTGCGCTTCGTCCACGCCTCCATGCGCGGCAACCGCCAGGGGCTGTACGAACACATGGAAGCGCCGCTGCTCGCGGAGCTGGCCGCGCCGCCGCCCGCCGTGCTGGTCGCGGGCCACACCCACATCCCTTTCGTCCGCGCGATCGACGGCACGCTCATCGTCAACGCGGGCGCGGTCGGCATGCCGTTCGACGGGATCGCGGACGCTTCCTTCGCGCTGCTCGAGTGGCGCGCGGGGCGTTGGAACGCCCGCATCCACCGGGTGGCCTACGACCGGGAGCGCGCGCGCCGCGCATTCGTCGAAAACGGATATCTCGCGGAAGGCGGCCCCATGGTGCGATTGATTCTGGACGAACTGGAGCACGCGCGCCCGCGACTGAACCTGTGGCACCGGCACTACGAAGCGCGCGTGGCCGCCGGCGAGCTCAGCATCGAGGAGTCGGTCGAGTCCCTGCTGCGCGGCCTGATGGCCGGCGCCTCAGCGCCCGGATGACAACGCCAGCAGCGCGCTCACCTCATTCGCGGTGAGATCGCGAAACCGCCCGGTGGACAACGCGCCGAGGCGCAGCGGGCCCACGGCGACGCGCAGGAGGCGGCGCACCGGACATCCGCACGCGGAGAACAAACGGCGGATCTCCCGCTTCTTCCCCTCGGTCAACACCACCTTGTAGTGGCCGGCATCAATCCGCTCGATGGCGCGCGCGCGCAGGCGCTCGCCTTCATCATCCAGCCCGTCGAGCATGCGGCGGATCGAGGCGGGCGACGGATCGCCGTCACACCAGACCTGGTAGGTCTTCTCGACTTCATAGCGGGGATGCGTCATGCGCGCGGCGAAGTCGCCATCGTTCGTCAGCAACAGCAACCCCTCGCTGTCCTGGTCCAGGCGGCCCACGTGGTACACCCGGCCCAGGTCCGGCGGCAACACATCGCCCAGCGTCCCGCGTCCGCGGTCGTCCGACAGCGCGCTCAGCACGCCGCGCGGCTTGTGATAGAGCAGGTAGCGGAACGACGCGCGCTGGAGGCGGCGCCCGTCCACCTCGACCCGCTGCACCGCGGGGTCCACCGTCGCGCCGGGTTCCCGGACCACCACGCCATCCACGCGCACACGCCCCTCGGCCATAATCTGTTCGCACGCGCGGCGCGAGGCCACGCCGCATTCGGCCATGAACTTGTGGAGTCGCACGCGCGGCGCGGAGGAGGTCGGATCAGGGTTGTGCATAGGCCGCCACAAAATCAGGAAGCCACGCAAGGTAGGCGTGGTAGCGCTCCGGCAACTGGCGCACCGCCTCTTCGGAAGCCTCCACGGTGCGGCGCGACGCATCCTGCGGGATGATCCATCCATCCTTGATGAGCAGGTGCGGGGGCGAGCGCGGATAATCGTCGAACACCAACTGGAAGACCATTGTGCGCGAGGCCTTCCCGAAATAGTCATAGGCGCGCACGAGATCCTGCTCGCCCACCTGCAGCAGCCGGTTGAAGCGATCCGGCCCGATCGCCGCCTTCATCGCGCCATACAGGTCCTCCTGCAACACCGCCCCTTCCCGCTCGAAGGGCGGGATGTAAAGCGTCACGCGGTCCGGCGCGGTTTGGGTCGTCGTCAAGAAGGCCTGCTGCAGTTCCGTCAACACGTTGCGGCTGTGCGCGAACGCATCGTTCAGCAGCTCGCCTTCCTCCGGCTTCACGGCAAGGAAATCAAGCAGATCAGGATGCGCGGTAAAATCGCCGTTCACCGCCGGGAAGCGCAAACGGCCCACATGCTGGTCCTTGAGCAGGAAGCGCCCGCGCAAATTGGTCAGCACCCAGTTGGCGAGATCGTTGTACTGCTGGCTGATCGCGCGATGCGCGCTCTGCACGTCGCGAAGTTCGCGCGATTCCGCGGACACCGGAGACTCCGCACGGGGCGCGGGTTCGCGAGCAGCTGAGATCCGCTCCGCCGGGGAAGGAATTTCCGCCCGCTCCGGCGCGGACTCACCCTCCGGCGCCCGCAACAACGGAACGGCCAGCGCGGAGAGCCCGGCAAACGCCGCCGCCATGGCGAGCAGCGTCAGGCGCCTGCGCGCCTGCTCGGGGCTCAACGCGGTGGAATGGTCCGGGATGCGCAACGACGCGCGGCAATTGGGACAATCCACCAACTGGCCGCGGGCGCGCGGCTCCACCGCGAGGCGGCGGCGGCACACCGTGCAACGAAAGAAGATTTCCCCGGACTCCGACATGCCGCCAGTGTAGGTCGCCCGCGCGCGAATTCAAGCAGCGCGCAAGCCCGGACTCAACCGGTGCGTTTGATGACAATCTTGCGGCCGGCCCGGCGGCGGGGATCCGACGTGTCGTACACGACGAAACGCACGCCGGGATACTCGCGACCCAGTTCGTGGCGGATGAACTCCTCGACCGCCTCAACGTTTTTCCGGTCGTCATCCGAGAACCCGATGCTGATGCGCGCCGCCTTCCGCCGGTCGCGCACGAGGCCCATCGCATGCTGGACGAACTCGCGGATGGCGAACTGCTTCGCCTCCTCCGGCGACTCCGATCCGCCCAGCTTGCGACCCATCAGTTGCTGGAACTCCGGCGACGTGACGCCGCGATAGCGGCAGAGATCGAGATATTGCTTCATCACGGCCCGGTCTGAAAGCGCCTCGGGATCGCCATCAAAATACGCGATATAGCCGCGCAGGTTCGCCAGCATGGTCTTCATCTCCGCGGGCGACAGCACATGGCGTATGAAATACTCCACGCCTTTGCGGATCGCGGCGGCGCTGTGGGAGCGCGCCGTGATGATGGCGAACAGCCGGCCTTCGACCAGCGCCATCCGGAACTTCTGGAAGCTCGGCGCGCCACGCGCCCGCCCCTCGACAATCGGGCGAAGCGCCTTCCGGGTGTCGTCAAGGAACGCGTTCACCCCGCGGCGCCCCACGTCATAGAAGTCGGAAAACGCCCGATCCCAATCGTTGCCGAGCGGGCGGCAGCCCTTCATCGTCCGCCGGATGCGCGCGAACTGCGCGGTGGACACATCGTACGGCGACCAGCCGCGCGCCGTCTTCTTCTCCAGGTGGATCCGCGTCGGCATGTGCAGGATGTTGTCGTCCCAGTCGAACATGTAGTACTTCAGGTGCAGCGGGCGTCCCCACTTGAACACCGCGGGACGGAGGGCCGGGCGTCGCGTTGTTTGTTTCTTCATGGCGTCTCCACCAACTGGGCGCGTTTGACCAGATTCAAGTAATTCAGCGTCCCGCGCGCAAGGCTTTGCGCCAGCGCCTCGCGGTGCTCCTCCTGCAGCAACCGCTCCTCCTCCGCCGGGTTGGAAAGGAATCCGCACTCCACCAGCACCGCCGGACAGGGCGCGTTTTTCAACACGAGGAAGCGCGAGCGCTTTACGCCGCGATCGACCGCCCCGAGCCGCGACACCAGCGCGCGCTGGATCTGGTAGCCCGCAATCCCGTTCACCGCCTCGAACCGGTTTCCGGGCTGGGTGAGGTTCGAGAGGCCGCCCGACGTCGACTCATAACCCGCCGAGGCCATCACGTACGTCTCCACGCCCGCCGCCGCCGGGTTGCCGGCCGAGTTGAAATGCACGCTGACAAACAAATCCGCACCCCAGCGGCCGGCCTTCCGGCATCGCTCGTCCAGTTCGATGAACCGATCGCTCTCGCGCGTCATGTACACCTTGTGCCCCGCCTTCACGAGATGCGCGCGCAGGCGCCGCGCGATGTCCAGCGCCACCCGCTTCTCCTCCACCCCGCGCCGCCCCTTCGCGCCCGTATCCTGGCCGCCGTGGCCGGGATCAATCACAATGACGCGATGCCCCGTGGCGGCGAGCGGACGCGCGGGACGCAGCAAGGGATCCACCACCACGCGCGCATCCACCTCGCGCAGCGCCCAGCGTCCGCGCACATAGCTCAGCGGCGCATGCAGCCACACGAGCGTGCCGTCCACGAGCAACTCGCGCCCCTCCGTCTTGAAAATCAGCGTGTGCGTCGCGTTCTTCAGCGTGATGCGCTGGGCCACCGGATCGGACATGTCCATCCGATGCAGCGCCGCGATGTCGCGGAGCGCGACAAATTTTTCCTTTTCGTGCCAGAACGGCACGGGTTCCGCCGGCGCCGCGCAGACATCGGACACCACGGCCAGAACCAGGAAGATGGAAAGCAGCCCTTTCATTACACAGAAAGCGCGTATTCTAGGGGGACTCCGCGCGGACACGAGCAGATTTCGCCACCCCACCCTCGTAATCGTCCTCCTCCTCGTCCTCGACGTCCTTCGTCTTCTCCCCGCTCTCCACGCGCGGACGACGACGAGAACGCGAGTGGAAGATGTGCTAGACTACCCCCATGCACCGCGAACCCCTGCCGCCGCCTGACGTCATCCGCACGCTTCCGCCCGACGGCGGTCCCGGTTTTAACCGACTGATCCACGAAACCAGTCCCTACCTGCTCCAGCACGCCCGGAATCCCGTGGACTGGCATCCCTGGGGCGAGGCGGCGCTGGCCCGCGCGCGCGCGGAGGACAAGCCGGTCTTCCTCTCCGTCGGCTACTCATCCTGCCACTGGTGCCACGTGATGGAGCACGAGTCGTTCGAGAACCCCGCCATCGCGGAGGTGCTGAACAGGCATTTCATTCCGGTCAAGGTGGACCGCGAGGAGCGTCCGGACATCGACGACCTCTACATGATCGTCACGCAATTGATGACCGGACGCGGCGGCTGGCCCAACTCAGTGTGGCTCCTGCCCGATGGACGCCCGTGGTACGCCGGGACCTATTTCCCGCCGGAGGACCGCGGACGCCAGCTCGGCTTCCGCTCGCTGCTGCTTCGCCTGGCGGAGATCTGGACGACGCGCCGGACCGATGTGGAGCAACAGGCGGCGCAACTGGCCGATGCAATCCACGAGCACGCCGGCGCCACGCCGCAGCCGGGCGCACCGCCCGCGCTCGACGCCGTGCTCCAGCAGGCGCTCGACACCTGGACCCGCACGTACGACATGCGCCACGGCGGCTTCGGCACCGCGCCCAAATTCCCGCCGCACTCCACGCTCGACCTGCTGCTGCATCGCCTCCGCCAGCAGCCCGACGGCGCGCTGCAACCGCTCGTGACCGGCACGCTGGACGCCATGGCGCTCGGCGGCATCCACGACCATGTCGGCGGCGGGTTCCACCGCTACTCCACCGACCAACGCTGGCTGCTCCCGCATTTCGAGAAGATGCTCTACGACAACGCACAACTCGCGCCGGTGTACGCGGAGGCTTCCGCGCTGCTGGACCGGCCCGCATACGCCGCCATCGCGCGCGCGACGCTCGACTGGGTCCTGCGCGAGATGACGGGGCCGGAAGGCGGCTTTTTCTCCGCGCTCGACGCGGACAGCGAAGGCGAGGAGGGTCGTTTCTACGTCTGGTCGCACGACGAGGCGCTCGCAGTGCTCGGGCCGGAGGACGGCGCGGCCTTCTGCCGGTGGTACGCCATCGCGCCCGCGGGCAATTTCCACGACGAGACGACCGGCCGCCCCACCGGCCTCAACATCCCGCACCTCGCCGCCTGGCTGCCGGAGGAGATGCGGACGCGCATGGACGCGTGCCGCGCGAAGCTGCTCGCGCATCGCGCCCGCCGCGTGTGGCCCGGCCTCGACGACAAACGGCTGACCGCGTGGAATGGCCTGATGATCAGCGCGCTCGCCCGCTCCGCCCGCGCGCTCAACGAACCGCGCTACATGGAGGCCGCGCAAAAAGCCGCCGCATTCCTGCTGTCGGCGGCCTCGCCCAACGGCGCACTGATGCGCGTCTGGCGCGCGGGCGAGGCGCGCATCCCCGGCTTCCTCGACGACTACGCCGCGCTCGCCAACGGCCTGCTGGATTTGCACGAAACCACCGGCGAACCGCGCTGGCGCGCGGAGGCCGCGCGCCTGACCCGGGAACTGGCGGATCTGTTCTTCGACGCGGAACGCGGACAGTTCCTGACCGCGTCGCCCCGGCACGAAACCCTGATGGCGCGCCTGCCCGACTATTTCGACCAGGCGGTGCCCTCCTCCACCGCTCTCGCGATTCGCGCCATCGCGCGGCTCGCGGACAACGAAACCGCCGACCTGCTTCCCCTCGCGCAGCGCGCGTTCGCGGCCGCGCTCGCCTGGGCCACGCGCATGCCCTCCGGCTGCGCGGCGCTGTTGCACGCGGGCCTGTTGTTGCCGCAATCGGGCACACCCGCCCGTTCCGAACCGTCCGCCCCCGCCTTTGACATCGAGCTGCATGCGCGCCAACGCCGGGTGCATCCCGGACAGCCGGTGGAGATTGATGTCGAATTCCAGATGCCCGCCGGCTGGCACCTTCAGCTGGCGCCCGGCGGCGAACGCTATGCCGTGGCCGTCGAGGGCGACTTCACCCTCGTGCGTCGCGACGGCGACCGCCTCACCCTGATGCCCGCCCTCGGCCTCTCCGATGGATGGGCCGTGGCGCGCTTCTTCTTCACCCTCCAGCTGTGCGACGACCGCGTGTGCCGACCGCCCGAAACCTGTGTGCGCGAACTCACGCTACAGGTCGGGTGACCCAACGCATCTTTCCCTCACGCCAGCGCGAGCAGTTCGTCGAAGATCTCGTACGCCTGCTGCAAATCGCGCGTGACGCGGCGGGCGCCGGCGCTCAGCAGCAGCGCGGCCTCGTGGGTGGTTGAGAGACCGAGGCACGGTGAACCCGCGGCGCCGCCGGCCTTGATCCCGCTGACCGAATCCTCGATCACGAGACACGCCGCGGGCGGCAGGTTCATCGCCCGGGCCGCGCGCAGAAAGATCTCGGGGTCCGGCTTCGGCACGGTGATATCGTTGCCCGTGATGCACGCGGTGAACCAGACTTCGGGAATCCGCAATTCGCGCAGGTTGCCGACCAGCTTGATCCGGTCCGCCCCGGTGGCCACGGCCATTGGCAGTCCCGCCGCGCGGCACCGCTCGATGAAGGCATGCACGCCGGGCAGGGGCTCGAGCCGGCCCGGGATGAGGTCCAGGTAATTCTGATACGCGCGATCCTTGTCGCGCGCCATGTCGAGGGTGACGCCGTATTTTTCCGCCACGCCGCCGAGATAGCGGATCTCGCCCCGGCCCATGAAGGGAACAAAGTCCTCGTGGACGGGCCGCACCCCGTAGCCATCGGCAAACATGCGGATCGCTGCCTCGCTCATCAGGCGCTCGGAATCGCAGAGCACCCCGTCCATGTCGAAGATCACGCCGCGGATCATGCGAGCAACGCCTTCAATTCGGCGGCGACATCGCGTCGCGCCAGCTCGTCCAGCCTGCGCCGCTGCGAGTCGAGCACCGTGCGGCGCGTGGGTTCATCCTTTGCGATGCGGTGCATCAACACCGCCAGCTGTGCGGGCGTGAGATCGCGGTACAGCACCCCGGCGCCGCCCATCGCCTCGGGCATCCCGCCGGTGGCGTGCGCGATGACCGGCGCGCCGCAGTGCATCGCCTCCAGCAGCGGCAGGCAGTAGCCCTCATGTTCGCTGGTGGACAGGAAGACATCCGCGCAGCGGTAATAGGTGGGCAGTCCGCGCGGCGACGCGAAGCCCTCGAAGCATACATTCGGCAGGTCGAAATCGCCCGCAAGCATGCGCAGCATCGCGTGGTATCGCGGGCAGCTTCGCTCGGAACCGACGATAACGAGCCGGCTGAAGGGGTCGAGCGTGCGGTGATACCAGTAGAAAGCCTCGATCAGGCTTTCGATCCGTTTGTTGGGGGCGACGCGGCCGACGGTGACGAAGGTCGTGAGCCGCGCGGCGAAGCGCGCCTGCACGTCCGGGTCCGGCGGCCCGTTGAGCGGCGCCGGATCGAACACGAGCGGGAAGACACGCACCTCGCGCGCCCCCGCGGATCGGAGTTCCTCCGCATTAAACTCGGATACCGCCCAGCAGGCATCGGCGCGCTGCACGAGCGCGGGCAGCCGGGCGCGCGCTTGCGCGAGCTGCGCCGCCACGCCGTCGTCGAAGCCGGTAAAAAATTCCACCGGCGTGATGTTGTGATAGACAACGATGCGCCGGGCGGCGGAGCGCTCAAAGACATCCACGGCGGGCGATGCGATGGAGTAGTGATGCAGGACCACGTCGCCGGGCGCGCCGCGGTATTCCTCCAGCGGACGGCATTCGCCGCGCACCGCGGGCGCAACGTGGCGCATCGGGGCATACACCTCCGAGGTCCGCCCCCACCCGCGCAGCACATCGCGCAACACGCGCGCGCAGGACGAGATCGCATCGCCGTCGGCGAAGCCGTTGAGGATTTGGTGGACGGCGGGTCCGCTCATGGCGCGCGCGACTCCAGCGCGGCGAGGCGTCGGCGCAGGTCCGCCAGCTCGGCCCCCTGCAATTCCAGCACGGCCATCAGGTGCGAATTCACGAGGTTCTGCCGGTACGCCATCCGGTCGTGTTGATAGCGGAAGACGCGCCACAGGATTTTGCGCGCGAGCGCCGTCAGCGCGCCCGCCGCGCCGGGCTTGCGCGGGATGCGGAACCCGAGCGTGTCGATGTGGTGGCGCCGCCGCACGAGGTCGGTCAACGCGTCGAGATAGGCCGCGTGGTCGGGCTGGCCGCGCAGGCGCAGGGCGGAAATTTCCGGCGGGAAGAGCACGCACTCGCCCATCGCCGCCATGCGGGCGGTTTCCGCCTCGATCAGGGGCTTCAGCTCCGACGTGCGGTCTTCACCGGCGATGCGGATGTTCATGAGCGGGCGGGCTCCGGTTCCATCAGATCGCGGAAGGTCAGCCCGGCGAGGCCCTGCTCCAGGCCGCCCCGGAAACCGCCCAGCGCGCGCGCAACAGCGCTCTCCACCTGCGTCGCGTTGAGGCCGTCCGGCGTGCTGCCTTCCTGGAGCACGAGGTCCATCACGTCCCGGACGCGGATGGCCGCCGGGTCGCGCAGCAGGAGGAAGCACCCCGGCTTGTCCGCGCGCTCGGCCAGCAGGCCCGCGCGGACGAGCAATCCCGCGAGGTCGTTGAGCAGGCGGACCGGCACGCGGTGCGCGCCCGCGTAGGCGCTGACATCGAGCGGCGCGCCCCCGCCCAGCGCGCGCGACGCGTCGAGCACCATCGCGACGGTGAGCGTCAGCTTCGCATTCACGCTGGCCTGCGCGGCGGCGCGCTCCAGGTGGTAGGTCACATGATTCTGCAGCGCGAACGCGATTTCCGCGCCCAGCAAAATCAGCATCCAGCTCACATAGAGCCAGAGCAGGAAGATGGGAATCGACGCGAAGGTGCCGTACACCGCGTCATACTTGGACAGCGCGACCTGCATCGAGATGTAGATGCGCTGCCAACCCAGCCACAACAGCGCGGTCAGGAAGGCGCTGAACCCCGCCGCCTGGCGGTTGACGTGCGTGTTCGGCATGAAGACAAAGAGCAGGAACAGCGCGAACCACACCGTCACCAGCGGCGTCAGGCCGAGCAGCGTGCGGTAGAGCCACGCGGTTTCGACGAGATGCGCGGCGACCACCTGGTTCTTCAGCGAAGCGCTGATCGCGAAGGCCGTCATGATGAGCACGGGCACGACGACGGTCACGCTGATGTAGTTCGTGAATTTGCGCCAGATCGCCCGGGATTGGTGAACGCCCCAGACGCGATTAAACGAGGTCTCGATGCTGCCGAGCACCTGCACGGCGGTGAAAAACAGGACGGCGACGCCAACCCATCCGAGCGTGCGGAAGTTCGCGCGCATGACGATATCAATCATCGACGCGACGAATTCGCGGAACTGCGGCGGCATGGCGGAAATGGATTCGGTGAGCCGCGCGGAGGCCTCCTCGCCGCCGCCGAAGCCCTTGAGCATCGCGAAGGCGAGGGTGAACAGCGGCACGAGCGACACGAGCGTCGAGAACGTAAGCGCCGCGGCGTGCACCGCGAGGTCGTCCTCCTTGAATCCGCGCCCGACCAGTTGCGCGACGCGCAGCAGGCGGATCACCAGCGAGCGCAGGCCGGTCACGGAGGAGAGCTCCGCGGTCCACGCGTCGTGGCCCAGGAAATGACGGATGCGGGCCCAGAGGCCGGGATTCGGCGCGGTCATGTGCCCTCCGATGCGCCCGCCTGGTAAAGCGCCCAGGCGGCGAGGGTCTTGGCATCCTCGATTTCGCCACGGCGGATGCGCGCGACGAACTCCGCGTCCGCGATCAGCTCGACCTCCAGCCGTTCGTCGTGATCCAGCGCCCGGCTTCCCTGTCCCGCGGCCTCGCCGTAGTAGCAGACGATTTTTTCCTCCACGTACCCGGGCGTCGGATAGAGCAGGCCCATGCGGGTGAGACGGCCGAGCAGCAGGCCCGTCTCCTCCCGCACTTCGCGGCGGGCCGCGTCGTCGGGGTTCTCCCCCGCGTCGAGCAGGCCGGCGACCACCTCGAGCATTTGCTTTTGCGCGCCGACGCGGAACTGGCGCACGAGGGCAAGGCGCCCGTCGGGCGCGCGCACGAGCACGCAGACCGCGCCGGGGTGCCGGACGAGTTCGCGATACGCGCGCTGTCCGTTCTCCAACTCGACGTCGAGCGTCTCGACGCGGACGAGGCGTCCTTCAAATACCGTTTTGCGGGCAATTGTTTTTTCGTGCATGGGTCCGGTCCGTCGTTGCCGACGCCGGAAGACACTCTATGATAGCCCCATGTTGCGATCTAGAAAAGAAACGGAAGCGCTGGAGGAACAGACCCTCGCGCCCTATGCCGCCCGCAGCGCGCAGACCCGCGGGCGCAAATACGACGAACCGGCCCACGAGCATCGCTCCGCCTTCCAGCGCGATCGCGACCGCATCCTGCACAGCCGCTGTTTCCGCCGGCTGGAGTACAAGACGCAGGTTTTCATCAACGGCACCGCCGACCACTACCGCACGCGCCTCACGCACACGCTGGAGATGACCGCGGTCGGCCGCACGCTCGCCCGCGCGCTCGGCGCGAACCACGACCTCTCGGAGGCCATCGCCCTCGCGCACGACATCGGCCACAGTCCGTTCGGACACGCCGGCGAGGAGGCGCTCAACGAATTGATGGCCGACCACGGCGGCTTCGACCACAACCTGCAAAGCGTGCGATGGGTCGAGGAACTCGAAGTGAGCTATCCCGGCCACCCCGGCTTGAACCTGACGTGGGAGGTGCGCGCCGGGTTGTACAAACACCAGGCCGCGATCCCCGGCTTCCAGGTCGACGTCCACTCAATCGGGCCACACCAGTATCTTGAGGCGCAAATCGCCGACGTCGCGGACGACATGACCTACAGCGCGCATGACGTGGACGACGGATTGGACGCGGGCCTGCTGACGGAGGCGCAGCTCGCGGGCACCGAGGCGTGGAAACGCGCCGCCGCGCGGGTGCGCCAGCAGTACGGCGACCTGCCGGAGGACCAGCGACTCGCTGCGGGCGTCCGCGCCCTGCTCGACATGCAGGTCGAGGACGTGCTGCGACACAGCGAGGCGCAGCTCACGCGCTACGCGCCGAAATCGCCGGACGAGGTGATGCGCTGCCCCGAACGCGTGCTGATGTATGGCCCGGAAATGCGCGAGATCATGCGCGATTTCAGGAAATTCCTGTTCGAGAACATGTACTGGTCGCCCATGGTGGACAAGGCCAACAAGGAAGCCACCGCGATGATGCGGAAACTCTTCCTGCACTACGTCGCCCACCCGGACATCATGGGCCGCAAGGCGCAGGCCCGCATTCCCAAGGACGGCGTATGGCGAGCCGCCTGCGACTACCTGTCCGGCATGACCGACCGCTACGCCCTCGACGAATTCCACCGCTTCGGGCTCGGGCGGTGAAGCGCGCGCCGCCGCAGGGCCTTGACATATCCTTCAAATTGCCATACTGCGTATGGTATGAAGATGACCCTGCACATTGATGACCGGCTGCTCAAGCGCGTGATTTCGGCGCATGGGTACGCGAGCAAAACCGAGGCGGTGCACAGGGCGCTGGAGGAACTGGATCGCAAGGCGCGTTTTCGGGAGATGACCCGCACGGGCTTGAACCTGACCGCGCACGAACTGAAACAGGCCGTGGACCCACGGTACGACGTGCTTGCCCTCCGCGTGGCCGAGCGTCCCGCCACCTACGGAGCGCGCCATGCCGGCCCCCGTTCTCGTCGATAGCAACGTTTACATCGCCCTGCTTCGTCGCGGTCTCGACCCCGCGCGCGTGCTGGGCGAATGGGCGGGAGACCGGGATCTCGCCACATGCGGGATGATCCGCCTGGAAGTGCTGCGCGGAATCCGCACGCCCCGCGTGCAAGAGCGCGTCTCCGCGTTTCTCGAGGTGTTGATCAACATCCCCACCACCGAATCGCTTTGGAATGAGGCCTCGACGCTCGCCTGGCATCTCGACCGGGCGGGCCTCCGGATTCCCTCGACGGACATCTTGATCGCCGCAGCCGCCCGCGCAGCCGGCGCAATCGTGCTTACCGATGATCGCCATTTTGATCATGTCCCCGGCATCGTTCGCGTTGCGAGCGACGCGCTGTACCCCGACCACTAAACACGTCATGCGATCGAACTCCTCCGCCATCCCACCCAACATCATTCTCATTAACTGCGACGACCTCGGCTATGGCGACCTCGGCTGTTATGGCTCGCACGCCAACGAGACGCCGGTGCTGGACCAGCTCGCGCGCGAAGGCGTCCGCTTCACGGATTTCTACATGGCCTCGCCCGTGTGCTCCCCGTCGCGCGGAGCGATGATGACCGGCTGCTATCCGCCGCGCATCGGCTTCGGCACGTTTGAGGGGCGCTGGGTGCTGTTCCCCGGCCAGCCCGTGGGGCTGAACCCGGAGGAGGACACCATCGCGCGGATGCTCAAACGCGCAGGCTACGCCACGAAGCTGGTGGGCAAATGGCATTGCGGCGACCAGAAGCCGTTCCTCCCGACCGCGCACGGCTTCGACGACTATTTCGGACTGCCCTACAGCAACGACATGGGCCGCCAGAAGCCGGACGACACCTATCCGCCGCTTCCGCTGCTGCGCGGCGACCGCGTGATCGAGAAACAACCGGACCAGACCACACTCACGGAACGTTATGTCGAGGAATCCATCGCGTTCATCCGCGCGAATGCCTCCAAGCCGTTCTTCCTCTATCTCGCCCACATGTACGTCCACATCCCGCTCTATGTGCCGGACCGGTTCATGCGCCAGTCGCGGAACGGCAAATACGGCGCGGCCGTCGCCTGCATCGACTGGGTCACCGGCGTCCTGCTCGACGAACTGAAAGCGCAAGGGCTCGAGAACGACACGCTCGTCATCTTTACCAGCGACAACGGCTCGCGCGTCCAGGGCGAAGGCGGCAGCAACGGCGGCCTGCGCGGGACGAAGGGCACCACGTGGGAAGGCGGACAGCGCGTGCCCTGCATCATGCGCTGGCCCGGAAAAATCCCGGCGGGCGCGACGTGCCGGGGACTCACGTCCTCGATGGATCTGTATCCCACGCTCGCCGCCATCGCCAACGCGCCCGCGCGCGGGGAGCGAGCGATCGACGGGCGCGACATCCGCAAGGTCCTGCTCTCCGGCGGCGCGGAGAAATCGCCCCACGAGGTCTTCTTCTACTACTTTAAGAACGATCTCGAAGCCGTGCGCGACGCGCGCTGGAAACTGCACCAGCGCAAGGACCGGCGCGAGCTGCGGGAACTCTATGATCTTGAAAACGACCCCGGGGAGACGCGCAACCTCTACGACGCGCACCCGGAAGTGGTCGCACGCCTGTCCGCGTTGATGGATGAATGCCGGCAGAAACTAGGCGATGAAGCGCTCGGCATCCAAGGCCGCGAGGTCCGCCCCGTCGGCCGCGTGGCCCACCCGGATACGCTGACGCACATCGACCCCGACGACCCGGGCACCATCGCGATGTACGATCTCAACGACCGCGGCTGACCGCGTATTCGCCGTCCCTCCGCTCTCGCCGCGCGCCACGCTTCACGCTCCGCCCTCCGCGCGCACCCGGCCACCGCCATCGCATAAGACTCTTATGCACTTATGCGCATAAGTGTCTGCCAACGCGACACCCCTTCCGACGCTGATTCCATCCAAGTTGCGCATATGACGCGGATACGGCGAGGGATCACACCACCGGGTTCGGCACGAAATCGCCGCCGCGGCAGGCCTTGAGATAATGCAACGCGCGGACCTGGCCGGTCATCTCCAGGTCGCCGCGATACACGGGATCGTGCCAGCCCTCGATGTCGATGCTGCCCACGAAGCCGCCACGCCGCAACTCGGTGATGATGTCCGCCCAGTTGCTGTCGCCGAACCCCGGGGTCCGGTGCTCCACAAACGGCGGCGCAAGTTGCACCGGCAGTTTCGTGTTCGGGTCCGCGTGCACGGAGGAGTGGATGCCGTACTTGCGGATTACATCCCAATGGATCGTCGCGTCCTTGCCGTGCACGTGGAACACCTTCTTGACCCACGCCTTCAACTGCGGCAGCGGGTCGATCAGGCTCACCATCTGGTGGCAGGGTTCCCACTCCAGTCCCATGTTGGCGTGCGGGACGGCGTTGAACATCAGCTCCCAGGCCACCGGATTGTGCGCGATGTTCCAATCACCCGTCTGCCACGTGCCGCCCATGTCGCAATTCTCGAAGGCGATGCGCACGCCTTTCGACCCGGCGCGCTCGGCCAGGGGCGTAAAGACCTCGGCGAAGCGACCGATGGATTCGTGGATCGGCTTCCCGCGCAGGCGGCCGGCAAATCCCACCACGAGGTCCGTCTCGAACAGGTGTGCCTTGTCGATCAGCGTCTCGAACCCCTTGCGCGTCGCCTCGTCTTTCTCCCCCGACTCGAGCGGATTGCCGAAGATGCCGAGGCTCGAGATCACCGCGCCGCGTTCCGCGAGGATGGGCCGCAACTCATCCGCCAGTTTATCCAGGTTCGTGTCGCCGAGCGTCTGCCAGAAAGTCAGTGCGTAGGACTCGAACCCTTGGTGCGCGATCTGCTTGATGTACGCGGGCGCCTTCGCCCCCGCGCCCACCAGTGTCCCGATGCGAATTTTTTCGTCCGTTACGGCCATGGTCATCACTCCTTTTTAGCGAATCGTCACGCGGCCACCCTTTTTGTCCGCCACGAAGCAGGCATCCAAGACCTTCTGGACCTCCCACCCGCGCCGGAAATCCGACGCATCGTTGCGCCCGGTCCGGATGCTGCGGATGAACCGCTGGTAGATGCTCGGTGTCGGC
This sequence comes from uncultured Verrucomicrobiota bacterium, assembly GCA_937996795.1. Lineage (GTDB taxonomy): Bacteria > Verrucomicrobiota > Kiritimatiellia > CAIVKH01 > CAIVKH01 > JAMLJG01. The sequence continues at coordinate 74,008 of CALKUH010000068.1, read as the reverse complement.
CGGCACACCCGCCTCTTCCAGCGCGCCTTGTCCACATCCGCGCCGAGGCAGACCTCGAATTCGACGCCGGACTTGTCGAGATCAAAGCGCAGCGCGCCTTTCTCGCCGTGCAGCGTCAACGCCAGCGAATTCGCATGGCCCGTCGCCCAGCGCGTCGCGCAGATGGTGCCCACCGCGCCGCCGGCGAGTTCCACGCGCAGGTAGGCGGAGTCGTTCGCGTCCAACACATATTCGCCGATGCGATTGCGCGGCGCCTTGTCGAAGGTCTTGAGCCGGGCATCGAGCGATACGACACGATCCGCCGCCGCGTAGGTCGCGAGGTCCACGATGTGCACGCCGATGTCGCCGAGCGCGCCCTTCGACCCGTGCGCGCTGGAGCAGCGCCACAACCAGCCCGCGGCCGTGCGCCAGTCGCCCCACACCTTCGAGGAGAGCCAGCTCTGCAGGTAGTGCGCCTCGAAATGCATGATGCGGCCGAGTCGTCCGGCCGCCACCAACTCGTGCGCCGCGTGCAGGACCGCGTGGTTGCGGTAGGAAAAGTTGATCATGTTGATCACGCCGCTTTTGGCCGCGGCTTCCACCAGCTTGCGTCCCTCGGGGGCCGTAGGCGCGATGGGTTTTTCACACAGCACATGCTTGCCCGCCCGCACCAGCGGCAGCGCGCAGGGCACATGGAACGCATCCGGCGTCACCACCGACGCGGCGTCGAAGTCGCACGACTTCAGCAGCTCCCGCACGGACGCGTAGCGCCCCGCGATGCCGTGCCGGTCGCAAAAGGCCTGCAACCGCGCCGGGTCGACGTCCACGCCCGCCACCACGCGGCACCCCGGCATTTTGTTAAACGCCCCCGCATGCGCATTCGCCATGCCCCCGGTCCCCACAATCGCAATCCGAATCATGCCCAACCTCCCTGCACGCCCGATACCATCCCTGATCCTGCGGGAATGGCAACTGAGAAGAGGGGTTCGGGCAACAGGTTTCAGGTGTCAGGTTTCCGGAATTCATTTATGCTGCCGTCGAAACACGACACCACACGGACGCTTTCCATGATTCGAGAAGCCATTTCCAAACTCGTCGACAACCAGCCGCTCACCCATGAGGAGGCGCACGCGGCGCTCCGGGAGATCATGGGGGGCGAGGCGACGCCGGCCCAAATCGCGGCGTTTATCACGGCGCTGCGCATCCGCGGCGAAACGCCGGAGGTCATCTCGGGGTCGGCCCGCGCGATGCGGGAGCATTTCACCGCGGTGCACGCGCCGGAGGGCGTGGTCGTGGACACCTGCGGGACGGGCGGCGACGGCGCGCATACGTTCAACATCTCAACCGCCGCGGCGTTCGTCGCCGCGGGCGCGGGCGTCGTGGTCGCGAAACACGGCAACCGCAGCGTCTCCAGCAAGAGCGGGAGCGCGGATGTGCTGGAGGTGCTGGGCGTAAACATCGGCGTCGCGGCGCCGGTCATGGAGGCGTGCCTTAAACACGTCGGCATCGCCTTCCTGTTCGCGCCGAGCCTGCACCCCGCGATGAAACACGCCATCGGGCCGCGCCGAGAAATCGGCATCCGCACGATCTTCAACATCCTCGGTCCGCTCTCGAACCCCGCCGGAGCGCGGCACGGTGTGATGGGCGTGTACCACCGCGACCTCGTCCTCACCATCGCGCGCGCCGCGACGGCGCTGAGCGTACAACACCTCTTCGTCGTGCACGGCCACGACGGGCTCGACGAAATCACGACGACGACGACCTCCTCCGTCGCCGTCGTCAAAGGGGAGGAAATCGAGTTGCTCGAACTCGATCCGCGCGCCTACGGCATCCCCCTCGCCTCGCCCGCCGACCTCAAGGGCGGCGACCCGGCGCATAACGCCGAGCTCATCCGCGCGCTGCTCGACGGCGCGCCCGGCGCGCACCGCGATATCGCCTGCCTGAATGCCGCAGCCGCGATCGTCGCCGGCGGCAAGGCGGGCGACCTCGCCGAAGGACTCGAGAAAGCGCACCATGCCATCGATAGCGGGCACGCAAAACAGAAACTCGACGCGCTCATCGCCGCGACCAGGGCGTGACAGCAATCCATCACGAGTGAGCCCGTCGCGGATCAGATGAGAAGTAGGAAGAAATCACCACGGAGACACGGAGGGGGATACGTCGATTCGATGGGTCCGCTGAAAACGGTTCTCTGTGTTCTCCAGCGAAGCGGGTGGTTAATCAATGATCATGCATTCGTGCCCCTTCGTGGTTGCCTCCTCTACGCCCCGGCGGTGAACCATGCCGGGTGAAGCGCTCGCGGATTTTTCGCATCTTTCGCCGGACCTCGTGCTGACGCTGGTCGAGTCCGCGCTGGGGCGCCGCTCGTCGAACCTGTGCCGGCCGCTCGGCAGCTACATCAACCGCGTGTACGACGTGCAGATGGAGGATGGCGCGTGGGTCGTGGTGAAATTCTACCGCCCCGGCCGCTGGAGCCGCGCGGCGCTGCAGGACGAGCAGGATTTTGTCCTCGAACTGGCGGAGGCCGAGATCCCCGTGATCGCCCCGCTGCCCGGTGCGGACGGGCGCACGCTGCACGAGCACCACGGGATGTTTTATGCGGTGTATCCCAAAAAGGGCGGGCGTCCGCTGGAGGAGCCGGACCCCGCACAGTGGATGGAGCTCGGACGGCTGCTTGCGCGCATGCACGTCATCGGCTCCCATCGCACCCCGCGGGACCGGATCACCCTCGGCCCGCGCACCTCGACGCGCGAACACCTCGCACTGATCCTGCAGAGCGACTTCCCCACCCCGGGCGTGCGACGCGCCTATGAGCTGGCGGCGCAGGAGATCGTGGAGCGCATCGACCCGCTGTTCGACGGGATGGATCGCGTGCGCATCCACGGGGACTGCCACCGCGCAAACATCCTGGGGCGTCCCGGCGAAGCGTTCTTCATCATTGATTTCGACGACATGGCGCTCGGGCCGCCCGTGCAGGATGTGTGGATGATCCTGCCCGGCCATGTGAAAGACAGTCGCGCGGAGCTGGATCGCCTGCTGGACGGCTACGAAACGTTCCGCGAGTTCGACCACGCCTCGCTCCGCCTCGTCGAGCCCCTGCGCGCGATGCGGATGATCCACTTCACCGCCTGGTGCGCGCGCCAGCGGCTGGACGGCGGCTTCGCGCGCGTCGCCCCCGACTGGGGCACGAGCGGCTACTGGCGCCAGGAAACGGCCGACCTGGAGCGGCAATTGCGCGAGATTGAGGATGCGTTGGGGGGGAGCTAGGTTTCGGGTGTCAGGTTTCAGGGAAGAAAGGAAAACAACATGAGCATGGCGAAGCAGTTTGATGGGGTGAGTGTGGTGACAAAGGCGAATGTGTATTTTGAGGGGCGGGTGGTGAGCCACACGGTCTTGTTCACGGACGGCAGCAAGAAAACGCTGGGGCTGATTTATCCCGGCGTCTTTACGTTCAACACGGGCGCGCCGGAGCGGATGGAAATAGTCGCGGGGACCTGCGACGTGCGCCTGAAGGGCGAGACCGCGTGGACGACCCATGCCGCGGGCACGCATTTCGATGTACCCGGCCAGTCGGCCTTCGACATCCGCGTGAACACCGGTCTCGCGGAATACATTTGCTCGTTCCTGTGAGTTCATTCGTCCTCGAATCATCGAGGACGAACGTGTGTGGATTCGGTTAGCGTTCACCGCCGCCTTGCCGCGCCTGCTCGCGGCGGCTAGGATGGCCGCCTGCCTTCACCACCAACCAAGGACTCACCGTAATGGGCGACAACGGCAAGAAGCACTGGATCGGGTTCGACCTGGGCGGCACGAAAATGCTGTGCGTGCTGTTCGACCACAAGTTCAACTTGGTGGCGAGCCTGCGCAAGAAGACGCGGGCCGAGGAAGGCGCGCCCGGCGGGATCGACCGGATGATCGACATGATCGAGAAGGTGCTGGAGGAGGCACATCTCGACCGCAACGACCTGGGCGGCATCGGCGCGGGTTGTCCCGGCCCTCTGGACCTCGACCGCGGCCTCGTCCTTGAGGCGCCGAACCTCGGCTGGAAGAACGTCGAACTGCGGGAGACGTTCGAGAAGAAATTCAAGGTGCCGGTCGCGATCGCCAATGACGTCGATGCGGGCACGTTCGGGGAGTATCGCTTCGGCGCGGCGCAGAAGGCGCGCTGCGTCGTCGGCGTTTTCCCCGGCACGGGCATCGGCGGCGGCTGCGTCTATGACGGACACCTGCTGCGCGGCAAGACGGGTTCCTGCCTCGAAATCGGCCACATCACGACATCGAACAACGGACGCCTGTGCGGATGCGGCCGCCGGGGATGCCTCGAAACGGTCGCGAGCCGGCTGGCCATCGCGGCCGAATGCGCGATGGCCGTCTATCGCGGCGAGGCGCCTGCGCTGCAGAAGAGCGCGGGCACGGATCTGGCCAAGATTCGCAGCGGCGCGCTGGCGGAGGCGATCAAGGACGGCGACAAGGTGGTCGAGAAAATCGTGCGCGAGGCGGCGCGACAACTCGGCGTGGGCGTGGGCAATGTCATCAACATCCTCGCGCCGGACGTGGTGGTGTTGGGGGGCGGGCTGGTCGAGGCGATGAAGGACATTTTTCTTGAGGAAGTGAAGGACGCGGTGGGCAAACGCGCGATGACATCGTTCGCCAAGTCGGTGGACATCGTCGCGGCCAAACTGGACGATCTGGCGACGGCGGTGGGCGCCGCGGCACTGGCGGCCGAACGCGCAGCGTCCTGAACGGGGGATTCGGGTTCATGACAACGGCAGCAGAAAACCCGGCGGTCGTGCCGCCGGCAGGCGCGCGCACTGCGGCGGTGATCGATGTGGGCTCCACGGCCATCCGCATGGAGATCGCCGAAATCGGGGCCGGCGGCGCCGTGCGCACACTGGAATCGCTCCAGCAGCCCGTGCACCTCGGCAAGGACACCTTCACGACGGGGCGCATCCAGCAGTCCACCATTGAGGAGTGCGTGCGCATCCTCAAGGGATTCCGCCGCGTGATGGAGGAATACGGCGTCACGGAACCGGGCCAGGTGCGCGCCGTCGCCACGAGTTCGGTGCGCGAGGCGGCGAACCGCGAGACGTTCCTCGACCGCGTCTACATGGCAACGCGCATCAACGTGCAGGCCATCGACGAGGCGGAGGAGACGCGCCTGACCTACATGGCCGTGCAGGAAATTTTGCAGCAGGAGCCCGACTTGAAGCGCGGCGACGCGCTCGTCATCGAGGTTGGCGGCGGCGACACGGAGTTGCTGCTGATCCAGGATGGCTACGTCACCTACTCCAACACGTTCCGCCTCGGCACCCTGCGCATGCGCGAGACACTGGGCACGCAACACTCCTCGCCGCAGCGCGCGCTGGCGACGCTGCTCAAGCAGATCCAGCTTTCCGCGGACCAGATCCGGCGCAGCGTGCCGGTGGCCCGCACGCCGCACCTCGTGGCGCTTTCCGGCGACGCTCGCTTCGCGGCCGCGCAACTCGCGCCGGATTGGAGCCGCGTCCGCCTCGCCCGCCTGGAGGTCAAGGCCTTCACGGCCCTCGCCCGGAAGGTCGCAACGCAGTCGCCCGACGACCTCGTCCGCAGCTACCGCCTGAACTATCCCGAGGCGGAGGCCCTGGGCCCGGCCCTGCTCGTCTTCGCGCAACTGGCCCGCGTGTTCAACGTGGACGACCTGCTGATCCCGAAGACGAGCCTGCGCTACGGGTTGTTGCAGGAGGCGGTCTCGGGCAGCGGATGGACGCCCGAATTCATGGCGCAGGTCGAGCACTCCGCCATCGCGCTCGGCACCAAGTATGCGTTCGACGAGCGCCACGCGCGGCAGGTCACGGACCTCGCCATCCGCTTCTACCGCGAATTGCAGAGCGAGCACATGCTGCCGCCGCGCTACGAATTAATCCTGCGCATCGCCACGCTGCTGCACGAGATCGGGCTGTTCGTAAACAACCGCAGCCACCACAAGCACTCGATGTACCTCATCATGAACAGCGACCTGTTCGGGCTGTCGCACGACGACATGATGATGATCGCGATGGTCGCCCGCTACCACCGGCGCGCGACGCCACAGCCCTACCATGAGGAGTTCGCGACGCTGAACCGCGACGCGCGCCTCGCGGTCAGCAAGCTCGCGGCGATCCTGCGCGTGGCCGACGCGCTCGACCGGAACCACATGCAACAGGTGCGCGACGTGCGGTGCTCGCGCGAGGAAGGCCAGTTCGTGGTGTGGGTGCGCGATGTCGAGGACCTGACGCTGGAGCGCGTGGCGCTGAAGGAGAAAGGGACCATGTTCGAGGAAGTGTACGGATTAAAAGTCGTGTTCCGCGCGGAAACCAGCACGGAGGGAGTGGCCGCCGATGTCTGACACCGCCCCCGCCGTCCCGCCGTCCACCGGACCGCGCCAGTTCAGCCGCGAGCTGAGCTGGCTCGCCTTTAATCATCGCGTGCTGGAAGAGGCGCTCGACGCGTCGAACCCGCTGCTGGAACGCCTGAAGTTCCTGGCGATCGTCTCTTCGAACCTCGACGAGTTCTTCATGGTCCGCGTCGGCGGCCTCCAATTGCTGCGCGCCGACGGGCGGCGCGATCGCGATGCCGCCGGGCTCGACCCGGAACAACAGCTCGCGGAGATCAGCCGCCGCACCCAGGCGATGGTGGCGGCGCAGTACGCGTGTTTCCGCGACGAGGTGAAGCCGCGCCTCCGCGCCGCGGGCATCCACCGGCAGGACGTGGACCAGTTGACGCCGGCGCTGTACGAGCACCTCCAGCATGTGTTCGAGCACGAGATTTATCCCCTGTTGAGCCCGCTCGCGCTCGACAACCCGGAGGAGATCCCGCTGATTCCCGGCCTCAACCTACACCTCGCCGTCCGCCTGAAAGCCGCGGAGGGCGGGAAGCGCAAACCGCGTTTCGCCGTGGTCACGCTGCCGCGCAAGCTCGGTCGTTTCATCACGATGCCGATCGACAAGGACCACAACTACGTGCTGGCGGAGGATGTCGTCCGGCTCTTCGTGGATCGCCTGTTCCCCGGCGAAACGGTGAACGAGTGCGTGCCGTTCCGCATCACGCGCAACGCGGACATGAGCGTGCGGGAGGACCTCGCGTCGGACCTGCTGGCGGAAATGAAGGATGTGCTTTCACAGCGGCGCAACAGCGCGTGCGTGCGGCTGGAAATCCACCAGTCGGCCTCCAAGTCCCTGCTCGTCTTCCTGCAGCAGATCCTCGAGGTGGATGAGGCGCACACCTACCTCATCGACGGCCCCGTCGACCTGGCCGCCTACTTCAGCCTCGCGCGCATGACGGGGTTCGACGACCTGCGCGAGAAACCGTGGACGCCGCAACCGCTGCCGGGCGTCCAGCCGAAGGAGTTGATGTTCGACGTGATCCGGCGGGGCGATGTGCTGTTGTACCACCCCTACCAAAGTTTCGATCCCGTCGTGCGGCTTATCGAGGAGGCCGCCGAGGACCCGGATGTGCTGGCGATCAAACAGATCCTGTACCGCACCAGCGAAAACAGCCCGATCGTCGCGGCGCTGGCCCGCGCGGCGACGCGCGACAAACACGTCACGGTGCTCGTGGAACTCAAGGCGCGCTTCGACGAGGCCCGCAACATCGCGTGGGCGGAGGCGCTGGAACAGACCGGCGTCCAGGTGATCTACGGCCTGAAACGCCTCAAGACACATGCGAAGATCTGCATCATCGTGCGGCGCGAGCCGGGCGGCATCCGCCGCTATGTGCACTTCGGCACCGGCAACTACAACGAGATCACCTCGCGCATCTACAGCGACGTGAGCTTCATGACGTGCCAGGACGAATACGGCGCGGACGCAACGGCGTTCTTCAACATGATCACGGGCTACTCGCAGCCGGTCCAGTTCCGTCGGATCGAGGCGGCGCCCATCGGCCTCCGGCCGAAGCTGATGAGCCTGATCGAGGGCGAAATCCAGCGCCAGGCGCAGGGCCAGAAGGGCCACATCATCGCCAAGGTCAACTCGCTGGTGGACGGCGAGATCATCGAGGCCCTTTACCGCGCGTCGCAGGCGGGCGTTAAAATCCAACTGCTCGTGCGCGGCATCTGCTGCCTGCGCCCCGGCGTGCCGGGGCTGAGCGAGAACATCACGGTGACGAGTGTCGTGGATCGCTTCCTCGAACACGCGCGCATCCTGTACTTCCGCCATGGCGGCGACCCGCTTGTCTTCATCTCCAGCGCCGACTGGATGCCGCGCAACCTGGATCGCCGCGTCGAACTGCTCACCCCGGTGGACGACCCGACGTGCCGGGACCGGCTGATCTCCATCCTCAAGACCTGCCAGGACGACGAGGCGAAGGCGCGCATCCTGCAGCCCGACGGCGCCTACGCGCGGCATCCGAAGGCGGGCGATGCCAAAGCGGTCCGTTCGCAGGCGGAGTTGTACAAGCAGGCGGTCGAACTCGTGAAGCGGGCGGCGCCCGCGCAGACCGTGGTGTTCGAACCGCAGCGTCCCGTGCATTCGCCCTGATGCGCCGCCGCGGCGGTGCGCGGGCATGGAGCCATGAAGCGCAAACGCACCAGCGCCGAGGAACGCCCGACGGTGAACGACCTGTGCCGCGTCCACCGGGACGAGCGCGCGCACTCACAGCATGTCACGGAGATGGCCCTCCAGGTCTTTGACGCGGTGCGCCCGTTCTTCAACCTGAAGCGGGCCGACCGCGCCCTGCTGGAAACCGCGGCGCGCCTGCACGACATCGGTTACGCCGCGCATCCCGACGACCATGTAGCCGCCGGGATCGAAATCGTCCGCCGGAGCGGATTGCGCGGGCATACCGACCGGCAGGTCCGCGAAATTTGCGCCGTGATGGCGATGCACAGCGGGTCGCCGGCCTCCCTCGCGGCGGAGGAGTTGCTGCGCGATGCGGCGCACCCGGACCGCCTCCACCGGCTCGGCGCGATCCTGCGCGTGGCCGATGCGCTGGACACGAGCCACCTGCAGGACGCGCGCATCCTGCGCATCGCGCGGGACGAGGGCATGATCCGCTTGCGCGTCGCCGCGCCGGCCGGCAGCGGCAACGCGGAGCGGGCGATGGCGAAGTCCGACTTGTGGCAGCGCGTCTTCGCGCTCGGCCTCGTCATTGAGCCGGTCCGCCGTCCCGCCCCCCGGCTGCGTGCCGGAATGCCCGCGCGCCACGCGATACGCCGCCTGCTGCTCGAACAGTATCCGCGGTTGCGCACGGCCCTGCGCCGCGCGGCGCGCGAGGACGACGAGGAGGCGCTGCACGACCTGCGCCTCGCCCTGCGCGCCATACGCGTGCTGCTGGAGGCGTTTGAGCGTCCGCTCCGGAAGACCTCCGCTGCCCACGTCTCGAAGGCCTTGCGTGCGCTGTCCAGACAACTTGGCCCGGCGCGGGACATGGACGTGTGGATCGAGACCCTGCAACGCCCCTCCATCGAAACCGCGCTTGCCGGGCATGCGTCATTCGTGGACGCGCAGCGCCGCGCGCACGGAGAATCCCGCGAGGCGCTCCGCGCGCTGCTGGACCGGGAGACGGCGCGAAACCTCGCGCATCACCTGGGTTATCTCGTGCGCATCGAACTGGGAGACCCGCCGGGACGTTTTGAGCCCGCGTTCGGCACGCTGGTCCGCCGCGCGTTGCGCGGGATGTGGAAGGACCTGATGAAGCGGCGGGAATGGGTGACGAGCCGGAAACCGCGCAAACTGCACGCGTTCCGCATCCGCCTCCGCAAGCTCCGCATCCTCGCGTCCCTCGCCGCGCCGGCGCTGCAAGCGGGGGCGCATGCGGTCGTGGACGAATTGCGGGCCTTGGAGCGGATGCTCGGCCGCATCCACGATCTCGACGAGGCCCTCGCGCGGGCCGCCGCGTGCGCCGAAGCCCCGCCCGCGCTGCTGCCCGCTCTCGCTCCGGCGTCGCGCCCGCTGGCGCGACTTCAAGGAGGCGTGGTCGGCGTTCGACACGCGGGCCACGCGGACGCGCTGCAAATCCGCGTTGTCGTGAACCGCATTCTTGCATCGCGCCGCGCAGCAGGCATACTTGTGGCACCTCAAAGGGAGACCGACACATGCTGCAACGCCTGCTCACGACGCTGTTTGCCTTTTCCGCATGCCTGACGCCCGCGCTTTGCGAAGATACGCCGCCCGCGCCGGTCGTGCCTGAAGCTATCGTTGAAACCACCACCCCACCCACCCCGGAGACAAACCCCATGGTCACGCTGAAAACCAACCACGGCGACATCACGATCGAACTCTTTGCGAAGGAAGCGCCGGAAACCGTCGCGAACTTCCTGAAATACGTCGCCGACGGCCACTACAACGGCACGATTTTCCACCGCGTCATCGACGGCTTCATGATCCAGGGCGGCGGTTTCACCGCGGACATGAACCAGAAACCGACCCGCGCGCCGGTGAAGAACGAGGCGGCCAACGGCCTCAAGAATGAGCGCGGCACGCTCGCGATGGCGCGCACGTCCGACCCGCACAGCGCGTCGGCGCAGTTCTTCATCAATGTCGTCAACAATGACTTCCTCAACTTCCGCTCCCCCGACATGCGCGGCTACGGCTACTGTGTGTTCGGCAAGGTCGTCGGCGGGATGGAGGTCGTGGACAAGATCAAAGGCGTCCGCACCGCCACGCGCGCCGGCCACGAGAATGTCCCGGTCGAGCCGGTGGTCGTCACCGAAGCGGTCGCCGCCCCGGCGCGCTGAGGCGGACCGGACGGCCGGAGTTGTCCGCGCCACACCATGCCTGATCCCGTTTCGCCAGACCAAACCAGCCCGCTGCCCGGAGCACCCGGACGGGGATTCCGGATTGGCGACTATGTGATCATCGACACGCTGGGCCACGGTTCGATGGCGACCGTGTATCTGGCGCGCGACGCGACCGGCCACGAGGTGGCCGTCAAGGTGTTCCAGGAGGGCCCGGGCGTCTCGCCGACGATGCTCGAGCGCTTCAAGCGCGAGGCGGAGGCGTCCAAGAAACTGCGGCGGCACCCGAACATCATGAAGGTGTACGCCACCGGGCAGGAGGGCATCTATCACTACATCGTGATGGAGCCGATCCGGAACAGCCGCACGCTGGAAGACCTGATGGAGGTGCAGCCGCTGACGCTGGACGAGATCCTGCACATCGGCGTCAAGATCGCGCGCGCGCTGCACTATGCGCACACGCGCAACATCGTGCATCGCGATGTAAAGCCGTCGAACATCATGGTGGACGAGTTTGGCGAGCCGTTGCTCACCGATTTCGGCGTGGCGGAACTGGTGGACTGGCCGTCGTGCACCATTTCCGGCGCGCTGACCGGGACGCCGCTCTACATGTCGCCGGAGCAGGCGCGCGCGGACCGGGCCGGGCCGGCGAGCGACATCTATTCGCTCGGCGTCGTGCTCTACGAGGCCATCACCGGCATGCTGCCTTACTCCACGCAGCACGCCGCCCCGGTCAAGAACGTCCTCGAAGCGGTGAAGTCGGAAACACCGCGGCGCCTGCGCCACTACCGGAAGGACATCTCGCCGGACGTCGAGGCGGTGGTCCTCAAGGCACTCGACAAGCACGAGCCGCGCCGCTACCGCGACGCCGAATCCTTCGCGAGCGACCTGGAGCGCGCGCGCACCGGCCGCCGGGTGTCGGCGCGGCTGGCGACGGCATTTGAGCGGCTCATCGACCTGGCGCGTCGCTACGACCAGTTCTTCGTCGCGGCGGGCGTCATGCTGGCGATGGCCGTCGGCGCGGGCATGTACCTGCAGCAAAAACTGCTCACGGCGCGCTACGAAAAACTGATGAGCGACGCCCACCTGCGCAACCTCGTCCTCCGCGGCATGCCCGCGGGCCGCGCGGTGGAGACCGACCAGCCGGCCTCATGGAACGAGATCCGCCTCGCGCGGCGCGAAATGCAGGCCGGGCGCTGGAGCCAGGCGCGCGACATGTTCAACAGCGCCATCGCGCTCGCGCGCTCGACCGGCGACTCGCGCACGGCCTCCGTCGCGGCGCACGAACTCGCCCGCTGCGAAATCATGCTCGGTCGGCCCGACGCCGCGCTCGCGACCTACCAGGACGTCATCATGAACCCGGATGCATCGCCGGTCATCACCGACCTGGCGCAATTGGAGGCCATCCAGCTCGCGCTCCTTCAGGACAACCGGCAGGAGGCCATCCGCTACCTCAACATGAAGGAGCTGCCGCCCGAGGGTCCGATTCGCGAAGCGCTCCGCTGCCTCGCGGGCGACACCCCGACCCAGCAGCTCGCCGACCGCATCCCCTACATCCCCGCCCGCCTGCGCAACGACCTGCACTTCGTGCTCGCCGTCCGCTACCGGATGGACGGCAACGAATCCGCGTATGGCACCCACCTCCGCCGCGCGCTCCAGCAATCCGCCCCTGCCTCGGAGTGGCCGGCCCCGCTGATCCGGAGCCTCCTGGAGCAACGCCGCCAATGAAGCCGCATCGCCGCGACCCCTCCTCCCGCGCTGGCCATGTAATCGTCCGGATTCTCGGGCTGCTGCTGGTGATTGCCGCCGTGGTCGGCGCGCTCTTCTATGTGCTGGGCCAGGTGCGGCGCACCGCGACGTGCGCCGACCAGCTCAAGTCGATCTATCGCGCGCTGGAGTTGTATGAGATGGAGCGCGGGGTGCTGCCCTCGCTCGCGTTTTATCCGGACCACGCCCTGGAGGACCTCGACAGCCTGCGCGTGGTGCTCGAACCCTACGGGGTGTCGGGCGCGCGCTGCATCTGCCCCTCCGCGCGGCCCGTCCAGCGCGCGGAGGGTCTCACCTATCTTTGGAATGTGAGCCTGAACGGCCAGCGCATGCCGCGCGAAAGCGAGGCGGTCTGGATGCTGGTGGACATGAATGCGCTGTCGGACGATGTCCCCTCGCCCCACCTCGGGCGCTACAACGCGCTCTTCTCCGACGGCAGCGTGCGCCGCATCCGCGACCCCCGCCGCGAACTGCCCGGCCTCTGATCCGGGCGTCCGCCAGCAGCCGTTGCGTAAGCCATTGACCCATGGGCCGCGCCCCGGTACTCTGCGCCCCTTTCGCGCGAAAGGGATGTTTTATGGCGATGATGATTGCCAAGTTCCACAAGTTGATCCAATCGAAGCTGCTCTGGCTGATCTTCCTGGGCATCGTCGTCATATCGTTTGTGTTCATGGACGCGGTGGTGCCGTCGACTCCGTCGGCTGAACAAACCGCGCCCGGCGTGCTGGACGGCGAACCGGTGCCGGAAGCCCAGTTCCGCGAAGCGTATTTCGGCACCTACCTCACGGTGGTCATGGCCGTCGGCCGCGCGATCGACATCACCCCGCGGATCGACGAGCAGCTTCGTGAAGCCGCATGGCAGCGCATCGTCGCCCTGCGCGCCGCGGAGCGCATGGGGATCAACGCGACGGACGACGAGGTCGCCGCCGCCATCCAGCAGCACGAGGGCTTCAGTTTTGAGGGTCAGTTCAACATCCAGGCCTACAAAGCCTTCGTGCAGAATTTCCTCGCGCGCATGGGCTTCACCGAGCGCCTCTTCGAGGAACATGTGCGCGCGGAGATCGTGCTGCAGAAGCTGCGCTCGGTAATCGATCGCACCACGCTCGTCTCGCCGCTGGAGCTCCAGCGCGCCTTCCGCACGGTGACCGACCGGTTCACGGCGGAATACACCCTCGTTACGCCGGACCTCGTCGAGAAGGACGTCGCCCTCACGGACGAACAGGTGAAGGCCTTCTTCGACCGCGACCCCGCGGCCTTCACGCGCCCGGCGCAGGTCAGCGTTAATGTGGTGACGTTCGATGCGGCCCGCCACGCGGAACAGGCGGTCGTGACGGACGAGGAGGCGCAGGCGTACTACGACGAAAATCTGCGCGAGTTCGTGGACGAGACGGCGGAGACCAACGACACCGCGGCGTCCACCAACGTCTTCGAGACGCTCACGCGCTACCGCCCGTTTGACGACGTGAAGGCGGAAATCGTCTCGCGCCTGGCCCGCGTGAAAGCGGTCGATGCCGCGCGCGATGCCGCGATGGAATTTGTGGTCTCCCTCGCGCCGGACGCCGATGGACGCGCGCCTGCGCTCGACGCGGCGGCTTCCAACCTCGGCCTGACGGTCACGGCCCTCGCCCCCTTTGCCGCGACGGATGAGGTGCCGGGCTTCGACGACGCCCCGCTCTTCAAGCGCACGGCGTTTGAACTGACGCCCGGGCCGGAGACGTATTTCAGCGACCCCGTCGCGGGCAGCAACGCGGTGCACGTGCTCGCGCTCCGCGAGCAGATCGCCGCGCGGGTTCCCGCGTTCGAGGAGGTCAAGGACGAGGTGCTGGAGCGGGCGCGCGCGGAGGCCATCACGGAGGCCCTCTCGAAGAAGACGGAGGCCATCCGCAACGACGTGATCACCGGCCTGACGCAGAACATCAGCTTCGCGGACACCCTCGCGTTCCACGGATTGAAGGTGAGCACCACGGAAACCTTCAGCGCCTCCACCGGGCTGCCGGAAAACGAGGAACTGGGTTCCGTCATTGTCGGCGCCGTCATGACGCTCAACCAGGGCGAAGTCTCCGACGCCACGCCGGTTGAGGGCGGCCTGCTGCTGGTTCATGTCAAAACCCGTGCCTCCGGCGAGGCGGTGACGCTCGACGCCATCCGCCCCCAGTTGCTCGAAACGATCCGCCGCCAGTCCGGCCGCCTCTATTTCGACGCCTGGCAGAAACATTTGCTGCAAAAGGCGAACTTCCAGGACAACCGTCCCGCCGCGGACGAAGGCGAGGAAGAGTTCGACGAAGACGAGGCCGGGTCAGACCAATCCGGCTGACGCGCTTCGATCGAAGCTCCTCCCCGCGCTCGTGTTTCGCAACACGAGGGCATGAAATTCGTTGCTTCCCGTGCTTCTTCACGGCAGAATCTTCGCGTTGTTTGCGCGTTTCCTATATGAAGCATCCGATATCCATTGCCATCGGCTCCGATCACGGCGGATTTGAACTCAAACAGCAGCTCATCCCCTTCCTGCGCGACCTCGGCCACCGCGTGGAGGACGTCGGGACCAACAGCAAAGACGCGGTGGATTATCCCCGATTTGCCTTTGCCGTCGCATCCAAGGTGTCCGGCGGCGCGGCGGATATAGGAATCGTGATCGACGGCGCGGGCATCGGGTCCGCAATGACGGCGAACAAGGTCCCCGGCGTGCTGGCTGCCGCGTGTTACAGCGAGGCGCTGGCGAAAAACGCGCGCGAACACAATGGGGCGAACGTCCTGACGCTGGGCGCCGGGCAGATTGATCTTGCCGCCGCGAAGCAAATTGCTAACACTTTCCTAACACACGAGTGCACGGTGGACCGCCATCTGGCGCGGGTCCAGTTGATCAAGGGAGTTGAGGGGCGTTTTATGTCGTCATCGTCGGGTGCGGATCTTTCGCCGGAAGATGTCCAGCGGATAGCGGAACGGGTCAAACAGCTCATGGCCGGAAAAGGCGTCGCCCCCGGGGAAATGCACAGGCCGCTGGCGGCCGAGCAGGTCGCCAAGCTCATCGACCATACCCTGCTGAAGGCCGAGGCCACGCCGGCGGATGTGGAGAAGCTGTGCGCCGAAGCGAAGAAATTCGGTTTCTGGTCCGTGTGCGTGAACTCCTCCTATGTGAAGCAGGCGAAGGCCCTGCTGCGCGATACTCGCGTGAAAGTCTGCGCGGTGGTCGGCTTCCCGCTGGGCGCGATGGAGCCGCAGATCAAGGCGATGGAAACGCGCAAGGCCCTGCGCGACGGCGCAGGCGAGATCGACATGGTCATCAACATCGGCGCGCTGAAGGCGAAGGACGATGCGACGGTCCTGCGCGACATCCGCGGCGTCGTGGAGAACTGCAAGGATGGGCGCGCGCTGTGCAAAGTGATCCTGGAAACCTCGCTTCTTAATGAAGAGGAGAAAATCCGCGCCTGCCAGTTGAGCATGAAGGCCGGCGCCGACTTCGTCAAAACATCCACCGGGTTCTCGACCGGCGGCGCAACGGCGGACGACATCGCGTTGATGGCCCGCACCGTGGCGCCCCGCAAGCTGGGCGTCAAAGCCTCAGGCGGCATCCGCACCTATGCGGACGTGGTGAAGATGGTGAGCGCGGGCGCAACGCGCGTCGGGTGTTCGAGCAGCGTGAAGATCATGGAAGAAGCGGTGACCGGCGTCGCACAGGCGTCCGGCGGCAAAGGGTACTAAGTGGGGCGCCGGCGCATCCGGCGACAATAAGGAGAGAGACCATGGCGGAACTACGGTGCTACGCGTTTATTGACAGCCTGCAGCCTCAGTTTGCCTCATTCCTGGGCACCGTGGCGCAGGGCTTCCTGCCCACGCCCGGCCAGGCGGCGCTCTTCGTGGAAATCGCGCCCGGCATGGAAATCAACCGGGTCACCGACGTCGCCCTCAAGGCCACGAACGTGACGCCCGGCATGATGATCGTCGAGCGCCTGTACGGCATGCTGGAACTGCACTCCCACTCGCAGGCGGACGTGCGCCAGGCGGGCAGCGCCATCCTTGAATCGCTGGAATTGAAGGAGGAGGATCGCATCAAGCCGAAGCTCCTCACAAGCCAGGTCATTCGCAACATCTCGGATTACCACACGCAGCTCGTGAACCGGATGCGCCACGGCAACATGATCCTGCCCGGCCACTCGCTCTACGTCATGGAGTGCGCGCCGGCCGGCTATGCCGCGATCGCCGCGAACGAGGCGGAGAAGGCCGCGAACATCAACATCCTCGAGGTGCGCGCCGTGGGCAGCTTCGGACGCATCTATCTCGGCGGCGAGGAGCGCGACATCGACATCGGCTACCGCGCGGCGGAGCAGGCGCTGGAAGTGATCTCGGGCCGCGAGGAAAAAGGCGGCAAGGGCGGCTGACCCTGTGACGCACCGTTGTAGCCGCGCTCGATGGGCGCGGCGGATGGAAGTCGATAACGCAATCGAGCAACAAAGGGAGATACGAACATGGCAGAAGCACTAGGCATGATTGAAACGCGGTCGTTCCCGGCCGTGGTGGAAGCGGCGGATGCGGCGGTCAAGGCCGCGAAGGTCGAGCTGGTTTCCTACGAGAAAACCGGCGGTGGCTACGTGTCCGTGATCGTGCGCGGCGATGTCGCGGCGGTCAAGGCGGCGTGCGACGCCGCGCAAGTGGCCGGCGGCCGCGTCGGCGAAGTCGTCTCCGTCCACGTCATTGCCCGCCCCCACAGCAATGTGGACGCGGTGCTGCCGCTGGGACGCCAGGCGGAAGCCAAGGCGAAGAAATAGGAAGTGTGTCCAATGACAAAAGTCTAATGACAAAAAGGGTTCTCCCTTTGGTCATGCGGACGTTTGTCATTCGTCATTCCTGAATCATGCAGCTCGCCCGCATCATCGGAACCGTCGTCGCCACCCGCAAGGAGCCGAGCCTGGAAGGGCTTCGCTTGATGCTGGTGCGCGCGCTGGACGACGCGGGCCGCGAATCGGGATCGGTGCTGGTGGCAGCCGACGCTGTGGGAGCCGGTGTGGACGAGATCGTCCTCATCGCCTCCGGCAGTTCGGCGCGCCAGACCCAGCAGACCGACAAGCGGCCGGTGGACGCCGTCATCATGGCCATCGTGGATTCATGGGACGTGAACGGCGAGGAACGATTCCGCAAACACAGCGAACCCCAGCTCCCGGAGGAGTGAGCGGCGGGCGCCCTGCGCCGGCTCCGTTGACCCATGGCCCGATTAACCGATGCCGACATTGAAGCCATCGCGCGCCGAATTGTAGCCGACATCGAACAGCGCCCGGCGGGTTCCGTGCCCGCGCCGGCGGCTGTCGCGGCGGCGGATCGAGACCTGGGCATCTATCCCACGGTCGACGAAGCCGTCAAAGCGGCGCGCGAAGCCCAGCCGGTCTACGTTGCGCTGCCGTTGAAGAAGCGCGCGCAGATCATCTCGGCAATTCGCGCCGTGATGCTGGAGAACGCGGCGGTGCTGGCCAAGGCCGCGCACGAGGAAACCGGGCTCGGCCGCTTCGAGGATAAAATCACCAAGAACATCCTCGTCACGGAAAAGACGCCGGGCATCGAACATCTTGCGCCGGAGGCCATCACCGGCGACAACGGCCTGACGCTGCTGGAGCCGGCCCCGTTCGGCGTCATCGGCGCGATCACGCCCTGCACGAACCCGACATCCACGATCATCTGCAACACCATCGGCATGATCGCGGCGGGCAATACGGTCGTGTTCAACGTGCATCCGACGGCAAAGAACTGCTCCATGCAGACCGTCGCGTTGCTGAACAAGACCATCCTCGCGAACGGCGGGCCGCGGAATGTCGTCACCTGCGTATCGAATCCAACCGTCGAGAGCGCGGGCCAGACGATGAAGCACCCGAACATCCGCCTCGTCGTCGTCACGGGCGGTGGCGGCGTGGTGAAGGCCGCGATGTCGTCCGGCAAGCGCGCGATCTGCGCGGGCCCCGGCAATCCGCCGGTGGTCGTGGACGAGACGGCGAACATTGAAAAGGCGGGGCGCGACATCGTGCTCGGCGCCTCGACGGACAACAACATCATCTGCGCCGATGAAAAGCAGGTGCTGGTCGTGGACAAGGTCGCGGACGACCTGATCAAGGCCATGCAGCAGAACAGCGCCGTGCTGATCGACAAGAGCAAACTCGCCGCGCTCGAGAAGGTCATCTTCACCGAGATGCACGGGCCGCGCAAGGAGGCGCACATCAACCGCGACCTGATCGGCAAGAACGCCGAGGTCATCCTCGCGAAAATCGGCATCAACGTGCCCAGCTCCTGCCGGCTCGGGATCGTCGAGGTGGATGAGAACCATCCCCTGCTCTGGACGGAACAGATGATGCCGATCCTGCCCGTCTGCCGCGTGCCGAACGCGGATTATGCGATTGACCTCGCCATCCAGACCGAGGGCGGCAACCGGCATACCGCGATCATGCACTCGCGCAACATCGACAAGCTCCACCGCATGGCGAAGGAGTGCAACTGCAGCATTTTCGTCAAGAACGGGCGCTCCCAGGCGGGTCTGGGCCTGGAGGGCGAGGGCTACACGTCGTTCACCATCGCCAGCCCGACCGGCGAGGGACTGACCGGACCGCGCACCTTTTCCCGCTGGCGCCGCTGCGTGCTCGTGGATCACTTCAGGATCACGTGATGAAGAAATACACGGCCATGGCCGTGGTCGAATTCGGGGAGATCGCCAGGGGAATGTTCGCCACGGACAAGATGCTGAAAAAAGCGCCCATCGCCTTCGCGCGCTGCGGATCGATCAGCCGGGGACGCTACCTGACGCTGATCGGCGGCAGCGTTGCGTCCGTGGAAGAGTCGTTCGAGGAGGGCCTCTTCTGGGGTGGCGACGGCGTGCTGGATTCCGTGTTCCTGGCCGATGTGCATCCACAGCTCCATGACGCCATCCTCGGCCTTCGCAAGCCGGAGGGGCACGGCTCGATCGCAATTGTCGAGACGGCCACGGTGTCGTGCAATGTGCGCGCGGCGGAGCTCGCGCTGAAAGGCACGCCGGTGCAGTTGATGGAATTGCGCCTCGCCGACACGGGTCTTTCGGGCAAGGGATTGAGCATCTACCAGGGCGAGTTGCACGACGTGGAGGCCGCGATGGACATCGTCCACGGGTTCCTGACCGCCACCGGCAGGGAGGTCCAGTTCCAAATCCTCCCCGCACCGCACGACGCGATGAGCGCGCGCGTTCAGCAACACAGTCATTTCGGATCCGGCCCGCTGCTTGAACTCGACGGGGAGGCGCCCTGATGCTGCTCGGACGTGTCATCGGGCGCGTGATCGCGACGGTCGTCTACGAGGGCCTTGAAGGCGTGCCGCTGCTGCTGGTGCAGCCCCTCGACAAAACCGGGCAGCCCAAGGGCAAGCCGGTCGTCGCCGCCGACGGCACCCGCATGGCGGGACCGGGCGAACTGGTCTCGTACGAGGGCGGACGTGAAGCGGCGATGACGCTCGATCCCGCCTTCGTCCCGGTGGATCACGCGATCGTGGGCATCATCGACTCGCTGAACCTGCAGGAGAACGCCTGATGTTTACCGGGCGCGTCATCGGCAGCATTGATTCCACGATCAACCACCCGTGGTACGACGCGAAGAAAATGCTGGTCGTGGAAAAGACCGACGCCGCGGGCAAGCCGTCGGGCGACTACGTCGTCGCGGTGGACACCGTGGACGCCGGCGTCGGCGACCCGGTCCTCGTGCTGGACGAAGGCACCGGGGCGCGGCAAATCGTCGGTTCCACCACCGCGCCGGTGCGGAGCGTCATCGTCGGCATCATCGACGAGGTGCACTGCCCGTCCCGGGCATCCTGACGGAGCGAGAGGCATGCGCGTATTTCTCATCGTGCTCGATTCGGTCGGCATCGGCCATGCGCCGGACGCCGCGGACTATGGCGACGAAGGCGCCGCCACCCTGCCCCACATCGCGGAGGCTGTCGGCGGCCTGCACCTTCCGACCTTCCAGAAACTGGGCCTCGGCAACATCCCCGCCCTCACGCCCCGACCGCTCGCCATCCGCGGGGTACCCCCGGTCGCCCAGCCCCTCGCGAGCTACGGCGCGATGCGCGAGCGCTCGCAGGGCAAGGATACGATCACGGGCCACTGGGAACTCGCGGGCCTGCTGCTCCAGCCGGGGTTTCATCTGTTTCCGCCGGGGCCGCCATCCTTCCCCGCGGATGTGGTCGAAACATTCGAGCGCGAGACGGGACGCCGGATCCTTGGCAATAAATCGGCCAGCGGCACCGGCATCATCGAGGAACTGGGCGCGGAAGCCACGCGCGACGGGAAATGGATCGCCTACACCAGCGCCGATTCGGTCTTTCAGATCGCGGCCAACATCGATGTGATCCCGCTGGACGAATTGTACCGCGCGTGCGAAATCGCACGGCGCCTGTGCGACCCCTACCGCGTGGGTCGCGTGATCGCACGGCCTTTCCGAGGAACGGCGGGAAACTTCCACCGGACCGAGGACCGGCGCGATTACGCGTTCAAGCCCGACGAGCCGACGATCCTCGAGCGCCTCAAATCCTCCGGCGTGCCCGTGTATGCCGTGGGAAAGATCGAGGACATCTTCGCGCACCGCGGCATCACCCAGTCCGACCACACCGGCAACAACCGCGCCTCCCAGCAGACGGTCGAACGCTTTGCGGCGGAGATGAAGCGCGGCCTGCTCTTCGCGAACTTCATCGATTTCGACATGCTCCACGGGCACCGCCGCGATCCCAAAGGCTACGCCGAGTGCCTCGTGCAGACCGACGGATGGCTCGCGAAGTTCATCCCCACGCTCACCACGAGCGACACGCTGATCATCACCGCCGACCACGGCAACGACCCCACCTTCAAGGGCAGCGACCACACCCGCGAAGTGGTGCCGCTGCTGGTGTGCCAGCCCGGTCGTCCGGGCATCAGCCTCGGCCTGCGCGATGGATTTTATGACGTCGCGCAGTCGATCGCCTCGCTTTTCGGGATTGACCCGCTGCCCCGCGGCGTTGCTTTCTTGTAGGATCAACACGACGGCCACGCCCGATCCGGCTCGGACCGTGCGGGGCCGCGAACACAACGAGTGAGGGACTGTATGCTGCCCCAATGGATCATCGAGAAGAAGCGCGACGGCCACGCCTTGTCCGAAGAGGAGATCCGCTCGTTCATCGGCGCCTACGCCCGCGGCGAGCTGCCGGACTACCAGATGTCGGCCATGGCGATGGCCATTTTCCTCCGCGGAATGAACCCGAAGGAAATCGCCGTGCTCACCGACGCCATGATGCGTTCCGGCGATCTCGTGGACACCTCCTCCATCAGGAAACCCAAGGTGGACAAACACTCCACCGGCGGCATTGGCGACAAGGTCTCGCTCGTGCTCGCGCCGCTGGTCGCGTGCTGCGGGCTCGCCGTGCCGATGATTTCCGGCCGCGGGCTCGGCATCACCGGGGGCACGCTCGACAAACTCGAATCCATCCCGGGCTATCGCACCAACCTGTCCGACGCGGAGTTCATCTCCGTCATCAAGCAGTGCGGCTGCTCGATCATCGGCCAGACGAAGCAGCTCGCGCCGGCGGACAAGAAGCTGTACGCGCTGCGCGACGTGACCGGCACCGTCGCCTCGATCCCGCTGATCACCGCAAGCATCATGTGCAAGAAACTTGCGGAGGGGATCGACGCGCTGGTGCTCGACGTCAAATGCGGCAAGGGCGCGTTCATGCGCACGCAGAAGGACGCGCGCGCGCTGGCCATGAGCATGGTGCGTGTCGGCAAGGCGATGGACAAGGGGATGGCCGCGCTCATCACCGACATGAACCAGCCGCTGGGCCGCACCGCGGGCAACGCGCTTGAAGTCCTCGAATCCATCGAAACGCTGCGGAACCGCGGCCCGCGCGACCTCACCGAACTGACCCTCGCGTTTGCCGAGGAAATGATGCTGCAAGGCAAGGTCGCCCGCTCGCGCGCGCAGGCGCGGAAACAACTGGAGGCGGCGCTCGCGAGCGGCGAGGCGTTCCGCGTGTTCCGGCGCATGGTCGAATTGCAGGGCGGCGACGTCCGCGTGATCGACGATCCCGCGCGGCTGCCGCAGGCCTCCATCATCGAGCCCTTCAACGCGGCCTCATCCGGCCATGTGGCGCTCGCAGATGCGGAGTCCATCGGCAAGGCCTGCGTGGTCCTCGGGGCCGGACGCACCCGCACGGATGAAGCCGTGGACTTCGCGGTCGGCGTGTCCGGCATCCGCAAGATCGGGGAACCGGTTCGCAAGGGCGATCCCCTGTTGGTGATTCACGCCAATGACCGCGGGCGGCTGGCGCAGGCCCGTGAGTTGTTGAAGTCTGCGTTCAAGGTGTCAAAATCGAAACCGCGCGAGCCCCGTCTGATCCTCGAACGCATCAGCGGGTAGCGCGCCCGGGAAACGGCTGAAAGGAAACCGCCCATGATGGATCGCTCCACACTCGAGAACGCCCTCGCCTTCGTCAAAAAGCGCTGGCCTGATGCGCGCCCGCGCATGGGTCTCATCCTCGGCTCCGGCTGGAGCGAGGTGGTGGAGGCGTTCAAGGGCATCGACCACATCCCGTATGAGGACATTCCCGGACTCGGCAAAACGGGCGTGGCCGGGCATGCCGGACGCCTCGTGCGCGCCGAGTCATCGGGCGTGGAGACGCTTATTTTCCAGGGGCGCCGGCATTTTTATGAAGGCGTGGGCTGGACGCCGATTGCGCTGCCGGTGTTTGTGCTCAAGTCGCTCGGCGCCAAGGCCGTCATGATCACCAATGCCGCCGGCGGCGTGCGTGCGGACCTCGTCACCGGGAAACTGATGATTATTGAGGATCACATCAACTTCCTCGGGGCGAATCCGCTCGTCGGCCCGCATGACCCCTTCTGGGGCCCGCGCTTTCCGGACCAGACCGAGGTGTACGACCGCGCGCTCCGCGAGCGGTTGGCGCAGGCCGGGCGACACGCCGGCGAGGAACTGCCGCGCGGCGTCTATCTGGCCGATTCGGGTCCGACCTATGAATCGCCCGCGGAAATTCGCGCCTTCCGGACGATGGGCGCGGATGCGGTCGGCATGTCCACGGTGCCGGAGGCGATGCTGGCCAAGGCGGCCGGCCTTCGGGTCGCCGGGCTCTCGTGCATCACGAACAGCGCCGCCGGCATCAGCGCGACGCCGCTCAGCCACGAGGAAGTGACGGAAGCCACGCGCAAGGCGATGGCCCGGATGAAGCAGGTGGTGCTGAATTTCTGGAAGGAACTCGCGCATGAAAGCCTCTGACCCCGCGCTCCCGCGCGCGCTCGCGATGAAATTGCTCCGCGCCGCGGCGCAGGTCTCGAAACGCGCCCACGCGCCCTACTCCAACTTCCACGTCGGCGCCGCGCTGCTGACGGACACGGATGAAATCATCGCCGGCTGCAACGTGGAGAACGCCTCCTACGGCCTGACGATTTGCGCCGAACGGAATGCGATCTTCCACGCCGTCGCCACCGGACGCCGCCGCTTCAAAGCCGTGGCCATCGTCGCCTCGGGCGAACAGATGCCCTTCCCCTGCGGCGCCTGCCGGCAGGTGCTGGCGGAATTCGGCAAACCCAACATGCACGTCCTCGTCGCGCCCCGCCGCGCGCTGGCCGCGTACCGCGCGATGACACTCGGCGAGTTGCTCCCGCATTCCTTCTCGTTCTGATATCATCTGCCTCATGCCAACGGACTGGACGATTATGAAGCTGGGCGTGCTCGGCTCCGGCAGCGGAAGCAACTTGCAGTCGATCCTCGACGCCATCGCGGGACAGGCGCTGCCGGTCCAGGTGGTCTGCGTGCTATCAGATGTGGCGGATGCGTACATCCTGGAGCGCGCCCGAAAGGCGGGCATCCCCGCCCACCCCATCGATTGCGCGCCGTACAAAACGAAACTCGATGGCGACGCGGAGCAACGCGCCATCCGCCTGCTCCGCGAACACGGGGCGGATGCGGTCGCGCTGGCCGGCTTCATGCGCATGGTGAAACCCGGCCTGCTGCAGGCTTGGCCGCAGCGTGTCATCAACATCCATCCGTCGCTGCTCCCGGCCTTTCCCGGCCTGCGCGCGTGGGAACAGGCGCTTCAGTATGGCGCGCGCGTGACCGGCTGCACGGTGCACTTTGTGGACCAGGGCATGGACACCGGTCCGATCATCCTGCAGCGGACAGCGCCCGTGCTGGACGGCGACACGCCGGAATCACTGCACGCGCGCATCCAGGTCCAGGAACATATCGCCTATCCGGAGGCGCTGCGCCTGCTCGCGGCGGGACGGTTAAAGATCGAAGGCCGGCGCGTACTGCGCGGCGGCAACGCCTGATGAGGCTTAGCCGCGCGTCTGGCGCGCGGCGCGATAAGCCGGGAGGTGCTGTTCGAGCCGCTCGACCAGTTCCCCGCTGGAAAGCTGGCCCGGCGCGCTGACCGCGTCCAGGAATCCATAGGTCAGGCAGGAACCGGCCATCGCGAGGCGCACGCGGGAGGCCGCGCCCATGGGACCCATGCCCAGCAGCGAGAGCGGCGGGCGATGCTCGATGCGCAGCAGCGCTTCCAGTCGTCCGATGTCTTCATCCGCGCGGGTCCACGTTGCGAATTTTACGATATCCGCCCCGGTCGCCGCGCCTTGCGCGAGCAAATCGGCGAGTGCGGCGGCATCCGGTGTGGACGCAAAATCATGGAACGAGGCCAGCGCGCATCGGCCCGCCGCGTGCGCGGCGCGCACGAGCGATTCCGCCTCCGGCGCCCGCAATTCCACATCGACCGCGTCGACGAACGGGAGCAGCGCGGCACAGCGCGCGACCCGCGCCTCCGGCGTGCCCGTCCACTGCCCGCCTTCGCTCGCGGCGCGCAGGGTGAGCAGGATCGGAATGCGCGCGCGAACGGCGCCACCCTCTTCGCGAATCCAGGCATCCGCCGCCTCTCCGATCAGGTCGGCCCGGATCTCCAGGACATCACACAGCGGGGGGCGGGCGCCCGAAAGGCGCATCAGCGTATCCGCCTGGCTGGCGACACCGACCACCAGCGGCGTGTCGCCGATGGGAAGGGAACCGATTCGAGGCATGGCATGCATCAGGCGTGTTCGTCATCGCGGAGGCGATTTAGCGCCGCGCCGCGCGTCTGGCGCTTGATTTTTTCGCCGCCTTCGCGCCCGCGCGTCGGGGCCGCGATTTGGCGGGCGTTCGCCTGGGCGCTTTTCGGGAGGCGGCGGGGCGCGACGCGGCGACCGCGGGGGGCGCGCCCTTGGGCTTCAGCGTGCGCTCGTAGTGGGCGATGTACATGGGGTTGTTATAGCCTTCGCAGCGGTGGTCCTTCCACTTCAGCGACGGATGGTGGAAAATGGCGCAGGTCGACACCAGATTCAGCGCACATCCGGCGCACTGTCGGACAGGCTTGATGCCCAAGGCGGTCATACGCGGTCTCCCCCCCCTTAAATGCGGCAGACTGTAGCAACCCCGCGCAAATTTTCCAAGCCCCACGCGAGGCCGGGCCGTCCGCCCCGGAAGCGGCCGGCGCATACGCAGGATTGCACCGGAAGCCCGCTGCGCATACGGTAGAGCGAGTTCAACCTCGTGCACCGGAATGACGCCTAACGCGGCCAACGTGGACAGTCCCATCCATCGAAATCTGAAGAACGTGCGGGTGCTGGTCCTCGACGACGAGGAACCGATCCGGCACCTGCTGCAAACCCTGCTTTCCCGCTACGGCTGCATCGTGGAAACGGCGGATGACGGGCGCGAAGGCCTGCGCATCCTGCTCCAGAAGGACTTCGACGTGGTCGTGGTCGATCTGCGCATGCGCGACATGGGCGGGTCCTCCTTCCTCGAACAGGCCCGCAGCGTCTGGCCCTGGCTGGGCATTGTGGTGCTGACCGGGCATGCCGACGCGGACTCCGTCGCGCATGCCCGCCGCTACGGGGTCACGCGCATCCTGACCAAGCCGATGAACGCGCAGGAGCTGCTCCGCAACATCCTCGAAGAGGCGGTGGAGAAAAAGGAACTGGTCGAGATGTCGGCCAGCCACAGCCTCGACCGCATCCAGGCCCAGCTCACCCTGCTGCGCAGCTTCAGCGAATCCGCCCTGTCCGCGGAGAACCTCGACCAGGCCCTGCGCACGTTGAGCACGGGACTGGGCAACCTGCTCCCCTGCGCCGCCGCCGGCATCCTCAACCTGGAGGGCGAGGAGCCGGTGCTGCACCTGCACGCGCTCACGCCAGTGGCGCACGAATTCCTGCGCGACGCGGAAAGCGAAATGATGCGCCGGTATGAGGCGTTGAGCGGACGTCCGCCGCCGCGCGCGGGCCTGCGGGTGATCTTCGACCCGACGAACCTCGACCCCGCGGGACCGCAGCAGGTGGGCAGCAGCTTCAGCGTGCCGATCATCAGCCGCGGCGAGGTGCGCGGCATGCTCACCCTGGCCGCGATTTCGGATGACGCCTATTCGTCGCGCGACGCCTCCTTCCTCTACCACGCCGCCAACCAGCTCTCCACCGTCCTTATGGCGCTCGCGCGGATGCGCGAACTGTCGGTGCGCGACACGCTGACCGGCCTCTACAACCGGCGCGGCCTTGAGGAGGAGTACCAGCGCACCTGGCTGATGAGCCGGCGCTACAACTGGCCGGTCGGCATCGCGGTGCTCGACGTGGACCAGTTCAAATCCGTGAACGACACCCACGGCCACATCGTGGGCGACCAGATCCTGCGCGAATTCGCCAAACTGGTGCAGCAGGTGGCCCGCGAATCCGACATCACGGGACGCTATGGCGGCGACGAAATGGTCGTTGTGCTGGCCCAGGCGGGCACCGCGGATTGCATCGCCTTCGGCGAGCGCCTGCTGCACGCGATGCGCCAGCACGTATTCTGCGTCGAACAGGGGCTCGCTCTCAAACTGACCACCTCCATCGGCGTGTCCAGCAGCCTCAACGCGCCGCCGGATCTCGGGAGCGAAACGCTGCTCGCGCAGGCCGATCAGGCGCTCTACATGGCCAAGAAACAGGGGCGCGACCGGGTGTGCGTCTTCCAGGCCGTGGCGCCCGCGGACACCGGGCTGCCGCTCGCCGCAGCCCCCCCGCTGGCCGACCCCGCGCGCATGCGCGGACGCGTCCTCGTCGTGGACGACGAACCCATGATCGGCTCGCTGCTCACACGCGTCCTGAAAAAACACGCCTACGAAGTCCAGGTCGAAACCACCGCGGCGGCCGCCGTCGCGGCGATTCAGGAGAAGCCGGGCCATTTCGATGTCGTGCTCACGGATCTGAACCTGCCGGAAAAGAGCGGGCTGGACCTGCTCGACGAGCTGCGTTCGATCGACGAAGGCATGATCAAGATCGTCATCACCGGCCATGCCACCCTGGACAACGCGGTGCTGAGCCTGCGCCGCGGCGCCTATGACTTTATCGAGAAGCCCGTGATGCCGGACGCGCTCATGGCCATCGTCGACCGTGCGCTGGAGTACCGCCGCCTGAAGCGCGAAAACATCCGCTACCAGAACCATCTCGAGGAAATGGTGCGCGAAAAAAGCGCGGCGTTGCGGGAGGCGCTCAACCAGATCAAGGCGTCCTACGACTTCACCCTCGAGGCGATGGCCGCCCTGCTCGACGCCCGCGAGCGCAGCACCGCGCACCACAGCACGCGCGTGCGCGACCTGTCGGTCATCATGGCGCGCGAAATGGGCCTCTCGGTGAATGAAATCGACGACATCGCGCGCGGCGCCCTGCTCCATGACATCGGCAAGATGTGCATTCCCGACAGCATCCTGCTGAAGCCGGGCGCGCTCACCGACGACGAGCGCGAGGAAATGAAGAAGCACCCGGAGGTCGGGTACCGCCTGTTGAGCCGCAGCCCGCACATGGAACGCGTGGCGGAGATTGTGCGTTCCCACCACGAGCGCTTCGATGGCGCGGGTTATCCGCGCCGCCTGAAAGGCGCTGAAATCTGCCTCGGCGCCCGCATCTTCGCCGTCATCGACGCCTACGACGCGATGCGCTCGGACCGCATTTACCGCCGCGCCATGTCGCGCGAGGAGGCGCTGCGGGAGATAGAGCGGCACTCCGGCACGCAATTCGATCCGGCCATCGTGGAAGTCTTCAAGAACAACCTGCTCGCGATCGAAACCACCGGCAAATGGGGCACCATCCGGATGGAAGCCCCGGCGCCGCCCCTGGCGCGCAGCCCTTCGTAACCACGGCATGAATCCCGAGCGCCAGCGCCAGAGTTATCCGCTGCCCAAGATGGATCGCCGCCTGCGCGCCCGCGCCCGACCAAACGCCTCGGACCGCCGGCAAACGCCCCGGTTTGTCAGCAACTTCCCCGTCAAAATTCATGTCGGCGAAGGCGACAACGCGCGCGTCTACAACGCCATCGCGCGCGACGTGTCGGATGGCGGGCTGCTGCTGGAGAACATCGACGTCCCGCCCACGGAAACGCGCATCCGCGTCAATTTCTCCGTGCCGGAAGGCGTCATGCCCGAGGAGTATTCGCACGGCGCCTACACGTTCGACGGCGAAGTGCGGCGGAGGGACGAGAAAAACAGGCTGCTGGGCGTCCAATTCCAGAATCCCATCAGCATGCGACTCGCCCGCACAACCTGGCAGTACCTGCGCTGGGTGGCCACGCTGGGACTCCTGGTCACGATGATCCTGATCCTGCTGATCAAGCTCGAGAACGTGTACCACTTCTGGTTCGACGTCCCGGTTTTTCTCTACAGCCTCGCGGTCGGCAGCTACCTCATCAGCCGTTTCCTGTTCGCGGCCTTCTACCGGCCGCCCGCGCCCCGCCGCGGGGAGCCGCCCCCCGTGTCGATTATTTTCCCGGTCTTCAACGAAGAGCATTATATCGAACGCACGCTCGTCCAGGCGCTGGAGGTGGACTACCCGCGCGAAAAATTGCAGGTCATCGCGGTCAACGACGGCAGCCGCGACGACACGTTCCGCACCATGCAGCGGGTGCAGCAGCGCTACCCGGAACTGGTCCTCGTCAACCTCGAGCGATCCATGGGCAAGCGGGGCGCCCTCGCCGCCGGCGCACAACTCGCGACGGGCGAAATTCTCGTCCTCTCCGATTCGGACAGTTTCTTCCAGCCCGACGCCATCCGCCGCGTGGTCGATGGCTTTGTCGATCCCAAGGTCGGCGCGGTCACGGGCCAGTGCGACGTGGAGAACGCGTGGACCAATACGCTGACCAAGATGCAGGCGGTCCGCTACTACATCAGCTTCCGCGTGATGAAGGCGGCGGAAAGCGTCTTCGACGCCGTCACCTGCCTCTCCGGCCCCTTCGCGGCGTATCGCCGGGACATTTTCATGTCCGTGGTGGAGCCCTGGCTTAACCAGACATGGATGGGCCTGCCGGCGACCTTTGGCGACGACCGCTCGCTGACGAATTTCGTCCTGAAGCGCGGCTTTCGCGTCATCTACGACGCGCGGGCTCGCTGCACCACCATCGTGCCCGAGACCTACAGGGACTTCCTGCTCCAGCAAATCCGTTGGAAGCGCTCGTGGTTCCGCGAAAGCCTCCGCGCCTGCGCCTTCATGTGGAAGTGGCCGCCGCTCGCCTCGCTCTCGTTCTACCTCGGCGTGCTGCTGCCCATCGCCGGTCCCTTCGTGGTCTTCCGCGCGCTGGTCTATGTGCCCCTCTATGAGCGCGGCACCCCGCTTATGTATATGCTCGGCATCCTGTTGATGAGCTGCCTGATGAGTTCCGTCTATCTGTTCGCGCGGCGATCGCGCCTCTGGTTCTACGGCATTCCATTCTGCTTCTTCTACATGTTCGTGCTGGTCTGGCAACTGCCGTGGGCGATGCTGACCTTCGCGCACGGCCGGTGGGGCACGAGGAACTGCCCGCGATGAAAAAGTTCTTCACGCTGTTCCAATGGGCGGTCGTCATCGCGCTGGCGCTGTTCGCGGCGCATCGCTGGACGCGTCCGATCCCGCCCCCGGATTATGCGCCGGACGCCTGGGCCTCGTGGAACGGGTTCCATGCGATCTCGTACGCCGGCGTCACGCGCCGGGGTGGCGGCGACCATGTGACGCCGGCGCAACTCGCCTCGCATCTCCAGGCGCTGCGCGATGCGGGCTACCGCGCGATCACGCCGGAGGACGCCGAGGCCTTCCTGCAGGGGATCGGCCCGCTCCCTCAAAAAGCGGTGCTGCTGTTGTTTGAAGGCGGACGAAAGGACAGCTATTTGTTTGCAACACCGCTCCTCCGCACGTCGGGGCTTGTGGCCACGATGTGCGTGCCCACGCAATTCACCCGACGCTGGGGCAGTTTCTACCTGCGCAGGGGCGATCTGAAAAAAATCGCGCGCGATGCGCATTGGTCGCTGGCCAGCATGGGACACGCCGCGGCGCTGCCGATCCCCGTCGGACCCGATGACTCGGGACGATTCCTCACGAAGCGCCAATGGGTCAACGGCGCCGTGGAGTCGCTCGAAGCCTACCGGGACCGCGTGGAAAACGACTTCGCGAAAGCGGCGGGCGTACTCGCGCAAGCGGGCAAACGTCCGATTGCCGCCTATCTCTTCCCCTTCGCCGATGCCGGATCCTCGGCTGACGCCGCACCCGAGGCGGCGGCCATCCTGCAACAGGCCGTCGGCGCGCATCATCGCATCGCGTTCACCCGCGCGGACGAGGCCTACAACGGGCCGGACAGCGACCCGCTCCAATTGACGCGGCTGCGCGTCAGCGGGCACTGGGACGCGCGCCGGCTCCTCGATGAACTCGCGAAAGCAGAGCCGCGCCACGAGCCGGTGCAAGGCGTGGGCGGCCCTGAAGCGTGGTCGCTGACCGACGGGGCGGATGTGCGCGCCGGGCGCCTGTCGGTGCCCGCCGGCGGCCTCGCCTGGTTGCGGGGCAGCGCCGACTGGTCGGACCTTGATCTCGACGCCCGCATCGAACGAGCGCCCCAGGGAACGGCCGCCCTCTATCTCCGGTACGCGGGACCAACCCGCTATGTCCGGATCGTTTGGAGCGATGCGCACATCCGTGTGCAGGAACGGCTCGGCGCCCACTTGCAGACCCTCGCCCTCCTGCCCGCCGCCGAACCGCCGTCCACCACGCACGACGTGCGGATCCGTCTGCGCGGCAACCGCCTCTGGGTTCTCACCCCGCATGACGCGGAGGCTGTCGCCCTGCCGCTGACCCGGATGACCACGCGCGGGCGAATCGGCGTGGAGGCGCTGGAGGGACCCGCGCAGCTTGCCGCCTTTTCCGCTCGACCCGCCGCAGGCATCCTCGCGGATGCGCCTTCCTATCGCGCCCTGCCCGAATCCGAGCGGGCTTCACTGGCCGTGTGGATGCCGCGCTGGTTCACAGCGTCGAATGCCCCCGCCCTCACGGAGGAGATGCGCCGCGAATTGCTGGCCGCAGCTTCCGCGGGCATCCAGGTGATGCCGCAACTGGAACTCGGCGAGGCGCCGCCCGATCACCAACAGGTTGTGGATGCGCTGGCCGACGCCCTCTCCATCGATGTAACGCGCTCCCTCATAACACGCATCGCGCTGTCCCGGCCTGACCGCGGATACGCCGAAACGCTTCGCGCGCGGGGCTATGGCATCCTGCACCGCGCGACGCCCGCGCAGGCGCGCGAACTGGCGCGGTCCGGACGCCTCGGTCGCGATGGCGATTGGATCTGGCTGGATGGCGAGCCCGCCGAGGCGCGCGATGTCCTGCTGGAACTGGCGCGCGAGATGCCGGCTTCGCGCATCTGCTGGCGCGATCCGGAAGCCATCCCAGCCGTGCGTGGACTGCGAAAAGCCATCACCCACTGACCCATCCCCATGCCGCGAAAAAACCTCATCCGCCCCCTCCACCGCCTGCTGCTTGCCGCGGCGTTCGGATGGGGCGGCCTGCCCGCGACACGCGCCGAACCCGCGATCTCGGCGGTGGGCCTGCTGCACCAATCGCGCGTGGAAGTGGGCCGCACCAACATGGCCGGCGCGCGCCTGCTGGCCGAACAGGCCGTCGAACTCGACCCGGCCTATGGCGACGCATGGAAACAACTGGGGCGCGTACACATGCTCGCGAACGAGCCCGAAGCGGCGGCGCGCGCGTTTCAAACCGCTGAAGACCTGCGGCCCGGTGATGCGGACATCGCCCGCTGGCGGCTTCACCTGTTGCTCGATGCCGGGCGCCTGGGAGAGCTGGCATCCCTGCTTGATGCACGCACCGATGAGGCGCTCGCGTCGACGGATGAAGCCCTCATTGGACGCACGCTTCTCGGCCTCCTCGACTCGGGCGATCACACCAACGCCCTCGTGTTGGCCTCGCGGTGGGCACGCGCCGCACCGGAACCGGAGAGCCGCGCCGCCGGACGCGCGCTGCTCCAGTTGCTCGACGGCCGGCAGGAGGCGGCGCTTAATGAACTCAGGGATCTACAGCCGACCCCCGCCACCCCGCGCCTGTTGCCCGCCGTGGCCTGGCATCGGATCGGACGCTTCGCGCTGGACGCAAGCGAAGCGGAGAAGGCATGCGAGGCGTTCCAGCGCGCGCTGCAATTCCAGCCCGACTGGATTCCAGCCCTGCGCGATCTCGGCTGGGCCTTCCGGCGCGCAAACAGGCCCGCGGACGCAATCCGCACGTGGGAGCGCGGCGTGCGCCTGAATCCACAAGCGGCGATGTGGCTCATCTGGATCTCAACCACGCAGATGGAACAGGGGCGTCTCGAAGAGGCGGGCGCGGCCGCGGATGACCTGCTCACCCGGCAACCCGACCATGCGCGGGCGCAAGCGCTCCGGCTGGCGGTCTATCTGATTTCGACGAATGCAGGCGCGCGTGGATTCGAACAACTGGTCCGCCGCACACCCGGCGGCGAACGAACGGCCGCGCTGGGCCACGCCATGGCGGAACAACACATGGCCCGCTACAGCAACGCGGTCGAACGCCTGGAACCGCTCGTCCGGGAACAGGCGGACGACCCTGAGCTCAAACGCATGCTGCTCGATGCCTACGCGGGATGGGCCACAACCGTTCCCACCCGGGATGCGATGCCCATGCTGGAGCGCATGCTGGAATTGTCCCCGGACCATCCCGGCGCCCTCCGCGACCTCGGATGGGCCCTCTGGGCCCGGGGTGACCGCGCGGGCGCCATCGAACGGCTGGAACGCGCGATCCAGTTGAACGTTCCCAACCGGGACGCCGTTGCCGGCCAGCTCTACGCGGCGTTGGTGGACAGCGGCCAGATCGAGCGCGGGATCGACCTGCTGGCACGCTGGACAGATCCGCTGACCTATCCGGCGCTGGGCGACGCACTGTTCCGTTCCCATCGTTATCGCCCGGCGGAGCATGTCCTGAATCTCGCGTGGAAGGTCGCTCCGCACCCGGCGCGCAGCGGGCTTTTGCTCGCCCACACGCGGGCGCTGCTGGGCCAGTGCGCGGACACCGCGGAGTTGTTGCTTGCGTTCGCAACGGAGACGAATGCTTCCCCCGAAGAGCTCGACATGGCCCGCGAGACCATCCTGCTTTGCCAGGATACGGAGGATGAGGACGCGCTGCGATCGCTGCGCGACACACCCGTCGCCCTCACGCGTGACGTCACCGAGCGTCTGGAACGCGCGGCGGACGACCGGCGCGCCGACCGCGATTACGCCCACGCGCTCCGCCTCTACCGCCGTGTCCTCGAGCGCGACCCGAACCGGATGAGCTATCTCCGGGCGGCGGATGTGGCGGAGGCCTTGCGCCGGCAATCCGCCGCCGTGGCCCTCTTGAAGGATATCGAAAAGCGCGCCACCGATCCCGCGGTAAAAACCGGCGTGCAGGGCCGGCTCGCACGCTACAACGGACAGCTCGCCCACGCGGCCCTACTCTACAACCGGAGCCTGGCGCAACAGGAGGAGCAACCGGACGTGCGTTTCGAGTTGTTCAAAACCTTGATTTCGCTGGGCCGGCTGAAGGCGGCACGCGAGCAGATCACATGGTTCGTCCAGCGCCTGGAGCGGGGTGACCGCGCCATGCAGGCGCCGCTCGCCGAAATGTGGTCCTCCATCGCGGAGCACGAGGAGTCGCTTCACTTCTGGACGGCCCTCGCCCAAACCTATCCGGACAGCCCGTACTACACCATTGAGCGGGCGCGCGCATTGTACCAGCTGGGTCGCGCACAGGAAGCGCTGGCCCTGCTGCATGTCGTGACGCGACAAGCACAGGACGTTCGCGCCTTCGAACTGAAGGCCGAAATCGAATGTGCGCTCGGAATGCCATGGGTCGCCCTGGCAACGACCGCCGGCGGGCTTGATCTGGAATACAGTCCCACCCTCCTGCGTCTGCGGGCGGAAGCCGCGGAAACCGCCGGCGAGGACCCCGTTGCCTACGAGGCGGCATCGCACTATCTGATGGACGATCCCGGCCATCCCGGGCTCTCGCGAATTGCGGGCCGCGCGTTGGTGAACGCAAAACGATACGACGAAGCGACTGCGTTCCTCTCGTCGCTCACGAACCGGAATGCCGCGTTCCTGCCCGCCCTCACCGGGTTGCGCGACGTGGCCCTCCTCCGTCGCGACACCCCGGAAGCGGTCGCACACGCGGAAACGATCGCGCGCCAGCGTCCGTGGGACATGGACGCGCAACGGCGGCTCGCCGAGGCGCTGGCGGAAGATCAGCAACTCCACAAGGCGCACGCCCTGCTTCGTAACCCACTAGCACTGACGGCCACATCGGTTGTCGTGGCCCTCGCCTATCGCGATGTCACGCCGCATGAATACCCGGGACGGAATCGGGCCAGCCAGGTCATCGAACACCTGAAACGCCTCCATCGGGAGGGCTATCAGTTCGTCACACCGGAGCAACTCGACGCCAACGCATCCCCCCCGGCGCCGTCCGTGCTCGTCTGGATCGTTGAGGCCGACCGGGAAGCGGTGCGGCGCCTTGATGCGGTCTTGAAGGAACTCGACGCCCGCGCGATCTATGCGGGACCCACCACCGCCGCGGAGTGGGAGGCCCCGGGTCTCCCGTCGCCGGAGGAACTGCGGGATATGAAATCCAGCGGCCGCTGGTTCATCGCATCCAGCGGCCCGCCCGACCTGCAGCGCGTGGCCGTTGCGCGACCCCGCACGTTCGGCAATCCGATCACCTCGCGCAGCCTCACCGCCAGCGGGCGCGAAACGGACACGGAGTTCCGGGCGCGGATCCAGGACATGCTCACGGACATGGCCGCCCCACTGCCTGCCCCGCGCACACTCATATTCCCGCGTGGCGATTATGGCCACCTCTCACTGGACACCGACCCCGCCACGCTCGAACTCCTGCGCGCGGAAACCGCGCGCCACTTCGACCACGCCTGGGGCGGGGACGAAACTGGATTCCTCACGCCGGGCGCCGATCCGCACCGCATGCCCGTGAAATTCGTGCCCGCCCATTGGGATGCCGACACGCTCGCCTCGCATCTGCGCAACCAGAACCCGCACCGCCTGCTTCGCCAGCAGATGGGGAAAACACTGCACCGGCTCAGTTTTTCTGAGAGTGATGACAATGCGACGGCCGATTTGTACGCCAACGAGGGCACGCTGCCGCTCACGCCCTACACCTCCCACGCCGAAGACAGCGAAGACCGCCAGGATCGCCGGCATGGCGTTCGTTATGGATGGCCACTCGCGCGAACCGTCCAAGCCGAAGCGCATGTCGAGCAATGGACCTGGGAGCGCGATGGATGGGGTCGGGAGGAGGCCCTTCGCTACGGACTCCAGGCCAAATGGGAACCGCGTTCACAGATGGCCTACAGCGCCAGCCTGTGGCACATGGAATTTGACAACTCGGAGCTGGACGCATTGCTCGGTGGAAGTTTGCGGGCGCGCCTCCCGCTGCCGCCATTGAGCACCAAGCTGCACCTTGCGGCCGTCCGGAAGGAAATCGAAACACTCGAAGCCATCCGCGACGAAACCGCGCAATGGATCTACGGGGTGCAGGGCGAAACACGTCTGGAGCAGCAGATGGATGTGGTCTGGAGCGGCGCGTGGGTGGATCGCGACGACCGGAATCGCACCTGGGACGTGGATGGCCGGGTCCTCTGGCGCATCCTGGACTGGCCGTATGTCGGCGTGGGGCCGTATGTGCGCGTCGCGGACAGCGACCGCGATCCTCCCGCCTACTACGCGCCCGAGCACCTCACCTTGTACCAGATGTACGCCACGACGCGCGGAGTCTTCGACCGGTTCAATTACCACGGGAATGTGCAGGCCGGCTATGGCGAAGACGAACGTTCAGGCGGACACTTCGCCTGGGCCCTCCAGCTGCATGTCGAGTGGGAGGTGTACAAGCGGATGATTCCCTACCTGAAGGTACAATACAACGACCTCGACACCTACGACCGCCTTGAGCTGATGGGCGGATTTAACGTCAGCTTCTGAACCTAAGAAAGCCGCGTTTTTTGCTGCGTGATCAGCGGCAACACCTTTGCCTGTTCGGCGTTGAGCTTGATGTATGACTTCCACTTCGCCGGCACGCGGCCCGCGGGGAAGATCGCCTTCGTGGGGCATTCCGGCACGCATGCGCCACAGTCGATGCACTCCACCGGATCAATCACGAGCATGCGGTCCGCCTCGTGAAAACAATTCACCGGGCACACGGTGACGCACACCGTGTTCTTGCAGCCAAGACAGGGCTCTGTGACGACATGAGGCATGAGGGAAGGCTACACGCTTTCCATCATCGCACGCAAATCCTCAAGCGTCAGGCCTTCCAGCGAATCGCGAATTGCATCGGCGTTCTTCAAGTACTCACCGTCATAGCTATTGGTGAGGCCAAGGACCTTGAGACGGGCGCCCTTCGCAGCCGTGATCCCCGCGGGCGTATCCTCAATGGCGAGGCACCGCGTGGCCTCCAGCGCGAGCGTGTGCTTCTCCGCAAGCCGCCGCACGGCCAGGCGATAGCAGGCCGGATCCGGCTTGGAGAACCGAACGTCATCCGCGGTCACCATTACATCGAACGCCTCCTGAAGATCTAGCGCCTTGAAGATCGGTTCGATATCGGAACGAAGCGCCCCGCTGCAAAGTCCCAGCGGAATGCGGCCCGCCAGGTGGCGGATCAATTCGACGGACCCGGGAAAGGGATCGGGCGGCTCGCAACTCACCATGTGGAGGAAGGTGGCCGCCTTCCGCTCCACCAAACGTTGGATTTCAACATCATTAAACGGCTGTCGCGATTTCTGCAACATCGCCTTGAAGGC
Organism: uncultured Verrucomicrobiota bacterium; assembly: GCA_937996795.1. Lineage (GTDB taxonomy): Bacteria > Verrucomicrobiota > Kiritimatiellia > CAIVKH01 > CAIVKH01 > JAMLJG01. Next base: position 36,445 of record CALKUH010000068.1, on the reverse strand, counting down.
GCCTCGATCGTCGAATCCGATCAGGTCGCGGACATAGACCTCCCAGGAAAACCCAAGCCCCATCGGCTCCAGGATGCGATTCAGCGCCTCATAGTGCAGGTGCTCCGTGTCCACAATCACGCCATCGAAATCAAAAACAACCGCCTGCAACATACATTTACTCCTACGCGCGCAGCGCCCCGACCAGCTTCAGCACCTGGGCAAGGGGTTTTGTGTTCAGCACGTCGGCCTTCTCCAGCCAGCCGCGACGTGCCTGGCCGATTCCGAAGGTCGTGTTCGCGAGGTCCGCGACCTGGTGGCCGTCGACGTTGATCGCGATCAGCACGCCGGCCTCTTTCGCCATCTGGCAATACACATCGTTCAAATCGAGTCGCATCGGGTTGGCGTTCAGCTCCAGGAAGCAGCCGCGCTGCTTCGCGTGCGCGATCACGCGCGGGATGTCGATTTCGTACGGTTCCCGCTCCAGGATCAACCGCCCCGTGGGATGCGCGAGGATCGTGGCGTAGCGGTGGTCCAGCGCCTTCAGCACGCGTGCGGTCTGCTGCTCGCGCGACAGGTTGAACTTGCTGTGGACCGACACCACCACGAGGTCGAGTTCCGCGAGAATCGCGTCGTCCAGATCGAGCGAACCGTCCTCCAGGATGTCGCACTCGATGCCCTTGAGCAGGCGGAAATCCTTGAACCCCTCGTTGAGTTTGTCGATTTCATTGATCTGCTTCGCCAGCCGCTTCTCATCCAGCCCGTTCGCGACCGTCAGCCGCTTCGAGTGGTCGCACATCGCTAAATATTCATAGCCCCGCGCCTGCGCGGCCTCCGCCATCTCCGCGATGGTGTTCGCGCCGTCGGACCAGGTCGAGTGGTTGTGCAGGTCGCCCCGGATGTCGTCCGCCACGATGAGACGGGGCAGCGCACCTTCAGCCGCACGCTCCACCTCGCCGCGGTTTTCACGCAGCTCCGGCGGCGGCACGGCCAGGCCCAGCGCGGCATATACGTCCTTCTCCGTCCGACCCGCCACCTGCTCTTCGCCGCGCATCACGCCGTATTCGTTGACCTTGAGGCCCTTTGCTTGCGCGATCTTTCGGACGACGATGTTGTGCTCCTTGCTTCCCGTGAAGTATTGCAGCGCCGCGCCAAAACTCTCGGCGGGCACCACCCGCAGATCGACCTGCAGGCCGGATCGCAACAGCACGCTCGATTTCGTCTCGCCATTCGCGAGGACCTGCTGGACTTCATCATAGGTGACGAACGCCCGCATCACCGCGGCGGAATCCGCCGCCTCAACCAAGATGTCGAGGTCGCCGATCGTTTCGCGCGCGCGCCGGTAGCTGCCCGCCAGCTCGATCTGCTTGACACCGGGAACGGCGCGCAGGTGCTTCAGCAGGGACTCGGCGTAGGTCGCAATCGAAGCGCGGCGAAAGCGCTTGCCCTCGGTCTGGCGGGTTTCGATGCCCTTCAGGATGCCGGCTTCGATCTTTTCGCCGAATCCCTTGATCTCGCGGATTTTTCCCTCGCGCGCGGCGGCGGCCAGTTGGGCGAGGTCCTTGATCTTCAAATCGTGGTGCAGGATTTTCACCCGCTTCGGGCCCAGCCCCGGCAACCGCAACATGTCGAGCAACCCCGGCGGCATCTCGGCGCGCAGCTCTTCCAATTGCGCGATCCGTCCCGTAATGACCATCTGGCCGATTTTTTGCGCGAGGTCCTTGCCGATGCCCGGGATTTGCGTCAGGTCGTCCCCGCGCTCCACCCGGTCCCGAAGTTCATCGCCCAACTCGCCGAGCGTGCGCGACGCGTTGCGATAGGCGCGCACACGGAACGGGTTGTCGCCCTTGATTTCCAGCAGGTCCGCGATCTCCTCGAACGCGGCGGCGATATCAGCATTGTGAACCGGCATGGCCGGAGAATAACGCGTAACGCCTTCAAGCCGCCAGCGGTTTCAACAGCGCCTTTTTGTAAAGCAGACGCATGGCGTAGCAGTCGAGGAAATGGCCGGCGCAATAGGAGGTGATGCGACCCACGAAGCGGCCCTCCTCCAGCAGCGCGACGGCGGCGAAGAGGTCGAGCACGGCGCGGTGCCAGACGGCTTCCAGCGATTTGCCCTCGTGCAGCAGGCGTGGCTCGTTGATGTAACGCGTCCGACCGTGGACGAGGACATTTTCCTTGTTGTAGCCCAAATTCCGAACGTCGGCGAACACCTGGCCGATCGTTTTGGCCCAGAGCATCCGCGAGTGAGGCGCGTTGGTCCGCGCCTCGGCGCCGCGCCGGAAATGCTCATAGTTCAGCGGGAACTTGATGCGCTGCGTTCCAATGGCGGACGGGAAATTGATCGCACAATCCACCAGCAGGCGCCGCGCGCCATCGTCCGGCTCGAACACGAGGAAACTTCCATTCGGCAGCCCCACCGTCGCGCGTTCCTTCACCGTCCAATACTGCACCGGCCGGTCTGTCTCCACTTCTCCGGCGGACTCCATCGCTTCAACCAGGTCGAGGCTGCCGCGCTTGAAGAGCGGCGGGTCGCCGGAAGTGCAGCGGATCAGCAGGTTGTCAATCCGCGTGCCCACCTTCAGCGCAATGATGTGCTCCACCATGCGGACGTAATTCTGCGGCGGCCCGCTGCGCAGCACGATGTTGCTGACGATCTCGCCCGTCGTCCACACGTTGCGGATCGAGACCCGCACCGGCAGGCAATCGTGCAGATCAGTCCGCTCAAACCACCAGCCTTCCAAATCCGTCGGCTCCAGCGAAAGCGTGCTGGTCGCCTTGCCGAGGAACGTGCCGGGCCCCGAAACAGAAACCGGACGGGCGATCGTGCGCTGCCGCGCGTGCGGAGCGGCCGCCTCCGTGCCGGAAAGATCCCAGTCCACCGCCTGCGCCTGCATCCGCTCCCATGAACGCTGCAATACGCCGGGGTCGCCGGCCAGGATGGTTCCAAATGGTTCGTTCATACATGTTCTCTCATACGGTTCCGCGGCCAGCGGTCGCGGCTACAGGCCCTGTAGCCGCGCGCTTCAGCCCAGACCCGACAACATCGCCGTCAACTTTTCGCGTTTGCCAAGCAGTTCGTCCCGCCGCGCGCGCGCCTGGTTCACAACCTCCAGCTTCGCCTTCTGGACGAATCCCGCGTTGTTCAAGCGCGCGTCGATGCGATCCAGCTCCTGCGTCACCGACTCCAACTGAGCCGCGAGCTTCGCGCGCTCCGCCTCCACATCCACGGCGCCGAGCGACAGGTACACCGAGCCCAGGGCATTCAACGCGCTGGGCATTGCCTTCGACGGTTCGAAGGCGGGGTCCACCGCCAGCGTGCCCGCCTTCACCAGGAGGCTGATCGCGTTCACGTCGGCCCGCAACTGGGCCGCCGCCTCCGCGTTCACCGGCTTGATCACGAAATCCACCTTGTCGCCCGGCGGCACCTCGTAATCCGCGCGCAGTTGCCGCGCCTTGCGGATCAGGTCGTGCTTCAAATCCACATACTCAACGTAAGGCTGCGCCAGGCCCCGGAGCGTTGTGTTTTCAGCCGTCGGCCACGGCGCGGTCATGATGGTCTCGCCCTCAAGGCCGTAGCCCATGCCGTGCCACAACTCCTCGGTCAGGAACGGCATCAGCGGATGCAACAGCCGCAGCGCGCGATCAAACACGTGGTGCATGATCGCCAGCACCTCGCGGCGGCGCGCCTCGTCCTTCCCGTAGAGCACCTCCTTGGCGTACTCCACGTACCAGTCGCAAAACTCGTGCCACAAGAACTCATAGAGCACATGGGCGTAGTCATTGAACCGGAAACGCTCCAGGCACTCCTGCGCCGCCTTCGCTGCGTCGTCCACCTTCGCGACGATATGCCAGTCGTCCGTCGACCAGTTTTCCGGATTCAGCTTCAGCGCGCGCACGTCGAGCGGCTGCTCGAGCTTGTGCATCTGCATGAAGCGCGCGACGTTCCAGATCTTGGTGCCGAAGTTGCGGCCCACCTCGAACTTGTCCTTCGATACGTAGACATCCTGTCCGGTCGCCGTCAGCATCAGCAGGCTGAACCGCAACGCGTCGGAGCTGAATTCGTTGATGATATCGAGCGGGTCGATGGAGTTGCCGAGGCTCTTCGACATCTTGCGGCCCTGGTTGTCGCGCACCGTGCCGTGGATGTAGACCTCCGTGAACGGCAGGTCGCCCATGAACTCGTACCCCGCCATGATCATGCGGGCGACCCAGAAGAAGATGATCTCCGACGCGGTCGAGAGCGAGTTCGTCGGGTAATAGAACTTGAGGTCGGGATTCTCCTGCGGCCAGTTGAAGACGCTGAACGGCCAGAGCCACGACGAGAACCACGTGTCGAGCACATCCTCGTCCTGCCGGATCTTCGCGGACCCGCATTTCGGGCACGCCTTCGGCTGGCCGCGATCCGCCCACTGGTGGCCGCAGTCGTCACAGTAGAAAATCGGGATCTGATGGCCCCACCAGATCTGGCGCGAGATGCACCAGTCGCGGATGTTCTCCATCCACTCGAGATACACCTTGTTCCAGCGATCCGGCACGAAACGAATCTTCCCGTCGCGCACGGCCTGGATGCCCGGCTCGGCGAGCGGTTTCATCTTCACGAACCACTGCGGCGACAGGCGCGGCTCCACGACGGAGGAACAGCGATAACAGTGCCCCACGGCGTGTGGATGTTCCTCGACCTTGGCGAGCAAGCCCGCCGCCTCAAGGTCGTCCATGATCTTCTTGCGGCACGCGAAACGCTCGAGCCCTTGATAGGGCCCCGCGTTTTCATTCATGTGCCCGTCGTCGGTCATCACGTTGATCTGCGGAAGATTGTGGCGAAGACCCATCTGGTAGTCGTTCGGGTCGTGCGCGGGCGTCACCTTCACGCAGCCGGTGCCGAATTCCTTCGCGACGAAATCGTCCGCGATCACGGGAATTTCGCGATTCAGCACGGGAAGCATCAACGTCTTGCCGATGAGGTGCGTGTAGCGTTCGTCCTTCGGGTTCACCGCCACCGCGGTGTCGCCAAGGAACGTCTCGGGCCGCGTTGTCGCCACGACAACGAACTCGCCGGGCGATCCCTTCACCGCATATTTCAAGTGATAGAGTTTGCCCTTCACGTCGCGGTGCTCGCTCTCCTCGTCGGACAGCGCCGTCTGGCAGCGCGGACACCAGTTAATGATGTACGTGCCGCGGTAAATCAGGCCCTTGTCATAGAGGCGGATGAACACCTCCTTGACGGCATTGCTCAGGCCCTCATCCATCGTGAAGCGCATGCGGTCCCAGTCGCACGACGCGCCAAGCGCCTTGAGCTGGTTTTCAATCGTATCGCCGTATTTCGCCTTCCACGCCCACACGCGCTCGAGGAATTTCTCGCGGCCGAGGTCCTGCCGACGCAGGCCTTCCTTTTTCAACTCGCGCTCGACCACATTCTGCGTCGCGATGCCCGCGTGGTCCGTGCCCGGCACCCACACGGCGTTGTAGCCCTGCATGCGCCGCCAGCGGATCAGCACATCCTGGATCGAGTTGTTCAGCGCGTGCCCCATGTGCAGGATGCCCGTCACATTCGGGGGCGGGATGACGATCGCGTACGGCGTGCCGCCGTGGGTGTGATCGCGGTGGAAGCACTTTTGCTGGAGCCACCACGCGTACCACTTCGCTTCGATGGCCTTCGGGTCGTAGTTCTTGGGCAAATCAGGCATAGCCCGCGAATAGAAGCGGATTTTTACAGACGTTGGAACACGAAAAAAAAGGAATTACAGACGTTGCAAAACCGCGGGCTACAAGTGCCGGGCTTCAAAACGCGCCAGCACCTGTCCCCCGGCGCCGGTCAGCGACAGCACATCCCCCTCCCGCGTCCATCCGGCCACCTCCCCGAGCAGCGTGAGGAAGCGCGTCTCGGCGTCCATGCCCTCGGCACACGCCATGCGCGTGCTGGCCAGCGGGCCAAACGAGAGACGGTCACCGTCCAGCGTGTAGTCGCCCGTGAACCGGTTGCAGCCGCTGAACCCGCGCGCGATGGGTTTGTCGACCTGTAGCAGCAGGTGCAACTCCTTGCCGCCCGACCCCGTCGGCGCCGGCGCGCCGTCCATTTCCACCAGCTTCCAATACGTGTCGAGCGGCGTGCCCGCGACCGCGGCCATGCGCTGGGGCAACTGCTGGTGCTGGCGCGCCGCATCGAGTTCCAGTTGCGGCGCCACGCACCCCGCGAGAAGCATCGCCAACGCGCCCGACACCGCCATCCCGCCAACCCGTGCGATCATGTGCGTTTCCTCCTGCGGCGGGGACACGCCCCCCGCAACCATTCAGCATACCCAACCTCGGAACATTCTCCAGCCGCGAGCGCGAGGGTTTTTAGCACGACATCCACCTCGGCCGCCTCGAAGGACTCTCCGTTGATCTCAAGAAACAATGCAGCCGCCATGAATCCGGCCCGCTTGTTTCCATCATTAAACGGATGATTCTTCACAATCCCGATCGCATACGCGGCGGCCATGTCGAACAGGTCCGGATTCCCATAGATGTGGAGTTGTTTCGCGCGATTGAGCGCGGATTCAAGAAGGCCTTGGTCGCGAACGCCCGGCAAGCCCCCGAATCGCGAGAGCATATCCTCGTGAAACGCAAGGACATCCTCGAGATCAACCCACTCCGGCTCTTTCATTTGGCCAGCTCACGAAGCGCGTTCCGGTATCTGCGCATGAGGTCCTGCGCCATTTCCTGCTTGCGCGAAAAACCGTCCCGATCAGGCGTGACGCGCACCGATTGCTCCGGCGCTTCGGTCAGGTAGACCACATCGCCTTCCTTGACCTTCATCACCTGCAGGGCCTCCTTGGGGAGGAGGATTCCGTACGAGTTGCCGATTTTCCGAACCTTGGTTTTCATCGTCATGTTATAACAATAGTTATTACACCAACGGACGTCAAGGCCCTCGCCCCTCATCATTCCCTAACGGGCGGAGCCTAAAAGGGGCGCATGAAAGATCACTCCAACGCCGACGCGATCCGTGGCTATTCCTTCCTCAAAATCTTCGCCGACAACGATTCGCTGAATGCCGATGAACTGGCCTTCATCGAACGCCTCGCGCTGGAGGACCGCGTCGTGGATGAGCAGGAAAAAGCCGCGCTCGCCGCCATCTTTGAGCGCGCGGCGCAACTCGGCGTCACCGATGCCGTAGCCGCCGAAATTGCCGCGTTCAAAAAGAAGGTCGGGATGGCCTGATCTCAAAACACGGCGCAATTGCATCCGGCGCGCCATAAGCGCCCGTCGGCGCCGAGGATCGGCGCGTGATGATCGTGCGACGGGTCGCCGCACGCGGCGTGCGCACCCACTTGCGCGTGGCCACCCCACCGTCCCACCGGCGACCAGTCGGGGCTGACCGGAGGCAAGGGGGGCGCCAGCGCGCCGAACTCCGCCGCGCCAAATACCACGCGTCCGCCGAGGATCGTCAGCACGGATTCGATGCGACGGATGTCCTCCTCCGGAACCGAGAAATAATCATCGCTCAGCACCGCCAGGTCAGCGTGAAAGCCGGGTGCGAGCATGCCTTTGCCCTTCTCTTCGCCGCTGAACCACGCGCTGCCGCTGGTGTAGAGGCGCAACGCCGTTTCACGATCAAGCCGAGCGGACGCGGAGGTGAGTTCGGTCCCCCCGACGGATCGCCCGCTGACCAGCCAATACAGACAGGTCCACGGATGATAACTCGCTACGCGCGTGCCGTCCGTCCCCGCCCCCAGCGGCACCCCCGCGGCGAGCATCGCGCGCACGGGCGGCCGCGCCTCGGCGGCGGCCCGGCCATAGCGGCGGATGAAATACTCACCTTGGAAGGCCATGCGGTGCTGGATGGCGACGCCGCCGCCCAAAGCGGCCACGCGGTCAATCGACGAGGGCGAGATCGTCTCCGCATGATCGAAGAACCAGCGGAGGCCATCGAACGGAACCTCGCGATGGACCCGCTCGAACACGGAGAGGAAACGCTGGATCGACTCGTCGTAGGTGGCGTGGATGCGGAACGGCCACCGATTGGACACGAGCGCGCGGATGACCGCCTCCAACTCCGCCTCCATCACCGGCTTGAGGTCGGGTCGCGGCTGCAGGAAATTTTCGAAATCCGCCGCGCTCCACACCAGGTTCTCGCCCGCCCCGTTCACGCGCAACAGGTCGTCGCCCTCACCGGGCCGCGTCATACCGATCCAGCGGGTGTAGTCCGCCAATTCCTGGCCCGCCTTTTGGGCGAACAGGCTGTAGGCGATGCGGACGGTGAGTTCGCGGTTGCGGCCCAGTTGTTGGATGACGCCGTAATCCTCCGGGAAATTCTGCCATCCGCCGCCGGCATCACTGACGCTTGTCACGCCAAAGCGGTTGAGTTCCCGCATGAAGTGGCGCGAGGAATTCAACTGGTCGTCGAATGAAAGCTTCGGCGCGCGCCCGATGGTGGAATACAGGATGAAGGCATTGGGCTCGGCGATAAGCAGGCCCGTCGGCTCGCCCGAGGCGTCCCGCGCAATCAGGCCGCCCGGCGGGTTCGGCGTGTTGGCATCCATCCCGAGCGCCCGCAGGGCCGCGCGGTTCAGCAGCGCGCAGTCGTACAGGTGCAGGACCAGGACCGGCGTATCCGGCGCGGCGCGGTTGATCTCCTCCAAAGTCGGCATGCGTTTTTCGGCGAACTGCCACTCGGTCCAGCCGCCGATGACGCGCACCCAGTGCGGCGGCGGAGTCCGGTCCGCCTGTTCCTTCAACCAGCGCAAGGCATCCGCCAGGGAGGGCACGCCGTCCCATCGGAGTTCGAGGTTGTAGTACAACCCGGCTCGGATCACGTGAAGGTGCGAGTCGTTCAGTCCGGGAATGACCCGCCGGCCGCACAGATCGATCTGGCGCGTATCCGGGCCGACGACGACATCCTCCGGCTCGTCCACCGCCACGATGCGCCCCTCCGACACCGCGAGGTTCCGGGCCTCGGGATGGGCGGGATCCATCGTCGAAATCCGCCCGTTGTAGAGCACCAGGTCGACAGGTTTCATCGGGCCCTCCTCATCGGCGATGCAGCCAGGGATGGAACAGACGCGCCAGGAACGGCATCACGATCCACGTCAGCAGGCCTACCATGAAGGCCGTGGTCAGCAGGCCGGCAGCCCAGCGGGGCCAGCCATCCACCAACGGATGCAGCACGCGGGGCAGCAACTGGGTCAGTGGATACACCGCGAGCGCTGTGACGCAGGCCATTTTCCAGCGAGGCGGAGGAACGACCGGTCGGCCCGGCGCGGTGAACCAAGCCTCCAATCCGCACACGTTCTCAAGGCGCGGCGGCCCCTCGCTGTAGCGGGCCACTTCCGCCTCCCAGTCGGCGAAGAGTGGAGAGCGATAAAACGCATCGCGCGCGTCGGCGCTGTCGAAGCGGCGCAGGATGCCGTATTCGCGGGAGCCGGTGCCCGGCGGCGGGCGAAGAATCTGCACGCCCAACTGGCCCGGCTCCGCGAGCGAACGCTGTACGAAGTCGTGCAGCGCCCGCTCGAATGCAGCCTCGCAGCCGGGCTTGACGGTGCGCGTGACCGCCACAGTGACGGGGGACGAAGACATCCGCGACTCAGTGATGGGATGCGCCGCGGACCACATGCGGGCTGCGTGCCGATTGCGGGGCCTTGTGCACCATGGTGTAGGCGTATTCCACACCCACTCCATACGCGCCCGCGTGCTGCTTGAGAATGCCCATGAGCGCGTCGTAATGCGTGCGGTTCTTCCAATCGCGCTGGAACTCGAGCAGCGCCGCGATCGTCGTCAGGCGGATCGCTCCCGCCTGCACCATCCGGGAGAGCGCCGCATCGTGCGCCGCGGATGACGTCGCGCCGCAGCAATCCTCAACAACGTAAACATTGTAGCCGGCGCCCAGCAGCTCGATGGTCGGCCACGTCACGCACACCTCGGTCCAGAGGCCGGTCATGAGGATGTTCTTCCGGCCCGTCGCCTCGATCGCCTTGCGGAAGCCGGCATCATCCCACGAATTCATGCTGCTGCGCTCGATGACCGGCTGGCCGGGGAAGACGTCGAGCAACTGCGGCCAGAGGTAGCCGGAAAAGCTTTCCGTCTCGACCGCCGTCAGCACGGCGGGCACGTTAAACTCCCTGGCGACCTTGGCCAGCAACGTGACATTGTTGATCAGGGCGGCCCGGTCGATGTTCGCCACGCCGAAGGTCATCTGTGGCTGATGGTCGATGAACACCACGGCGGTGTCCTCCGGCGTGTAGAGCTTCTGGTACTTGTTCATGGCGCACTCCTTTTCCTTCAGGGGGTTACCGGTTCCGTTTCATACCACTCCGCCGCGATCCGGCGCACCTGCGCCACCGCGAGATCCAATCGCGCGCCGGCCTGATCCGGCGCCAGGTTCATGCCGTCGGCCCGCACCAGCCGGATGTCCGAAAAACCCATGAAGGCGAAGGCGTGGCGCGCAAGAGGGCCGCCGTGGTCCCACTCCGCCTGCGCCCCCTCATAGACCCGTCCCGCGGTCATCAGGACAAGGCCTTGCGCCCGTGCAACAGGCCCGCGTAGCGGCCATCGCGCGCGGCCCACGTGCGCCCCTTCTGCATCACGGCGTCCATCCACGCCTTCACCGGGGCCGGCACGGAAAAATTGTAGAGCGGGAAGGCGAGGACCACGAGGTCGGCGCGTATGAGCTGCTCCACGAGGCGGTCTGCCGCGGCCAGCGCCCCGGCCTCCTCGGCGGCCAGCGTTTCGCCGAGGTAATTCCGCCTCACGTAGGCGGGCAGGCTCCGGCGGTCCAGCAGGGGCGGCGGCGCGGCGGCGAGATCCGCCTCCTCCAGCGCGTCCAACGGGCCAACCGGTCCCTCCGCCCGGAACGCGTCCAACAGGCGCCTCGTGCGCGAGCGCGCGTCGCGTGGAAGGTAATGGACCAGCAGCGTCCTCACGGCGGGGTCATCCGCGATCCGCCAGCAGGGCGGCAAGGCCGCGGCGGCGCACCCACAGCAGGAAAGCCGCCGCAGCAACGGCGACCACGATCATCGGGTTGAACAGCCCGGCCCCGTCCATGACGAACACGTGGAACGCCACAATGTTCACGAGGATCGGCACGAGCAACATCAACCCGAGCGCCCGGGTGCGAGGCACAAGCACCAGGGCGCCGCCCAGGACCTCTAACACTTTCACGAATGTCATGTAGCCGGTCGGTCCGAATGCGCCCATGAACATGCCCGCCGGCGTGTCAGCCGGCGGGGGCGGCGGCATCGGTACCAACTTCAACAAGACGCTGAGCCCCGCGAACAGGAAGACCAGGCCAAGCAATCCGGCCACCGTGTGTTCCACCCACTTCATGCAGCACCTCCCGGTTTGAGCGTACACCAATCACTTCAGATCGAACAAGAGCGCCTCCACGTCCGCCCCCGCCACGATCTCATACGACCCCGCCACCTCGGCGGACGCACCGTCACCGGCCTGCAAGACGACCCCGTCCAGCGTGGCCGGTCCGCGGATCACCTGTAGCCACAACCCCCGCCCTTCCGGCAGCGTGTGGCGGACCCGCTCGCCCTTCTTCAGGCGGATGCGATAGACCTCCGCGTCCTGATGGATCACGGCGGAATTCTCGCGGCCGTCAGGCGAGATCAACAGGACCTTCGACGCCGCTTCGTGCTCCGGCTTCGGATGCCACTCGGTGTAGCTCGGCTTCAGCCCCCGTTCGCGCGGCTGGATCCAGATCTGCAGCATGTGCGTCGCCCGGTCGCTGTTCGGGTTGTACTCGCTGTGCGTGACACCGCGCCCGGCGCTCATCAGCTGGATCTGGCCCGGCTGTAGCGTGCGGCCGTTGCCCATGCTGTCGCGGTGCTCGAGCGCGCCTTCGACCACATAGCTGAAGATCTCCATGTCGCGATGGGGATGCGTCGGAAACCCGCCGCCCGGCGCAATCCGGTCCTCGTTGATGACCCGCAAGGTGCGGAACCCCATGTGGGCGGGATCATAGTATTCGCCGAACGAGAAACTGTGCCGGCCCAGGAGCCAGCCGAAATCGGCCGTCCCGCGGTCCTCCGAGCGCCGCACCGTGATCGCATCCTGCCGTCCTGCCGCCTTCGCATTCATGAGCACTCCTCCCATCAGCAGGCCCAGGGCCAGCCATCTCCAGACGGCCGTGCACCGGTCCCTGCTCTCCATCTGTCGCTTCACGGCGGCAAACCCTAACGACATTCTTCTGATATTCATAATACTATTATTGTATCGTAGTGATACTTAATGCATATATTTAGACATGGAACTTCGCCACCTGCGCTACTTTGTTGCCGTCGCCGAGGAACTCCATTTCGGCCGCGCGGCCGCGCGCCTGCACATCGCGCAACCACCGCTGAGCCAGCAGATCAAGGCGCTCGAAACCGAATTGGGGGTGCAACTCTTCCGGCGGAGCCGGCGGCATGTGGAACTCACGGATGCGGGCCGCCTCTTCCTCGAGGAAGCGCGGGCCACCCTGCTGCAGGCGCGCCGCGCGGAGGAAACCGCGCGGGCGGCGGCGGCGGGCAAACGGGGCCATCTCGCCATCGGGTTTGTCACATCCGCCGCGTACAGCGTGCTTCCGGGTGCGGTGCAGGCGTTCCGCGCGGCGCACCCCGGGGTGGATCTCACGCTCCACGACATGAGCCCCTCGCGCCAGCTGGACGCGCTCGAACGGCGCGAAATCGACGTGGGCCTGCTGCGTCCGCCAGTGAAACACCCCGGGATCCAAACGGAAACCGTCATGGATGAGCCGTTGGTCGTGGCCCTGCCCCGCTCGCATCCGCTGGCCTCGCGCCGGCGCCTGGCGCTGGCCGCCCTCAAGCAGGAAACGCTCGTGCTGTTTCCGCGCCGGCACGGGCCCGGACTCCACGACGTCATCGTCAAGGTCTGCATGGCGGCAGGATTCACCCCCGCCCCCGCTTACGAACCGGATGACATGCAATCGATCCTCGTCCATGTCGCAGGCGGGCTGGGCGTATCACTGGTGCCGTGTTCGTGGAGCGGCTTCCATCCCGATGACATCACTTATCGACCGCTCCAGCCCCCGGGCGCCTGCGTTGAACTCGCCATGGCATGGGCCGAGCGCCGCGAATCTCCGCTCGCGCAAGCGTTTTGCCACGCAGCGGCGGAGGCGGGCCGTGCGTGTCTCACTCGCGTGCGTCGTCACCTCGCGGGACAGCACCGCTAGGGCGCGCGCCGCACGCCGGACATCCGGCGCACCCCGCACCCCTCAGTACTTCCGGTACTTTTCAAGATGGCAGGTGAAACCGCCAAGATCCACCGCCTGGCGGAATTCGAGGCGCAGGGAGGGATCTTTCGGCGCCAGCCGCAGCGGATTCGGAAAGACAAGGCGTCCGCCGGGCGCCAGCGCACGGGCCGCCACGGCAAAAAATGTTTCATACAGGGCGCGCATGTCCGGGATGCGCACCCGGCGACCCATCGGAGGATTGCTGATCACCAGGGTTACCCGTCCCGGCGACAGCTCCGCGCCCGCCCCGGTCAGCGCATCGCGAAAATCACCGCACACCCAGCGCGAGGCCACCCCGTCGAGCGCCACCGCGTTTACGTTCGCCCGCGCGATCTCAATCGCCTCCGGGCTCACGTCGCTTCCGATCAGCGTCTTGACCCCGCCGCGCAAGGCGCGCTCGATCAATTCCAGGCCCGATCCGCAAAACGGATCCCACACGACATCGCCCTCCTCGCGACCGGCCAGCCGGGCCATGCAGGCGGCGAGCGGCGGATGCGACGCCGCAGGCACATCATCCAGCCGATACCTGAAACGGGGATCGGGATGGAGACGGGGCCGCAATTCAAGGTACGTCGCCTGCGGCAGTTCGAAGATGTCCACGGACCAGGGCGCCCGTCTCGGATCATTCAGCAGCTCCGGACAGAGGGCGTATGCGCGCGTCGCCAGTTGCCGCACCACGCCCCGCTGGTGACTGCGGGAATCGAATTGCAGACGATAGCGAAGGGCGCCCTCCGTAAAGGCGCTCAGAATGCGGCGGGAGAGCGGCGACGTAATCGCAGCCGCCATCCGATCAACCGTATCCGCGGCGAGCGCGCCCGCCGCGCCGTCACGCTTCAGCGCGCCAATGGAGAACCCGATCGTGGCAAAGCAGCGGAGTTGATACAGGTCGCCCAGCGTAAACGGCGCGGTTGGACGCACGGCCACATGCCGGCCGCGCACCTCCACCAGCGCAAATTGTTTTCGCTTCGCATGAAGCTCCTCCAGCTCTTCCCGGACAAAGGACTCCAGCCCTTTGCGGCAGCGCAAATGGATATGCAGGCCGTCGAGCTGGACGAGCGGCCGGTCCATCAACACAACGCTCGGCCGCTCCACGCGGGCCACGCTGGCCCGCACCTTGAGTTCCGTCTGGGGCAGCAATCCGGACACCGCTTCAAGCGTGGCGGCGCCCCCGATCTTGTCCAGGGCACGGCCGACGTATCTGCGCTCGCGCTCCACGGTCGTGCGCTTGAGCAGCGAAATCATCGTCGATTCCGCCCCCTCCACGCCGCGCAATTTCGGAATCGCGGCCATCGCATAGCGCCGGATTTTTTCGCTGGGATCGTCCAGCAGGCGAAGCAGCCACGCCTTGACGTCAGCCCGCTCCCGGGCCGATCCCGCGGCGGCAAAAACAACGCCAACCGCCCGGATGACCGCCACCCGCTCATTCCGTTCCTTGGGCGAAGCCCGATCAAAGCGGGCCACCTCTTCCTTCCAAAGTATTTCCGGCGGGAGGTTCCGCAGCTCGCGGTACAGGTCCTTGTCAGCCTTCATGAGCGTCCCTGGAAGCGATACCGCGCCGCGGTGTGCGATGCCATCGGCATCTAGGCGCGCTTCTGCTCTTCGAGGAACAGCTTGTACTCGACGCTGTCCACGAGCGCTTCCCACGAGGCTTCGATCAGGTTGGTGGAGACGCCGACCGTGCCCCACGACTGCTTGCCATCGGTGGACTCGATCAAGACGCGCGTCTTCGCGCCGGTGCCCTCCTCGGGGTCGAGGATGCGGACCTGGTAGTCGACCAGCGAGACGTCCTTGATGGCGGGATAGAAACGCGTCAGCGCCTTGCGCAGCGCCTCGTTCAGCGCGTCGACCGGGCCGTCGCCCTCGCCGACCGTCGATTCCACCTCGCCGTTAACCGCGAGCTTCACCGTCGCCTCCGCGAAACTCGTCTCGCCCTTGTGCCGCTTCTCGACGATAACGCGATAGCCCTGTTGCTCGAAGAACGGTTTGTGCCGCTTCAGCACCTTCTGGATCAACAGCTTGAAGGACGCTTCCGCCGCTTCAAAGGCGTAGCCCTTCTTCTCCAGCGCCTCCAGCTCGCGCAGGATCTGCTTCACCTCGGGCGCATTCTTGTCCAGTTCCAGGCCCATTTCGACGGCCTTGAGGAAGACGTTGCTCGCGCCGGACAGCTCGGAAATCAGGATGCGCCGCTGGTTCCCGACGGACTCGGGGTCGATGTGTTCGAAACTCGACGCCAGTTTGCGCACGCCGTCCACATGCATCCCCGCCTTGTGCGCGAAGGCGCTGTCGCCCACGAAGGCCTGCTTCGTGTTCGAACGCACATTCGCCATTTCGTCGACAAACTGCGACACGGACTTGAGCTGCTTCAGACTGTGCGGCTGCATGCAGGTGAAGCCGAGCTTCAGCGCCAGGTTCGGGATGATCGACACCAGGTTGGCGTTGCCGACCCGCTCGCCGAACCCGTTGATCGTGCCCTGCACATGCCACGCGCCCGCCTCGATCGCCGCCAGCGAGTTGGCGACGCCGAGCTCGGAATCGTTGTGCGTGTGGATGCCCAGCTTCGCGCCCGGGAATTCCTTCTGCACGTCCACGACGATGGTCGCCACCTCGGCCGGCAGCGTGCCGCCGTTCGTGTCGCACAAAACGAGGCGGTCCGCCCCCGCCTCGTGCGCCGCGCGCAGCGTAGACAGGGCATGCTCCCGGCTGTCCTTGTAGCCGTCGAAAAAGTGCTCCGCGTCGTAGATCACTTCCTTGCCGTGCGATTTGAGGAACCGCACGGTGTCGGCGATCATCGCCCGGTTCTCGTCCTCCGTCGTGCGCAGGACTTCCTTCACGTGCAGGCGCCAGCTCTTGCCGAAGATCGTGCAGACCGGGGTGCCGGCCTCGATCAGCGCCTTGCACCCGGCGTCGTCCTCCGGCTTCACATTCGCGCGACGCGTACTGCCGAACGCCGCGACTTTCGCGTGCTTCAGCTTCTCCTTGCGGATCGCGTGGAAGAATTCCATGTCCTTCGGATTCGAGGCGGCGTAGCCGCCCTCGATGTAATCCACGCCGAATTCGTCCAGCCGCTTCGCCACGAGAATCTTGCCCACCCCGGAAAATGAAATGCCCTCACCCTGCGCCCCATCGCGCAAGGTCGTGTCATAGATTTCAACGCGTGCTTTCATGACGAACTCCTGATGGGCGACGGCCGCCCTCCCGTCCCTACTTTTTCTTCCCCAACTCAAACGCCTTGTGCAGCACCTGCACCGCCTTGTCCGCCTCGCTCTTGCGGATCACGACGGAGATCTTGATCTCCGAGGTCGCGATCATCTCGATGTTGATCTTCTGCTTCGCCAGCGCCTCGAACATGCGCGCCGCCACGCCGGAGTGGCTGCGCATGCCGACGCCGACGATACTGACCTTGGCGATGTCCTCGTCCTCGCTGATCGCCTTCGCCCCGAGGTCCGCCTGCATGGCCTCGACCACGCGGCGGGTCTTGGACAGGTCCGTGCGCGGCACGGTGAACGTGATGTCCGTCTCGCCGCGCTCGCTGACGTTCTGCACGATCATGTCCACATTGATGTTCTTGCGCGCGAGCTCCGTGAACATCATCGCCGCCACGCCCGGTTTGTCCGCCAGGCCCTTGACCGTCACCTTCGCCTGGTTCTTGTCCGACGCCACGCCACGCACCACGATGTCTTCCATGTTCTTAACCTCCGCTCGCACCAATGTTCCGGGTTTTTCCACAAAACTGGACATGACCTCCAGGGTCACGCCGTGATTCTTCGCAAATTCGACCGCGCGCGACTGCAGGACCTCCGCGCCCATGCTCGCGAGCTCCAGCATCTCGTCATACGCGATTTCATCCACCTTCCGCGCCTCGGGCACGATCCGCGGATTGGCGGTGTACACGCCCTCGACATCCTTGAGGATCTGGCAGCGATCCGCCTTGATGGCGGCCGCGAGCGCCACCGCCGTCGTGTCCGAGCCGCCGCGGCCCAGCGTCGCGATGTCCTCGTTCGGATTCATGCCCTGGAAGCCCGCGACGACGACGATCTTGTTTTTCTTCAACTGCGCGATCAGCCGCTTCGGTTTCAGCGCGCGGATCTTCGCCTTCATGTGGACGTCGTCGGTATAGATGCCCGCCTGCGGGCCGGTCATTGAAACGGCGTCCGCGCCGAGGTGATGCAGCGCCATCGTCAGCACCGCCGACGAAATCTGCTCGCCCGTCGCCATCAGCGCGTCCATCTCGCGTTCGTTCGGATCGGGGTTGATCTTCTTGGCGAGGTCGATCAGGTCATCCGTGGTGTCGCCCATCGCGCTCACCACGACCACCACGCGATTGCCCTCGTCCCGTGTTTTCACGATGCGCTGCGCCACGCGGCGCATGCATTCGACGTCGGCCACGGAGCTGCCGCCGTATTTTTGCACAATCAAGGCCATGTTCATGCTCCTCTCATCAAATCCACCACATCCTCGGGCGTCGCATCCGCCAGCGCGCCTTTCGCGCACGACGGTTCATCCCATCGTGTCGCGGCGTCCGGCTCCAGGTGCGAGCCCCAGACGCCCACCAGCGCGGGCACCCGGCGGTCGGCCTCCGCCGGCACGGCGGCATCCACCGAGGCCAGCACCACGCGGCGCTGCTTGATGCGCTTGAACACATCCAGCAGCGGCTGCGTCAGCAGGACATCCATCCGCTCCAGCAGGCTGACCCGTTCACGGGCCGGGCCGCGGCGCAATTCCGGAGGCGACTCGACATAGACCACCAGCCGGTCGTGCGTGTGCAGCGCGGCGCGCAGGGCGTCCGCATCGACCACATCGCCCGGGTGCGTCGCCGCCCACGGATCCATCAACGGCTGCACCGCGAGGCCCAGCAGGCGCGCGAGACCGCCCGCCATCGCGCTCTGCGTCAGCACCAGGGTCGGGGCGGGCACCGCGCTGGCGACGCGGGCCAGCGGGCCGCCACCCCACAGCCAGATCGCCGACGCGGGATTCTCGCCCAAATCCACGCGCACATCGTTGATGGTCTGCCGCGCCAGGTGCTGCGCCGATTTTTCCAACACGTCGCGGATCAACCCCTCATCGCGCGCGCGCGGCCATTCCACCTCCTGGCCTTCCTGCATCCACGGCGCCACGCCCGGCGCAAGGTCCTCGTCCGGCGCGCGCACCAGCGCGACCAGGCGGCCCGGCGCGCGGGTCACGAAGCGCACGCGCGCGGGATCAAACACCTTCTGCACCACCTGCGCGAGCTGCTCGGTCTCCTGCAGCGTGAGGCGCGCAAGCCATCCGTCGCGCAACACCGTGTCGTCCAGCGTCACCAGGTCCGCGCGATAGGCATGCGTGTAGCCGTCGAGTTCGAGGCCCATCGACGCCGCCTCCAGCGGGCCGCGCGCCAGCAGCGCACGCGCCTCCGCGGGGACACCGCACAAGGCCGCCAGGCAGGCTTCCGCCGAAAGCGTCGCGCGCGAGGACGGGCGCGACAACTGGCCCGCGCGGCCCTCGGACACAATGCGCGCCGCGGCCGGGCAACGCGCCACCTCCAGCGGCGTACGCCGGTCCAGCGCGGCCTGCGGCAGATCCGCCGCATTCTCGTAGATGAGCACAACCGATTTCATGGGAATACAACCACCAATGAACACGAATGAACGCGAATCAGGAAATCCGGCTTCCCCGCATTCCATTCGTGTGTATTTGTGTCCATTCGTGGTTTCCGCTTCAGGCAAAATCCTCGATGCGGAGGCGCACCGTCGGCGCGCCGACCACGTCGAGCGCGTCGATCTCCTTCAGCGCCGCCTCGAACTGGCTCTCCACCGCGCCGTGCGTCAGCACGATCACGGGCACATGCCCGTCGCGCCGCTGCTCCTTCTGCATCATCGACGCGATGCTGATCCGGTGCCGGCCCAGCACCGTCGCGACCCGCGCCAGCACGCCCGGCTGGTCCAGCAGCGCCAGGCGCAGGTAGTAGCGCGTGGCCACCGACTGGACGGGGACCAGCGACACCGCGGCGCCCGACGCGTCCGGCGGCAGCACCGGCAACCCGCCGCCGCCCCCGCGCGCCCACTGCACCGCCACATCCGCGATGTCCGCCAGCACCGCGCTCGCCGTCGGCAGGCGGCCCGCGCCGCGCCCGTAATACAGCGTGTCGCCCACGATGTCGCCGCGCACCAGCACAGCGTTGAAGACGCTGTCCACCGACGCGAGCATGTGGCCGCGCGGCACCAGCGTCGGGTGCACGCGCACGCTGACGCCCGCCGCCTCGTGTTTGATGATCGCGAGCAATTTAATCCGGTAGCCGAGTTCCGCGGCGTAGCGGATTTCCTCCGACGCCAGCCCCCGGATGCCCTCGACGTGAAGGGCCTTCATCGGCACTGGGAAGCCATACGCGAGCGACGCGAGCAGCGCCGCCTTGTGCGCCGTGTCGTGGCCGTCGATGTCGAGGCTCGGCTCCGCCTCCGCGTAGCCCGCCGCCTGCGCCGCCTTCAGCACCTCGTCAAACGGCAGCCCCTCCTGCTCCATGCGGGTCAGGATGTAATTGCAGGTGCCGTTGAGGATGCCATACACCGCGCCGATGTGATTCGCGACCAGGCCCTCGCGCAGCGCCTTGATGATCGGGATGCCGCCCGCGACGCTCGCCTCGAACGCGAGCGGCGCGTTGTGTTTCGCGGCCAGCGGGAAGAGCGTCGATCCGTATTCCGCGAGCATCTTCTTGTTCGCCGTCACGACGGCCTTGCCGAGTTCCAGCGCGCGCGTCACGAGTTCACGCGCGATGCCGACGCCGCCGATCAGTTCGACGATCACCTGCACGTTCGGATCCTCGACCACCGCCCGCGCATCGCGCGTCAGCATCGATTTCTCCACCACGACGCCGCGGTCGCGCTCCAAATCGAGGTCCGCGATCCACCGCAGCACCGGCCGCACGCCGACGCGACGCGCCAGCAGGTCCGCATTGCGCTGCAAGCCCTCGACGACGCCCGCGCCGACGGTCCCGAACCCCAAAAGTCCAACGCCGATTTCTTTCATGCTCATATCCGTCCTCGTCGTCCTCCTCGTCATCGTTCCTCCGTTTCGAGGACGACGACAAGGACGACTGGCTACAAAAAAACCCCTCGTTTCCGAGGGGTTGGTGCAAAACGGTTGCGCCGTGAGCCCCTCAAGAGCCTCCCGTCGTCGTAATCGTAATGATGGCCACCACGCGTTTCATAAACAGGTCTGCGATAGTAACCGCTTGCCCGGCACGCACAAGCATTTTTCCAACGTCTGTAAAATCGCTTCGGGGGCGCTTGCAACGTCTGTAAAAACAATTTTCGCTATTCGGCGATCTCGAAGGGATCGGGTTGCAGGTCGAAGGAGGGGGCGCCGGGGCGGGCGCGGAGGCGCAGGGGGATCTCGGGGTCGAGCAGGTGCAGGAGCGGCGGGCGGGAACGGCGCGGCGGGGGCTGCCAGGCGTCGGCGGGTCGCTCGGGACGGATGATCCACGCGGGGCGCACGGCGTCGAGCCAGGGACTGTCGAAGGCGTCGGGCTCGTCCGCCGAGGCGAGATGGATGAGGGCGGCGGCGCCGTAATCCTCGGGCGCGGCGAGCAAGGCCGTCTCCAACCGCGCGTCGCGCGGACCGGTGAGGATGAGCGAGGCGGGGCCGTGGCCGACGCGCAGGACGAGGCCGCCCGCGGCGCCGGAGGGATAGCGGCCGTCCGCCTCCGGGTGCAGGACATGGAGGAATGTGCCGTCGGCAAAACTCGTCAGGTCGCCGCGGGCGAGGCGCCGGATGCGGATACCGGTGGCTTCGAGTTGCGACATGAGTTCCTGGAAGGCGCGGGACCGGCCGGGGGCGGCGGGTATCCAGATTTCCGCGACGGGCCGGCTCTGGAGGAGCGCGGGCAACGCACCGGCGGTTTCCATCGTGGCGCGGGTCAGCACCACGGCGCGCAGGCGGTTGACGCCGCGCCGGTCGAGGAAGCGGTCGAGGGTTTTGTGCGTGAAGGCGGGGCCGGCGTCGAACAGCCAGTCGCCCTCCCCCGGGATACGGAGGTGCGCGACGGCGACGGGGCCGAGCGGTTGCAGGGCAAGGTCGAACGGGCGCGGCGACGTCGTGCGCCATGCGGCGATGCCGATGAGCGCGAGCGTGGCCACGGCGGCGACACGGCGCGCGCGGCGGCCGCCGCGAATCCACAGGCCGAGCAGGACGAGCGTGAGCGCGATGAGCCAGCCCGGCGGCGCGGGCGCGTGGGTGTAGGCGCCGGGCGCGCGCTCGAAGAGGTCGGTGAGGATGAAGAGGATGTCGATGAAGCCGGCCGCGGCGTGGTTGAAGAGTTCGAGCAGCGCCGGGTGCAGCCAGCCGAGGACGAGCGACAAGGACGCGCTGAAGAGGATGAGGAACGCGAGCGGCACGGCGAGCAGGTTCGCGAGGAGCGCGACGGGCGAGACGAGGTTGAAGTAGTAGACGATGAGCGGGGTGGAGACCAGCCAGGCGACGAGGTTCATGGAGGCGAGGTCGATGCCGTGGCCGAGGAGGTAGCGGCGGGCGCGCGCCCAGCGCGTGGCGGGTTCGTCGGGCTTCAGCCATCGGCGGCGCATCGCGTCGCGCACCACGGGGTGGAACAGGATGAGGCCGAGGACGACGATATAGGAAAGGAGGAAGCCGGGCCGGGCGAGCTGGTCCGGCGCAACGCCGAGGATGAGCAGCGCGGAGAGCGCGAGGGAGGAAAGGCTGTCGGGCTGGCGCCAGCAGGCGTAGGCGGTGAAGAAGACGATGGACATGAGACACGCGCGCACGGCGCTCGGCGCGAGGCCCGTGCCCAGCGCATACAGCACCAGCAGCGGCGCCATCAGGAGCGGCCATCGCGGCTGGCTCAACCCGGTGGAGCGGACGACGGCGAGGAAGAGCAGCGCGACCATGGCGACGTGCGCGCCGGAGATGGCGACGATGTGCAGGGTGCCGGTTTTCGCGAACGCCTCATCGGCGCGCTCCGGCAGTTCATGGTTGTAGCCGAGGGTGAGCGCGCGCATGAGGCCTGCGGCGTCGGGATGATGTTCGAGTCCGCGGCCCAGGCGCTCGGAGCAAATG
This sequence comes from uncultured Verrucomicrobiota bacterium, assembly GCA_937996795.1. Taxonomy (GTDB): domain Bacteria; phylum Verrucomicrobiota; class Kiritimatiellia; order CAIVKH01; family CAIVKH01; genus JAMLJG01. The sequence continues at coordinate 14,208 of CALKUH010000068.1, read as the reverse complement.
CGGCGTCCTTCGAGGCACCAGCGGCGCAACCACCAGCCGCCGTCCCCGTCGAGAACGCGCAGGCCGCGGTCATCCACGGAGAGCCGCAGTTCGGGCGGCGCCGCGAGCGGCGCGTCGCCCGCGCGCACGGGTCCCTCCACCTGCACGCGCTGGCCATAGCGGAGGACGGCGGCGGCGTTGGTCGTCTCCCACCGCACGCGGATGCGGCCCTGCGCAGGCTCCCACTCGGCGACGCGGCGCGCCTCTTCAAGCACCACCGGGAAGCGCCACACACGCGCGCCCTCGCGGCGTCCGGGATGCAGCGTCGGGTCATCGGCAATCACCGCGCGAAGGGCAAGGTGCTCGCCATCGCGCTGGAGGCGGTTGACCAGGTGTTCCGGGGAAACGGGCACAGCGGACAGGACGCCATGCGCCGCGGCGAGCGACAGGAGCGCGAGATGCAGCGCGCCGGTCCGGAGCGCGCCGTGCACGGGCAACAGGACGGCGAGCGCGGCGGCCCAGGCGAGTGCGAGCCAGAACAGCGCGGAGAGCGGCGACACATGCGCCAGCAGCAGGCCGAAGACGACGGAGGCCAGCACACCCACGAGCGGACGACGGCCGGTGAGCCGCCACGCGGCGGGATCAGGAGCGGCGGTCCACTCAGAATGGCCCGGAGAGAGAGGCATTCCAGAAGAAATGCAGCGGTTGCTGCGTCCCGATCTTCAGCGCGTGTTGCAGCGCGCCGGCCACGTAATCCTTCGCCTCGCGCACCGCGTCGCTGAGCAGGTGTCCGCGCGCGAGGTAGGCGGTGAGCGCGGAGGAGAAGGCGCAGCCGCAGCCGTGGGTCTGTACGCCCTCGATGCGGGGCGCGCGGAAGAGGGTCTCCTCCCCCTCGTCGAACAGGACGTCGATCACCTCCTCGCCATTGAGGTGGCCGCCTTTCGCGACGCAGGCGACGTCAAATTTTTCGCCGATCTCACGGGCGGCCGCGCGCAGTTCGTCCACCGTGGCGATCGAGCGGCCGATGATGATCTCGGCCTCGTGCAGGTTCGGCGTCACGACGCGTGCCGTGGGGAGCAGCACCGAGCAGAGCGAGTCGATGGCGTCGGCCTGCAGCAGGCGCACACCGGACGAGGAGACCATGACGGGATCGACGACCAGCACGGGAATTCCGTACTCCACATCCGCCTCCGCGACGGCGCGGATGATCCCGGCGGAATAGAGCATGCCGGTTTTCGCGGCGGCGACGGGAAAGCCTTCGCACACCTTGCGGATCTGTTCCTTGACCGTGTGCGGATCGATGGGATGGATCGCGGAGATGTCGGCGGGATTCTGGGCGGTCACGCAGGTGATGGCGCTCGCGCCGAACACACGCAGCGCGGAGAAGGTTTTGAGGTCGGCCTGGATGCCCGCGCCGCCGCCGCTGTCCGAGCCCGAAATCGTGAGCGCCACCGCGCCCGGTTGTGATGCTTGCATGGCCTGATGGTAGACCGCGGGCGGCGGGCAGGTCGATGCAAAACGCGAGACCGCGCGGCTACGGAACATCCACCTCCACCGCATAAAAATCGGAGACGGAGGACGGCGGCGACAGGGTGTACACGTTGACCGGCGGCGTGGCGGCCACGTTCGTGGCTTCCAGCAGCCAGGCCGACAGGAGATTGGTGGCGGACCACACCTGATACACGCGATCGGTGGCGCTGGACCAGCGCAGCACAAGCCCGGCGGGCGCAGGCGCCACGGCCTCCACCAGTTCAAACCGGGACAGCGGGTCGCCGGGATTCGTTCCCGCCACGGACTCCTGCCCGTCCGTCATCCCGTCCCCATCCGTGTCGGCCAAGCCGGGATTCGTGAGATATCCATTCGGATTCAGCGGCGTCAGCACGTTGTCGACCCCGGTGGATTCCTCGGCATCGGAGAGGCCGTCTCCGTCGGCATCGGTCCATGCGAAGAAGACCGCCTCAACCACCGTCGTCTCGGTGAAGCGCGTATCGTTCACCGCGAGCTGCACGCGAACGGTCTCCACGCCCGTGACATTGGCCAGCACCGTCAGCTGCGTTTGGGGGGCATTGCTGCTGGCGATCTGCGCCGAAGGTCCCGAAACCTGCGCCCACGACTGCGTGAGCGGCATGCCTGATGGGGCGAACGACGGCGTGCCGTCGAGCAGCACGGGCATGCCCGCTTCGCGCGGCGCGTTCGTCGCCGCGGCCGCGACCGGCAGGTCGAGCGCGATGTCCCGCGCGTTCAACAGCAGGAATTCGGACGATTCGATGTCGCCGTTGCCGTTCCCAGCCGGCACTTGGAATCCGCTGAGCAGGTGTCCGCCGTTCGTCGTGAGGAACGGCGCCGCCGCGAGGTAAAGCTGCTGGGGAAACGCACCGAAGTGCGCGGTCAGGTTGAGGGTCCCCTCGATGACGCCATTCCCGTTGGTTCCGTTGTTGTTGAGGCCGGACGACATCGAGCGGGCGATCGCCGGATCCGTGACCGCGGCGCCGGCCGCATCGAACCAACCATTAAACGCCCCGTCGTTTTCATCCGCGAGGAAGGCGCCCCACTGCATGATCGTGCCGGATTTGGTCCAATTCGCGGGCCGCTGGGTGCTGGTCTGGCTGGCGACGTAAAGGAAGTGGTCGCTCCCCTCGCCCGCATCCTGCGTCGCGACATACAGGTGCGGCCCCCGGATCGCGGCGTGGAGGTTGAGCCCGTTCGACGCGCGCAGCCATGCGGGGCTGTCGAGCAGCCCGTCGATCGCGAACGCATGGTCGAGGTCGATCTGGAATTCATCCACAAGCTGGTCCAGGTCGTTGAACTGCTGCAACGCCATGCGTCCGCCCTGGACATCGACCACGGTATAGCTGTGGCGAGCGTCGTACAGGACGGCGGAGTATTCCTTGCGCGCGCCCGCGACATACAGCCACGCGCCGGCACCGGCCGTCGTGATGTAATGCGTGCCGTCAATCGGGTTGATCCGCTCGTACCAGTGGTTGTGCCCCTGGAACACCACCTGCACGCCGCCCGCCTTCAGCAGCGGAACGATGTTCGCCTTCACGCGGGTGTTGTCGTTGTGGCTGCCCTGCGTCGTGTAGGGCGGGCGGTGCAGCAGCGCGACGCGCCAGCGCTGGGTCGCCGAAGCGAGGTCCGCGGCGAGCCACGCGTTGATCTCCGCCATCGTCGCGCCGTTGTTGTCTTCGTACGGCTCGGTGTCGATCACCACGACATGCATGTTGCCGAACTCGAACGAATAATTTTTGCCGATGTGATTCGCGGGTCCGTTCGTCGGCAGGCGGAAGTAGTCCACCATGTACTGGCCCGACGCCGTGTCCCAGTCGTGGTTGCCCAGCGCGGGGAACGTCGCCACACGCGCCATCGCAGGGCCGTATAACCGGAACCAGTACGGGTCATACCAGCCGGGCGCGCCGTCGAGGGAGCACGGGATGTTGCCGTAGATGTTGTCGCCGACCGTCAGAATCGCGTCGTAGTCGCTGCGCGCGTTGACACGTGCGGCGATGTTCGACATCCATTCCGTGCCCTGCCCGTGGTCGCCGATGACCACGAAGCGGAACGCTTGCGCGGCGGAGGGGCGCGTCCGGAACGACAGGCCCGCGCGCAGGACCTCCCCGCCCCCGCGCACGCGGTAGTAATAGGTCGTGCCCGGAATCAGCCCCGACAGCTTCACCGCGTGATCGCGCACGAGCGCGCCATTCGACACCGTGCCCGCGGAATAGGAAAGGTCCAGGCCGTAGTCCACGACGCTGTCCGCAAGCGCAGCGGTTTTCCACACGATCGCCGCGGTGTCGCCCTCGTCCGGCATCTGGAGGAAGGGTCCGCGGAGCAGGGTCGTGTTCGTGTGCAGTTCCACGATCAGCGAGAAGTCCGAACTGTTTGTCGCGATATTGTGTCCCGCCACGGCCAGCACGTTCGTCCCCGCGACCAGCAGGGCCGGGTTGATCGAGACGAACACCGGCTCGTTCGGAATGGAAGCGCCCTCCCCGCGCGACCCCTCGCGGCTAGACGACGCCGCCGTGTGGCGCGTGATCGTGCCGCCGGGCATGTTCAACCGCGCGACTTCAACGCCGTTCAGGTAGGCGATCAGGCCATCATCAAAATCCGCGGCCAGCGTCAGGTTGGAAACCGCCGCCGGGCTGTCGACGCGGAAGGCCTTGCGCGTGAAGACCGAAATGTAGCTGTCCAGCATGTCATTGAGCGCGGTGCCGTCATCGCAATCGCCATAGCCGAAGCCGGAGGGCGACGGCCCGCCCCACGCGCCATCAAGGTATTCGGGGCGATACCATTGGTTGGTCCCCTGCAGCGGCGGGGTCGAGGTCCCCTTGTAGTAGCGCCAGGCGTCGCCCTCCACGATGGGCAGCGCCGGTAGCGGCGGCGCGGTGTAGGCCGGCGCGGAGACGCTGACGGAGTCGAGGAAGGCGTCGTTGCCCGCGCCCGTCGGGCCGCGCATCAGGAACGCGACGGAGCCGATCGGGTCCCCCGCCGCGCCGACGGTCCACGCGCCGCTGTAGCTGAACGCCGCGCCGGTGGTGCGGTTGCTGGCGACAAACGAATAGGTCCGGTTCGTGGGGTTCAACGTCACGCGCACGTCATTCGTGTGGCCCAGCGTGAAATTCAGCGCGTTGGTGATCCGATCCGTGCCGTCATACCACTGGAAATTCGTGGTGCCCGCCGCGTAGAAGAAGGAGAGGCGCTGGTTGCCGAAATGGCTCGCGTCGTTGCCGCTGCGGATCGTGAACGCCATGCGGCGCAGGTTCGTCGGCGCGCCGCCGCTGTTGTTGACGTTAAAGTCGCCGCGCATGCTGAAGCCGATGGTCAGCACGTTCGTGCAGGCGGGAAAGGCCCGGCTGATGGACTGGCCCGCCTCGCTCGCGAGGCCAAACAACCCCGCGCTCTTCGCGCCATCGATTTTGGCATCCGTGTTAAGGTAGACCCCGCCACCGTTCTGGGAATTCACGCCCCACAGCGAGATCCAATCGCCGCTGCCGCCCAGCGCGCCCACGGGCGAGGTGGTGTAGCCCTCGAAATCGTCGGTCGCAAGCAACTGCGCCTCCGCCCGCAGGGCCAGCAGCCCCACCATCGCCATCCCCATCCATGCGCGCATGTGATTCCCCCTCTTGCTCATGCCCACCAATCTACCCGGCGCCCCGCGCCCGGGGACATGGCATTAATTGCCTTTTTAAATGCCATTATGTCGAGGCGCGAAAATCGGAGGGCGACACGCCGACGAAGCGGCGGAACGCGCGGGAGAAAATCGCCGCGTCCTCGTATTTGAGTTGCGCGGCGATCTGGCGGATCGGCAGGTCCGTCCCGTTCAGGAGCCCGCAGGCCCGGCGCATCAACAAGCGCTGCGCGTACTGCTTCGGGGTGACGCCGAACGCCGCGCGGAAGGCGCGGATGAAATGGGCCTCCGAAAATCCGCTGGCGCGCGCGAGGGATCGGATCGCACCGGGGCTGAAGACCACGTGCGACTCCAGTTGCGTCCGCGCGTTCAGCAGCGCCGCGCTGGGTGTCGCGGCGGCTTGCAGCACATGCCGCCCGTCCGCCCATCCGCGCGCGCGCAGGCACCGCGAGACGTGCGCGACCAGGTGCAGGAGCTCCGACAGGAGTTCAACCCCCATCCCATAGGCGGGCGCGGCCAGCCGGCGGGCCATCTCCGCCGCATGCGCGCGCGCGACGGACCACTCCGAGGGCTTCAGCCGGAGACGGCGCTGGCGGCGGACGAGGAACCACTCATAGAAGGGGGCGATGGCGGGATCGCAGGTTTCCCCGGATTCGAGCGGCAGCGCGGGGACCTCCAGCGACAGGTCGAAGTCGATGACCAGCAGCGGCCAGGCGCGGCGCCCCATCCGCCAGCGCGTGCCGTGCACGGCCTGGGGCGGGAAGACCACGAGGTCGCCCGGCGCCACGTCCTCGCACCCGCCCTCGTCATCATGGAACTGGCCCCGCCCTTCGAGCGCCAGCGCCAGTTCGGTGTAGGGATGCCGGTGCAGCGGATACGCGCCCCGCCCGTTGTGCTGGTGCAGGCCGACGTAGCGCAGGTGAAGCTGCACGCCCTCCACCCGCGCGTGCAGCGGGCCGCGCCAGCTGCTCTGGACGCGGCGCAGCTCCTGCGGGGGCCAGGGTTGGAACCCGTGCCCGCTGCGGACACGCTCCACCATCCGGCTGCCCGGCAGCGGTTTCGGCATCTCGTGCATGCCGGGAGCTTGGCCACGCCGCGTTCCCGACGCAAGCTGCGGCTTGGGCTGGCAGACCTTTGCGTTTGACAGTTCTTCCCCGCCGTCGCTACTCTCGCTCCATTGAAGATTTAGACGCGTCGGACTACGGAGCACACCATGGCAAAAGCCCTTAAAGTATTCGTCGTTCTGCTTCTCCTGCTCAGCATCACGGCGCTGGTGCTCGCCATCAATCTCTACGGCAAGCGCGAACAGCTCAAAGGCCGCACGCAAAATCTGGAAAAAGCCGTTGTCGACACCGCGATGGAACTCAACAAGGGCGAGGAACCGTTCATCAAGGATCTCAATGTCTCCATTGATGGCAACCGCCTGATGATCTACGAGAACGAGCTGAACCCGGCGGACACGATGGCGCCGGAACTGGCGAAGCTCGTCACCCTCGCCAAGGTGCGTTACGGGGAACTGGGCACCACCTACGCGGACCTGAAGAAGACATCCGACGAACTGGCCCAGACCCGAATGGAACTCGCGCAGACGCGGCAGGACCTCGAGAATGCCCGCGCGGAAATCGTCCAACTGAACGACACGATCACCCAGCGGAACGCGGAAATCGCCCGCCAGCAGGACCAGATCGGCACGCTGGAACGCGAGAAGGGCGAACTGCAGGTGACGATCGACGACCTCAACAACCAGATCGCCACGCTCGAGGATGAGAAGCAGGACCAGCGCGACAAGATCGCCACGCTGGAGCAGACGATCGTGGAACTGGAAAACATCCTCGGCGGGCCCGAGGGTCCCAAGCGCGTCGTGCCGAAAGGCCTGCATGGCCGCGTGGTCGTGGTGAACAAGGATTGGAACTTCGTGATTCTCGATGTCGGCAGCAAGGCCGGCCTCGGGCCGAACTCCGAGCTGCTGGTGCACCGCGGCGACAAGCTGGTCGGCAAGGTGTACGTCAGCGGTGTGACGCGTGATCTCGCCATCGCGGATGTCAAAGGCGATTGGCAACAGCTACCAATCCGGGAGGGTGACTCCGTTGCTGCGCAATAAGGGTTTGGCGATCATGACGATCCTCGCGACGCTGCTTTTTGCAGCCGTCGTCACGTTGCAGGTCATGGAACTCGGCTTCTACCAGGAACCGCCGAGCGTCTGGCCGCTTTGAATTGCGGAGTCTCCGCCATGAAAGCGTTCGCTCTACTCATGCTTCTCGCAATCACCGCCCTCTCGATGGGCTGCGCCACCGCCGATCCGTATGCCGATTCGGCGATTCCGTGGAATGCGCCGCAATCGTGGGAAGGGTCGCCCGGCATTCCCGGATTGGAAGGCCGCTGAGCACACTCGGCGCAGCGCGGCATTGACGCTGAATCCTTCCGCCTGATACGTTCTTTCCTTTCGACCGCAGCGGCGGGCCGTGGCTCAGCCTGGTAGAGCGCTTGCTTGGGGTGCAAGAGGTCACGAGTTCGAATCTCGTCGGCCCGACGCTGCGGTCGAACCTTTCATGGCACGCAAACGGTCATCCGCTTCATCCGCCACGCACCTCGACGAGATTGCGGACCGCCTGCTTTCCCTCTACGCGGATTGCGACGAGGACCGGCCGGACAGCGTGCTGGGCTGCTACCCGAACAGCCAGAAAATCATCGAGTCGCTGCGCACGCTGATCGACGTCCTCTTCCCCGGGAAATTGTCGCATCGCCCGGTGCACCGCGCCGGACTGCCGGCCTATGTCCGCCGCCACACCGCGCGGGCGCTGAACCTGTTGCGCCCGGAAATCGAGCGCGCCCTGCCCTTCCGCTGGAAAGGCGAGGCCGCGCGCCACGAAGGCGACCACAGCCCGTGCGCGGTGAAGACCGAGTCCAAGCACATCCTCGACCGCTTTGCCGAACGGCTGCCGGACGTCCGGAGCCTGCTCATCGAGGACGTCCGCGCCGCCTATGAGGGCGACCCCGCGGCGTTGACCTATGCCGAGGTCCAACTGGCCTATCCCGGCGTGCTCGCCATCACGTCGCACCGGATCGCGCATGAGCTCTACAAACTCGATGTGCCGATCGTGCCGCGCATCATGAGCGAGTGGACGCACGCGCAGACGGGCGTGGACATCCACCCCGGCGCCCAGATCGGGCACGGATTCTTCATCGACCATGCCACCGGCGTGGTCATCGGTGAAACCACGGTCATCGGGAACAACGTGAAGCTCTACCAGGGCGTCACGCTCGGCGCGCGCAGCTTCCCGCTCGATGCGAACGGATTTCCAATCAAGCACATCAAGCGGCACCCCACCGTCGAGGACGGCGTCGTGATCTATGCGAACGCGACGATCCTGGGCGGGAACACCGTGATCGGGCGCGGCTCCACGATCGGTGGCAACGTGTTCCTCGTGGAGAGCGTACCGCCCAACACGATGGTTTCCGCGAATCATCCCGACCTGCGCATCAAACGCAGCGGCGATGCGGGTGGCAACGACTGGGTGATCTGACGGCCAGCCCGGGCGTGCACGCCTATTTCGGGTCGCGCGACTGCAGGACCCAGCGTTTGTTGTACCAGAAATACTGGTCCGGATGCCTGCGGATCGCCTCGGTGAAGTGGTCGGCCACGGCTTGGGTGAGGCGTTTCGCATCGGCTTCCGGTTCGGCGTTCGGATCGGCCCATCGCGGGGCCTCAAACGTCCACACGTGGCGGGTCCACCCTTCGCGCCGCACATGGCCGATAAACACAGGCACGCCGGTATGGCGCGCGAAGAGCCCGATGCCGCCCGGCAGGTCGGCGGTCGCCCCGAGGAAGTTCACCACCACGCCCGGCATCGGCATGCGGACGTCGGGCAGGATGCCGAAGGTTTTCCCGGCGCGCAGGTTCCGGAGGATGACACGGACAGAGTTGTCGCCGCGCTTGATAACATCGATGCCGGTCGCCGCGCGCGCGCGGTTCATAAACGTTTCCGCCAGCGGGTTCCGCTGCCCGCCAACGAGGAAGAACATCGGGTGCCCGCGGGCGCCGGCCACAAGGCCGGCCATTTCCCAATTGCCCATGTGCGGGATGGCGAAGATCGCGCCCTGCCCCGGTTTCAGGTGGGCCTCCACCTGTTGCGGAAAATTCCCGACATCCACATGGCGCGCGATCCACGCGGGGCCAAGCCGGGGGAATCGGATGGACTCCACCGCGCTGAAGAACAGGTTGCGCAGGGAGTGACGGGCGATGCGCCCGATCTCGCGCGGCGTTTTGTCGGGAAAGACCTCGCGGATGCGCCGGCGCGCCTCCGCCGACCTGCGCGGCGCGAGCCGGTAGACCAGCGCGCTCGCCGCGGCGGCCAGCGCCAGCGCCAGACGATACGGCAGCGCGTTCAGCAACGCGCAGACGCCGCGCAACAGGACGTACTCCACGCGGTATCGCAGGCGCACCGCCATGGCCGCCAGCCGATCAGGCGGACTTCTTCGCGAAGCGCTTCGCCGTCTTCTTCGGATTCCGCAGCAGCGTGCGAATCTGCTTCGTGTTCATCTTGTCGGCCTTGGCCTCGGGAACGCCGAGCGCGAGCGCGCGCTTCTTCTGCACCTTGGCGCGACGGCGCTTGTCCGCTGCGCCCTTGCGCTTGCGACGGAGGTGTTTGTTGCGAATATGAATGACCGCCATGTTGCGTCTCCTCGGTTCCTGTTCAAAATGAGCCCGCTTTCATACCCGTATCGCGCCGCGGTTTCAACTGCGAATCACGGACGCGCCCGGAAAGCGAACGACCGGCGTGCGGGCGCCCGTACGATTCCACTCGCCAAAATCGTCGGACGGGGTATCTTTATTTAGCGTACTTTTCACATACTTGCACGGAAAAGGTGCGCGAGACCTGAAGGAGGGGCGGGTTTATGCGGAATCGCGTGTGGATACGGATCTGGGGCGCTGCGCTGTGTGCGCTTTCGCTGGAGGCGCGGGCGCAGGTGTACACCACGCAAACAGGCACGGTGGTGTTCGAGGCGGAGGGGTTCGCCACGAATACGCCGCGCGGCGCGCATGCCTGGGTGGTGACCAATGCGCCACCGGCGACCAGCGGCGCGGTGGTTCAGTCGCTGCCGGACATCGGATCCAACATCACCACGAGCATTTCGTCCACGAGCCCGCAACTGGACTATCCGATCCAGTTCAACGCGAGCGGCACCTATTTCGTCTGGGTGCGCGGGTACGGCACGGGCGGCAACGATGATTCCGCCCATGTCGGCCTGAACGGCGCCGTCGGGCCGGGAATCACGCTGAACGGGGTGTCCAACGTCTGGGTGTGGACGAACGGCGCGCAGGGCGGCGGCACGGCGTCGATCAGCGCGCCGAGCGCGGCGACGCACAATTTTTCCGTGTGGATGCGCGAGGACGGGTTCCGCATCGACCGCATCGCGCTGGTGCAGGACGCCAACTTCAAGCCGCGCACCGGCAACGCATGGCACATCCCGAACAACGCAGAACCGTCCATTGCGTCGATGCGCCTGCCCTACCGCGACATTTTCTCCAACACCGCCGTCACGATCTACAACGGCAACCAGTTCCAGGGTGGCGGCATCACCGGCAACCAGCTCCAGGCGGGCAGCACGATTTTCCACAAGCACGCAACCGGCACGGTCTGGTCGGCGCAGCCGATGACGTTCTTCCTTGAGAACGCGAACAACAAGTACTTCGCGGGCACGATCACCGGCGGCGCCTACCGCGCGGGCGACACAGTTCAGTACTACCTGCGCATCCCGTACAGCGACCAGTTGCCGACCTACCTGTACGGCAATGACGCCTTGTCGCAGGCGACCGAATTCGAATCGGTCGCGCAGGCTGACCCGTTCTCTTACACGGTGCAGCACCCGCTTCAGCCGTCCGGCGCGCACATCGCGATCACCAACGCCTCCAGCACGGGCGAGCTGGTCGCGCGCCTCTACACGGACTCCGGGCATCTCGAAATCCTCGGGCCCGACCGCGCCGGCACGCCGCTGGCTGTTTCCCAGGTCTTCCCGCCCGCGGCGGTGGAGAGCGGCGGGGAACGCCACTACGTTGGCGAGGTGCTGGCCTCGGCTCCGCTGACCAACGGCGTCGAGGTGACGCAGCGCTTTGCCGCGACGTCGATCACCGCGCGCCTGACCGTCCTCGCGGACGGCGTGTTCCGCTATGAAGTGTCGCACTGGGGCAGCCAGCCGGTCACGCAAACGATCCTGTCGGGGCTGTCCGACGGCAGCGAGCGCTTCTACGGGTTCGGCGAAAAGTTCAATGACTTCGACCAGGCCGGCCGCGTGGTCCGCATGGTCACCGACGATCCACCCGGGGCCAAGGGCGACCGCTCCTACAAGGTGGTGCCGTGGTTCATCAGCAACCGGGGCTACGGGTTCCACCTCGACTCCGAGGCGCTCAGCTATTTCAACATGCGCGCGTCCTTCACGAACCGCTACGTCGTGAGCAACCTCTATCCCTCGCTGAAATTCAACGTCGTCTTCGGCCCGCACCTGACGAACGTGCTCTCACGGTTCACCGGCTACACCGGCCGCCCCGCCCCCACCCCGGCCTGGGCCTATGCGCCGTGGCTGTCGTCCGACCACTGGCGCAGCGGCGGCGAGGTGCGCTACGTGATCAGCAAGTACCGCGAACTCGGCCTGCCCGGCACGGCGTTCGTTTTCGACTCGCCGTGGGAGACGGCCTACAACGACTTCACCTGGAACATGGACCAGTTCTCGCGCAGCAGCACGAACGAGAGCGTGGTCTATCCCGGCTTCGCGACGCTGGCCGACATGATGACCTTCATCCGCACCAACGGGTTCAAGATCATCTGCTGGATGACGCCGTTCGTGAACGTGACGCAGGTGCAGGACGCGCCCGGCATCACGAATGGCTACGCGGCGAACTATGCGGCGGGCTCGAACCTCGGCTACTTCGTGCGCTCCGCCACCGGCGGCCCGCCGCTGGTGGTCACCTGGTGGAAGGGCACGGGCAGCCCGGTGGACTTCACGAATCCCGACGCCGCGGCGTGGCTGCAGGCCCAACTCAGCAACCTTGTGGCGGTGAGCGGCGGCGCGATCGGCGGCTTCAAGACGGACGACGGCGAATCGGGCAATCCGCCCGGTTCCTACATCCCGGCCACGGCGAGCTACTTCGATGGGCGCACCGGCGTGGAAATGGCGAACGGCTACGCGCCGCTCTACCACCGCACGGTCTGGAACGTGCTCAACACAAACGGCCTCCTGTTCGCGCGGAGCGGTTTCACGGGCAGCCAGGCGTATCCCGGCTACTGGGCGGGTGACAACGAACCGAACTTCGGACAGGAGAACGGGCTCGCCAGCGTGGTCGTTGCGGGCCAGTCGGCGGCGATGAGCGGCTATTCGATCTGGAGCCACGATGTCGGCGGCTACCAGGATTGCTGCTACAGCTCCACGCTCACGAACCTGTTCATGCGCTGGACACAGTTCGGCGCGTTCACGCCGCTGATGCAGATTCACCGGCAGGTGAGCGCGGGCATCCAATATCCGTGGAGTTTCGGCACGAACGCGCTGGAGAACTATCGCAGCTACACGAAACTGCACACCGCGCTCTTCCCCTACATCTACTCCTACGCGCACGAATCAACCAGCAACGGCCTGCCGATCATCCGCCCGCTCGTCCTCCTGCATCCCGACGACGCCAACACGCACAGCATCCGGCACACGTATTATTTCGGGAACGAGCTGGTGGTCGCCGCGATCATCACAAACAACGCGGTGACGCGCGACCTGTACCTGCCGGCCGGTCTCTGGCACGACTGGTGGAACCCGTCGGTCACCTACACCGGCGGCCAGCTCGTCACGTGGAGCAACGCCGACCAGGCGCACTTCCCCGTCTTCATCCGCCACGGCGCCATCGTGCCCATGATTTCGACGAACGTGATGACACTGGTGGACGACGGCTATCTCGGCCACACGAACCTCGCCACCTGGGGCGGTGCGCTGGATTTCACGGTGTATCCCTCCACGCAATCCTCGTTCCGCGTGTTCGATGGCACGCAGGTGTCGTGCACCAGCAACGAGACCGTCACCGCCCTCGCGCTCAGCGGGCCCGCGCGGCCGGTGTCGTTCAGGATCCGCGGATCGACGCCCGTCGCCGTCCTCCGCGATGGCATCCGGATGCCGGCCTACACCAGCCTCACGGCGTGGTCGGCGGCGGACTTCGGCTGGATCCAGGACGGCGCATTCACCCGCGTGAAATTCGCGCACACCGGCAGCCCGACCGGCATACGCCTGGGCCCTGACAGCGTGGGCGACGGCGTGCCCGACGCCTGGCGCCAGCACCATTTCGGACCGGCCGCATCCACCAACGCGTCCACCTGCGCGACATGCGACGCGGATGGCGACGGCGTACACAACGCCGCGGAATACCGCGCGGGCACCGATCCCACCGCCTCGGGGGAATTTCTCCGCGTGAGTGGCGCCGCCCTTCAGCCCGTCCCGGGCACGAACCGCGTGCGCGTCAGTTGGTCGAGCAAGCCGGGCATTCCCTACCGCCTGGAGTGGAAAAATGATCTGGCCGACACCTCGCTGTGGCAGCTCATCAACACGATCTACACGGGAAACAACAGCACGCTGGATTGGTTTGATGACGGTTCGCTGACCGGCCTGCCCCCGGGCGATCCGCCCAACAACCAGCGCTTCTACCGGATCGACGTCCCGTAGCGGGCCATCGTTCAGTTCGGGGGCGGAATCGCGCGGCCGTGTGGATCGGTGCCGGGGCGGTCGAGCGCATCGTCGAGGTTCGCGCGCAGGGCCGGCGTGGTGACGTGCTCGAGCCGTTCGGACGCGTGGTGCGCCTGATCGGCGCGCACGTTCGCCTGATCCACCAGATACCGTTCCCACAGGCGATGCGAACGGATGATCGTCTCCGCCTCGACACGCCCGGCGCGCGTGAGGCGCCATCCCGCCGATCCGGGTTCCGCCCAGCCGCGCTTCCAGAGGTGGCGCAACAGGCGCTCCGCCGGCAACGCCGTCTCGGCGGCCCGCCCCTCTTCACGCCGGTAGAGCGCGGCCAGGGCATCCTCCTGGCGGATGCGCAGGCGCAGCGCCGCGCGCTGCCAGGCACGGGCCAG
>CALKUH010000067.1 GCA_937996795.1 uncultured Verrucomicrobiota bacterium | reverse complement strand
TTGAACCCCGGCGCGATGGACGGCTTGATGATCGCCCACACGCCGTTGGAGTTGATGGGCTGGCCTTCGGGCACGACCTTGTAGTAGCGCTGGCTGCCGGAGGCCGTGACCAGCTGGCTGGCCATCGAGGCGTTCGCGACGGACGAGGCGAGCTTGTCCCAGGCGATGCCGGAAGAGCCGAGGTTGGCGGTCGTGGACCAGATGTCGTAGCGCACGCCGTTGACGGCCTCCCACACCAGCGTGGCGTTGCCGCTGGAGACGGGGGAGACGTTGGTGATCGCCACCGTCCAGTTCGTCTGCGACGGCGGAGGCGCGCTTCCTCCGTGTCCGCTTTCGCTGTAGCCGACGTAGATCACAAAGGTGACGTTGGTCGTGTTAAACTCCCCGTCGGTCGCCGTCACCGTGATCGGATAAGCGCCCGTCTGCGTCAGCAAAGGCGTTCCGGTATAGGATCGGGTGCGGGACGCCCCCGACGTAACATCGCTATACCCCATCCAGGCGGGCAGCGTGCTGTGCGACAGGTTTGGCGGCGGGCAACCGCCTGACAGTTCCGAGGCGGTCAGCGAAAACAGCGTCAGGCTGCCGGGCACGATGACCGTGCGGTTGCCCGGCTGGGTCAGCGTCGGGGTTTGTCCGCCCGGGCATCCGGCCGGCATCACGGCGGTCTCCTCATCCGAGTTGCCGCCCTCGCAGCCCGCATTCAGGGCACTGACGCGATAGTAGTAGGTGTTGCCATTAAACACGCCGGTGTCCGAAAAGTTGGTGGAGCCGTGATTCGTGACGATGGTGGTGTAGGGGCCGCCGCTGACCTCGCTCCGCTTGACGTTGTATCCGGTGACGGTGCCGGTCGGTGCGGTCCACGAGACATCCACCTGGTTGTTGGTGACGAACAGCACGAGGTTGGTGGGCGCGTTCGGCGTCGCGATCACGCTGACCGTCACGCTGCCCATCATCGCGTTGGTGCAACCGCCCGCGTCGCGGGTCGCGACCACCGTGTACGTGTCCGTGACGGAGTGCGTGCCGAAACTGATCGCGCCGCCCGTGCCGATGACGGACGACCCGACGGGGATCGGAGACCCGCCGTTCTCGCGATAGAGCTGGTAGGAAACCCGCAGTTGCGAGTTGGACAGGCCGATGGCGACGCCCGACCCACTTGAGCAATACGTCCCGCCGCCGGAGATTCCGTAGGCGTTGGGCGTCACGCAGATGGCGCCCCGGATCGCGAAGTCGTTGCTCGCCGAGTTCCCCGTGTCGTAGAGGTACCACGGCTCCGTCGCGCTGCCTGCGCCGTAGTTCACGATGCGGAACGTCACCGGCGTGCCCGCCGCGACATTCTGGAGCGCCGCAATGCCGGACAGTCCGATCGGCACCGCGAGGGAACCGCCGGAGTCGGACGTGCTGCTGTAGGTAAGATTCGTGATGTCGTGGTAGGTCGAGCCGTCCACCGAGTATTGCAACACGCCGCTGGGCGGACCGCCCGCCGGCCGCCTGTAGGTCAGCGGGTTGATGTCGAGGAATGACACGAACCGTCCGCTCACCACCTCCACCACGGTCGTCGCATACTGTCCCGCCGTGACCGCCGCCCCCGCGCTGCCGCTGTTCCACGCCGTGCCGCCCCACCCGCGCGCCGCCGCCGTACCAGCGGCCGTCACACCGGGTCCGCGCAGCAGGCCGGCCACCGTCACGTGGCCCGTCGCATAGGTGGTCGCCGGCAGCGGGGAGGCGCCATAGTTGCCCGCGCCGCCGGGCAGCGTGCTGACATCCCACGCCGCGAGCAACTGCAGCGTCAGCACGGCCACCGCGGACGAGTTGTCGCTCGCGCCGCACGCGTTCTGGGCGCGGACCCGATAGTAGTAGGTCTCGCCGCTGTCCAGTCCGCTCACGAAATACGACGTGCCCGCGACGGTCAGGTTGCTCAGGACAAAGCCGCCCGAGAAATCCGCGCTCGTCGCCACGTCGAGCCGGTAGTTCGCCACCGTGCCGGTCGCCGCCGACCAGTTCGCCATGAAGCTGCTCAGCGAAATCTCGCTGCCGGGCTGGGCCGTCGGCACGCCGGGCACGCCGCCGAGCACCGTGAACGAATTGGTCAACTCCGGACTGATCCCGCAGGCGTTCTCCGCGCGCACCTTGATCGGCGCGGCGCCGGGCATGACCGAACCCCAGTCCAGCGAAATGGCGGTGCTGCCCTGCCCGGAAAGGATTGTCGCGCCCGCCGGCGCCGTCCACACGTAGTTGGTTGCGCCAAACACCGCGCTGATCGAATAGACGACCCCGCTCGACGCGGCACACACCGTCGTACCGGCCGGACTCGACTGCGTGATTCCGGCCGGCTGGGCGGGCGTATTGACCACCGTCACCGTGAAGTTCGAGGTGGCGCGGCAACCGCCCGCGTTCACCACCGTGAGCGCCGCCGTGTAGACGCCAACGGCCGCCGAGGGCGGGACGCTGATGCCCAGCGGGGACGGGCCCAGCGAAGTGGTCAACACGTCCGCAAACCCTTGCGCGTTCGCCGCGGCGCTGAAATCGAGCGAATACTCAATGGGCGACCCGGTCGTGCTGAAGGAAACTGTCCCGGTGGTCGCGCCCTGGCAGACCGTGGGCCCCGCACCCAGCGTCACCGTCGGCGCCGTGCACGAGTTGATCGTGACCACCAGTTCGTTCGCATTCATCGTGAACGACGCCCCGCGCCCCGAACCGAGGTTTACATAATCGAAGTCAGACGGGCTGAACGTCGTCGAGGCCGTCCACGTGACCAGCGTATAGGTGCCCAGCGTGGAGGCTCCGCCGAAGTCGAAACGGAAGATCGAGCCCACGCCTTTGGTAAAGTTGCCCGTGACCACGAGCCGGTCGCCGACGCCCGGCGCGCCGAGCTGGAAGTACCAGTCGTTCGACGTGGAGTACGAGGTGCTTCCATTCCACGTCACGTTGCCCGCGATCGTCAGCGTGCCGGTCGCGTTGCCACCCGGCAGGATGCTGCCGTTCACCGCCGCCGGGCCGAAGAGCGTCGGGTGGATCGTGCCGCCATACAGCGTGAAATCGCCGCTGTAGAGGCCGGTGCCAGCCAGTGTCCCGCCATACAGCGTGAGGGTGCCCTGCATCGCGCCGTTGTTCGTCACCGTCCCGCTGGAGACCTCCACGACACCTGTCAGCGCGCCGTCCACGAGCAGGCGCGGGGCGGAACCGGACATCGTCACCTTGTACGCCGACACCGTCGCGCTCGGCTGCACCCAGGCAACGCCATCGGCCGTGATGTTGAGGTTCGAGCTGAACGTCGCCAGCGTGTTCGACGCCATGAACGAGCCGCCGCTCCCGATCGTCGCCGCGCCGTTCCGGTACAACGTCCCGCCCTCCACCATCTCCAGGCGCGAATAGTTCGCCGCACCGAGGGCGGTCGAGAAGGTATACGTCTGGCTGATGGAGGGATGGTTCGACGAGTTCACCAACTGGAACGTGTTGGTGCCGTAAAAGGTCATGTTCGTGAAATCCGTGCCGCTGCGAATGACGTTCGCCGCGTTGATGTAGAAATGGGAAATCGTCCCGTTCTCGATGGAAATCGGCCCGCCGGCGGGTTGGATGCCCGGCGCCGGGATGCGGAATTGGTACACGCCGCCCACGTTGGAAATCGTGCCGTAGGCGCCCGAGCGGGTGTAGAGGGCGTTGACCCGGAGCACGCCGCCGTGCTCCACCTGCGCGTGGTTGTTGCTCGCCCCGGCAGCCCAGCTGACCAGCAGGTTTTTCGCAACCGCCACCGCCCCGCTGGACACGATCAGCCGGGTTCCCTTCGCCAGCGTGGTCTGCCCGAGCTGGATGTTCATGTTGCTGCCCGAGAGCCAGGTCCCCGCCCCCGTCACCAGCGTGGTCGATTCCGAGCCCCAGACCCCGAGGCCAAAATCCCCGACGTCCACGGCGGTGGCGACGACAGCCGCGCCGCCGGACACCTCGAAGTACGAATTCGTGCCCGCGAGACCCGAGGCGAGTTCAATGCCGTTCCGCAACTGCAATAAGGTGTTCGAGCCGGTGACCTCCAACCGGCCGCGCCGACTGTTTCCCACACGCAGGAAACCGGCCGCATCCGACAGGTAGACGCGCGCCCCGTCCCGGACGACCATCCGCGCGTCGTACGCATTCAAACCGACCGTTGTGTTGCCCACCGGATTTGAATACACCGTGCCGGCCCCGGAGATTTCGAACAGTGAGTTGCTCGCCGCAGCGATCGCTCCGAGGTACAAATACGCATTGCTCGGCAAGGTGATCGTATTGGTCCCGCCCTGGATGAGCCAGCGCGCGCGCCAGGTGTCGCCGATCGAAAAGTTTCCGCTCTGCTGCCGGATGTCCACCCCGCGTTTGGTCTGAAGCTCCCCGCCGTGGTACGATATGAGCGATTCCACATTGGTGGAAATGAGCCGATCCACGCGGGCCGTTCCCCAGTTGACGAAATCATAACCGCCAAACACCTGCAGCCGGGCCCGGTTGCCCACCTCGACCACCGCCGTTCCCGCCCCATTGGTAACATCCAGCTGCTTGATGTATTCCCAGGTCATCCCGGCCGCATCGCCGCTCGTCGTGCCGTCCGTGTAGATGTCGATCCGGTTGGTGATCAGGAGCGAGGCGCCAAACTGCGGATTGGAATAGAACCGGCTCCGGCCGATGCCGGAGAACGTCTTGATTTCGACTTTGTCCACCGTGTAGCTGGCGGTGGGAAAGTATGTGATGTAAAAGCCTCCCGGCGCGTTCGTGTACCGCACGGTATCGGTGGGACCCGGCACATATCCCAGATCCCACGCGCCCGGGTCGTTAAAAAAGTAACCCGTGGGCACCTTGTACGTCAGCGTAGCCGCCCCGGCACGCGCCGCACCCAGGACGCAGCAGAGCGCCAGGATCGACGCCACCCGTATCCATCGTGCGTTCATGAAATCCCCCTGCGGCGGAGTCCGCGCGTCCTCGTTCCGCCAGCCCCATCCATGTGCCACCGCACCAGATCCCCCCGCATATTCACCCCCGCAAGCACCCGTCCCACACGGGTTGCTCATTTATGACTCATACGTATGCAAAGCACCTGAGCGCATACTAGCGAGGCAATACGTAATGTCAAACGGGATTCTTGTATAGGGGGACGCCAAACAACCTGGCGGGTCAGCCGTATTGCCCTCAGGTGGCGCTGCGCGGCGCCGCGAGCACGGCGTTGGCCCAGTGGAACCAGCCGGTCACGTTCAGCCACGGCTCCTCGGCCCGCGCGTCGTAGCCGCCCTCTTCCGACAGGCCGGCATTGGGATAATTGGGCGGTTGCTGGCCGAGGAACACGGAGTTCCCGAAGTCGCTGGCCGCCTGGCCGCTGCCATACATGCCGTTCGTGATGCCCCACTGGACCAGGCGCCCGGAGACATGAACAAACAGGGGCTGCCGCGCGGTCCGGCGCCGGCCCACGCCCACCATGAATGACATGGCCCGCGGATTGGCGCCCACCACCCACTGCACATGCCGCTCGGCGAGCACTCGCAACTCATCGTCGCCCAGCAGCTCGGCCATGTACCCGCAGAACGTGGCGGTGACCAGGAACCAGGCGTTGTACCCATGCCCGCTGGACATGATCACCTCGCCATCCGGCCGCAGCGTCCATTCGGGCAATACGCGGAAGGATCCGGTGCGCGCCACCAGCCGCTTGACCAGTTTCACATGCAGCGCAAGCGCGGCGCGGCACGCCGACGCCAGCCGGCCGTCCGGCGCCTGCTGGAGATAGCGGATCAGCGCCAGCAGGTACGCAAACGGGTAGTCCGAAAGGATGCGGTCTTCCGTGCGCTTGGGCTCCGATTCCAGGCACGGCCCGCCCGGATGCGCATGGAAGAAGCCATCGGCGTCCTGCAGGGCCAGCACGGTTTCAAGGTGGGTTTCAGCGTTGGCCAGCAGGTCGCCGCCTCCTCCCATCCGGAAGAGTTCGAGATGGGCCAGCGCCATCCCGCCTTGCGTGTAGATGTGCTGGACGGGTTCCGCGGGATTCCGCGCCAGCCAGTCCAGCGTCTTCCGCGCGGCGGCGGCGGCCTTTCCGGACAACCCGGCATCCATCGTCCCGACCACCCGCGCGAAACGGGCCAGGGTGCCCGCCAGTTGCGCGTAGTACATGTGCGGCAGGCTCGGGCAGAGATGCTCCGTGCCGATCAACCGGTTGGCATAGCCCTGGCCCCACTGGTCAATCAACCACCGCGGACTCTCGGTCAGCGGATCGTAATCGTGATATCCGTCGTAGGCCCAGGGCAGGACGTGCCAGCGCTTTTTCACCGGGTCGAAGCGCTTCTTGATATCCACGACGGCGTAATAAAAACTGCCGTCGTCCTGCTGCATCTTCAACAGCCATTCGACGCCCCACGCGGCTTCGGCCAGCGGGTACGGAAGTTTTTCGTTCGGTCCCTTCCAATCGGGCCGGAGCCGTTCCCACGATTCGCACAGCCCCTCAATCACCGGCCACGTGGATAGCCAGGTCCACTTGCTGTCGTCCCCGGCGTCGTGCCAGCCGCCGGACACATCGACGTGACGGATCGGCTCTCCGAAACGATCCTGCGCGTCGCTTCGGATCCAGGCGTCGCGATCATGCTGATAAATCCCGCTGCGCTTGCCGAAAATGTGCTTGGCGGTTTTGTGCGCGAGGTTGGCGTGCAGACCCTCCTCGATCACCAGCGGCTCCACGAAGGCCATGTAGCCGGACCCGGCCATCACATAGAGCCGGTATTTGCCCGGCTGCGTGAAGCTCGTCAGGTCCGCGATCCACTCATGCCAGCCCCAGATATTCACACCGCCATACCGGAGTTCGCCGACGAACAGCGGTCGGTGCGATTCCCGCTCCTGCAACTCGAACAAGCCGTTGTGGCAGGGCCGCCGGACCCAGATCACGATCTCCTTGTGATCCGCGGGGGCATACCCGGCTTGCGATTCGTGGACAGTGATTTCCGCTTCGGAATATGTGTCAAAGGTCAATGGCTGCTGCATCTGATCGATCTCCTATTAATTTACCGACGTTTCCCGGACGGAAGTTCGACAAGCCAGGCGTGGGACAGATAGACGAAGCCGAATCCTTCGGTCAGGCGGTCATAGACCAGGTATTCCGAGTGCGAGTGAATCCCCACATCCACCGCGCCCGTCCGCACGCACTCCTTCGGCAGTTCCACGGTGACAAACGCTTCCGGCGAGTAGCGTGCCGAAATGCCCTGCGCCACGAGGAACGGATCGCGCAGCATTACCGTCGGCCCGTCCTTTGTTTCGCCCTCCGCGTTGGTCGCATGCGCCGCGATCCGCAGCCGCGTGTTGCGCCCTTCCGGATCGAACAGGTGCAGCACGAGTCCGTACTGCTTCCCGCGCTTGAGCCGGCGCACGCCCAGATTGATACGCACAAACTGGTTCCAGCCGGTGATGCCCGGCCCATAACTCTGCCCGTAGTCGTAAAAGATGGGGAACAACTCGCCCGCCTTCGAGGGCACGGGGCGGTCGTAGAACTGATTGCGCACGCGCCCCTTGGTCCCGAACGGCAGGTCCGACGCCATGTGGTAGGCCGCCACAATCTTCTTGTGCTGACCCGACACCCACGCGTTCACCCGCGCGATATCCGCATCCGCCGCGCGCGACGCGGCCTTGCGAATCCACGCCGGACAATCCGTCTCGGGAGCACACGTCAGGTACGACGCGCCCCGGGGCGCGCCGTCCTTCGCCGCCTGCACACGCAGCCGCGCCTGGATGGCATCCAGCTCCGCCTCATCAAACACCAGCGCGTCGGCCGTCACGCCCCAGAAGCGCGCCATGCTCGCGGAACGTGTGCCGTCCAGCGTCACCCGCGCCGGTTCCGACGCCAGCGCGTCGTTGCCGCCAAAATCGCGCCCATTGATAAACTCGCGCCGGATCATGCCCAGGCCCGTGAAGCGAACGGTCAGGTCCATCGCATAAGGCACCAGCGGCGCGAGGCGGGTCACCGGCTCTCCGCGAATCATCGTGGTCTCGATGCTCACCAAATCCCTTAGGCGCCGCGAATGCTGATTGGCCGAACGTCCGCTGTGCGCCACCGTCATATGGACCATCCCGCCAACCTTCGGTCCGTTCAACAGCAGCACGCCGCCGGTCCCGCCCGGATGCGGCACGATCTCGACCGTCACTCCAGCCGGGCAGTCCGCCACGCGGAACGGCGCCGCCAGACCTTCGAGCGCGTCCCAAACCGCAACCGTACGCCCCGCAGGCGCGCGCACCTGCAGCGTGAGTTCACGCGTATCGCCGCGATCCGCGGTGGCGCCGATGCTCACCGACGCTTGGTATCCGTCGTGGCTCGGTTCGTGGCCCTTCGGATGAAACGGCGCGAAGTTCCAGTGCTTCGTATAGTCGTAGAACCATTCCGCGCCCGCAGCGCCGCGGCGAAATTGCCACTGGCCGTTGATCGTCTCGACGATCAGCGCCTCGTGCCCGTTGCCCGGCTGGCCGCCGACCATCTGTCCCATGCACTCCCCGCGCCAGTAGGTCGCCTGCGGTAACAAGCCGCCGCTCCGGCGCATGCGCTCCGCATAGTCCTTGAGCCCGGTGAATTCCAGCCGCCCCTGCCGGCGCTGCTCCACCAGCCAGTCGAGCATGCGGTAGTTCAGATCAAAGCACTTGGGGCTGGTGAAATACTGCAGGTTGATGTGGAAGAACCGCGGCACGCCGGTCAACTCCCCCAGCCGGATGAAATCCTCGCACATGGCGATGGTTTCCACCGGCAGCGGCCCGGCCTCAATCGAGCGATCGCCCATGACGAGGTTCAGCGGGCCGAACGGGCCTTCGTTCCAGTTCTCGCGGCAGGTGAATGGATTTCTCAACTCCATGTTGGCGACGAGCAATGCGGCATCCGACGTCGGCGACTCGGGTTTGCGATAATCCTCGGCACTGGCGAAGAACGGCGACAGCGGTGATCCGCAATGGGTGATCTGCCAGTGCCCGTCGTTGATGATCGTCGGGGCGCAGAATCCGAGCAGATACTTGATGCCGGTCTGCTTGCAGGCGGTCACAAAGGAATTGCCCGGCGTGTAGGTGTTGAATGCGTCCGCGCTGGCGAACCCCATGTCCCGCCACCGCTTCTGGGCTAATCGGATCAGGCGGGCGCACTCGTCCGTCGAATACGCCCACCAGTTCATGTTCGTGCAGCGGCGGTCGACGAAACTCGGATAGAGCTCCATCGCAACGATATTGCCCCGCTTCTCCCAGGCCAGCGCGTCGGGAAGAATCTCCCGCTTGGAGCGCAGGTCGAAACTGATGTCGGAAGGGATGTCGTGGCGCGCGAGATAGTCCAACACCTCGCCGATGCGGCCGAACGCCTGCCCCATCTGCCCATACACGTGACAAATCGCCTTGGTCATAGAATCAGCATCTCCATTAACGTAAACGTCGTCCCTACACCCTCGACTCCTCCGCACCGATCTCCACGATGAAATCGAACCACTCGCCATAGCGGTGGCCGTCCATCGTCACATCCAGCGGAACAAAGCAAACGCCGGGCGAGCGATCCGGGCTCGCGCGCAAAGCGACCGGTACGCGAAGCGTGTTCTCCGCCGCGATGACGCCTTCGATCACCGGAGTCTCGGCGGAGAGGCCGGCGGGCAGACGCAGGGACACGCGATACGCGCGGGGCCGGGAGAGGAAATTCCGCACCACGAGCGTTACGTCCCCGCTGCCCCCGCGCGCGAGCTTCATCCGATACGGATCGGCGCGCACCCAATACGGATCAAACATGCAGCGGTAATCTTCCTCGGCGCTCAGCGCTTGGAACGCCTCGCGCATTTCCAGCGACCACCGGTGGTATCGCTCAATCAGTTCCCCGGGGCGATCCATGACGAACGAGTGACCGCCCATCAGCAGGTCCGGCTTAAGCCGCCGCAGGTAGTCCGCCGCGTAGATGTACCCCTCTTCCAGGATCGCGCTGTTGCGGCAGCAGACGGCCTCGTGCCCATCGTGTCCGGGATTCTCCGGATCGCCGAAGATATTGTCGCCCGTGAACGCCACGCGGCGTCCGTCGATTATGCCGTGGATGCAGCAGGCGAATTCGGTCTGGCCGGGCATCCAGTCCACGGTCAGTTCGTAGCCTTCCCACGTGAAGGTCTCACCCGACGTGAACAGGCGGTCGAACGTGATCGGCTTCACGTTCCGGTCGTAGGACCACAACTGCGCGGCATAGTCGAATCGCTCGGGCTGTTGCAGCGGCGGGGCCACACGGTCAAGCGTCCACAGTTGGGCCCCCCACCGCTCCCGCGCGTGGGCCGCGCCGAGTGCGTGGTCGCCGTGCATGTGCGTGATGAGCACCGCATCAAGGCCCTTCAACCCGAGCCGCTGTTGCATCTGCTCAATCGTCGCATCGAGCGTCGACGCGTCGACGAGGCCGCAATCAATCATCAGCGCGCGCCCGCTGTCGGCCACCAGGAATGCGGCGTTCGGCAGGTGGCAAAGGCCCTTGAATTTAAAGAGATGCGGCGTCGTCTGCCACAGGTGGGGCACCGCGCTGGGCCGGGACACCTTGTCCTGGTCGGCGCCCTCAAGAGTCTGGACGGCGTAGCCCCGGACATATCGTTGCGCGAGCCGCCGGAGTTTCCGCTGGTAGACCCGCAACTCTTCCACCGGCTTCTCGATCACCGGTCCGTGCGACGGCAGCAGCAACGCCGGTTCAAACGACTGGAGGAGGCTGGCCGACTCGATCAGCGTGTAGAGTCCCTTGGCAAACCCATAATCCCATTCCGTGTCGAACCAGGTGTGCATCCGCGCGCCGGCGAGCATGACGTCGCCGCTGAACGCGAGCCAGCCCGCGCCGGTCTTGAGCAGATAGGACATGCTCCCAGGGCTGTTGCCGGCGGTCTCAAGGCACCAGAACTCGCACCCGTGCCACGTGAAGGTGTCCATCGGCTTGAATCCGCGCTGGACCGTGAGCGGCTCGGACGGCGGCCGGACGTAGCTGGCCCCATGCGTCGTGAACGGATCTTCCAGCGCGGGCCGCGCCTTGCGGAACTCCACGGGCCGCTCCAGCAGCGCCCGCTCCTTCTCCGGGGCGGCGACCTGCGCCCGCCAATTCCGCAGTTGGCCGTGACCCTGGCACTGATCGCGGTGGTGGTGCGTCAGAAGCACCCACTCCAGCCGCCGCACGCCGATGTCGCCCAGCCGATCCAGCACGCTCCCGTCGCCCAGATCAATCAGCATGGCGTCGGCGCCGTCGCGCAGCACATAGACATTGCAGGTGTCCGTCCACCGGAACACTTCGATGTTCCCGTGCCGGGCCACCGATTCGAACCGGGACGATGGTGTCGCGTCTCCGCTCATTTGACTTCTACAACGAGATCATCGATGTAGACGATGCCGGGCGCCACTTGCTGAAGGGCCTTCGCCGAGGTGGCGACGGGGACGAACACCAGCTCGTCGATGGGATGCTCGTCCGATACAAGGTCCACGCGCTGCTCGGTCCATCGCGATGACACGGGCACGACGTCCGTGCTGCCGCCCCACAACCGCGACACCGCGAGGCGCTTCGCGCCGCCCTCCCCCCGCACGCGGAAGGTGATGCGCAGTCGGGTGCCCGGTTCCACGATCCGACTCAATTTTCCGATGGCGCCCGAATAGTGGCAAAACACCCACTCGCCCTTGTGCGGCTTCACGGTGATGCGCAACGCGTCGGCCTGGGCGCTCTGCGGCGCGCCCTTTTCCCACGACATCGTGATGGTCTCCGGCGGCAGCTCGTCCGCATACGGCCCCGCCACCTGGAGGCGCCAGTGGTCGAGTCCTTCCGCGAAGGACCCGTTCAGGAATTTCACCGGCTCCGCCGCGCCGGCCGTTGCGCAGGCCGCCAGCAGGACGAAGAGAAACCGGATCAGATGGGACGGCATGTGAACCTCCACGTGGTCGTGACTTCCTCGTTCAGGGCGCGCGGACGGTACACGCCGTGGACATCCGGCGTGATGAAGCCGGGGCCCCAATCCACGAAATAGAGCGCGGTTTCGGCGGGATCGGCCTCGATCTCCAGCGTCCACGCGGTGCCCGCGACGGTCAACGGGCCGCGCGCCGGAACGGCGAACGCGCTGACCCGCTCGCGCGCGAGGGTCGTCTCGCGCGGCGCACCGCCCTCCCCGCGCCAGCGCAGCGCCATGCCCTCCACATCCGCGCGGCGCAGATGCAGCGGCAGATTGAAGTTGAACGCGGCGCGCGCGTGATCGAGGCGGTTGATGCCGCGCACCTCGTAGCGAAAGCCCGGCGTGCCGCGCTCCATGCCCACGCGGATGCGGATCGCGACGTGGGGATAATCCCGCGTGAATTCCGCGACGACGCGATCGGGTCCGGACTCGACGATCCGCGCGGCATACGGGTAGTGCCACAGGATCGACGGGTTGCTGTGCGTGCCCAGGGCCCAGATCGGGCGCAGGCCGCCCAAGCTGGAGTAGCTTCGGTATCCGCCGGGGGGAAGCAGCGGGCGGCGCTGCGCCCGAAGCCGGTCTGCGATCAACTCGTGGCCGGCCACGCTCCACCCCTGCAGGCTCGCCCCGTAGGTCGGCCACACATCGAACTGTTCGTCGCCGTTAAAGAACCGGTAACTGCCATCCGTCGCCTCGACCACGCCGAACGCCGGCGCGCCGGACGCACGGGGCACGGGCGGCGGCTCAGTCCACGCGACCGCCGCCTCGGGTTCCCCGAGCGATTGGTGCAGCGGACCGCAGGGATGATGATGGCGCGCGAACAACGCCTGCCGCCGCGCGCCGTCGCCGGCACGATCGGTGTCGAGCACCTCCGCGAGCTCCGCCTCGCCGGCACGGCGCATGGCGTCGAGGCCCTGCGTCAGCTCCGCATCGAGCGGCATCCGCTGCCGGATGTCGAACAGCGTCAGCGCGTCCACCAGCGGCGGCGGCGGTTCGCCGCGCAGCACCGCTGCGACCGCGGACATGTTGAACCGCTGGAATTCCCAGCGGCAATCGCCCCAGGTGGTGACGAAGACCCCATCGGCGCGGTGCGCCTCGGCCGCGCGGCGCGCGGTCTCGATCGCGCGCACGTTGCGCCGGGTCAACACGCCGGGCGAGGAAATCAGCCCCGAGGCCATCAGCACGCGGAACCCGTGTTCGCGCAGCATGGACAGCACCGGGTAGTCCGCATCCTCGTCGTAGAACCAGAACGCGATCACCGCATCGCGCGAGAGCCGGGCCAGGGCGGCGGGATAGTGCAGCAGCATGTCGTGCCAGACGATCGGCGTGCGCCCGTACGCGACGAGGAACGCAACCGCCGCATTCACCTGCTCCACCCACGCGGCGGCCACGTCGAAACCCGGCTGCTCCAGCAGCGCCCGTGGCGGCTGCCACTCGTCGCCGCCGATCAGGAAGTATTCGCTGCGCGAAATCGCGCAGAACTCCGCCAGGCAGCGCAGCATCCACGCGCGCGCCGCCGGCTGCGTCGGGTCCATGTCCATCCAGCCCGGCGAGGCCTCGCTGCCCAGCTCCGGATACACCGGCACCACATGTTCCAGATGACCGATCACGTTGAAATGCGGGACCAGCTCGATCCCCGCCGCGTCCGCCGTCGCCTGGAATCCGCGCCAGTCCTCCGCGGTGTAGGCACAGGGCGGACACGCCCGCTCCATCGAGGGCAGCCGGATCATGGTTTCGAGATACGGAAGGAAATGCGTATAGCCGCAGCGCGCCGCGTGGCGGATCGCCGCGTGGAAGGTGTCGGGCCGCAGGTGCGCGCCGCGGGCAACGTCGTAATGGAAGCCCCGGAAGGCCGGACGCGCGCTTGCATCGCCAATGCTCATACGTATGAATCTATAGCGCGCCCCCGCGTCTGTAAAGAGCGGAATCGATCCGCGCACCCGGGCCGCCCGGCGGGCGCCGCGCCCGGAATCACCACCTCATACGTATGAACATGAGCCCCGCGATTGACATCGGGCGCGCGCTGTCGTTGAATGCGCGCATGAACGCGAGTCAGCGGACGCCGGATGTCGACCTGTCGGACAAGGTGGTGTTGATCACCGGGGCGTGCGGTGCGATCGCCGAGTACGTACTGAAGGCGCTACACCGCCGGGGCGCTTCGATCATCGCGACGGACATCGAGCCGCCGGATACGGCGCGCGCGCGGCTGGCGGCGTGGGGCCTCGCCGACGCGGCCTATTACCGCATGGACGTCGCGGACCCGGTGTCGGTGGAATCGGTCTGCGCGGACATCTTCGCGGCGCACCCCGGGATCAACGTGGCGCTCGGCCACGCGGGCGGCACCACGATCCAATCCTTCGCCGACTGCGACCGGGCAACATTCGACCGGATCGTGGCGTTCAACCTGATGGGCCAGACCTACTTCGCGCGGGAGACGCTGCGGCACTGGGTCGCGCAACGTACGCGCGGCCACCTGATCTTCACCTCGTCGTACGCCAGCCGCATCCCGATGAGCGGCATCGCCGCCTACGTCATGAGCAAGGCCGGACTGGAGATGTTCGCGAAGAACCTGGCCCTCGAGTACGCGGAACACGGCATCCGCGTGAACGCCGTGTCGCCCGGCAACGTGGCCGCGGGCAGCTCGAAGCGGATGTACGACACGAACCCGGACTACCGCGCGTGGGTGGACCGCATCTCACCGCTCGGCATGCGGAACTCACCCGAAGCGATCGCCAACGCTTTCGTCTACCTGTGTTCCCCGCTCGCTGACGAGGTGGACGGACACGTGCTGCAGGTCGACGCGGGCGTGAGCCTGCCCAAACTGGGATGACCACCATGCGACTCGGACTCGGCCTCTATCGCCACATGCTCAACGACGCGCACTACCGCTACGCGCGGCAGTGCGGCGCCACCGATATCATCGTTCACCTCTGCGACTACGGCGTAAAGACCGACCCGGACTCGGGCCGGGTGGACCAGCCGGTCGGCGACCGGAACCGGGGCTGGGGCGTGGCGGATCATCCCGGCCTGTGGACGCTCGACGAATTGCTCGCGATCCGCCGCGATCTCGAACGGCACGCCCTCCGCTTCCACGGCGTCGAGAACTTCGATCCCGCGCAGTGGCACGACATCCTGCTCGCGGGACCCAAACGCGACGAGCAGCTCGAACAGGCGTGCCGCCAGATCGAAATCTTCGCCGACGCCGGACTCGAGGTCTTCGGCTACAACTTCAGCCTCGGCGGCGTCACCGGCCGCGCGCACCTGCGCACGCGCGGCGACGCGGGCGCGGTCGGCCTCGACGGCGCCGATACGCCCGACCTGACCGAACCGATCCCCAAGGGCATGATCTGGAACATGATCTATGACCCGGACGCGCCGCCCGGCGTCGAGCCGACGATCACGCACGAAGAATTGTGGAACCGGCTCGCGGTGTTCCTGCGCGCGGTGCTGCCGACCGCCGAACGACGCGGCCTCCGCCTCGCCGCGCATCCGGACGATCCGCCGCTTCCGATGGTCCGCCAGCAGCCGCGCCTCGTCCACCGCCACGCGCTCTACCAGAAGCTCATCGACATCGACCCGAGCCCCGCGAACGCGCTCGAGTTCTGCGTCGGCACGCTGGCCGAGATGGCGGACGACGACCTGTACGGCTGCGTCGAGCGCTACGCGCGCCAGGGCCGCATCGGCTACGTGCACCTGCGGAATGTGCGCGGTCAGGTTCCGCACTATTGCGAGACGTTCATCGACGACGGCGACGTGGACATCGCGCGCGTGCTCGCGATCCTGCGCGACTGCGGATACACGGGCGTGATCATCCCGGACCACGCGCCGCAAATGACCTGCGCCGCGCCGTGGCACGCCGGCACCGCGTACGCGATGGGCTATCTCAAGGCGCAACTCGACCGCTTCAACAAGGCCACACCATGACCACATTCCGCGACGACCTGGACTTCCTCGACACCATACGCCGCGAGTTGTTCTCCTGTGTGATCGGCGACGTGCTCGACCAGATGGGATTTCGCCGCCAGTACCTCCCGCCCCGCATCCGCCCGTTGTTCCCGTCGATGCGCGTTGTCGGCCGCGCGATGACCGTGCTCGAGGCCGACTGCGTCGGGACCCGGATCGAGCACGAAAAGCGCGAGGCTGCGTTCGGCCTCATGTTCGACGCGCTCGACAGCCTGCGGCCCGGCGAAATCTACGCCTGCACCGGCGCGCACGGCGCGTACGCCTGTTGGGGCGAATTGATGAGCACCCGCGCGATGCACTGCGGCGCGGTCGGCGCGGTGATCGACGGCTACAGCCGCGACACGAACGGCATCGAACGACTCGCGTTCCCGACGTTTTCCTACGGCCCCTACGGCCAGGACCAGGGCGTGCGCGGGCGGGTGATCGATTTCCGCTGCCCGATCGAGTTCTCCAACGGCGTCCGCGTCGAGAGCGGCGACATTCTCTTCGGCGATGTGGACGGCGTCGTCGCCATCCCGCGCGCCGCCGAGGAGGAGGCCGTCCGACGCGCGCTGGAGAAGGTTCGCGCCGAGAGCATGGTCGCGAAAAAGATCCGCGAAGGCATGCCGACGCGCGAAGTGTGGGACCGCTACGGAGTGATGTGAAATGCTTCGCGTGTTTTTCGGCTGCTACACCGACGGCGCGCCGTTCTTCACCGATGCCCGCGGGCGCGGCATCCTGCGCGCGTGGTTCGATGAGGACACCGGCCGGATAACGCCGCCCGAGTTGTGCGCCGAGGTCGTGAATCCTTCCTGGCTGTGCGCATGCGGACGCGAGGATCTGCTCGCCGTCTCGGAAACGTTCCGCGCGCCGGGCCGTGTACTGCGCTTCGGACTGACGGACACCGGCCCGCTGATCCCGCGCGGCGACGCATCGTCGGACGGCCTCGCGACGTGCCACGTCGTCGCTGCGGGTGACATCGCGTTTGCCGCGTCCTATCTCGACGGACGACTCGCCGCCTATTCGCTCGCCGGCGGCGGCCTCGCGGGACCGACCGCTCTCCACGCGTATGAAGGACACGGCCCGGACACGGACCGACAGGCGGGCCCCCATGCGCACCACACCGCCGTCTCGCCGTGGACCGGTCACGTCTGCGTGTGCGATCTCGGGAGCGACTCCGTGTGGGTGCATCCGCCGTACGCCGGCGGACCGCTCGGTGCGCCCGTGCGCGTTCTCGCGCCGCCCGGCAGCGGACCGCGGCACGGGCTCTTCCATCCCCGCCTGCCGTTGTTCTATGTCATGACGGAACTCGATCCGCAGGTGCTGGTTTATGATGTCGACGCGCGCGACGGGGCGCTGACGTTGCGCACCGCGATCCGGCTGCGGGATCTATCCGGACTCGGCGGGGCGGGCGGCGGCGCGGCCCTGCGCCTTCATCCCGATGGGGAACAACTGGCGGTGAGCGAGCGGAGCGGCCACCGTGTCGCGCTGTTCCGACTCGACCGCGACGGGCACACGCAGCTCAAGCGAGTGATATCACCGGCCCGGCCGACTGATGGCACCCCGCGCGACATCGCGTTCAGTCCCGGCGGCCGCTGGTTGCTCATCGCCTACCAGGACGGCCACCGCATCCGCACTGTCCCGCTCAACCAAAGCGCGGAAGAATCCTCCGTCGACGCCGGCTCCCCCTCCTGCATCACATTCGCGTGAGTTCGATTTTACCGAAAGAAGGAAGGACGGGATGGACTGGATGCGAAGAAATCCCTTCCCGCAAATCCCGTCCATCCTGTCTCCCCCTCCGCTCATGACCTATCCGCCGTAGCCTTGGCGGAGGCGGATGGGCGCGGAATCCGATTCTACGCGCGTCGGGCGAAATGCGCCACGAGCCGGTCGTAGCCGGTGATGCGTGTGTAGGTCGCTTCCTTCTCGATGTGCCGCTGAACGTCGAGCGGTTCGATGCGGCCGACCTTCTCGCACAGCGTCGCCAAGAGGGTGCGCAGCAGCAGGCGCGCATGCGCGGCGCCCATGCAACTGTGGATGCCGCTGCCGAAGCCGATGTGGGGATTCGGCATGCGGTCCAGTTTCACCGAGTCCGGGTCCTCGAAAATCGTTTCGTCATGGTTGGCCGACGCCCAGCAGAGCGCAACCCGCCCGCCCGGCGGGACCTGCTGGCCAAGCACCTCGCCCCCTTTGCTGCACACGCGGCCAATGTGGGTGAGCGGACTCGCGATGCGGACAAACTCCTCGACGGCGGGCACGATGCGTTTGGCATCCGCGCGCAGAAATCCAAGCGCCTCCGGATGGCCGGCGATGTAGTCGATGATCGTGCTCACGGTGTGGATCACGGTATGCCGTCCACCGGCGAACGCGAGGTTGGCGAATCCCATCTGTTCCTCACGCGTGAGCTTGCGGCCGCGAAACTCGGCCTGCGTCAACACGCTGAAGAAGTCCGCGCCGGGCGACGCGGCGGCCGCGTCGAGCCGCTGCGCCAGGTAGCGCTCGAGGTACGTCCCATCCGCTTTCGCATCGCCCACGCTGAATACCCGCACGCCCCACTCGACCCAGATGTCAGCCTCGGATTCGGGCACATCCAGCAGGATCGTCAGCGCCTTCGCCTGCAGCGGCAGCGAGAACTCACTGAGCACTTCGATCTGATCCCGCTCCAGCGCGCGCTCGACCATCCGGCCGACCAACTCCTGGATGCGCGCAATCACGTCGGGCAGCAAGGGTCGTTTGAAGAACGGCTCGGTGATGGCCCGGTACTCGGTGTGATCCGGGGGATCGGTTTCGATGGGAAGCTGCCGGACGGAGCGCACCGTCTCCTCCGACGGGATCGGCACACGGAACGGTGCGTCGTTGCTGAACGTTTCCCAGTCCTTGGCCGCCCGGCGCAGTTCCTTGTAGCCGAGGATCATCGGTATGGGTTCGCCCTGGAACGGACAGACGAGCACGCCGCTCTTCTGGCGATGCGCACGGAAGGGATCGGGCAGGTCGGTCATGAGGAAGCTCCCCGGCTGGTGTTGATGAGTTTTTTGATGTCGGCGTGTGGATCAGCGATGAGCGTGCGGTCGGCCGCGCTGCCGGCGGAAATCAGTTTCGACGCGACGGCGTAGGCGATGGCGTCGTTCACCGCGTCGGCGGCGATGAGACGGTCGCCCTTGAAATACCACGCGGACAAACAGCGCGGCGTGTCGGGATGACGGCGCAGCACCGTGTCATCATAGCCGGTGGAGAGTCCGGCCATCTGCAACTTGATGTCGTACTGATCCGACCAGAACCACGGCAGCGGGCGCGGCGGAATCGGCTGGCCCGTCATCGCCGCCGCAGCCGTCCGGGCCTGATCCACCGCGTTCTGCACGCATTCGAGCCGGATGGCGCGGTCGTACAGCGGGTGATGCTGGCAGGTGCAGTCGCCGATGGCGAAAATGTCCGGGTCGGAGGTGCGGCACGTCTCGTCCACGCGGATGCCGTTTTCAATCGCGAGGCCCGCCGCTTCGGCGAGCTGCGTATTCGGCGCCGCGCCCGTGCCCGCGACGACGAGATCCGCTTCGTACACGGCGTGCTCCTTCGTCTCAACGCGCAACCGACCCGTGCCGTTGCGAATCGCGCTTACCGTCACGCCGGTGTGAATCTCGACGCCCTCCTCGCGATGAATGCCGTGCAGGAAGTTCGCCATTTCGGGCGACGTCACGCGGGAGAGAATGCGCGGCTCCCGCTCCAGCACCGTCACGGCGCGGCCCTGGGCGCGCAGCGAGGCCGCCACCTCGAGGCCGATATATCCGCCGCCGAGAATGAGAATGCGGGACGCGCCGGCCACGGCGCCACGCAGTGCATCGGATTCAGCCGCTGTGCGGAGAACGTGAACGCCCGGCAGATCGATGCCGTCGATGGGCGGCTTCCGGTTGAGTGATCCGGTCGCGAGCACCAGCTTGTCGTAGGCGAGCGTCGCGCCGTCCGCGAGAATCACCGCGTGATTCGCCCAGTCGATTTCGACAACGCGCGTGCCGAGTCGAAAGGCGATTTCCTTTTGCGCATACAGGGCGGCGGGGCGGATCAGGATCTGGTCCGGCCCCGTTTCGCCCTTGAGATAACCCTTGGACAGTTGCGGCCGATGGTAGGGAGGGAGAGGTTCATCCCCCACCACGGTGATGGAACCGCTCCATTGGTGCTGGCGAAGAGAAAGCGCGCACTGGGCAGCCGCATGCCCGCCCCCGACAATCACACACGCTGGCGAGGCAGCGCACATCAGCGAGGAGCGACGCGTACGATGAGGCCGCCCAGGGCTTCGTTAATCTTCACCTGGCACGCGAGCCGGCTTCGCTCATTCGCGCCATCCTGCAATTCGAGCAGGGCCTGTTCCGCGGGACCCGGCGGCCCGACGCGGTCCGTCCACTCCGGGTCGACGTGGACGTGGCAGGTGGCGCAGGAGCATACGCCGCCGCAATCGGCATCGATGCCCTCCACGCCGTTCTGCACTGCGGCTTCCATCAGCGAGCCGTCGGCGTGTTCGACCGTCCGCGATTCCCCGGACGGGGTGATGAATGTAATCGTGGCCATGCACTCCTCCTGATCCCTGACCCGGACACTACCATCACGCGAAAAAAAGCGCCTCCACGGCGGCGTCAAATACTAATACTATAATTGCATTGTATTGACCTATCATGAGTAGATCGTGCAATAATAACGCGTAGTTTGATCGTCATGCAGCCCATCCTTGAGAAAGTTCCGCTGACGCCGGACCGTCTGTACCTATTCTGGGTGCGGTCGGAGGCGCGTTTCCCGTTCACATGGCATTTCCATCCGGAATACGAGCTGACGCTGATCGTGCGGGGACGCGGCACGCGCGTCGTGGGCGACCGGGTGGAGGCGTACCGCGAGGGTGACCTGGTGCTGCTGGGACCGAACCTCCCGCATACCTGGTCGAGCGCGCGGACGTCCGCTTCCCCAAAGGGACGCGCACGGAACCAGGCCTATGTCCTCCAGTTTTCGCCCGCGTTGTTCGGCGAGTCATTTTTGCGCCAGCCGGAAATGGCGCGTATGGCGGCGTTGCTGGAGCGGTCCCGGCGCGGACTCCTGTTCCGGGGACGCGCGCGGGAGGAGGCCGAGCGATTGATCCGGGAAAGCCATCGCGAAAATGGCCCGCGCCGGTTTGCCCGGCTGCTGGAGCTGTTCGACGTATTGGCCGGGGCGAAGAACGCCGTTTCGCTTTCGACAGTGGCGGCCGGTGCATCTGCGCCCCGGCGGAGAGGCGCGCAGATTGAACGCATCTTCCGCCATATCCACGAGCACGCCATGGAATCGCTGGGGCTCGACGCCGTCGCGAGGCAGTTTCATATGGCGCCGAGCACGCTGCATCGCCGCCTCAAGCGGGAAACGGGGCGCAGCCTGACCGAACTGGTCAACGAACTGCGCATCAGCCACGCGTGCGGACTGCTCGCGCATGGCGACGCGCGCATCGCGGACGTCTGCTACCAGAGCGGCTACCAGAATCTCTCGTACTTCAACCGCCGCTTCCGCGATTCCACGGGAATGACGCCGCGCGAATACCGCCGGCGCATCCTCGGGGAGGCGGCATGACCACGGAGGCCCCATGACATCCCATGAGCGAACCGTCCGTTTCCTGCGCGGCGAACCCGTTGACCGGCCCCCGTTCCACCCCATCATCATGCGGTGGGCCGCGCGCCATGCCGGCGTGAAGTACCGCGACTTCTGCCTCGATTACGCCGCGAAATGCCGGGCGATGATCCGGTGCGCCGAGGATTTCGACGCCGACTGGGTGACGGTGATGTCGGACCCCTACTGCGAGGCCGAGGCCTTCGGGTTGCAGATTGAATACGTCGAAAATGACCTGCCGCTGGAGCGCGGCGGGCACCTCGCGGACCTCGAGGCCGTCGCGAACCTGAAGCCATTCGATCCCCGTCAGCACGCGCGCTGCCGCGGCCGGATCCGCGAAATAGAGGAATTCCGCCGTCTGCGCGGCGACCAGTTCTTCATCGTCGGCTGGGTCGAGGGCCCGATCGCGGAGTACGGCGATCTGCGCGGACTGACGAACGCCTCGATGGACTTCTACGACGACCCGGACGCTGTCCACCACGCGCTCGATGTCATCACGGACTGCGCGATCGAGTTCATGACGTTGCAGGTAAAGGCGGGCGCGCACTGCATCGGCATCGGGGACGCGTTCTGCTCGCAGATCGGCCCCGACCTGTACCGCGAGTTCGCCTTTCCGCGCGAAAAGCGGATGGTCGACCACCTGCACGCGCTCGGGGCCTGCGCCAAGCTGCACGTCTGCGGCAACACCTCGGCCATCCTGCCCGACATGATCCGCACCGGCGCGGACATCATCGACGTCGACCACCTGGTGCCCTCGATGGCCCCGTTTGCCCCCCTGCTCGGCCCGCACCAGGTCTTCAGCGGCAAATCCGATCCGGTCGCCGTGATCCAGAACGGCACGCCGTCGGCCATCGCCGCGAGCGTTGCGGAGTCGCTCGCGCAGGCGGGCGGACGCTGCATCGTCTCCGCCGGATGCGAGGTTCCGCCGGGAACTTCACCGGAGAATTTCCGCGCGTTTTCGCGCGCGGCGCGCGCCAGCTGAGGACCCCCGCCGGCGCGATTCTTTGGGCTTGTGGGCGCCCCGGCTTGTATGTAATTCTCATAGGTATGAGCGTGCGCTATCCCCGAAGCACGCAGGCGCGCTCGACCGGAATGATAAAACGCAACACACAGGCTGCGGCGGAGCGGCGCCGGTTGTACCGGTTGCTGGGGCCGCTGCCCGACCGGAAGCGGCCGATCCGCGTGCGGGCGCGGGAGGTGCTGGAGCGGGGCGATCTCCGGATCGAGAAGCTGCGGCTGGACCTGAACGGCGAAGAGGACGTGCCCGCCTATTTCGTAATGCCGCGCGAAGCGCGCGGTCCACTTCCCGCGATCCTGTTCAACCATTCGCACGGGGGGCGCTATCGGGTGGGCAAGGAGGAGCTGTTCCGCGGCGCGCCCTACATGATGCGGCCGCCGTACGGGCCGGAGCTGGTGCGGCGCGGCTATGCGGTGTTGTGCATCGACCACTGGGTCTTCGGCGAGCGGCACGGGGAAATCGAGCACACG
Source organism: uncultured Verrucomicrobiota bacterium (assembly GCA_937996795.1). Lineage (GTDB taxonomy): Bacteria > Verrucomicrobiota > Kiritimatiellia > CAIVKH01 > CAIVKH01 > JAMLJG01. Next base: position 111,469 of record CALKUH010000067.1, on the reverse strand, counting down.
GTGGTCAAGCGGCGGTTGCTGGAGGGCCGCGTGCTGTGGGGCATGATGGTGTACGACAGCCTGCGCGCGCTGGATTACCTGGCGTCGCGGCCCGAGGTGGACGCGAAGCGAATCGGCACGATCGGCATGTCCATGGGCAGCACGATGGCGCAGTGGGTGGCCGCGCTGGACACGCGGGTACGCGCGGTGGTGGACATCTGCTGCCTGGGCGAATACCAGGCGCTGCTCGACAGCGGCGGCGTCGCCGGCCACGGCTTTTACTACTTCGTGCCCGGGATCCTGCGGCACTTCACGATGGCGCACATTAACGCGCTGATCCCGCCGCGGGCGCACCTGTCGCTCGCGGGCGAACGAGACGCACTCACGCCACGCGCCGGGCTGGACGCCATCAACCGCCACCTGCGCGCGGCGTATCGCGCGGCGGGCGCGCCGCGCGCGTGGCGCCTCGAGCGGCATCCCGTCGGCCACCAGGAAACACCGGCCATGCGCGCGCACGCACTCGACTGGCTGGACCGGCATCTCGCCGCCCGCTCATGACTACGACCATTTTCCAGCGCGCCCCGTTTCGGGCTTGTGCGACCCGCACGATGCGAATAGGCTCATCTCATACCTGTGAGCAATAGACCACTATGAAGCAGATCGTGACGCAGCAACTGATTGCGCGGAAACTGGGCATCTCCCAATCGCTGGTGTCGCGCGCGCTGCGCGGCTCCGCGACGCACATCCACGCCTCGCCGGAAACAATCGAGCGCATCCGCCAGACCGCCGAGCAACTCGGCTATCATCCGAGCGCGGCGGCGTTGACGTTGCGCGGCGAGAGCAGCCGGACGATCGTGGTGGTCGTGCGCGATTTCACCGACCCCTTCCTCGGGCGGCTGATCGGGGCGCTGCAGCAGACCGCCGGCGCGGATGGGTATTCGCTCATCCTGTCCGGCGTGGGGTCCGAATCGTCCGGCGCCGACTGCCGCATGCTGTTCAAGTACGGCGTGGACGGATTGATTGTCGTGGGCGGTCAGTTTGAGCCCGGGGCGATCCCTGCGTTCCTGCGGAACCAGCTTCCGGTCGTGCAGATCGGCACCGGTCGCGCGCGCGCCGGCGTCCAACACGTCGCGATGGACATGGAGGCCGGCATCCGCATGCTGCTGGATCACGCCGCAAAGGCAGGCCACCGCGCCGTCGGCTTCCTGGGCGACGGAACGGAAACGGCGCGCTATCGCCGCAGTGTGCTCGAGACGGAATTGCGCAGGCGGAAATGGCCGAAGCTCGCGTTCGCCTTTAATGAGGCGTCCGGATCGGATGCCGGCTACGAAGGCGCGCGCGCTCTCTGCGCGCGCGGGCGGCGGAATTCGCCAACGGTGCTGATCGCGACGGACGATGCGACCGCGCAGACCGCGCTGCGCGGATTCTATGAATGCGGATGGCGCGTTCCGGACGAAATTTCGGTGATGGGCATCGACGACCTCCCCTCGTCGGCGCGCTGCATACCCGCGCTCACCACGCTGCGCCAGCCGATCGACGAACTGGCGCGCGAAGCGTTCGCGCGCATCCGGGAGGCCGCGGCCAAGTTGCCGTCCGAGGTGCGTATCCCGCCGGAACTGGTCGTCCGGGAATCCTGCGGGGCGCCCAGGAGCGAGAAATGAACGTGTTCGTCGAATCCGACGCGGCCGCGATGGGACGCCGCGCGGCGGCGATCGGCGCGGATGCGATCCGCTCCGCGCTGCGGGCGCGCGGCGAAGCCGCGATCGTGGTCGCCACGGGCGCATCGCAGTTCGAGGTATTGAAGGCGCTGGTTGAGGAACCCGACATCGCGTGGAACCGGGTGACGGCGTTTCATCTCGACGAATACGTCGGACTTCCCCTTGCGCACCCCGCCTCCTTCCGGCGCTACCTGTGGGAGCGGTTCGTCCGCCAGCTCCCGCTGCCGCTCGCGGCATTCCACTACATTGACGGCGAGACCGATCCCGCGAAGGAGTGCGCCCGGCTCTCCTCGCTGATCCAACGCCAGGCGATTGACGTCGCCTTTGTGGGCATCGGCGAAAACGGCCATCTGGCCTTCAACGATCCGCCCGCCGATTTCGAGACGACATCATCCTACCTCACGGTTTCGCTGGATGAAGCCTGTCGCCGCCAGCAGCTGGGTGAAGGCTGGTTTCCGACGCTTGAGGCCGTGCCGTCACGGGCCATCTCGATGTCCTGCCGCCAGATCCTGAAGAGCCGGCTCATCGTGTGCAGCGCTCCGGACCAGCGCAAGGCGAAGGCGGTGGCCGCCACCGTGCAGGGCCCGGTGACGCCGGCCGTGCCCGCATCCATCCTGCAAACACACGGACGGGTCGAACTGTTGCTGGATCGCGGAGCGGCCTCGCTGCTCAACCATGACACCACCGCCCGGATTTGTTGATCTCCAGGTCAACGGGTATGGCGGCGTGGATTTCAACCACGACGACCTGACGCCGGAGCGCTTGCACACCGCCTGCGCACGGATGGCCGCGGACGGGGTGGATGGCATTCTCGCCACGATCATCACCGAAGAGCTGCCCGTCATGATTCGCCGCCTCCAGCGGCTGGTCCATGCGCGCGCGCAGGACCCGCTGTGCATGCGCATGATCGCCGGGCTGCACATCGAAGGCCCCTTTCTTAAACCGGACGGCGGCTACCAGGGCGCCCACCCGCCGGAGGCGATGCGCCCGGCCGATCCGGACACGGCGGCGCGGCTGGTCGAGGCCGGCGGCGGGCTCGTGCGCCTGCTCACGCTCGCGCCCGAGTACGATCCCGGCCTGCGCACGACCCGCTGGCTTGCCGACCGCGGCGTCCGCGTCAGCGCCGGCCACACGGACGCATCCCTCGACATCCTGCGCGCGGCGCTGGACCAGGGTCTGACGCTGTTCACCCATGTCGGGAACGGATGTCCGCTGACGCTGAATCGCCACGACAACATCATCCAACGCGCGCTCCACCTGGCCGACCGCCTGTGGCTGTGCTTCATCGCCGACGGCGTGCACGTCCCGCCGTTTGCGCTCCGCAACTACCTGCGCCTGGCCGGCATGGATCGCGCGGTGGTCGTGACCGATGCGATGGCCGCCGCCGGCCTCGGGCCCGGCACCTACACGATTTCCCGCTGGACGGTTCGGGTCGGCGACGACCTGGCCGCACGCAATCCGGAGACCGGACTGCTCCTCGGCTCCGCCGTCACGATGTCGCGCAGCGCAACGATCCTGCGCGAAGCCGTTGGCCTCGGCCCGGCGGACATCCGCCGCCTCACCGTGGACAACCCGCGCCTCGCCGCCGGCCTCGGGTGATCCGCCGCCTACCCCCGCGCGCGGAAAAGAATTCGCCCAATTATGCTTGTCCCGCAGCTTTCGTCTGTGTAATACGTATGAGTAATGAGAATCTTGCCCGCGAAGTGCCGCTCGGAGGAATAATCACCCATGAAACCTTCTGCGATCCTGCTGTCCACCGCCGCGATGGTCGCCGCACTCCTCACGGACGCTCCGGCCGACCTCCTGGTCGGCGACACCTTTGAAAGCGATGTGGTCAACCTCTCCCCCCGGGTGGCGCTCGGGACGGATCCCGCCGGATGGGGAAATGATTTCGGGGATTCCCTCAATGGAAACGGCCTGACCGATGTCAGCGTGGAGGGCGTGGGCAGCCCGCAGGGCGGATCACAAAGCATGCTGTTCTACGACAGCAACGGGGTGGATGGGCGGATCGCCTACAGCCGAACATTCACCTCGACCTCTTCTTCAAATGTGATGGTCACCCTCGATCTTCGCGTGAACAGCGTCCTCAACACGGCGCAGGACAAGTTCGCGCTTCGCCTGTTCGCAACGACCGGGCTGGGCATCGGCTTTGAATTGAGCGCGAATGGCTCCTCCACAAGCCTCAACATGATTCCGCTCAGCCACACCAACGCATCCGCCCTGCAAACGATCACGGTGGGCGACTGGTACCGGATCAGCCTCCTGGCCCCCAGCGTGGACAGCGGATCGCCCGACTGGCAGATGTCGCTGTACCACTACGCCTCGGCCACCACGAATGCCTACGCCCTCACCCGGCCCGACGCGCCGAGTGGCGGGTACTGGCGCATCTACCTCCAGTCCGGCTACGCAAACGCCAACACGTTGGACATGAATCTCGACAATGTGACCGTGGAGACGGTCTCCGTGGTTCCCGAGCCTGCGACGGCGCTCCTGCTATTTGGCGGAGGGCTGCTGATGTGGCGGCGCCTCCAGCGACGCGGCGCCGCACGTCAGTAATCCGCACGAAGGGGCCTGCGCGCCCATGCCCTTGGTCAGATTGCCTTTGGGGTGTGGGCCGTCTCTCCAGCACGCCAAATAAGGAAACACGCTGATGACAAACAGAACCCGCCGCCGCCCCACCCCGTTCGCCCTGCACGCCCTGTGCCTGTCCTGGCTGTTGATTCAAGGCGCAACGGGACAGACGACGCCACACACCTCGGATGCAGAAGGCGCGGCGCGGCGGCTGACACCCGGCGAAACCTATTCCCTGTCCACCAACCTCGCGCCGGGTGTGTACGAATGGCAGGTGACCGGCTCCGGCCGGGGCCTCTTGAATCTAAATGGCGGCGGCCAGGAACGCACACTGCGCGTCGCGGCGGAACCGGGCCTCTACGGACTGTTGTTCGAGACCACCGGCCCCGTGGAACTGACGTTGCGCCTTCAGGGCGTTAAGACCGACGTGTTCGCCATCACCGCCAACGCCATCGCGCCGGCCACACCGGACCAGCAGCAGGCGTGGGACACGGCCCGGGAGAGTTTTGCACGTCTGGGCTATTACGGCGTCGATCCCCAGCGGCCGGCGCCGGGCGGCGCGGAAGCCACGGGGACGGCGGCCACGCAGGCCGATCTCGCGCGCGGCGCCATTCGCGAAACGGTGGTGTATTTCGATCCCGCCTACGACTCCCACTGGGTCCAGGATGCCGCCGGCGTGACGGCGTTCTTCACGCGGCGCGGGTTGCCGGCCAAGACGGCGGAGGAAACCGAAGCCTGGCTCAAAGCCCGGTCCACCGGCGACCTGGGGATCGGCACCTCGATCATCTTCACCATGGGCTCGGTGCCTTCCTCCATTGTCTATCCGCCGTTCGCCGATTGCCTGCTCGCGCACTACCTGCGCGCCGGCGGACGCGTCGTCTGGCTGGCCAACGTGCCCCTGTATGTGGCGCAGGGCGTGAAAGGTCCGCTCTTCACCTACGGAACCACCGCGAGCGAGCAGATGCTCGGGCTCACCTCCGACCGCGAGACGTTCTACGGCCTGCCCGGCCCGGCCCAACTCACGGGAGCGGGAGAGGACTGGGGCCTCGAACACGCGTTCACGCTGTCGCGCCCGGTCCACACCCGCAGCGTGACGGTGCCGTTCGTCACCGACTCGACGGGCAACTACTGCGGGGTCGGCCTGGTCAACCTGCGGCCGGACGCTCCGCTGAGCGGCTTCATCTTCGTGCCCGACGGCGCCGAGCCGTCCCACACCTCCCGCCTGGCAAACCTGTATCGCCTCGCGCGTTACTCGGGCGCCCCGGTCACCGTGCCGGAGGCCGCGCCCCTGCCCGCCCCGCCCGTCCCGCTGGAAGCCGCGCTGCGCTTCGGCGCGAAGGACCAGCGCTTCGTCTACCAGCGCGGCGAGGTGGTGCCCCTGAACCTGCGGATCCGCGCGCTGGACCCGTCGGTGCAGGAAGCGCAGGTCCGCTTTGCGCTGCGCGAGGCGGATCAACTGCTGGCCGGTGGAGCGGCCTCCGTGTCCATCGGGACGGATGAACGCGAGCACCTGGTCGGCCACGTTGACCTGGCCGGATTGCGGATGGGCCGCTACACGGTGACGCTGGACCTCGAGGTGAACGGCAAAACGCTGGCGCTGACGCGCGAACTGCGCATCGCGCCGCCGCCCGATCACGGCGGCACGTATGTCGGGATCTGGTGCGACTCCTCCCCGAAGCAGAACCGGACCGAACACCTGCTGGACGATCTGGCGGCGCACCATCTCCAGCCGATGTTCTCGGATGACTCCCGCCCGCTGGGCCGGGACCTCGCCTTGTGGTACGGCTTCAGTTTCTCGAGCCGCCAGCACGGATCGAGCGACAATGTTCCGCATCCGCCGGGCTACGACGACGCCCGCCTCGGCAGCACGGGCGGCGTGATGCGCGTCCTGTCCCTCGGCGACAAACGCATCTCGCGCGGTTACGCCAGCCCGTTCCGGCGGCAGGCCGAAGCGGAGGATTTCACGCGCTACATTGCCTTCGACAATAGCTTCCCGGCCTTCCGCCGGCGCACGGCGACCGTGGACGATTACAGCCAGTGGCTGGGCCTGGACTACAACCGGTTTGCCGTCGAGGGCTTCCGCGCCCGCTACGGGATTGAGGCGCCGCGTCCGCCCGGCACGGAGGACCCGCGCGGCATGATCAGCGTCGCGCGAGCGCCCGGCATCATCCCCGATGATGATCCGTGGATGCTGCTGGCCCGCTACTGGAGCGAGACGTACGGCGATCTGGGCCGGCGCCTGGCGCGGGCGATGGAGTCCGCGAGCGGCGGCACCGGCAAGGTCGGCCCCGTGCCCGGCGGCATGCAGTGGCCGGTCATGAACATGGGCACCGGGCAGTATCCCCCGTTCAACTTCGGGGCCGCCGACGGTTTCACCCTGCTTTTCTACTACTACTACAACAGCTTCTGGCAGCCGCCGATGGTGCATCTCTGGTGGCTGGCCTCCGCCCGCATGGGGAACCGCGAGCTCGAGCAGTGGATCATGCCCGACTGCTACCGGTTCGAACTCGATTCGTACCATCGCAACAGCCTCTGGCTCATGTTCGCCGGCGGCGCGCAAGGCATCTCGTACTTCAACTACGACCACCGCAAACAGGGCGCGATGCCCGCGCTCAAGGACTTCGGCGCGCGGTCGCGCCGCTACGGCCTGATGCTCGAACAACTCCGCCCCGCGCCCAAAGACGTGGCGCTGCTGGTGCCGTTCGAGACCATCACCTACCGGCTCGAAACGGCCCACGAGCTGGCGCTTCCCTTCATGACCCTGTTGATGGCCAAGGCGGACGTCGAGCCCGTCAGCCCCGAGGAACTCGACGCCATCAGCATCCGCCGGTATCGCGCGGTGATGCTCGCGCAGACGCGGTGGTTGCGCGCCGGCACGGTGCGCCTGCTGGAAGACTACATCGCCGGCGGCGGCCGGGTGCTGGTGGACACGATCACCGCCGCGTCCATTCCGATCAAGGGCGCCACCCCGGTGGATTGGACGCTCGATAAATACGGCCACCTCGAATCCATCGCGCAGGTGCGCGCGGGCCTGGCCGATCTCGCGCCGCCCGCCGTGGATTGCGCCGATCCGCTCATGGCGGTCCGGCGCGTAGCGATGGCGGACGGAACGCCGGGCGCCTGGCTGGTGCACAACTACACCACCGAGGAATTCGCGCGCCTGAAGGCCGGCGCGGAATCCGCACCGGACGCGGCGCGCGCGCTTGAGACTGAACTCGGCTACCGCCAGGACACGGTGACCACCACGCTTACACGACCCGACGATGGACGCCTCGCATTCGATGTCTTCGGCGGACGACTTTTGGAAACGACCCGAACCGGTGGCGTCATGACGGTCACGCTGACGATGCCGAAGTGGGAAGGCATGCTGGTCCTCTTCCCCGAGCGCCTGCCGGCTCAGTTGGAATTCGTCAGTACGGCGAATGAAACCCGCCCCGGCCTGCCCGTCGACATCAGCGCCGTTGTCCGCGACGCAAACGGCACGCCGGTGCGCATGCCGACCGCCTTGCACCTGACCGTGCGCGATCCGCAGGGACAGCCCAGCCGCGAGTACACGCGCCGGCTGCTCGCCTCAGACGGCGCCATCTCGCATACGATCCGCTTCGCGCTCAACGACCAGCGCGGCCCGTGGACCCTTGAATTGGAAGACGTGCTCACCGGCAGCCGTGCAACGCATTCCCTGGTCCTCAAATGAAGTTTCATTCCAGATGGATGATAGTGGCGGCGCTGCTGCTCACCGGCAGCGTGCGCGCGGTTGAGGTCTCGAGGAACGGCGAGTACGCTCTGGGCGATTTCGGCGACATCCACACGGCGGCCTCGGCGCAGGCCACGCTGGATCAGGCCTGCCGCTGGATCATCGACAACGGCGGTGGCGTGCTGGTGGTGCCGGCGACCGCGCCGGAAGGACTGGTCGTGCAGAACACCTACCAGAACGACCGCGAGAGCGGGCCGACGGTGACCATTCTCGACCGGCGCAAAGGCTATGAAACCACCCACCTCCCCGCGGTCGGCCAGCGAACCCCGACCGGCTGGTACGGCGCGTATGATTACCGGCTGATCAACATGCAGCCGCGCGGGCTGCCCTTCCAGGGCACCCACGAGATGCAAGGCCTGCGCAACGCCGTTGTGCGCGGGGCGTCCTCGTACATGCAGCTGACCAGCGAGGCCGTCGAAAAAGGCGCCGACCGCCGCATCTATGTGCCCTCCATCCGCGGCATTTTCGTTGGACAATTCCTGACCCTGACCGGCGCGCGCGGCGCGTACCAGCCGCCGTTCGACCGCTTCTGGGTGAAGTCCATCGGCTGGGATGCGGAGCGCAAGCTCAACTATCTCGTCGCCGACCTCGAACACGATCATCCCGCCGGCTGCATCCTCTACAACAAGCACGTCACCGGCAGCATGAACATCAGCAGCACGGCCAATGCCGACAACCAGACGATGGAGCTCCAGGTCACGCGCCGCCAGTATGCGCACGGCGACTCCTTCCTGATCAGCGGCAACTACATCTACCAGGGCGACGTGTTCAGCGGGCTCGGCGACGAACAGGGCGTGGTGCTCAACGCGGAGGTGATGCAGGACCCCGATCCGTTCCACAGCGTGGTGGAGTCGGTCGACTGGGCGGACGATGCCCTCGTGTTCGCACCCGGCCCGTGCAACGTGCAGAAACTCGCCACCTCCCGCGCGATCATCAACATGAACTCGAACAAGTGGATCACCGGCGGGCATGTGGTCATCGTGCCGCCCGAGGACTGGGGCGGCCACACAATCCACAACCCGGCGTACGACGCGAAGGCGTTTGTCGACGACGGCATCGACCTCGCGAAGTTCTCCTACACCTTCAAGAAGGACGGCGAGGAAGAGCCCAGCATTACCACGTGGGACGACCATCCGCTGCGGCAGTTCAAGTACGTCTATCAGAACAAGGCCTACCCGAGTCTCGTCGACGGCTGGGTCAACAACCTCGGCGGCGCGATCATCGGATCGGCCGACTGCGGGTGGACCGAGGATGTCGTGGGCCGCTTCTTCGCCGTGGCCGACGCGGGCGAGTGCCTAACGCCCGGCGCGAAGGATCTGGGCGTCGTGTACCAGAGCAAGATGGAGCGCACCCAGTACCGCTGGTACCTGATCAAGCAGTTCCGGAAGAACGCCGACGGCACCTGTCGCATCAAGATCGAGCGCATCCGCTACGCCGCGGGCGACGCCGGCGCACCCAACCTCTACAACGCCGACAACTACACATGGGACGGTCACGTTCGCCCGCTCTCCTACATCATCGCCCCCGGCGCGTATGCATATGATGTGGGCGACGGCTGGCAGGACCGCGACCACGGCGTCGCCGAGAAATCCGATCCGCGCATCATTCGCGTCGTGCCCAACGCGGACCGCGGCACGGCGTTTGATTTCGCGGCCGGCGACCCCATTGAGCAGGCCATCGGCGCCGACCCGGCCCTGCCCATGCCCATCCGCGTGCGTGTGTATAACAACGTGCCCGACACGATGGCGCACGGCATGATCGAACTCATCAACTGGGGCACCGTCTCCATGAGCGCGGGCATCAACCTCGTCGGCGGCGGCCACAATCGCGATGCGCTCGCGAACCGCAAGGATCGCAAACCGTTTTACGGAACCGGCCTCCACATCGGCAGCGTCGTCGGGACCGGCGTGCGCTTCGGCGCGGACGTGACCGAGGCGGCGCTGCTGTTCGAGCAACCCAATGAACGTGCGCAGCCGCTCCTGTGGAAGCACGCGGGCGGCGAGACCACGCTGACGGTGGACCCGCGGGGCGGCGCGATGTCCATCGCCGGAAGCCCGCTCCGTGTTGCGTCCGTGCAGGGCATTGAGGGCCTTTCCGCGACGACGGTGTCCGCCCGCAACCTGCGGGGGATGGACGTCGCCGTGCCGGAGGGCGCGAAAACATTCACGATCCAATTCGGGCAACCCGAGGCGGACGCGCGCTACGCGCTGAACATCCAGCCGAACTGGCTCACGCAGGACGCTGTCATCGAGAAGACCGCGAACGGATTTACGGTGGAATTTTCCGGCCCCGCGCCCGCGGGCGCGGCCCTCGACTGGCAATTGATCCGGTGATGCGGCCCGCGGCGTGTCCCGGCCCCGGTCACCAGCGTCGGCTCGTCGCCACGTAGCGGTTTGGCGGAAGGCCGAACACACGCTTAAACGCGCGGGAGAAATGAAAGGCATCGGAATACCCGAGCCGGTCCGCGACATCCTTCACCAACAGGTTCGTGTTGCGCAGCAATTCCGCGGCGTGCGTCATCCGGCAGCGCAGCAGATGCCGCACGGCCGTCGTCTCACCATACCGCTGGAACAGCCGGCAGACGTAGGCCGGCGCGAGATGGGCCGCGGCCGCAACCTCGTTCAAGGTGCGCAGTTCACGATGACGCGCATCGATCACCGCGCGGCACCGCCGGTACGCCTCCAGCGCGCGGCCGGTCCGCGCTTCCGCGCGCGCCCCGCGGCCGGACAGCCGCAGCCCCAACACCCGCAGGAGTAACGCGCACACCCCGGAGGCCGCCGGACCGTCCGTACGCGCGCTGCGCTCCAGTTCGTCGAGCACTCCGATGATGCCGGAGGGATCCGCCACCAGCACCGGATGACGCGCACAGGACAAGCGGCGGAAGAATGCCCGGGCCGCCCGCCCCTCGAAATCGACGAAATACTTCGTCATCGGCGCCCGCGGATTGCTCCGGATCACATGCGGGATCCCCGGCCCGTAGGCAAACGCCATGCCCGGCCCCAGCGGGAACCGGCGCCCGCCCAGCACCACCGTCCCCTGCCCGTCCACCACAAACTCGATGGAATGGTAGGGAAAGCTCGCGCGATCAATCCGGTAGTCCGCCCGGCACCGCTCGCGCCCGCCGCACACCACCGCCAGGCCGCCGTCCGCCCCCTTCCGCGAGGACAGGAAATAATACGACGTGCTCTCCACCTGCCGTGAAATAAACGAGGGTACCGCCTCGCCCCTCTTCATGTGTCCGAACTTCATTCACCCCCTCCGCGCGCACGTCGGCGCGCATATGGAAGGGTCAATAATTGGCATGCGGCAGTCAACCGCATACATGTACGCCACGCGGACATCCGGCTAGGGTGAACGGCAACAAACAGGGCAACCCCGGGGAGTCCTCACCATGAACACCGTTCCAACAACCATGCGGGGCGCCTACCTGCCCGGCAACAGCAGCGTCGTATTTCGAGATGTTGCCCTGCCCGCTCCCGGACATGGCGAGGTCCTGATCCGCACCAAATCTTCCACCATCTGCGGGTCGGACATCCGCGCCATCTACCGGGAGCATCTCGGCAAGGGGCCCGAGGGGTACCAGAACAAGGTCGCGGGCCATGAGCCGGCGGGACAAATTGTGGCATGCGGACCGGGCCTGCGCCGGTTCAAGACGGGCGACCGGGTCATCGTCTACCACATCTCCGGTTGCGGCGTCTGCAACGACTGCCGCCGCGGCTACATGATCTCCTGCACCAGCGAGGAACACCGGAAAGCCTACGGCTGGCAGCGCGACGGCGGCATGGCGCCCTACATCCTCGCAGAGGAGAAGGATCTCGTGTTGCTGCCCGACTCGCTCTCCTACACGGACGGGGCGCAGGTCGCGTGCGGATTCGGCACGGTCTACGAAGGGCTCGAAAAGATCGGCATCAGCGGCAACGACGCGGTGCTGGTGACCGGGCTGGGGCCGGTGGGCCTCGCGACCTGCATGCTCGTCCGCGCGATGGGCGCGGAGAAAATCATCGGCATCGATGTCCTCCCCGAACGACTCCAGATCGCGCGCGACCTGAAGCTGGCTGATGACGTGTTCCCTGCGGGCCCGGAGAACGTCGCGCAGGTCCGCAAGCTCACCGGTGGCCACGGCGTCGAGCGCGCGGTGGAGTGTTCCGCGAATGACAAGGCGCGCCTGACGGCGATCCAAGCCACTCGCAAGTGGGGCAAGATCGTGTTCATTGGCGAGGGCGGGACCTGCGCGTTCAATCCCAGCCCCGACATCATTCACGACCAGAAGACCATCTACGGCTCCTGGGTCACGAGCACGTGGAAAATGGAGGAACTGGTCGAACGCATCGTGCGCTGGAAGATCCACCCCGAGCAGCTCGTCACACACCGGTTCCCGCTCGAGAAGGCGGATGAAGCCTACGCGCTGATGGCGTCGGGCAAATGTGGTAAGGTCGCCGTCTGCTTTGATGAGGAGCTACGCTGATGCTAAAAGGAATTTCCCCGCTGTTGTCGCCCGAACTGCTCGCAGTCCTCCATCGGATGGGACACGGCGACGAGATCGTACTGGCCGACGCGCACTTCCCCGGCCACACCTTCAACAGCACCGTCATCCGCGCCGACGGATTGAAGATCCATGCGCTGCTCGACGCGATCCTGCCGCTGTTCGAACTGGACAGCTATGTGGCCGCGCCGCTGGCCATGATGGCGGCGGTCAAGGGCGACCAGCTCGACCCCGCGGTCGAAGCGCGCTATCGCGCCGCCATCGACCGGCATGCGCCGGCAAAACCGGCCATCGAACGCATCGACCGGTTTGCGTTTTACGACCGGGCCAAGGCCGCGTTCGCCGTCGTCATGACGGGCGAGACGGCGAAATACGGGAATATCCTGCTCAAGAAGGGGGTGACACCGTGTTGACAGCGGCCTTTCAATCCGCCCCGGATGGCATCGATCCCGCGCGCGTGCCATATCGCGATATCTACACCGGGGCCCGCATCCCGGCGATTGGCCTGGGCACGTTCGGCTCCGACCATGCATCGCCCGACCTCATCGCGGACGCCGTGCGAGAAGCGCTGCGCCTGGGCTACCGGCATGTCGACTGCGCGTCGGTGTACGACAACGAACATGCAATCGGCCCTGTCCTCCAAGCCGCCGTTCGAGAAGGACTGCCGCGCAAAGACCTCTGGATCACCTCCAAATTGTGGAACGACAAACACGCCGAGGCGGACGTGATCCCCGCATGCCGCAAGTCGCTCGCCGACCTGCGCCTTGATTACCTCGACCTCTACCTCGTCCACTGGCCCTTCCCCAACTTCCATCCACCCGGCTGCACGGTCGAATCACGCAGCCCGGACGCGAAACCATACATCCACGAACACTTCATGAAAACGTGGCGCCAGATGGAGAAGCTTGTCGACCTCGGACTGGTCCGCCACATCGGCACCTCGAACATGACGATTCCAAAATTGAAGCTCCTGTTGCGCGACGCGCGGATCAAACCGGCTGCCAACGAAATGGAGCTGCACCCGCACCTCCAGCAGCAGGAGTTGTTCGATTTCGTGCGCGGACAGGGCATCGTCCCCATCGGTTACTGTCCGATCGGTTCGCCGGGACGCCCGGAGCGGGACCGCACGCCGGAGGATACGGTGGACCTCGAAGACCCGGTGATCGTCCGGATCGCGAATCGCCTCGGCCTGCACCCCGCCTCCGTGTGCATCAAGTGGGCTGTGCAGCGCGGACAGATTCCGATTCCGTTCTCCACAAAACGCCGCAACATCCTCTCAAATCTCCAGGCGGCCACGGGTGAACCGCTGACCGCGCAGGACATGGCCGACCTTGCGCGGATTGACCGCAACTGCCGGCTGATTAAGGGCCATGTTTTCCTCTGGAAAGAGGGTCAGACATGGGAGGCACTCTGGGATATGGACGGTGTCATCACGCCGCCCTGAGCATCGTTCCCGCCGACGCCGCGTTCCAATCGCGCGCGTCAGGACGGCGCGCCCGGCATTCCATCCGCGCGTTCGTGCATCGGCCGATAGAGGATCTCCCCGGCCTTTGGTACGTACAGAACCCCGTCGTCCTCGCGGCCCATGAAGGATTCGGCGCGGATGTCCGCCGGGTCGCGATAGCCGAGATTGATCGCGCGACACACGTCTTCGGGAATCCCCGTGGCCAGCACCACGTTGACATTCGGCCGCTCGACGCCATCCCTGAACGTGCCGTCGCCTTTGACATGGGTCGAATGCGCCAGGATGCCCCAGGGGTAGTGTTTGAAGCGGTCCCACTGCGTGAGGAAATAGTCGCGCACATGATAGCCGATTTCGCGCATGAGGCGACCGTGCACGACGGAGACCTCGCGGATATGCGGCGCGTAGATGATCAATTCGCCGCCCGGCGCCACGACGGGTTCCAGCTTGTACATGCACTTGCCGCCCACCCAGAGTTCGTCGTACATCGCGGGCGCGCAGGACAGCACGCTGTGGTAGAGACGCGGCGTGTAGCGCACATGCAGGCGCGCGGACTGCTGCGCCGCCGCACGCCACGCCGCCTCCGGGGTGCCGTGGTACAGCCCGGCCAGACCGCCACCCTCCACCACCATGCACAGCGCATGCCGCTCAATCGGGACCAGCGCCGCCGCGGCGTCCAGCACCGCGCGCACCGGCGTGTCCATGACGCCGATGATCGCGCGGTTGGTGATGACCGCGCCGAGCCAGTGGAAGAAATGAAGCAAGGCGGGCCCGCTGATGCCGGGGAAGATGTACTTGTTGCCTCCGGAAAACCCGACGACTTCATGCGGGAACACCGGACCCAGGATCAACAGCGCATCATGCTCACGCACGGCGCGGTTGACCTGCACATCGAGGTCGACGGCAAACCGGCCCTCGGAAATACGGGCGATCCGCTCCGCATCCAACCGCCCCAGCGAACACAGTTGCGCGGGATCGTCCCACGCATGATTCCGCAACTCGACGTCGCGGAAGGGCCCCGCAAGGTCGGTCTCGCTCAACCCCAGGCGCCGCAACATCGCCTCCCGCGACATCGGCGGATGCGTCCCCAGGGCCACCAGCACGGTGATGGCGCGCGCCCGCCCGGTGATGCGCGCATGCAGCGCGCGAAACACCACATCCAACGGACACGAGCGCGTGGCATCCGGAACCAGCAGCAACAGACGCCGGCCATCCGGCCGCAGCTCCGCCACCGCCCGGTCCAGCACCGCATCGAGATCGGGCGGCGCAACGGGTTGGATACATTCGCTCATTTGCGTTTTACCCTATCTCACTCGTGTGAGATTGACAATTCCGGATCGCGCGCTAGGGTAAATTCCGCACCGTGGACCCCGCTGCGGGAGTTGAGGCATGCACACACACGATCCGTTGTTTGATCTCCGGAATCAGGTCGCCCTCCTGACAGGCGCAGGCGGCGTGCTGGTCGGCGCGATGGCGCGCGAGCTGGGCCGGCGCGGCGCCACCGTCGTGTGCACGAACCGCACGGTCGCGCGCGCGGAGGTCGTGGCGGCGGAGATCCGCGAGGCGGGCGGCGCCGCTGTGGCGATCGGGCTGGATGTGACGGATGCGGCAGCGATCGAGGCCTGCATCGAACAGGTGGTGCAGGCCTACGGGCGCATCGACATCCTGATCAATGGCGCGGGCGGGAACCGTCCGGATGCGACACCCGCGCCCGGCGTGCCGTTTTTCGACATCCCCGCGGAGGCGCTGCGCAGCGTGGTCGACCTGAACCTGATGGGCACCGTGTTGCCCTGCCAGTCGGTGGGGCGTGTGATGGCCCGGCAGCAACGTGGCGTCATCCTGAACCTGTCGTCCATGGGCGCGCTGCGCCCGATCACGCGGGTCGGCGGCTATGGCGCGGCAAAGGCGGCGGTCACCAACTTCACACAGTGGCTGGCGGTGCATCTCGCGCAGACCTGTTCGCCAACCATCCGTGTCAACGCCATCGCGCCGGGCTTCTTCCTGACCGAGCAGAACCGATTCCTGCTGACAACGCAGGAGGGCGCACCGACCGAGCGCGGACGCCAGGTGCTGGCCCACACGCCCGCCGGGCGCTTCGGCGCGCCGGACGACCTGCTGGGCGCGATGGTCTGGCTGCTTTCTCCCGCCGCTTCATTCGTGACCGGCCTTGTCGTGCCGGTGGATGGGGGATTCTCGGCCTACTGCGGGGTCTAGCCGTGCGCGCGACGCAAAAGGACATCGCGCGCGCGCTGGGGTACTCGCCCTCGCTCGTCTCGCGCGTGCTCGGGGGCAAGGCCCATGTGATCGGCGCGAATGCGGAAACCGTTCGCGCGATCCGGCGCAAGGCCGTGGAACTCGGCTACACCCCGAACGCCGCCGCACGCCAGCTGCGCGGCGCCGGTGCCCCGCTGCTCGGCTTGGTCGCCGTTGACCTCGAGGATCCCTTTTTTGGCGCCATCACCGCGGAAGTCGTCCGGCAATCCCATGCGGCGGGCTTCGCGCTTACCATCGCGGGTTTCACCGAGCGGAAAGCAAGCCTGCCGGACATCGACGCGATGCTGCAGCACGACCTCGCGGCGCTGCTGGTCCTGGGGGGCGGCGATTTGGCGTGGACCCGCCCGTTCCTCGCGCGTCGCACGCCGGTGCTCCGGGTCGGGTCCGGACCCGGAGCGAGGGGGATTGTCGATATCCAGGTGGACGAAGCACGCGGGCTCACGCTGCTGGTCGATCACCTGATACGGGGGGGCCACAAGGCCGTGGCGTTCGTCGGCGCGCGCCAGCCCATTCACGTACGGCGCGCGGAGCTGGCACGCCATGCCCTGGCACGGCATCGGATTCGTCTACAGTCCACGCGGATCCACCTCCCTCACGCCGACGTGCTGGAGGCCGGGATCAGTGGCGCGCGGGCCCTGCTGCGCCGGCGGCATGCGCACCGCCCCACCGCGATCATCGCCTCCAGCGACGCCGTGGCGCTGGGCGTCCTGAGCGGACTAGCCGAAGCCGGCTGCTGCGTGCCGGAGGATTTCGCGGTCACCGGCTTCGACGACCTCGCGCTCGCGCGGCTGGCCCATCCGCCCCTGACCACGATCCGCCAGCCGCTGCCCGCGATGATCCGCACCGCGCTCCAGCACATCAAATCCGGATCATCGAAACCGGTTCGCTTTCCGCCTGAACTCATCGTGCGGGCCTCGACGACCCGCGGAGCCGCCACCCCATGAACACCGCATTTCCCGATCCGGATTTCCTGCTCGAATCGCCCGTCGCGCGCGCGTTGTATCACGACGTCGCGGCCGGCCTGCCGATCATCGACTTCCACAACCACCTGCCCCCCCGCGAAATCGCGGAAAACCGTTCCTTCGAAAATCTCACGCGCCTCTGGCTCGCGGGCGACCACTACAAGTGGCGCGCCATGCGCACGCTCGGCGTGCCCGAACGCTTCATCACCGGCGATGCGTCGGACGAGGAAAAGTTCGAGCGCTGGGCGGCCTGTGTGCCGGCCACGCTGCGAAACCCGCTGTATCACTGGACGCACATGGAGCTGCAGCATCCCTTCGGCATCCACGAGCAGCTCAACGCGCGCTCCGCGGGGCGCATCTGGGCGCGCGCAAACGAACTGCTTGCGCAACCCGGCTATGCCGTCCACGGCCTGCTTGCCCGCGCGCGCGTCGAACTGGTCTGCACAACGGATGACCCGGCGGACACGCTCGAATGGCACCGCATGGCGGCCCGCGCCGGCACGCCGTTCCTCATGCTGCCGGCCTTCCGGCCCGATGCCGCGTTCGCGATCGACCGCCCGGAAACGTGGAATGCGTGGATCGACCGGCTGTCCGCGGCGGCGGGCCAGCGTATCGCGGATTGGAGCGACCTGCTCAAAGCGCTGGAGGCGCGGTGCGACCACTTCCACGCACACGGCTGCCGCCTGGCCGACCACGGACTGGAACAGATGTACGCCGACTCGTGCGCACCGGAGCGAGCGGACCGCATCCTTCGCGCCGCGCGGAACGGGGAAGCGCCGGGCGGGGAGGAAACACGGGCCTTCCGCTCCGCACTGCTTTTCGAATTGGGGCGGATGTACGCGCTGCGGAACTGGACCCAGCAGTTCCACCTCGGCGCGCTGCGCAACGTGAACACGCGCATGGAACGCGCGTTGGGACGGGATGCGGGCTTCGACGTGATCGGCGATTTCGAGCAGGCGCGTCCACTCTCGCGCGCGCTCGACCGGTGGGAGGCGGACGGATCCCTCGCGAAGACCATCCTCTACAACCTGAATCCCCGCGACAACGAGGTCTTCGCGGCGATCTGCGGCGCGTTCCAGGGCGGCGGGATCCGCGGACGCATCCAGTATGGCAGCGCATGGTGGTTCCTCGACCAACTCGACGGCATGCAGCGCCATTTGGAAGCGCTGTCGACCCTCGGCTTGTTGAGCACGTTTGTCGGGATGCTCACCGACTCGCGCTCATTCCTCTCCTTCAGCCGCCACGCCTATTTCCGCCGCCTGCTGTGCTCGCTGCTGGGACAGGACGTGTCCCGCGGACGGCTTCCGCGCGACATGGAGTTGCTGGCCGCGCTCGTACGCGACATCAGCCATGACAACGCCGCGCGATATTTCAAGTTTCCCACCCGCGAGGAACTCGCGACATGATCGTCGTCGTCATGGGTGTCTCCGGCTGCGGAAAAAGCACGGTCGGCCGCGCGCTCGCCGACGCGATGGACTGGCCCTTCTTCGACGCCGACGACTATCACCCGCCCGGGAACATCGCGAAGATGGCGAACGGGATTCCCCTGGAGGACGCCGACCGATTCCCCTGGCTGGAACGGTTGCGCGCGCGGATGGCGGAGGAGGCGGACGCCGGCCGATCCGCCGTACTCGCCTGCTCGGCGCTCAAGGAGGCCTATCGCACGATCCTGCGCCGCTCGGCTCCTGACGTGCGCTTCGTCCACCTGCGCGGCACACCGGAGGAAATTCTCCAGCTCATGTCGCGCCGCAGCGGACATTTCATGAAGCCCGGCATGCTGGCGTCGCAATTTGCCGCGCTGGAGGAACCGGCGGACGCCCTCACCCTGCCCGTCCTGCTGACTTGTGAGCAGCAGGTCACGCGCATCCGGTCACATCTTTTCCCCGCCCAAACGCCATAGCGTTTCGCTCCGCTACGGCAATCTTGGCTTGCTTGCCAGCCGCAGCCTTCAACGGCGACCCTCCGTCACGGCGAAGAACCGCGCACATCGGGTCGCCACGATCCCTGAGGATCTCGCCGTATGGCTCGCGCCGTACCGACGTGATATGGGACCGGTGTCCCCGAAACCGCAGACGCTGCGTCGATGGCGGGAACGCATTGCCGCAGCACTCCTTATTCCCGATGTGGAAGAGCGGCTAAATCGGGCCAAGGGGCAAAAGGGCACCGCCATAAAGGAACTGGCGCTCTCTTGGTCGGCCATTGTCGCGGAGGCGCGAAAACAAGAACCGAAACTCTGGCCACCGGACGTTCTTCGTCACTCCTACGCCTCGCACTGGCTCCCCGCCTACAAGAACGAACACGACCTCGCCCAACAGATGGGAAACTCGCCATCTGTCATTCATCGTCACTACAGAGGGTTGGTCACGGAAAGTGAAGCCAAGCGATACTGGGCCATATCACCCGAACGGTCCCGATGAAGCTGCTTCCTTCACATGGGGCCACAGCCGAAGCGTCGTTTCGCGTTCACCGTAGGGTAGCCCTGAGAATGCGGACGAAGCTTTATGCCTCCAAAAGATAGGCTCAATTCTTCGACGCGTCGAAAACTCACATTCTCTGGAGCGATTGGAGCCCGACGGAAAGCCAGGATCCGGATACAATCGCGCGGAACGGGGATCATGGTGGTCGGCCCGGTCAGCATCAGGACTCATCGGCCTTCTTACGAATGGCGCCTTTTATTGAGTTCCACGTTCGTTTCCCGAGTATGCCATCTGGCTTTAATCCATTTTGCGTCTGGTAGCGGACAAGCGCGTCATACGTACTTCGCATTTCGCCGTCGTATGTGTCCGCCGTGTAGGCCCCAACGGAAGCAAGGCACTTTTGAATATGATAGTTCAGATTTTTAACAGTGGCATTCGCCGGTTGCTTGGTGTTGATAATCCAATTTGCC
Source organism: uncultured Verrucomicrobiota bacterium (assembly GCA_937996795.1). Classification (GTDB taxonomy): domain Bacteria; phylum Verrucomicrobiota; class Kiritimatiellia; order CAIVKH01; family CAIVKH01; genus JAMLJG01. Next base: position 91,379 of record CALKUH010000067.1, on the reverse strand, counting down.
TCAACCTCCCGACTTACGACGCTAACCGAGAAACCAATGTCTCCGCCGCTTGCGGTGCGTGTATCCATGATAAGCGATTTTATTGCGGAAACCGCCTCTTTGGGATCAAACTGGAGCACGCTCTCCGGCAAGAGCCCAACATTGATTGATGTCCGGCGCAAATCGTGCAGTTGATTCAGCAGGTCGTCGTATTCTTTGCGGCTGACACTGTTGGAACGCAGCGTATCCAGCTGCGACCTCAGGTTGCCGATATCCGTCTCGTATTGGGCCTTCTGCTGAATTACCGCCCCATTAATTGGCTTGAGCGAAATCCACTCGTCAGGACCGGAGGATATTTCCACACCCGAGCGAAGTGCCAAATACAGAAGCACCGCGAGAATTCCCTCCGCGATAATAATCATCCACAGCACTCGCGGCGATTTTAACAGTCCCAGCCAATTCATTTGCCGCCCCCGCATTACATGAACCCGCACCCCGGCTTCCCCCACGGGCACTCGCCAGGCGCCGATGCGATTTCTCATTCACAGATACAAGACCGACACCCTTATCCCCCTCACCATTTCACAGAACCAAAAGCTGCAACTATGTGCGGACTGACCCCTTTACCTCTTGACATGCTGTACGAGGTCTTCAGCCACTGCATGGCGGCGCTCAGGTTCGCGTCCGGGGTGGAGAGCACCAGATGATAATGGTTCGGCATCAGCACATAGGCATGCAGATTCACGCGATGCCGCACGGTCATCTCTTCCAGAAGTTCGAGGAAATGGCGGTGGCAGGACTCGTCCGGGAAGATGACCCGTCGATCGGTCCCGCGTGCCGTCACATGGTACCAGCCGTCCGGAACATTGATGCGCAGCGGTCGGGCCATGGCCCCATTCATACGCCGTCACGCCGCCGAGTCAATTGTATAAAGATACAGACCTGACCCTATTACCCCCCTGACCCTATTACCCCCTATTAGTGTGCGTAGGGGGCGGAAAGCGGAGCGGTTGGCGCGCAAGGTGCGCCAGCAGCTTGCGTGACATACCGCGCAGCGCACGAGCGAGCAACGCGAGCGAGTTGTCCCGAGGCCCGCGCCAGCGGGCCGAGGTAAGCGCAAAGGACTTCTTCAGCGCCGAACGAAGCGCTTCAGCGCAGGGCCATGCATAATGCCTGCACTTCGCGATCAATGTCCTTCAGGAGTTCGTATTGTTCAGAGATCTCGATTCTCTCGGCATGCGCACACACAAGAGACCAACGATTCCGGATGTTGGGTTCCAGATTGCCGACTGGTGCCTCCGCATTGATCACATCAATCGCCACAACCACCATTTCCCAGAGATCACTATTCAAGATCGCTCGCATTGACACCGGGTTCTCTAAATTCAGAAAGCCAAGGCAACGCTGAACATACTCCAGCAGGCGAGACATCAACCAGCATCTACGTGCTGCCATGGGCACCACGCCACGGCTATTAAGCTCATCAACAAGGGAGCGTCTTAACTCGGCATTTCGTCCATTGCTCATGAGTCTATCGCCTAATTATTCGTATACGTTCATCACGGCGTCTGCAACGGACTTTGGAGCCGCAGCCTGATTGCCATGAAACGTTTTAGAATTAAGAACTCTCACCTTCCCGTCAAACTTTCCAACAGTTACCACATGAGCACCTTCGGGGAGTTGCCCCAAAGATCGTTCAACGAACGACGCATGAGAAAGAGCAATATCTCTCGTTTGCGCAATCACTTTCCCCTCCTTCACGACGGCAAGCAGCGCATCGCCCTCATTCAGCAAATTCTTTGCACATTTCGCCGCTCGAAAGCCCTTGAATACGCCGCCAAAGAGACCAGCCGCGGCTAAGCCCCGATCCGTTCCGCTAAGGGTTTGGCCCGAAGCACTCTTACCGCTCAGCGCCTCGCCCGCGCCCACTACGGGGTTCAGTCCGGCGACGGCATCAAAACCGGTTTGAATGCCTCTCCCCAGATCAGCGACTCCTTGGCGTACCGCCGCGCGCCGTGCCAACTCGTCATCGACAAAGCTTGTATCCGCGCTCTGCAACCCCAGGGGGTCGACGTAGTTGATGGGGTTATTGTTCACGTAGGCGTAGAGGTTGATCCCCCCCGCGATGCCGATGGGATCGCGGGAGAGCCAACGACCTCGCTTGGGATCATAAAAGCGATAGGGCGCAATCACAAGGCCCGATGGCTCGTGGTGGAAATGACCCGTAAATCCGACCTCGGAAATGTCGTTCCCGGAGAGCAAGGTTCGAACGCCGTACGGAGAATTGTCATAAGAGGCGAGCACTGAGCCATTCGCGTCCAGAACGTCGGTCACGGAACCCAAATGGTCCCGCACATAGTAATGCAGGCCCGTTTGCGATCCGTTAATCGAGGCAAAACCGTCGGGGAAATATCGCTTCCGAACGACCGCGCCCGTGGCCGAACGCTCTTCGACCAATTCGAGTCCGCTCCACACATACCTCACGTCAAGGTTCGTGGCCGCGCCGTCAACCTCCACGCGGCGCACGCGACGACCCATTCCGTCATACGAAAATCTTGATTCCCTGCTTCCTTCGGTAATGGAAATCAAACGATCCGCAGCATCCCATCGGAATCGAACGACGGACTGACGCGAGGTAATTGAAAGCAGGTTTCCATTTACATCGTACGCATAGGTTTCCGCCTCACCCGGCGTCACCGCCGCCGCGAACACGCTGGTCGCAACATTCCCCGAAAAATCGGCTGCCGCAACTTCAAAAACCGAGGTCGAATGCGCGTCGCCAGACCCCTCTCCCACGAAAGTGCCATCGCCCGCAACACGAGCTTCGCGAGCATCCAACCAGACGCGACCCGGCTCGTCAATTTGACCCGAAATCCTGAAAACACCGCCGGGCGATTGATGCACGGCACGATTCAGCTTGTCGAAAACCGTATAGTTCACCCTGGCTCCGTGTTGGGCGCCAACGCGATTGCCAGCCAGATCATAGTGAAATGACTCTGTATGTACAGGAGCGCTCCCCGCGCCCCCATCAATCGAGACGGCCGCCGCAAGTTGGCCTGATTCGTCATAAATAATGCGCATCACCTCCGGAAGAAAAGCGCCTCTCAATTTCGTTAGTCTCGTGATCATGCCCTCCGAATCATATTCGTAGGCGAAGCTGCGAATATGGGATCCCACACTATTGGTATACGACATACGAATCAAGCGATAATCGTTTGCCGAACCTGCGTATTCATATCGCGCGAGAAGACCGCCCGCGTACTCGGACCGCACGGGGCGAAATGAATATGGAGCATATTCAATCGAATTTGTTCCCAGAGAAGAAGTCGAGCTGACAACCCTTCCCGCCACATCGTAGCTCACGTTGACGGCGACGCCATTCAGAGTCCTGTTCGTTACGCGGCCAGCAACATCGTAGTGAAGTGAGATCGTGTCATTCGACAGCGGCCCATCAACAGCCTGCACAAGACCCGCCCATGATGGAGTTCCGTTTGTAGGCAAATAGCGAGAGAAAAGCGTACTGCCCTGCCCATCATCCATCCTGTCCAACCAGCCATATCTTGGATCATAGTAGTGCTTAACAGCGGGCGTCTGATTTACGGCATTCGACCAACTGATTCGATCAACCTGGCCGTCGAGGTAGTATGTCAACCACATAGACTGCCCGAGGGGATCGACGACCCGATTGAGAAGCCCGACCTCATCATAGAAATACTGAATTGATGAGCCATCTGGATACACCTTTTGCGCTACTCTCCCGCTCGCGTCGCGGCGCCACTCGGTTCTTCTCCCGGCCGGATCAGTCAGCTCCGTCATGCCACCGCATCCACACCATTCCATTCGCGTAACGCGACCTGACCAGTCGCGGATTGAAACCGGGCGCCGCAGCGGGTCGTATGCAATATGCGTCCAACGACCAAGACGATCCCGGAATGCCGTCATGTCGTATTTGGTATATGAATACTGCCGATATGTGCCATCCGAATACTTTATTCTCGCCAGCCTGCCATACACATCATACTCATTGGTGAAGACATAGCCGTCAGCCCCGACATATTTTTCGAGTCGATCGTTCTGGTCGCGATAATAATGATTTGTTCCAACAGCAGACAAGACCCCCTGAGTCAAGGCACCTGAAGAATTGTAATAGAATCTCCCCCAAGAGCCGCTCGCATTCGTGACATACGCAAGAAGCAATTTCGCGTCGTATTCATATTTTACACTACCGCCGACCGCCCTCATGACATGCACCGGCAAGTTGTTCGAATACGAAGCATTTTGGATAAAAAATCCGTCGTATGAACCCGTACTTCGAATTGAGATCACATCAACCAGATTTGTCGCGTACGCATACACGAGATTTCGCCCCAACGGATCGATCTCGCTCGTTACACGCCCCATGCTGTTGTACGTGTAACGAAATCGTTGCGTTACGCCACCGGACAAGATTTGAAGAATTTCGGAAGGAAACGATGTGTTTCCCTCCCGCGTAAAGTTGGTGTCCTGACCGACATAACGATAATACCGGGTCGGCTCCGATGGTCGCCCGCGTGTCCTCAGCGTTCCCGAAAGCATGCTGGGGTTATCCCCCTTGCGCAACCAGTGCCAGAACACGGCGTTTGAGTACGCCAGAGACGCGCCCCCCGCTTGGGAGTATGCGTATGAATCCCAGTAATACGTATAATCATGATTATGCTCAAATCGCTCGCGCTCTCCCAGGGGCGTCTCCACCTCAAGCCACCGATCATTGCCGACAGCCTTTGCCCCGTGTTCATACTTCGTTTCTCCATATGGAGTCACCATCGACCGGACAAAACCGTTTGTTGCGTACATAAAAATATTCGTCTGCCCAAAGACGTCACGGATCGAAGAAATTCTCTTGAAGGAATCGTATTGCAGTTCGACATAATTTCCCTGCGGATCTGTCACCCGCTTTATAAGATATATATTTGTCGAATGATATAATACCGAATGTCGCCTATCTCCTGCATCCACAACATTTGTTACCCTCAACAGTGCGTCATACTGAAACTGAATATATCCATCATGGTGTGAAGTCTCGTATACATGAGTTAGAAATGCCCGCCTATTGACGAGCCCGCCGCCGGACAATGTATAAAATTCTCGGCTGCCGTCCGGCAGAGTTCGCTTAAAGTGGTTGGTTCCGTTCGAACTGCCAAGCAGACTTAATCGTGCGCCGCTATACGGATGGACATCAAACGACTCTGTTGAGGAGTTGAAGTTTTTGTACACCTCCACACCGCCTCCCCTCAGGTACAGCCGAACCTGGCTTAGCGGCGCCGATGGGTTTGCCTCTTCCACGTAAGACAGCCAGTCATGCGTCCACAGAGGGCCAACATTTCCGTAGTTAAAAGAAGACGGCTGATTGATATCCCGCTGGTTGTAGGTCAAATTAAAGCCGATATTGGGGCCGAAATTTGCGTCATACGAGAAGGGTCGAAAGCCGATGTTTAGGCTTACGAGCATGGCGTGCACATTATAAAACGGAACGCCGCGAATGACGAAACAGTCCTCCGGGTTGAGGCATTTTTCATCGTAGGGCTTGATTGCATCCGTGTCTTCCGAAGACGCGGCTCCTCTCCCCCATACAGTTGCCGCGCGTTCGTCCTCCATCAGCATCCATCCATCAGTCAGCTTGTCCCGAGGCACCAAGTAGCTCCCCGAAGCTTCGGAATCAATCGCCTCCTTCGTTATCCAGAACTCATCCCCAAATGTAGGATCCCGAACCAAATAGTGCTCTCCAGAGCGCCGAACCAGGGCGGCAAAATGGCCGACTCGCCAATGCATCACCGAGGGAACAATGATCTCCGCATCTTCACCCAATCGTACCGCCGGAACCATATCCAACCCAATCAGGCTGGCGAGACCAGCAACTTCTGAAAGTGAAGTTCCCTGCGTTGAACTGGAGACGTCCGCCACGGCGGATGGCATAAGGCGATTCGATGTGATGCACGAGTAGATCTCACCCAAAGCATACGGACCACACTTGAAGGCAAGATCAGGCCTTGTCTTCATTTGATTAAGTCCTCGCAGGGCAGCGTCATATTTTACCCCCGCCGAGCCGGCCGGCTGGTGATCACCAATCTGCGCGATGATAGCCTCCATCTCATCGTATCGACCAATTTTCGCCAGAAGATGCAACAGCTCCGCGACTGCCCGGTCCCCCAGTTCGCGCGACGGAATATCCTCGGTGTGCCGAACGGCTGACCACGAATTGCTCCAGGCGTTTATCGCTCGCACGAAGTAGCCATTGAGGTAATAAACCCGACCTAAAGACAGCAAGAGGGAAGGATTCCAGCGCGAGTGAGGATGAAGCTGAATGTACTCCTCCAGCCCCCCCGTATCCATCAGCTTCCCGCTACCCTGATATTTATCCATAATGACTTTCAGTATTTTGTCTTCATCTGTCGAAGCTTTGCCTGCGCGAGTCGGAGTGAGAGCCTCGCCAAATACGCCGTTATTGAGAATACCCTCTTCGTATATCGTGTCGGCGGCCATCACTCCTACTTCTTCCGCAAATGAATTTGTGCCGAAGATTAAAAGCCATGCAGGCATGAGAACGGCCGCGGCTCGCAAGATCACGCACGAAATTACCGGAGTGGATGCTATCACGGGAATAATGCCTCCTATTCAATCAACACAGCATCGACAGGCTCATGAATATCAACACTTGGTGCATTAATGTCGGCCGGATTGGGCGATGGGTATTCGACGCGTGTAGCGTCCAAAGGATACGCATCTTCTCCGTCATCGACACCATCTCCATCCGTATCAGCCACATGCGGGTTGGTCCCCAAGGCAAGTTCTTCATGATTTAGCAAGCCGTCTCCGTCTGCATCTTCATCGACTGGAGATACACCGTAGCGAATTGCCTTTCCGTCATCGCAACCATCTCCGTTTGTATCGCGTTTATGCGGGTTTGTACCCAACCCATGCTCCCGCCAGGTTTCCAGACCATCACCATCCCAATCATTCGTTAGGTAGTTTCTATAACCCGAATCCATTCGCAAGTAGACATACGGAACGGCAGAACTACGCTGTGCGACAATATCAAAATGATTGTTAATTGATATCGCCCTCGCAATGGCAGCACCTGCATATCCAGTGACCAACCCGCTTATCGGCATATAATTCGTTCCAATCCAGATAACCGGTATTTCTTCCGACGCATTGTAATATCCAGCAATCCAGCCGGCATCATTGATCGAATGTGCTGAACCAAGCGCCGCAGGGGGCACATTCAGCAGTTTGCGAACGCTACCAAACGAATCGATTCTCCACGACCCGAGCAAAGGCGACCCCGCATTGGTACCAATCATCACGCCGCATATCGCACCATACGCATTTGCGGCGCGAACGTGATTGTGCCTGTTCGATTCGTACAAACTGGACGAATCATGCATTCGAGCCATTATGACGGACTTTCTAGAAGGACTACCAGTTGATGTATATTCCGAAACGAGTTCCCCGTGCGCACCCACCAGCGGAACAGCGGCCAGATGAGACGGTCCCAAGTGTTGTAGAGTAACATCAACCCAATGCCCTGAACGCCATCGCGCGGCATGCATGTTTGTTGAGGAGAATTCTATCAGCGCGGCGACATCTCCCCGATTGTTAATGTCGTACCCGATTGTTTCGTTGGTCGAGAATGCACCGATATCTTCGGCCGCTCCTCCGCCACGCCAGATGAAGGCTCGGTCCTTGCCTCCTGTAGTGACTCCGGTCGCGACATACTCGCCCTTGTCATTAAACTTTGCCAATTTTAGCCGTCCGCTGATATACGAATGCGACGTCGTCGGAACCAGGGTTTGATACACTCCATTAGACCAGACATAGAAGTTTGTCACCGAGTAATCAAGCAACACCTCTCCGCGATTGTTATGATCTCTTGGATAAGCCCAGGATGGTGTAATGTTCACGACAGAGTAGGTTGGATTCGACGAAATTACAGTGAAGATGGTGGCAGCCGTTGTCGTGAGCCCGGCGCCGTCCACAGCACTCACCAGCATGGTATGCACGCCAACGACTATCGGCGCAAATGACGCCTCGACAACCAACCCAGTAACCGCGACTAGATTGCTGTTGTTTATTCGCACCCCAAGCATCACCTCAATGGCCTCGAATGTGTCAACTCGACAAGCAATTGGCAGTGTGTCCCCCACCCGTATCAGCGCATTGCTTTGTGGACTTTCAATCACGATTTCCAATTGTCGACGAATTTCCACACGATGAACGTTGGATGTCGTCGACCAACCCTGATTATCAGAAGCTATTGCATGAACATCCAGCCAGCCGTGTTTGTTCGCATGCCAGGCGGCTTGATACGGCGACACCGCGTCAGTAGCCGCGATTTGGCCATCAACATAGAATACAACCGACGTGATGCTCCCGTTCGCATCGCTTGCCACCGCCTCAAGTCCGACATAAGCGCCAATTCCGCCGCGATAGAGGTTGGCAGGTGAAACAAGCGTGACCTGTGGTGGCAGGTTGTTTGTTGCATGAGGATCGAATCCGAGCTCGTACTCTTGAACATTGGTGATTCCATCCCCATCTGAATCCGCCAGTGCGTCGTACATCGTCGCAACGGCATTGATCGAAAGTGCGGAGGAATAGATGCGAACCTCATCAATCAAGCCATGCCACATGTCCGATGCATTTCCATTGTCGTGCCGTCGCCCAATTCGCCATCCATTGACGCCGTTCGGGAGTGTGTTCGTTCCTGCGGCACCATTGGCTCGCAATATTCCGTTCTCAAACAGGAAAACGTTGGTTCCGTCAAAGATACCTGTAAGTCTTGTCCACACACCCGTCACAAATGATGCCGTATTCGACTGCATGCGCCATGTGTAGTCATGAAACCCAGCAGTCGCTCTCTGATTTGCTCCGTGAACAGAGAGGGAGAAATCGACCGTCCCATCCCCGGCGTACACTTCAGTCAGTAATGCCCGCCACAAACTGGCTTCATCTAGTGAATCGGCCCACGCCCAGGCATCCACGGTGATCGCATTGGTTACCGCAAGCGACAGCGTGTTTGTAATCGCAATGTAATCGTTTTCGCCGTCGAACCACATCGCCTGCCCGACCCGGCCCGACATACGGTTTGTGGCCGCCATATTCAACAGCGAGCCGTGGTAATTCGTATTCACCGCATTACTCGCAACCAAGCCCGCCGCCTCCTCAAACCGCCACCACGCCACCAAGCTGTTGCTCGCCAGCGAATTCGGGTTGAACCCATGCAGGATTTCCCACCAATCCGGCATGCCGTCGAGGTCGGTGTCGGGGTCCACAAGGTTTATGTTGATGTTGGTCACCGTGTTCGACAGGACGAAGGGGTTGTTCGTGTAGGCGCCGTAGGCTTCGGGGGCGTCGTTGGTCTGATCTCCGTCCGAATCGCGATGGGCGGTGACGGTGTAGGCGCGTTTGTTGGGCACGTTTGAGATCACATAGACATCGCCGGTGGTGGAGAGGGTCGTCACGAAGGTCTGGGTGGCGACGGCAATCACGCGGAAGAGGCCCGTCTGGCCGCCCGTGTAGCTCAGCCGGCCCGAGATGTTGCACGGATAGGAGGTCGGGTCCGTGAGACTGGTGCCAACCTGTAGCTCGAGCCAGTCCGAGGCGCCGTCCCCATCCGAGTCGGGGTCGGTGAGCACGATGTTTACGTCCGACACATCCCCGGTCAGGCTGAACCCGTTGCCGGAGTGGAAGCCGGCGGGCTCGAAATAGTCGCGCACGCCGTTCCCGTTGGCGTCCCGCCAGGCCATCAGCCAGTAGTTCGTCAGGGGCGGCGCGTTGGTGAATGAGTAGGCGCCGAGGACCGTTTGGGTCACGCCCTGCCGGTATTCCGTAGCCACGCCATGCCGGTAGAGCCCGGCCAGCTCGTTGGTGGAGAGCACGGTCCGGTACATCTGCACCTCGTCCATCAAGCCCTTGTACCACCATCCCGCCGAGGAGGAGAGGGCGCCGAGCACGGCGGTGACGTTGTTCGATCTGATCGGCTGCGCGGCGAAGACTGCGCTTGTGGCGACCAGCGATCCGTTCAAATAGAGGCGCGTCTGGGTGCCGTTGTAGGTGGCGAAAAGATGCTGCCAGGTATTGTTCGTGATGATCGCGGTCTTGATGGCATCCCGCACCGCGCCGTTGTCCGCCGGTTTGATCCGGGTCTCCACGCTGGACCCGTTGTTGGCCAGGATCATGTAATACGAATCATCGCCATACGTGGTCTTGCTCAGGATGCCGCCCAGCGAAATTCCGGATTTTGCCGATATCCATGCGCCCCAGCTCAAGCCGGTGATCCCGACGGACTGATGCAACTGGCCGAGGGTGATGTAATTGTTGTTGAACGAATAGGCGCCGCCAAATTTGCCGGCATTGGTCCATGTGGGACCGCTCACGCCGATCGAGTTCTGCCACGCACTGTTGTCGTAGGTCGTATTCGTGCCATCGAATCGCAGATGCAGCACCGGCTGGCTGGTGACGGAGGCGTACTGCGCGAGTGAAATGTAGACCAACCCGGTCTGCGAACCGGAATAGCTGGTGCCGCCGGCGATCAGGGTTGGATAGGAGGATGGATTCGCGGGATCCGTCCCTTTTTGCAGCTCCGTCCAGTCTGAATGCCCGTCGCCGTCCGCGTCGGGGTCGGTGAGCTGGATGTCGACTCCGCTCACGTCATCGGTGACGCTCAGGCTGTTGCCGGGGTGGAAGCCGACGGGCTCAAAATAGTCGCGCACACCGTTTCCGTTGGCGTCGCGCCACGCCCAAACCCAGTAGTTCGTTCCATTCGGCACGTTGGCGATGGCGTAGGCACCGGTGGTGGCATTGGTCACGCTGCGCTTCGCGCCGGCGTCCAATCCTCCAAGGTACAGTCCGCGGATTTCCGCCAGGCTCAGGACCGCGCGATGCACCCGCATTTCGTCGAGGTGCCCGTACAAGGTCCACCACATGTCGCCACCCGCATCCCCCAGAGTAGCGGCGACGCCGTTCGAGCGCACGGGTTGCAGGCTGACAGCGGACGATACGGTGGCCAGTTCGCCGTTGATGTAGAGCAGCGTGTTGGTGCCCGTATAGACGGCCATCATGTGATGCCACGCATAGTGATTGGTGATCACGCCATTGGTCCGCGCCACGGTCCACGAGGTCTGGGACTGCTGCATCACATACACTTCAGCGTTGGTTTCCTCGGGGATGAGCAGCATGATCGATTCATCCCCGTAATACGTCTTGCCCATCAACCCGCCCAGCCAGATGCCAGGTTCGGGCCGCACCCAGCCGCCAAAGGTCAGGTTGTAGGCGCCCTCGACTTGCGGAAAATCCCCCAACGAGATCGGCCCGTTCCCATCAAAGTAGTACCCGCCGCTGGACGCGAGGCCGCCCGTGGACTGCCATGTCGCGCCGAGCGAGGTGGCGGGGGTCTGCCAGGCGCTGTTGTCGCGCAGGGTGTTGGTCGCGTTGTTGAAGTCCATGTGGAACGCGGCGGGACTTGTCACCACACCGTAGCTTTGCGCGATGATGTGGATCTGGCCGGTTTGCGATCCAGAGTAGGTCACGGTTCCCGATACGGTGGCGGGGAACGACGCGGCGTTCAGCGGGTCGGTTCCTTGCGCGACCTCCACCCCGTCGTCCGCCCCGTCGCCGTCGGTGTCGGCCACCCTCGGGTTCGTGCCCAGCGCGTGTTCCTGGGCGTCGTTCAGTCCGTCGCCGTCGGTGTCGGAGGCGTTGAGGTTGGAATAGTCTTCGCTGACGTTATAAGAACCATTGCCCGAACTGTCCTCGATGAAGTCGGCCAGCCCATCGCCGTCCGCGTCGTTTGTGGTCGCGTAGTGGAAGCCCAAATCGATGGTGGTGCTCAGCTCTTTGGCGCCATTGGTCGCTGTCGTGTAATGATAAAGACCATACAACGCGCCCCAACCCCCTCCCGCATTCACAGCCGGGCTGGTCTGCAAGAGGTAATTCGATCCGTATGGCCCCACCTCGAATGTATTGGTCGCCAGCGTCGCCACCGAGGTGCCCATCCAGCCAGCTGGCACATCATACGCCGCATTATGACTGACCGTCCCCACGCTCAAGGCCACGTTCGAGGCGAAGGCGTTGGTGATCGCGTAAAAAATGTTCCGCCGCAGCTCAAGATTCGTGATGCTGCCCGCCGTGCTCACGGCCCAGTTGGTCAGGTTCATGAACGTGTGCTGCGTGATGCGCGCCTCGCGGCTGCCGGCCTGCACACCTTCGGACCCGTCGCGAATCAAGGCGTTCGCGACGATTCCCACGGTCCCGGCGCCATCGAGCGTGACGCCGCGCTGGCAGAAAAGGAACTGCACATGTTTGATGGTCTGGGTGCCCGGCGCATTGATCTCCACACCGGTCTGGGCGTATTTGATGACGACGCCGGTCAACTCGTTGGTCCCGCTGTCGAGGATCAGCGCGCGCAGGTAGCGGTTCGTGAGCGGGTTCTGCCCGCTGTAGATCACCTCGCCATGGTTGGTGTCGGAGGCCGAGGTGAAGATGGCGGGGTTCAGCAGATGGCTCCGGCTCTCCACCCGCGCGCCGTTGATCAGTTGAATGGAGGCGTTGGTCGCCAGCTTGATGACGGCGCCGGGCTCGATGGTCAGTTTGGAGCCGGAGAGGATCAGGGGCGCGCTGATGAAGTAGGTCTGGCCGTTGCGAAAGATGAGGTCGGTGGTGTTGCTGCCGGTGTACTCGATGTAATCCATCACGAAATGCGGGCCGTCCCGGGGCCGGTAGGCGGCCATATCCATCCCCTCACTCGGCCGCGCGGGTTCCGCGATGGCGGGCTGCCCGGATGACGCGGGGCGCGGCGCGGGCAGGCTTTGCGTCCGATCCCCTGCGAACTTCTTCTCCGCCAGCAACCCGGGATTTTCCTCAAGAATCGTCGCCAGACTGAGTTCTTCCGACAGGAAGACCCGCCCGCCCTCGCGGATGAGGCGTTGCCCCAGAGACCGCCGCTGCGGGGCGTCCAGATGCGATCCGCCGAGGCCCAGCCCCCCTTTGCCCGCATACGCATAGCTGCGCATAAAGTCGTGGGCCTCGTACCAGCCCTCCAGATCTTGCCGGAACACCTTGATGGGCTCCGTGCTCAACTCGTCCGGCTGCCGCCCGCCCTCGCGGCTCACGCCCATGTCGTCCAGCGCTATGCCCATGAGTTCGGTCAGGACGCAAAGCGTGACGTCATCTGGATCAAGGCCCAGTTCAGCAGGATCAGGCAATCCACCGTACAAATATACGAACTGCTCCACGCCCCACGGGTGGACGCGGTACACCACGTCGGCGTCGATCGCGTCGAAGGCGTTGGTGTAGAACACGCCGTCTTGGGTGGCCTGTACGCGACTGGCGCGGGGCTGGGCGATGACAATGCGGCGTCCGGTTCTGCCTTCATGATAGGCCAGTCCCGCGGCCGCGGAGCGGGACGGCGCGCGGCTCACGCGCCGCGTGGTTTCCACCACGACGGCCTGGTTGAGATCCGGCGCAAACCGCACCGGTGTCGTCGCGTCGGTGAACTCGATGTAGCCGCCGGTCTCGAAACGCGGATGAAGGATGAGCGCGCCGGGCTCCTGCGCCGAGCCGACGGCCAGGATCGCGCTGGTGAGCGTCTCGACTCGGGGCGCCGCGGAGGGCTGCTCGCTGCGCGCCTGTTCGTTCGCATTCAGCGAGGCAAGCCTGGCCGCCTCCTGCCGCTGCGCGAGGTATTCAAGCGCATTCGTCCCCGTTCGGTCCGCGACGGGCTCCGGCTCAATCACCAACTCCATGTTAGCCGCGTGGACATCTGACTCCGCCACCGAAGTCAGCCGCATCTGCTCAATGTACACGGCTGAGTTCGTATCACTCAAAGACTCCACGACTGGCGATCCAAATTGCGCCGCATACGCCTCCAGCGTGATGCCCCGCTCGGCGGCTTGATGACGAAGAGATTCGACATCAAGGGGAGCCGAAAGTGTCGAAGGCGCCATCTGGGCACTCGAGAGGGCCGCCAGTGATACAGCCACTGCAAATATTCCGGCCTGCGTTGCGCTCACCCTCCGCCCTCCTTGCCTGCATTTACGCCGCACGCTGCTCCTCTATACGTTTTAGTCACCTCGAGACAAGGAGGAAGTTCGAAATAATAGAGGAAAATCAGGCGAAACGTTTTGCGCCAATCACGAATCTGAACGCGCGAACCCAATCGATTCACCTTATATTTAGCGAATGAATATAGATCGAAGCGATTGACTTCTGAGGATTCCTTAATTCAAAACCATGGATCACCTTGATATCTGAAGTGTAAATCAATTGACCGCCTACCCCAAATAGCGATCCGAGCGAATTTTCAACGGCATCTCAATCGACAGGGGATTTCGCCTCAAGACGGCCACCCCGCGAAACGGCGCGCCGAGTGAACACGCATGGAGCCGCAAAGCACGAGGCGTCTATGGAGTGGGAGACACGGACGGCGCAGCCGACTCCTCGACACGGCTCACAAGAATTTTGAGCGCTTTTTCGGCTTGTGACAGCAACTGCTGATAGCCGCTGATAAAATTTGACGCCTGATGCTGCTCTCGTATTGAGACGGATGAGGCCTGCTTGGTTGCGGCCGGAAGAGCATTTACCACGTGTTGCAGCTCGTTTGCCGCCCACTCCACGCGACGGTGGGCCATCGCAAATTCCTTGCGCTTAATTCGCTGTAGCGCCTCGTTTGCCGCCGATCGAGTCTGGAGCACATAACTTCTCGTTGAGGAAGCAACGGCGGACGCCTGGCCGTCACCCTCACGGCTCGATCGGCGATCCAGGCGATCGATTTCGCGCAAAGCCGACTCAGCCCCCCGCAGAGCATTCTGAAGGGCTAATTCACAGAATGACAACAATGCCGGGGGAGGATCCTTGATCGTATCGATATAGGCTTGATCCACCGGTCCGAGCGTGACCTCATGCAGCGGATCGGGATCGATGGGCGGATAATTCGCAATGATCTGTTTGCGATAAAAGTCGTCTGTGAAGCTCGACATGTACGAATCAAACAGCTCAACAGGGACATCCCTGTGCAGCACCGCACGTCCCGAGTGAAGCATGGCCTGCATCTCGCGCGTGGCCGGATCGTACGTCGCAACAACGACCGCATCGGTCGACCCAGACGCGCCGCCTGCCCATGCCATGCTCAGCGCAGCCAACACGACCGCGCCCATTACTCTTTTTAGATTTGATCCCGGCCCCATGCGTTGGAAAGGACCCGCCATCGCGCCCGTGCGTCCGATGGCGGGTCCAGATCGACTATTTCTGTACAACGATCGTGTCCACCTCGCCCGTATTGGCAACCTTCACAAAAAGTTCATCCACATCCGAATAGTAATAATATCCAGGAGTTGGATTGGTGCGAACATTCATGATGCTTCCATACGCCGCAAGACTGTTCGTGGTATTCAACACGACATTGGTCACGCTGGCAATATCGTGGAGCACGACGATGTAGTGATCGCGCTCCGGATCGTAACTGCCGGTGCGCGCCTGCAGGGTAACGGTCCACTGGGTGGACGCATCCTGACTCACAAAACGCTGCCGGGCGGTGGGCCCATTTGGCGTTATCCCGTCATCTTCAAACAGCGTCCAGCTATTTGAGCTGGCTGGCCACATGTGCAGATCAAGGTAGTCCGGCTTGTACTCGCCGGTATACTGCATGCTGGGACCCACCGGCACGATCGCACCGGCCTTGGCGAACAAGGGCATGATCCCCAACGGCGCTGCAATGTTAACCCACTGGCCGCCGGTGTACTTGTCCGGATTGTGCCAGTCGAACCAATACGAACCGGAATGCAGCTGATACCAGGTGGTGCCGGAGGGCAGATATACCCATCGGTTCGTCGCCCCCTCCGTGTACACCGGCGCGGCCAGCAGATTGTCACCAACCATGAAGTCGTAACTCTGGTTATAGGTGTTGGTGTCTGACTGGAACTGCATGACAACGGGCATATTCATGGGCTCGCCCGACTGGGTGGACTCGTACGCCAGCGTGTACAGGTAGGGCATCAGCTTGTAGCGGAACTTGATGGATTCAATCATCTTGTCCCGATAGGTTGTATCATAGACCCACGGTTCCCGATATCCATCCCACTTCATGGAGTGGTTGCGGAAGAACGGCGTCAGGGCCGACCATTCATACCAACGCACGATCAGTTCGTTGCGCGGGCGGTCATTGGGCGTGCCGTCATCCACGATGAATCCGCCGATATCATGGCCAAAGTTGACCTGGCCACTCATCATGACACTCAAGCCCAGGGAGATATTAATTCGATTGTGCGTCCAGGTGGAATTGTTGTCTCCACTCCAACCCATCGCGTGCCGCTGAACACCGGGCCAGCCCGCACGGCTGAGAACAAAGGGCCGTTGGTTGGTGAAAAAGTTCGCCAGCGTTTCATAGGTGTGCCGCGTCTCATACACATTATATGTATTTTTCACATTAACGTGCCAGCGTCGCGAGTCGTACGCACTGTAGCTCGCGTTCGTGGTGTCACTCATCCAGTACACGTCGTTCTGCGCGAAGCGATACAATGGATCGGCCGGCTCATTAAGATCATTCCATATGCCGGGGAACGGATAACTGGCCAGGAAGTTCGTAAGCTTCGATGTCCACCAGTTGCGGAAGGGCCCGCTGGTATAATCAAACCACCAAAGATCACCGAAAAAGTGATCGTAGTACCAGCGGGGATCTCCGTCGATGTCGTGAACGAAGTGGTTGTTGGCATGGGCCTCTTGGTAGATGGCGTCCCCCGTGCGTTCGGTATACCACGCCTCCATGATGGGCACCAAGCGCACTCCGTTGCTCCCGACCGTGCTGATCATGCCGGCCACGTTGGGGAAGTTTGTGCTGAATGTGAGCGGTCGGAGCGAGTTATCCTCATAATAATCGTCCGGCGTAACATCCATGTAGTCGAGATCGAGGTACACGGCATCCAGCGGCATTCCGTAGCTCACCGCATCGCCAACCACCGCCTCCACCGCCGCCTGATTGGGATAGGACCAGCGGGCGAGGTGATGACCATAGGCCCATTTGGGGAAGTGTGCCGGAAGGCCGGTCAGTTCGGAATAGCGCCCCAGCACGTTTCGCATGCTGTGGTTGGTTCCGCCACTGAAGAAGAAATAATCGAACTGGCCGTCACCAGCCTCAATATAATACTCGTCGTGGACCGTGACCCGAAGATCGAACACCGGACGGGCTGGATTGTTGAAGAACAAACCATAGGCGAACGCCGGATGATTCGTTCCCTCTGCCGGCTGTACCCCATAGAGAATGGGCATGGACATATACATGGGGTTGCGGAATTCCTGCCAGTAGAACACATCGCTATTCCACAGCTGCACCCGCGTGCCCCGCCGATTCAGTCCGGTGGGTATCTCCCCCAGCCCGAAGTACTGTTCCTCATCCGGCATCACGAATACACCCTTCAGCTTGAATCCTTCCGGCATATCGGCCACGGAATCGGACAGGCTGTAGTACGTATTGTCCTGTTCGGGGTAGTAGAACTCGTTGTATTCCATCCGGACGCCCGCCTGCAGGAGATAGCCGGACTTGTCGTAGAAATTCACATGAAAATACGGCGAATGCTTGCACTCAATCTTCAACTGGGAGGTCTCAATGATCGTCGCCCCGCCCTGATTGGTGATGGACAGCGAAACCGACGCCCAATTCGTCAGCGTCTTGGCGATGGCGATATCCGGCTTCAGCCACAAATCATTCGTGCCGGGCGTAAAATGATACCGCACCCGGACGACATCCGGCGCATAGGGCACGACTTCGCAAAGCCCCCCATCATTGGTCACCGCCGAATTCAGAAAAAAGAGCACCCGTTGGGTGTTTCCAACGTTTTGCACCACATTGCTTCGAACCGCGCCAACCCAGTCGGGCCCCCGCGTGAAGGAATAATCGTTGCCGCCATTGTTGTCCCAGATACTGCCACCCCAGTCATCCCATCCATGGAATGCATAGCGGATCGTCGATCCCCCCTTAAATGGGGTTGTCGGCTTATACTGCCAGACCGAATTGCCGCTCGTATTGCCGACGTACGTCATTGCGTTCGTCGTCCACGCGCCGCCATTCACCTGTATGACAATGTCGGCATGGAGCCCGTAATAATCCTGGTTCATCAGGATCGTAAACGTGCCGCCATTGTTCCCGTCATGCCGCGAATACCCGCAGCACGCGCCGATCCACGAGGGGAAGGCGCCGGCCCATATGGCCGAAAAATGCAACAACACGGCTCCGAACAGCACCGACAACACACGTCCCCGACCCCCCGAGCGCAGTGCACGCATGACACGATCCCCCTATCTGTTCTTGGCATTCGGGCCCACCCCGACCGCCTGATATGTTTATATACTTATCGTTTTAGCGATCCATGTCAACAGTAGACTTGAAAGCACTACGGGAATCCCTACCGGCGCATCGGGAACCACTCTTAAGAGGCGCCCACCTAGTCGGAGAATATCTCCGGTTAATCGGTTTACTTTTGTGAATTTTGCGCTAATTTGCTGCGAGGGGTGCTGCAAGGCGACACCATGCGGCCCCACACATCAAGGGAGCACCCATGAGTCTCGG
Source organism: uncultured Verrucomicrobiota bacterium (assembly GCA_937996795.1). Lineage (GTDB taxonomy): Bacteria > Verrucomicrobiota > Kiritimatiellia > CAIVKH01 > CAIVKH01 > JAMLJG01. The sequence goes on along the minus strand of CALKUH010000067.1, from coordinate 72,808 downwards.
CAGTCCCCCAAAAAATGGTGGGGTTACGATTACGCAGCTGGCGCGGAAGCTGGACCTTTCCGTTGCCACCATCTCGCTCGTCATGAGCGGGCGCTGGCAGCAGTACGGCATCGCCCAAACCACGGCAGATCGCGTGAAACGCGCGGCGCGGGGAATGAAGTATATCCGCAATGCAATGGCGCGGAACCTGCGGCAACTGAAGTCGGGCCTTCTAGGCATCGTCTTTCCCCACCTTCGCAATGATTGGGCGCACCGTATTTTGTCGGGGATGCATGACGTTATATTGGAAAATGGCAAAATCCCGTTCATCATCAGCCACGGAGAGAACGCCGAGGAAGAGGCCAAACAGATCGACACCTTGATCGAGCACAGACCCGACGCGCTGATCATTAACCCGATCGTGAAGGGTTTGCCAACCTATCGCCGGCTGCGCAGCCTCAACATACCTCTCGTTTTTCTTAGTGATGCCCTTTCGGAATTACCGGATGTTCCCTGTGTCGGATGGGACCCGGAGGAAGCAGCGCTTGCCATAAATCACCTGATCGCCGTGGGGCACCGCAAGATTGGGTTCGTGGGGATTGAAGACCGCCGCGTTGTCGCCAGACAACGCCTCCAGGTGTTCACCAAGACGCTGGCAACCGCTGGAATTCGCGCTCGAAAGCGCTGGATCATGATGATGCCACCCGGCGCCGACATGGAAGCCGGCATACGATCAGCGCTGGCAAGCACCCCCGATCGACCCACCGCGTTGTTTTGTGTTTATGATGATTGCGCGTTTGCCGCGTGCGAGAGCGCGGCCCGTCTGGGACTCCGTATACCGGATGATCTCGCGATCGCCACCCTGGGCGATTCGCGCGCAGCCGGCCCGATGGCGTTCGACCTGACAACGGTGGCGGCGCCAATCGAAAAAGAGGGCGAAGCCGCCGCGCGACTCGCGCTCGAGCTGATTTCAAACCCAAACCGGAAACACGCCTCCGTCATGGTGCGCGGAGGCATACTCATCCCGCGCGGCAGCAGCAGGGCCTGACGCGCGAAGGACCTCCGCACTACAGCCCCGTGATGTTAAACACGGCCGACGTCACGGCGCTGGGCGAATAGCCCGTCCGGAATCCCTTGACCTTGAGGGTGGCGGACGTGCTGATCGAGATCGATTGCCCGCTCTCCACGCTTGCGTCGCCCGTGCTCGGATCGACTCCATTTGTCGTCCAATGCAAACTGGCAAAGGGCGTCGTGCAGGTGACAACCACGTTTGTTGGAGAGGCAAAGGTCCCTCCCGGCGGCGAAAGCACCGGCGACGCGACATTGGTTCCCACATACTTCAGACGCCAGATATTGGCGCCCCGGGCCGTGGGGTCTACAAATTCCTGATCCTTGTAGAAGTCAGAGAAATACAGCCCGTCGGGCCCGGCCGCCAGCGCCACGCAGGTGCCCTTGCCGGTGCCGATATACTCCGCAAACTTCCGATTCGTCACCACACCCCCCGAGCTGTCGAATTGGAACAAGCGGACGCGCTTGCCATTTTTGACTGCGGTGTTTGTAAACGGCCCGGTGCCCCATGTGGGACCGGACTCCGTCACAAAGCCGTAGTTCCAGTACTGCGAGGGGAATCCACTGTACGCAAATGTATTGGTCTGGATAAAGGCCATGTTCACGGGCGCCGTGATCGGATACCACAGAAGCAGCGCGTTGTTGCTGATGCTGGCGTTGGATCCATCCCATCCATAACTTGAACCTCGCGCCACCCGCACCATGCGGTCGATATCCGGGCCGTTCTCCACGATGTAGTAATTCGTGCTGCTGTGCCGCCAGCGTCCGCCGAAGGGATTGCGCAGTCCGTAGGCGTAAATGTAATCCGTGGCATTTGTTCCATTTGCGGCATTGAAGAACGGATTGTTCGTGGCGGGCGTTCCGTTCGGGTTCATGCGAAGGATTTTGCCCTGATAGGAATTCGTGTTCTGGGCATACGACGGCGTGGTGCCGTCCCCGACATTGACATAGATGAGGCCGTCCGGTCCCGTTTCGACATGGGAGATCTGGTGGGACGCCCCGCTCGGCTCTGGAATCAAGAGGAGGTCCACCGTCCCGGTCGCGCTCTTCCCGTCCGGCGCACTCAGGAAACGCGTGACCTTGGGATATTGCACGCCCGGATCGTTGGTGTTCGGCGCATACAGCATGGTGGCGAGCAGATTTCCGTTTGTCTCCACCCACAAACCGGCCAGTCCCTTTTCGCCCGATCCCGGGAAAGGCCCCAGCGGGTCAAAATTCAGGACGTTGGTCGCATAGTCGTGCAAGTGCCCGTCTCGGGCGGCCCACTTGATGTTGCCGTACAATTCCGCTACATAGAAGAACGGGTCGTGCGCGTTGGTTCCCGGATTGGGATGAAACGCAATATTCACCGGCAGCTGCAGACCGTGCGAGGCCAGCTGTATTTCAAACCCGGACTCATAGACCGCCCAGGAGGAATTGCTGTTGCCCACCCCGAGAGGCTGGGTGGCAAACGGCCGGTAAAGCCACGGGCTCCACTCCGTTGCGGGGTCATTGCTGTCATCCTTGAATCGCACCGCCAGGACATAGTTCGTATCAAACCGCAGCGCCACACGCCCCGCGTGGCTGTTCGTGAACACCCCGTCGCCGAGGTGAATATGCAGGCGCAGTACGGAGTTCGTCAGGCCCACCGCCTGCCAGACCACTTCGTTCGTCGCCTCGTTCCAGATCATCCAGTCCGTCATGGCGTGGCCGTGGCCGTCGGGGTCATGCATCGGCAGCGATTCCATGTGGACATCCTCGCCGGACACCGTGCCCTGAGGCGAAATCAACGGCGGACGCGCGGGTTGGTGATAGGCCGTCGCCGAGGCGGCATATAGATTCGACGCCGACACCACCTGCTTCGCGAAGCCCGGGCCGGCCCACGACAACGTCACGGCGGCATCATAGAGGTTGTCGTAATACTCCAGCAACAGGTCGTGATAGCCCCTGACCAGCGTGACGCTGCCCGTCTTTTCCGTAAACGCCTGGTCCACCCAGTTGTCGAGCACCAGCTTTCCGCCCACCCACAGTCGCACGCCATCATCCGAGGCCACCGAAAACGCGTACTGACCGTTGCTGGGCGCATACACCTGTCCCGTCCAGCGGGCGGAAAAGGTGTCGGCCCCCACCGCGGCGTCTGGCGACCCCGCCCCCCAGTTAAAATCCACCGCTGAATCCAGTCGCTGGAGCGCCAGCGCGGTCAAATCAATATTGTTGTAGTAACGCGCGGTCAACCCCACCGAGTCGGCTTCGCATCCGGTTCCCGACAATGCGCCGACATTCGCCACCTGAAAATAGCCCTGGATGGTGTCGACTTCGTTGTTGTTGAAAGGATTGGTGTTGTCGGAAGACGGAACCTTGGCCCCACTCGAGCAACCAGCGCCAGTATGATGATCGTCCTCCCCATACCCGCCAGAGCTGTCAAGCACACCCGTGACCGGGTCCACAACCCCATCTCCACAGCCACTGTTGCACCCGCCGCAGAAATTGGTGCCCACATGGTCACCATCGAACGGCACGTCGCCCAACACCTCGAAACCGGTGCTGGACTGGCCCGTGCCCGGCGCGGTGTCGTACGCGTCGTAATTGTCCAGATTTCCCGCCGTGTATACGGCAAAATTCCACGGCAAGCCGTTGGGACGCCCCCCGAACACACTCCACGCAATGCGAAACTCGGTGGCCGCGGTGTCGCGGCGCCCATTAAACTCCAGAACGCTGTTGGTCAGTGTATTCGGCGTATGGTCACCGCCCAAAATCACGGTGTTGGTCACCGCGCCGTTTGTGGCGTAATACGCCCGGCTAATCTGGGCATACCCGGATCCGCCTCCGTTATTGATCCATTCCAGTCCGACGAAATATTCCGGGCGCCACCCGGCGAAATCGATCTTTTTGTAGAACATATCCCCGCCCTCACGCGCCACCGGCGCGGTATCGCTAATCCGCGAGTCATTGGTGTCAATGGCGATGAACAGATCCGCGCGATCCGGCGCGCCAAAACCGGTGTGAAACGCGTTCGGACCCACCACCGCGATGTAAAGGTGATTGGAATCCCAAGTGATGTATACTTCCTCAATATCCGCATCGTGTCCCTCTGTGGAAATATCGACGTTGTTGAAATCTGATACATCCGGATCGGCGTTGGTGTCGTATATGGTTTTCGCCGCACCCTCGCCCACCGAATCCGAATGGATCGCGCTGCCGCCCTGGACGGGCCGGGCGAATGTACGCTCCGTCAGCAGCGACCAACCCTCGGCCACCGGATTCACAAACCCATCCAGTGTCGGCGTTCCAGAACGGCACGCATTCAGCCTGTTTGTGAGCGCAAGCGGCGCCTCATAAACGATCACCGGGAAATAGCAGGTGGCCAGATTGCTACAACTGTCAATGGCGACCACGCTCACCAGCGTCGTGCCGAGATTAAATGAGCTGCCGGACGGCGGCGTATACTGGATATTGACCGCCATGCATACATCCGTCACCGACGCCTGAAAATGAACCACCGCGCTCGTTACACTGATGGCCACCCCGACAGCTTGCGTACCCGGACAAATCAACACGGGCGGCGTGGTGTCCTGCACGGTGATAACCTGCTGCGTTTGCGCGCTGTTTCCGGAGGCGTCCGTGGCCATCCACGTCCGCGTGATAATGAAGGGCGGGCAGGTGGATTGAGGGTCCTGAATGGAGGTGAAACTGACAGACCGGGCGCCATCGCAGGCATCCGTGGCCGTGATCCCCCCCGGATTCTCCAAATACGAAAGATGCGAGCCGCACTCCACCGTAATGGGTCCGGGCACGCCATAAAACACCGGAGGCACCGTGTCCGAGGAGCCCACCGTCACGGTGAACGCACAGGAGTTGGTGTTTCCGCCCGTGTCCACTGCAAAACAACGGACGGTCGTGACCCCGACCGCAAACGAGGACCCGCTCGCCGGCACGCAATAATTCGTGGCGATGGCGCAGTCGCCCTCCGTGGCCGACGGACTGGACCACGTCACGGCAACGGTGGGATTGCCACAGGCTGCATTCGTCGAGATGTTTCCTGGGCACGTAATGGACGGCCCATCCGTGGGCATCTGACCGACATTCGTGATCCGAAAATATCCTTGGATGGTGTCGACTTCGTTGTTGTTGAAAGGATTTGAATTGTCCGACGAAGGGACCTTCGCGCCGCTTGCGCAGCCCGAACCGGTGTGATGATCGTCTTCCCCATATCCGCCCGAGTTGTCCAACACGCCCGTCGCCGGGTCCACGACCCCATCACCACATCCCGCATTGCAGCCTCCGCAGAAATTCGTTGCCACATGGTCGCCATCAAACGGGGTGTCCCCCAGGATCTCGAAGCCGTTCGTCGATTGTCCGATGCCGGGCGCCGTGTCATACGCATCGTAATTGTCGAGGTCGCCCGTCGTGTACAGGGCGAAATTCCATGCAGCACCGGCGCAATCAGCCGGCTTGCCACCAAAGGCGCTCCAGTTGATCCGAAACTCGGTGATCGCGGTATCACGCCGCCCATTGAACTCCATGCTGTTGGTGCCAATCGTGTTGGGCACCGTGTCAATCGCCAGCGTAATCTTGTTGGTCACATTGCCTGCCGCGTCATATTGGGCCTGACGCAACACCGCATACCCGTTCGCGCCACCGTTGGTGATGTATTCTACGCCGATGAAATAATTCGGCCGCCATCCCGCAAAATCGATGTTCTTGTTGAAATTATCGCCACCCTCTCGCGCCACCGGCGTCGTGTCGGAACAGCGGGAATCCGCAGAATCAATCGCAACAAAAAGGTCGGCTCGATCCACCGCCCCGAACCCCCGGTGAAAGGCATTCGGGCCCTCCACCAGCAGGTACAGGTTGGTGGCGTCCCATGTCACATAGAACTTCTTGAGGTCGGCGGTGTGCCCCTCCGTGGAAATATCCACGCTGCTGAAATCAGCAACATCCGGATCGCTATTGCAGTCGTAAATCGTCTTGGCGGATCCCTCCCCAATTGCGTCCGACGCATTGGTGGCGCCCCCCGAAACGGGCGAGGCGAATCCGCTTTCCGTGATCAATACGTATAGGTTCGTGTCTAGAAAGCCATCCAGCGTGATGGATGAAGCCGTATGCGTGGCACGCCCGCCCCCCACTCCGCCGGAGCATTGCGCCCCGCCCTTCGGAACAAACACCGCCACCGCAGCCACCACCCCCGCCACCAGCATTGCACGCGTATTCATGATCGGCCCTCCAAGGCACAAGCGTCCGCCAACGCCACAAAACGCTCCGAAACGGGTTTCCCCAAAAAGAAAAACGGCCGGGCCGCGAAATCGCGGTCCGACCGATACGACACACGGCGCGCCGCGCAACAACAGCGGCGATGCGTCCGCCCGACACGCTCCCCATTTAGCGAGTCCACCGGCACCCTCCCCGAATAACTGGCGATGCGACTCGCCAGCTAAAACGTTCAGACTGATATTATTAAAACTAGGGGCCCCGCAAGAAGAATCTTGGGGCTATTTTTATGGGGGGGGCGACGCGCATCACGGATCCAACCGAATGAAGATTACGGCCCGGTCCGCCGGCAGCGCCTGCGTCCAGGTGTTCATCGGCGGCGTGGCAGGAATGTTGCTCGCCAGCACGGCGGACGGCGCGTTCAGGTTCGTAAACGCTCCAACACTGTAGCGGCGGCCCGAGGAGCTGAGCCAGCGAAGCGTGAGGCCCGCCTCCGGCGACGGAGCCGCCGCCGCGGGCCGCATCACGATGTAGTGCGGGGCGTAATCCAGCGCATAGCGCCCGGACAGCGCATGAAACGTGAACCAATAGATACCATTCAGCGGCTCGCTCACGCCGATGTTTCCGCTGCCGGGCGCGGGATCGCCACGCCCGCGCAGCGGTACGGTCGTCGAAGGCTGTGCGGGATCGCCCCACGCCGTCGCCCAAGATCCATCGGCGGCGAATTTAAACTGTACGCCGGACGCATTCGTAAACGACAGCTCCGCGCGCCACAGATGGTTGCCGGTCAGACCCATGTTGTTCGCGGACTGGCTCCAGCCATTAAATGTGCCCGCCACGGACATGGACGCGTGCCCCGACGCCCAGCCATCCCAGAAATCCGGATCCGCGCCATTGAGATATTCGGCGACATTCGCGTACCGATCCCCGTCTCGATTTCCCGCGCCATCCTGCTCCCAGATGTTGCCGAACTGCGTCGCCTCCCACGCATCAGGCATCCCGTCCCAATCGGAATCATCCGCGCCGGACAGCAGCGAATATCGGCCAGTTCGGTCGTCGAAGTGGATCAGCACGATGCTGCTGGTCGTCGCGAATATATTCAAATTGGCGCCGTCGCGTTCCGCCGTGCCGAGAAACGTCGGGAACGCCGCGCCGGCATCGTTGTCGCCCCAATTGGTCGCCCAGTTTCCGTTGGCCGCGAATTTGTACTGGGCCGAATAGCCATTGGTGAAATACCCGACGTAACGCCACACATGGTCGGCCACCAGCGTCATCTCCGTGGACGTGGTGGACCAGCCATTCCAACTGCCCGGCAGCTTGATGGAGGAATACGGCGAATACGGTTCGGACACCAGCGGCGAGCGTCCGCTGAAGTATTCATCAATCGCCAGAAAGGCGTCGCCGTCCTCGTTGTCATACGGGTCCACGCCAGTGACGCTGCCCGACATCGCAAGCTCCCACTCGTCCGAGAGCTGATCCCCATCCGCGTCGTTCAACCCCAGAATGTCCGCGCCGAGTTCCCCGGACCTCACGTCGACCCAAAAGCGAACAAACCCATTAATCGGATTCGTCAGCCCGATCCGACCCGCGGCGAAGGCCGACGACCAGCGCAACGCAAGAAGCGACAGGGGAAGTCCGGACGCCGCGTATGCACCTTCCGGCCCCCAGGCATCGCTGAACGCGGTCGCGTCCGAACCAAAGGCGAACTCGGTTCGCCCCGTGGCCGCCACCAGGATGCTGCCCGACCAGCGGGTGTGATGACACGTGTCCAGGAGTTGCGTCAGATTGCTGGCCGCCCAGTTCCACTGGTTGAACGTGCCGACCACCGAGACGCTGCTGTAACCCGTATCCGGAGGCACGTTCGAGGCGGAGGGATTCGTTCTTCGTTGGAACTCATCCCAGTTCGCGAAGAAATCGCCATCCGGGTCCAGCCCGGCATCCAGCGCGTTCGCAGGGTTGAGCCCGTTCGCCAACTCCCACGTGTCGCCCATCCCGTCGAGGTCCGCATCGGGTTCGGGCTGGTTCGTGGAAACCGTCAACGTGTCGAGGTACAGGCCATTCGTCCCGGAAAATGAAACATGAACGCGCGTAAACACGCCCGTGGAACAGGCGAATGGCAGTCCCGTCACAAGCGGCGCGTCGTTCAGCGCGAGGTCCCATGTTTGCGCGGTATAATCCTCACGCAACGTCAAACGCGACCATGTGGCGGTGGACAGCGGCGTATGCACCGGGGCGAGCCACGACCCGTTGCCCATGTCGTACACTCGCAACTGGCCGGACGCGTCAATTCGCCACGGCGCTGTTTCGCAGGGCAACCGGTTGGTTGTCCACGCGGCGCCCGGCAACCCGGGCCAGACGTAAAGATCGGTCCAAACGACGCTATTCGTGAAACCGGAATACGATTTGATCGCGAAGGCCGGCGCGGCGCCGGAGAGCCGCGCGGCGGCACAGCCGTTCAACACCCGCTCGTCCTGATACAACATTGATCCCGCCGTGAGGTGCCAGCCCCCGCGATCAACCGGCGAAAGGCCGGGCGAAAAGAAGTGCAGATTATCCACATGGGGAACGACCCCGGCCTCCTCCAGCCGGCTCCGATAGCTGTTGATGTCCCGGTCGAGGTAATACAGCGGCCACGTGTAGCCACCCAATTGGGCGTGGATCGACGCCAGATAATTGCTGCGCGCGGCGCGACCGTACGCGAGAGCCCGCTCAAGGCCGCCGTATTCCGCCTCGTAGCGGGCCGCCTGCTCTTTCACGTAGAAATTGGTCGGGCTCAATTGCAGCGCCGCCGCCAGCAGCGCCGATGCGCGCGCCCACTCCGTGTGCCGCCATTCCGCATCCCCAAGCAGCACGCGGGCCAGCTCGGCCATCGCGCGCGCGTTGGCCGGGTTGAACTCCAGCGCGGCCTCGTGAAACGCGCGCCCCCACTCCCGGGGGAACCCCTCCTGGTAGTGCAGCCCGCGCTGCATCAGCGCGTGCGAGATCCCCGCCGCATCCGCGGGCGGATTCGTCAGCGCGATCTGCGAACGGATTGTGTTGCTTCCGAACAAGGCCACGACCAGCTCGTCCGCGCCGCGCGTGAGGCCCGACTCCGGGTGCCGCCACAAAATCTCCACTGCATTCGTCGCCGCGACGGTGTACTGCCCGGATGCGACGGCAGAGGTGGCCTGAAGATACGCATTCGTCGCGAGCGCCGGGGCCAGCGCGCTGACAAACGTCGAGCCCGTCGCCGCATAATCCGCGTCGAACCAGGCAAGCGCCACATCCACGGTGCCCGGCGGCGCAATGTCGTGCCCGCCGTGCCAGTACACATGGCGCACGCGCACCAGCGTCTGCGTGTAGTACCACTCGTCCACCGGCTCCTGCTGCACCTTGGAGGGATCGCCCACGCCGTTCACCGTGCACACCGCGAGGCGGTCCGGGAACCGGTTGATCTCGTCGTACCAGCCGATCCAGCCCCCGAACGACAGCACCCCCGCGAACTCGCCGGGCAACTCATGCGCGATCCGGTTCGCGCGCCACGCGCCGCCGGACAGTCCCGCGAGATACACGCGGCTCCGGTTGTGCGGGATGCGGCGGCGCGCATCCCAGAGGACCTCGGACTCGACCCGGCGCGTATGGAACAAATTGTCGTTGTTCAGCACATACGGACAAACCAGCACCCACCCCGCCGCCTCGCAGCTCGGCTTCAACTTCTCCAGGCCGAACTCCGCCCACGCCGCGGGATCGAAATACACCATCATCGGCGGCGGATTGCTCGGATCGTACGACGTCGGAAAATACGCAAGATAGCTCGCACCCGTATCGCCCTCGGCAAAGAAGTGATTCGTCGTGCCCGGCTGGAACTGCGCAAAAACAGGCCACGCCCAAAGCGCCACCAGCACGCCACTCCACCCCGCCCACCCGTGTGCCGCACGTTTCACGCCCCACCCCTCCGCGCCCGCCGGCGCCCCTACGACACGGTCGCGGACATCGGCTCGCGCCCGCGCACGAACGATTCGAGCTTCACGCCAAAACTCGCGCTGACCGGGCAGAGAGTCCGGAACAAACTTCCGTCATCAATTGAGATCCCGATGCGAACCTCGCTCCCCTTGCGCTCCAACACCGACAGCTCCACATGCAGTAGCCGGCCACCCGACTCGACATCATACCCGCCAGGCAGGAGCGCCAGCCTGTCCGCCGACCAAGCCTCCGCACGCAACCGGTCAATCTGTTCTTCCAAACACCGCCGAAGAAGAGTCGCTCGCATACGCATTCCCGACGAAAGGCCCGCATTGCTTTCATGACTAAAACGTATAGGTGTGGTAGAATTAAGCGGGGCGCCACACAAGATCAATTTTGCCCACCCCGGTCACGGCAGTCCGAGGCAAGCAGCCCCACCACTCCGCAGGACCAGAAGTTGCAGCGATATACGGACGGAGGAATTCACCCTTGGAGCAGTGGGCATGTCGCGCGCGACAGCGGGGGCATGACATACCGCGCCGCGCTCGATCGATCCCAATCACGCCGCAAGGCTGGTATCGGCAACGCGAGTCGCCCCAAGGCCCGCCGCTTGCCACGGCGAAGCAACACGAAGCCAAGCCTGGTGGCCCGAGGCAAGCGACTTCGTCAGTCAAAGCCCTCACTGGGCGTGGAGTTACCAATACCAAGAACCGCCCCCGTGCCGCCAGACTAATACCGGCCAGTCAAAAAGCACCAACATCGCGCCCACCCAGCCTACAGCGCGCATTTGGCAGACAGGGCAGAGGCAGCATTAGACCGCCACGTTCCATTACACTGCAAACTTCAGGGTCTCTGCGGCACGACACTGGGAAGGCCCTGCAATTGTTTCGCAAGGTAACTGGCATAGTTGTCCGTCATCCCAGAGATGTAGTCCAGAACGCGACGAATGCACATGTGCTTGCTCCATGATAACCCTCGTGGGGCATTGTCCGCCATCGGCGCATGCTCAGCCAATAGTTTGATGATCAGTTCGGAGCGCCAACCCATTGACGCCTCGCCCTTCGGACTTGCGAGCTGCTGAGCACATGCAAGCGCCGCCTCGCAAAAGGCATCAAGCAAACACTCGAACGTGGCCAAACATCCGATCTCCGCCTCCAACTTTTTGCGATCAGGAAAGATCCGCTTCGTGGCGACTTCTTTGGCCTCGGAAATGACGGCCCGACGGGGGTCTGACTTTGGCAGTGCCATAAATAGCTCGGAGTGAAAAGTGCCGTTCATTATTTCTTTGTATTTGCTGATGAACGCTTCGACGGCGCCTGACGTCAGCGCATCGAATACCGGGCCGCGGAGTCGTGCGAAATTAACGCGCTGAGACTTGCAGAAACGTTTTTTGACCTCCCTGCGAGCCGAACCGCTCATGCTTCTCAACAAGAGATCAACCACATCGTCAAAATTGAGAATTCCAAGTTCAACAGCATCCTCAAGATCGATGGTTGCGTAGCAGATATCGTCTGAGGCCTCAGAAAGAAATGCCAGCGGGTGCCTGCACCAGCGATGCGGCGAAACATTGACTAAGCCCAACGTTTTTGCGACATCGGCAAGAATCTCTTCCTCAGTGATGAACGCCCCGAATTTTGTGGCGTGATGCGTACTTCTGCTGCTCCACGGGTATTTCAGAAATGCGCCCAATGTTGCATACGTTAGGCGTAATCCGCCGTCAAACCGGTAGTTATCTGTCTGCGCGATGATGCGAAAGCCCTGCGCATTGCCCTCAAAGACAGAAAGGTCTTTTTTCGCCTCCCGAGACAGTCCATCCAAGTATCTCGCGCCATCCGAATCAAACCAGTGAGACATCGCGGATTCGCCAGCGTGTCCAAACGGAGGGTTGCCAATATCATGAGCCAGACATGCGGCCTGAAGAATGGTCGACAGATCATCCCGTCCAATCCCCTTTGGCAAATCTTTTGCAATTTCGCGTGCGACCGACTTTCCGAGCGCCTTTCCAACCTCTGCAACTTCGAGACTATGGGTAAGGCGTGTGTGTACGTGATCATTCGGAGCAAAAGGATGAACCTGAGTCTTTCTGCTCATCCGGCGAAAATTGCCGGAGAATACAATGCGATCAATGTCCGCATCGTACGGCGAGCGCGCATCGTGCTTGCATACCGCGGACGCATTCGCTCGAAAACGAGTCGAAGTCAGCAGCTGTTCCCAGTTCATCACAATACGCCCCCTCCGCAATTCTAGCGGCGGATCACGAAACGGAAGCCCCCACAATTTCGCCTTGCCTGCGCACGATCTCACCAGCCACTCATCTCTATTTGTCAATTGTCACTGGCTACACCCCGGCCGCTATAACTATTGTCCCACACATACACTAACCGCCAGTCGTTGGTCAGGTTCCCGTTATGATCATACCCATATCCGCTGTTTCAGGCTATCGCGGACTCGGTGCTGGTGGCCAAGTCAACCGCCGTCGACGATCAGCATCGGCGGAGGTTGTAACTATGTGCGGACCGACCCCGTTACCCTGCAGGCCCGACCCTATTCGCGACGACCGCCCGCGACACCTTCACCCTTCTGGGTTACCAGGGCGACCACGCATCAACCAGCCGACCGTCAAATGCAGTCTTTTCAATGTCGGACAACGATTCTATATTCTTTAAACGCTTAGCCAATTCTTTGGCTTCTTGCCCGACTTCATTTTCGATATGCAGGCTTAAAGCATCATAAATCTTACCGGCTGCCGCGACGTCACCACTTCGCATCAGTTTGCCCGCATAGTGCAGATGCCGCATGTTGTAGTGATTCGCAAACAATTCCACCCCATACCGCCGGCTCTCTGACCGGCAGGGGAGGACGACGAGCCTGACATCTCCCGTGACGGCAACGTGAACATCCGATCGCGATTCGCCAAATCGGGCCACGGTCAATATGGTGATTTTGTCCGGGTAAAGAATTCTGTCTTTCCCACTGCGCTCTCCCGCCAACGAGAATAACGCTGATGCCATCGAAGACTCGTTATCAAACTCAATCCGCTCTAGTTCATATTGTGGTATTTGCGCGCGCAGCTTGGCGGCTGCGACTAATAGCACCGCCACGACAACCACGATCACAAGATAAGAAATGTAGATTTTTCGAGACATAATTAGATTGGGGTGCATCCCGTATCTACCGGATTCCAATTTCCATTCTGCTGGCACTCCAAATCAAATGTGCATGTACCTGGGACTGGCGCGGGCGGCCCCATGCCGCATGGAGGATATATATAACATGTACAGGGTCGCGTCCCGCCCGTAATAGTTGATCCGACCCCATGCCGCCTAATGGATCCGTTCGGCATTGTTTCTGCACATGGAAGGGCTTGATTCGGAAGGGTTCCCACCCCTGGTGTATTGGCGCCTGAATTTGCCTGCGGCCATCCAATCGCCGGATTAACCGGGCCGGTAGGAAAGAATGGGGTTGGGGGCCGCGCCGGTGGGTTTGTGGGAGGAACCCAAGTAATCGGCTGCAATCCAAGATAATCCGCGAATTCCAGCACTCTGTTGAACAAAAACCTGAACAAATTTGCATCAACACTCTCCCCCAACGGCTCTCTATTCAGCCACCGTCCCAAGTTTGGGGCGTAGTATCTGAAGCCGTAATAATTCAGCCCCACCACCGCGTCGAATTCCTTCGACGAGAACTGGTAGCGCGGGATGTAGGCGCCGAACCTCAGCAACACGGTGCCGAAGGGGCTATATTCGAGCGAGCTAACGATCTCGCGAGTCGCGTCAGTCAATCGGACGACGTTGCCGTTGCCGTCGTAGTGGAACCAGGACGACACGGAGGACGTCGTTCCGGTGCTGACCGACAGAATACCTCCAATGCCGCCGGCGCCGCCGAGGGTGCCGCTCAGGTCGGGGCCGTGGGTGTAGGCTTCCAGCACGTTGTTTTCTCCGTCTCGGACTTCAAGAACGGCCCATTCGTGATAGACGTAGCGGTTTGTACCGGGGTCAGTGACCCCGGCTACAGGAGAGACAATGCGCTCACGACGGCGGCCGAGGCCGTCGTAGCGGCAGCTCATCACCAGGCTGTTATCCAGCGTACGCACTTCCGTTAACCGATCGGCGTTGTCCCACACATACACGAACCGTCCGTCGTTGGTCAGGTTTCCGTTGTGATCATACCCATATCCGCTGTTCCGGGCTATCGCGGACACCGTGCTGGTGGCCGTCCGACCCAGGGGGTCGGTGTGGAGCGCCGCGTAGGTGTTGGTGCCCGCCACGACCGGCAGGTTGGTGGCGACGAAATACGGCGTCGCCGGCGCGGCGCCCGCCAGAATGTCGGCAACTACGCCGTTTACAGTGACGGTTCCCTCGGTTTCGTTCATCAAGCCGAGCACCGCCAGTGCGCCGGACCACTGGCTGGTTGTGTTTTGATTCAGATTGTTGAAGGCGTTGCTCATCACAAACCCGTTGTTGTTCTGGCGCGTGGGATTCCCGGCGGGGTCGAACGCGTAGTCGAAGGCGTAGCCGGGGAAGTCGCCCTGGGCCGCCGTCAACTGGCCGATGGGGTCGTAGCCGTAGGAAATCGTGCGCGGAGCGCCCGAGCCGCCCATCGTAACGGAGGTGCGCAAGTCGGCGGCGTTGTAGGTGTAGCCGAAGCTCGCCAGATTGGTGCCACCGGACTGGTGGACCAGATTGGTCAGGCGGATCAATGGATCATAGGCATAGTCGGTCAACACGCCATTGCCGTGGGTCAGCGTATCGGGCATGCGTCCGTTGGCGATGTAGGTATAGGCGTTCGTCGTCGGCGCATTGGAGCCCACGCGCCCCACCACGTGAGTGAACCGGTCAAGGGCGTCATAGGAGTAGTTCACAACGGAACTGGCGGACGTCACGGCGACCAATCGCTTGCCCGCGTCGTAGCCATAGCTGACGGTGTCGCTGGGGAATGGGCCGTCCACGAACTGAACCTTGCCGCAACTGCCCGCATAGGCGTAGAGCGTGGTCCCCACCCCGTCCACCATCCTCGTCATCCGGTTCAGGACATCGTACGAAAATATCACGTCGGCATCCGCGGCATAGTCGACGTTGGTCATGTTCCCAACGGCGTCGTAGCGATAGGTGGTGGAGACCCCTTTCCCGTCCAACTTCGAGGTCAACCGGCCCAAAGCGTCATAGCTGTAGTGATTGGTGACGCCATCGGCATAGACCTTGCCGATCTGCCGACCCTCCACGTCAAACAGGAAACGGGTGCGGCTGCCGTTCTGGTCATATAGGTCGGTCAGGTTTCCGGCCACATCGTAGCCGTAGCGAACACTGTTGGTGGCGTTGTCGATCTGGTTGGTGACGCGCCCCAACACATCGCGCTGGTAGCGAGTGCTGCGTCCGGCCCGGTCAATGGAATGGACCAGGAAGGTGTTGGAATAGACGTTCTCGAAATAGGAGCCATCCGGCATATAGGACCGCAGCACCCGCCCGACGGCATCGTAGGTGTTGCTGCTGACCAGCCCGCTGGCGTCTTGTCGGGCCAGCACCCACCCGACCGCGTTGTAGCGGTTGCTTAAGACCAACAGTCCGCTGCGCCACGAGGCGAGCAAACGTCCGGCGGCATCATAAGCATTGCTGGTGACAATCCCATTGGCATCAATCTGCCGGATCAAGCGACCCACCCCGTCATACACATTGCTGACCGTGGCGCCCTCGCAATCGCGCATGGAGGTCTGGCGGCCTGCGGCATCATAGGTGTATTCCATCACATCGCCCAGGGCGTTGGTGACATGGGTTCGATTCCCCGCGGCATCGTAGCCAAAGCGCGTCCAGTTTCCATTGGGATCGCGCTGGCCCACGAGTCGACGGTCATTGTCGTAGTCAAAAACCGTCGCACCGCCAAGACGGTTGATCTGCGTTCGCACACCATCTGAGTCGTAGTGCCATTCGTTATAGGTCCCATCGCTGGAGAACGTTTCCCGAATTTTGCGCCCGATGGCGTCGTACGTGTTGGATACCGTCAACCCCAACGGCGAGGTCGAGAGGGTCAAACGCTCCGCGGCGCTGTAGACGTAGCGATTGGTGGCGCCATCCGGGGTCACCACCTCCGACACCTGCCCCAGCGCGTCATAGCGATGCACAGCCACGCCACCGGCTCGATCCTGACGTTGTGTGATATCGCCATACTGGTTATACCAAAACGTGTCTTCCGCACCGTCGGCGTACACCACGTTGGTGACCAACCCCCGCCAGTTATAAAAATAGCGCGTTACATGTCCGAGAGCGTTCGACGCGAGCGCCAAACGGTCGTTGCCGTCGTAGGCAAAGTGGGTCGTGTGACCAAGCGGGTCAGTTTCGGCGATTTTTCGCCCGCGCGCATCATAGCTCCACCGCCAGAGCGCGCCATCACGCTGACGCTGGGCGAGCAACTGTCCCGCGTCATTATAAGCATTGGTCTCGAAGGTTCCGTCGGGGTAATTGATGCGGACGGGACGATGCCGTGCATCACGAACCCAACTCGTCGACAGGCCGCCTTTTTTCGTTTGGCTGCTCAAATAGAACGGATAGGTCTCGTCTGTGTAGGTGTTGACCACATCCGCTTCACAACCGCAATTCCCCGTAGAGTTCGATATGGAAAGCACGGCCCCGAAGTGCCATGTGCGACTGTACACCGTGGTCCGTCCGAGCGGGTCGATTTCCTTCCACAGCATGCCCTCGCCATCGGAGAAGTACTCAAACCGGGTGACATCGCCAACGGCATTGGTCTGAAGGGTCAAATTACATGTATTGGTCACATATCCATAACGGGTGACCTTGCCCTCGGCATCGGTATAGATGCGGACGTTTTCGTCGGAGAGATCGAACTCAAGCCGACCCAGGAGTTGGCTGGAGACCAAGGACCGTTCCTCATGCACCATGCCCGCGTAAATGGTGTTTGTTTGATAGGTGTATCGCACGGCACGAGCGGGTCCGTGAGGCACCAGAGGATCGTCCACCGTATGGAGTAGCGCTCGATTCTCTATGCTGAATTCGCCGGAGTAATACGTGTATTGCGCTGCCGTGCCATCGCCATAATTTGCTGTCGTCAGGAGAATATCGATGATGCGATCCGGATGTCCGTTGTAGGCCCAGGAATAGTCGTATTCGACGCTCCGTCCATCACTCGATGTCACGCGCGAGATGGTGCGGAATGGATCAATCACAACAACGGAATTGGAGTCGGCGCCCCCGGTAATCGGATTATCCGGGTCCGAAACCCAGTAATCGTTGGTATCTCCCGTGTAACGAACTACAAATTTATAGGCATAAAAGCCTTTGGCCAGGTTGACGTCCGCGACCCATTCCCCATTCGAGATCGCCATGGGATTCACGCCGCCCTGCCAGTTGTTGAAGCTTCCAGCCAGGAGCACCTCAGCGGCATTGGTGTTGGCATAAGAAAACCGAATGACGCCCGGATCAAGCGCGTTGGTTAATCGCTGGTATTCGAACGAGAGGAACTGATTGGTATTTGGCGCCGTTACCTGAATCAGCAACTGATTCGTGTCGTACACGAAGCCGTAGTAGTTGGAATAGGGGTCGTGGAAT
Organism: uncultured Verrucomicrobiota bacterium; assembly: GCA_937996795.1. GTDB lineage: Bacteria > Verrucomicrobiota > Kiritimatiellia > CAIVKH01 > CAIVKH01 > JAMLJG01. Next base: position 55,073 of record CALKUH010000067.1, on the reverse strand, counting down.
CCCTCGACACGGAAGGTTTTGTTGGAGCCGGACGGCCGCTCCGTGATGTGATGGCGCGTTCCATCCATCTGGAACAGGAAATAATTGGTGCCTTCTTTCAATATCCGTTCCTGTGATTTAGGAAGATAGGTCATGTGCAGATCATTCGTCGTTTTCCGGTGATAGAATCCGATATACGCATTGGGGTAAATGATCTGTAGCTTTTGCTCGCCAAATCCCGTCAACCCATCGTCCAGAACGGTCCATTGAAAATTATGCCGCCAATTGCCGCCGTGGCCGAACGGGAAATCCGTGCGAGGCTGCGCCGCCCAGAACGGGCGGCTCGTTCCGCGCCTTTCGTATTTTAGAAGCGGAAACGCGGCGTGAGGGGATGGCATCAGCTCTGGCACGTCCCGGTAGACATTCGCGGAGAAGATGTCGAACGGATTGGACCCACCCGTCGGGCAATTTGCGGGACAGGGATCGTTGCACGGCGTGCAGTTGGCGCAATTGGTCTGTCCGCTTGCGGATGTGACACACCAGACCAAAACGAGCATCCAGAAAACAACGCGAAGAGCCAAATGCTTCATTGGACGCCCTCCACAGCGGCTTCCCGCTGTTCTTTGGGAATGACTTCTTCCTCAACCTGAAAGAGCAGAGTCAACGAACGCCCGCGTACGGTCACAATAACGGGGTGCGGGCCCATGACCCCGACGGTGTATGGAAAGCAAAATCGCCCTTCTTCGCGGACCATCCACTCCGCCCGGGGATGACCATCAATCACCCCTCCGTGCGTTGAAGCGAGCTGGACGCGCTCACCGGCAGGAAGTCCCGGAATACTCACGCAAACCTCGACCTCCTCCCCACGACTGAGAAAGACAGAGGCAAAGCGGTCCCCGAGATTTTTCACAGATACAGGTTGTCCGCCGCCCCGCCGAACGGTCGCCCCCCAATGTTCCGGGCCCTTCACACTCGGCAGTACAGCGTCGATCCCAACTGATTCGGCGGACGTTATGTTTCGAACGCCGGCCAACGTCGAGCTGCCCATCATCGCTATCGCAAGCAACAGGATTATTCGTTTCATGGCAGCACTCCTCCGTCTCGCGGATAGGTGATCTGGATCTCCGGCGGCGCATTGAAGGCGATGGGATTGGTTCCCGCCTCGAACTCCTCCAGATTGGTCGCTCCATCCCCATCCGGATCGCCGCCGGGGCCGTTGTCGGGGTTCAGGGTTCCATCATCCAGCGGATCGAAGCCGTATTGGGATTCCCAGGCGTCGGGGAGGCCGTCTCCGTCGGAATCGGCCGCTTCCGACCCGCCCAGCGTTCGCACCGGAACCGGCCAGCCGAGCGTGTGGTTGTTGTTGGTCTGGTCTGCGCTGTTGACGAGTTGCAGGTTCAACGTTCCGGCGTTCGTCGGGACCAGCAGCCGCGCCTCCCATCGATTGCCGGAACTCGCCACGGAGGAGAGCTGCAGGTTTGTGATTCCCGCCCCGAAATGGACCCTTGCGTAGTGCGGCGGATTGTAAATGGGGTCGTTGGTGGCGATCTGAAAGGATAGTTTTACCCATCCGCCCTTGAACGGCCGGTCCGGGAACCAGAGGAGCGGAACGGACACATGGTTGTTCGAGTAGGCCGGATCGGTCCCGATCACCCACTCCAAGTAGTCGCCAAGCGGCAGACCCGGCACTCCGTCGTCATCATCATTGCCTCCCAGCGTCCCGCCGGTCAGATTTCCCCACCAATAGAACTCCCAATCGTCCGGCAACAGGTCCGCGTCGCTGTCGGTGGACACGCCCAACACGGAGGCCGACAACGGGACACCCGATGAGGGGTGCACATGCCACGCCGCGGCGCCGTCCTCAAGGGAAAACCGGTAGTACACCGCGGCGCCGGGCGGCATGTCGCCCAGATTGACATGCCACCAGTCATTGCTTCCGTTCTTTTGATTGAAGGAGAGATCGGCATAATACCACGCATAGCCGTTCACGCTGTACAGGGCGTATCCGCCGACAACCGAATTGGTCGGGCTGCTCTCCACATCGAGCCACAGGTTGTTGGTGGCGCTCAAGGCGCCGTTTGTCGGGAAGTGACGCGCAAGGCCAATCCAAGTCGCCACATTCCCCGTGGCGACATTCGCGAAATAGTTGCTGCCATTGCGATTGTCGACATTCAGCGTGCCGTATCCGTCGTAGGCGCCGACGGAATACTCAACGACGGCCCCCGCGCTGAACCGCCCCATGTTGCGGTGCCACCAGTCGTTATTGCCCTGCGTCCCCGCAAACGAGAGGGGCGCTGCGTTCCAGTTCGTGCCGCCCAGGTAGTTGAAGTACACGAGCGCATTGGTCGTCGCCCCTCGCGGCCACGTCTCGGCGTTGATCCACAGGTCCAGCCCGGCCTTGAGGGCGCCGTTTGTCGGGAAGTGCGTTGTGTTCCCGATCCACTCCACCACGGGCGGGCCCGCTGTAAACGTGTAATTGTTCCCTCCGTTGTTGTCCCAGATATTCCCGCCCCAGTCGTCCCATCCGTGAAAGTAATAATTGACCGTGGCATTGGTGGGGAAAGCCTGGCCGTGGTCGTATTCCCAGATGGAGTTGCCGCTGTCGTTGCCCACGTAATTCATGCTATAAACGGTCCAGCTCCCGCCATTGACCTGGACCCCGACCTCGGCGTGCAGCCCCCAGTAGTCCTGGTTCATGAGAATCATGAACTTGCCCGGGTTGACGCCGCTGTGCCGCTGATAGGGAGAGAACACCCCCATCCACGATGGGAACGCCCAGGCCGGGGCGGCGCTTGTCCACAGAAGCATCGCCGCCACGGCAAAAGCCCACGCATGCCGCCCCCCAATACCGCCGGCTGCTGTTCCTCGCGAATGATAAATGCGGGCGGCCATGGCGCATCCTCCTTTAGGGTGATGCTTAACTAATGGTTTTAGTTTGTGCCGTAAAGCAGTTTTTGCTGGAAAGTTCGGCAACGATTTCGTACGTATTGCGCGCACATGGTGAACAGTCGATTCGCGCGCGCCCGGCAAGGAGGACGACAGATGAATTCCGACACCGCAACAACGAAGAGGGCGGTCAGACGATGGGCGCAACTGCCAGAAGGCGCCATGCTGGTACTCGATGACCAGCTTGACGGCCTGCGACCCAACCATCGCGAACAGCTCCGCACCGAAAACAATCTGGCGTTTGCCGGCGCAAATGGATTTCCGATCGATGCGGCCACCTGGAACGCCCGGCAACCGAACATTAAGACCGTCCGAAACCTGCGCGACTTCAACCGCGCCAGAATTGAGGGATGATATGAATTCCCGCCGGATATTCACCCTGCTCGCCTTCCTCGCCATCTCATCTGCACAAGCCGCGGAATCGGAGCTTCAGAGCCAACTTCAGGCGCATGACACAAACCGCAATCAACGCCTCGACGCGGCGGAGCTCAAACGTTACGCCCTCGCACACGATCCGGTCATTGCCAGGCTGCGGGATCAGGACATATCCGAAACCAGACTGGACAAAGCGGCCGATGATTTCGCGGAAGACGCACTGAGCGCACTGGACGAGCCGGCAGACTCAATCAGCATCGAACAGGCCGAACTATTCATCCGGCGCGTTCAAGAAATCGCGGACAGCGAGCTGAAGGACAGGCCTATCGGATGGAAAGGGCTTCAGCTCTCGAGGACCCTCACGGACTCCTCAGATCCCCGGCAAAAGAAATTTAATGATCGCCCGCTCGTCCTCAGCTATAGCCATGATGACAATCGGGACGGCAAGAAAGGTTCGTTTGTCGCCCTCGGCAGCATAACACTCAATACATGGACATGGGAGTCGGGTGGCGCGCCCTGGCAGCTCAAACCCGGAATCGATCTCGACGTCGACAGCGGCAAGGACGGCAACCAGAGCTCTGTAGATCTGGCCGTCAAGCTGTCGCGCTTCTGGAGTCGTCCGAATTCGTTTTTCGACTCGCACGCACTCGCGCTGACCCCAAAATTCAGAACTGATCGCGACTTTGATCGAGAAGCCTACGAGGCGACGATTGGCTGGTCTTTCAGCTCTGAACGCATGCTTCGGGCTGGCTATATGACGTGGATCGGCGGCACCAAGTCCACTCCCGACGATGCGTACGTCAAGGCCTACTGGGTCCCCGAACTCAAACTGGAGGCTGGCAACGTCGAGGACGCCGCAGGAAACGAAGGGTTGCAGGCCATTGAAGACAGCGGTTCCTACACCCGAATCGCCCCACAGGCGTCTCTGACGATATACCCGCCTTTTTTATCGCCGAGGCTTTCCGTGACCTTTGACTACACCTATCGGCATGATTTCGAAGAGTCGTGGGATCGGAAGTTCTGGCAAGCCGGAGCCAACTACAATCTTTCAAAAAATGTGCAGCTCACACTGCTCTATCGCACGGGCCGCAAGGCGCCTGACTTCGCCGATACTGACACCGTTCTCTTTGGCGTCGGGCTGCTGCAACAGTAAACGGTGGCGTCAATAGCACCCCATCCTCAACCTACAGGCGGCAATTCCGCGTCCCATCCCGACTGAAACGCAGGACGGCGCCCTTCGCCAGTCAGAACAAGTCCGCCTGAACCCGACATGCGGGTCGGGATGGCCTCGCGATCAATGCCACCCTCCAGCGTCAGCGCCAGATCAAGCGCGAACGCCGGATCGCCGATATGCCAGGAGTGATTAAACGTCCCGAGAAAGCTGGATTTAGCCGGGTCTTTTCCGAGAAAATAATCGCTGCAGTCAACGTTTACCGCCTTCCGGGGCGCCGATTCCGGCAGTCCAACCCGGCCGGCACGCGGCGAGGCGCCCAACCGCTTCGCGTTTGAGACCCCCAGCACCTTGTCATAGCGACTCGAATAATTTGTGAGCCTCATAATGCGGGCATACATCGGAGCGCTCCAGTCGCTGGAGGCCGCAAGCGAATCGCTCGCCACGTCGCCTGCGATGAATGCGACCTGTCCAATGCGCCAGGGGCTCTTGAAGTAACCGCCGATCTTGGCGGCCTGCGCAAAAGACTCCATGATCACATACGCCCCGGTCGAGTGGCCCAACAGGTGGACATTCAGACGGCAGGGTTCGACCCCCGGGGTAGACGGAACCTGCGCATCAATCAACAACTCCAAACTCTCCTGCACCAAGCGCAGGGAGACATCGGCGGCATCCGAACGATCCTCAAGATAGTTGAGGGTTGAGTTGTCGCTCGGCCAATCGAAGCCAACCACAAGACCCTTCCATCCCTGCGCAGCCAAAGTTGACTGAAGCATGCGCGTTCGGGCGAGCACCGTTTCGATGTCGTTGTTGTACCCGTGAACAAAAACGAGAATATCCCCGCTCGTTCCCGTGATCTCATCCTCCACCCCGTCGGCGGCCGCCATTACGCGCCGGCGCCAGGCATTCTTGCTGATGGCATTCGCCGGACTGAATACATCAGCAGTCGGAGGCACTCGCAAAAAGAGAGTCGCCCCGGGCTCCGCCGTGAAACGGGAACCCTTTACGGCCCGAGAGCTGATGATGAAGGTGCTTCTAATCGCCATGACGTGCCTCCTGATTTTGCGTGCAGTGCCAGCATTCCACAGCGCGCAGCGACAGGACAAGCCATGAATCGCATTTCAGTTCATATTGTTTAATTCTGTTCGTTTTAGAATTGCTGACGACTTGACACGCGGCACTCGTTTTCGGACGTTCGGGCGTGACAAATAAGTGATGCACATCATCCGACAAGGACACTACATGACCGCGACATTCAAGGCCTACGGCATTCCCGCGATGAATTACGGCCACTTTCACGCATCCCCCGACCGACCGCTTGAACACGTCTTCGTTCTCACCGACGCAGGACACGACTGGGGGTGCTTTGGCCGTGGAGGTGCAGCCATTTCCCATTCGCGCCTTTTGACCGAAAGCGTTGGCAATGCCCGATGGGCCAACCTGGCAAACGGCACGGATAAGGACCACCCGACAGGCATGACAAATTTTGTCGATGGAACCTGTCACTGCGTGGCCAATCGTCTGCTCGCCTTCTCCAACTCCGATGTTTCCGCCGCAAATGGCAACGAATTGGTGATTCTCGGGTATGGGAAATACGGTTATGGCTTGGACGCATTCGTGGAGAGAGTCAAAGATGCCGCCGTGCACTTGAGGGGCGAAGGAGTGTTCATCGGCGACGAAGAAGTGGCGCAGATTGAACAAAAGCTGCGTGGTCACATCCGTGAAGAATTGGACATCTTGAGGAAGGATTTCGAGGAGTTGTTCCCTCTGAAAATTGGGGCCCTCGCCACCGAAAAGCTTGCCGGACTGCGCTCCATCTACGAGCGATACCACACAAGAAGGCTTGAGGTGCGAGCCTCAATCGACCCGACGGCCCCCCAGAGCGAGGTGCAAACCCAGTATCGAACGCTGCTCCACCCCGCCCTTATAAAGTGCCTCTACGACGCCATGGATCTGCTGGGGCAAGACGTCTACACGAAACTGCTAAAACTCTCCCCACCGGAAGCGGCCCGATTCCTCTTTGGAAGATAGTCGGACAGACGCCCCCCCCACCTATCGCCCGCGCATCACGTGCCCCGCGCCCTTAAATCCGGACAGTTTCCAAGAAAAGTCTCATTATTGAATGAGCCTGGAGAACGAGGCTAGAAACAGGAACAAAAACCAGATGGGACTCTCACAGAAAACTACAGACCTTTGGGGGGCAGGCCACCCACGTGTCCACCAAACCGGAGCGACCCCAAATCAGTTGTTCGGGCAACTGACCATCCCCACTCGCGTGGGGACATCTTTTTGAGCCCCCCCCCTAAAAATTTCCCTCTTCAGCCATTTTCAGGCTTCACCCGCTTTGCGGAGGGGGAGACACAAACGGCTTCGCGGCTCGAAAGCACGACGAAAAGCCCCGCGCCCGTTGACATCCTGTTGACATTTTCCAGGCAAAACGGGACCGCTACAGGCCGCTGAAGGCCGGATAAGCATGGCGGAACAAATCGGCAAAAAAAGGGCATTTTGCCCAATTTTTCTGGCGTTTCTGAATGGTGGCGGTGGAGGGATTTGAACCCCCGACCAAGGGCTTATGAGTCCCCTGCTCTACCGGGCTGAGCTACACCGCCGACGTGGAAAGGGGGCTAAACTAGGGACGGGGGCGCGGGGTGTCAAGTCGGGGCCGCGTTCAGCGGGCGTCCAGGATGCGACGCACTTCACCGGCGAGCGTTTCGAGGCTGAAGGGCTTGAGAATCAGGGATGCGGCGTTGTTGACGTGCACGCCGTCCAGCTTCAAATCCTGTGTAAAACCCGACATGTAGAGCACGCGGATGGCCGGCTTCTGTTCGCGAACCCTGGCGATCAACTCGGGGCCGCCCATCATCGGCATCACGACGTCGGTCACGATGAGGTCAAACGCGCCGCCTTCGCGCTGGAAGAGGCGCAAGCCCTCCCCGCCGTGGGCCGCCTCCATCACGCGGTAGCCGAGCTGGGCCAGGCCGCGCATCGTCAGGTTTCGCACCGCGGGCTCGTCCTCCACCACCAGGATCCGCTCCGTGCCACCGCGCAGCGGGGCCGCCGTTTTCGGCGACTCCTCCGAAGGCCGCGCGTCAACGCTCGGCAGGAAGATCCTGAATTCGGCGCCCGCGCCCGGCGCGCTGTCCAACTCGATGAAACCGCGGCACCGCTTCACAATCCCATACACCATCGAAAGCCCCAGCCCCTGGCCCCGCTCCTTCGTCGTGAAGAAGGGCTCGAACGCCTGCTGGCGGACCTGCTCCGTCATGCCGCTCCCGGTATCGCGAACGGAGAGGCAGACGTAGCGGCCCGGCGCCAGATCCTTCCGCGTCGCGAGCGCGGCGGCATCCACAAGGGCCACGCTCGTGCCAAGCACCAGCTTGCCGCCCTGCGGCATGGCCTCGCGGGCATTCACCGCGAGGTTGATCACGACCTGCTCCAGCATGCCGGCATCGGCCTCCACGCTCGGCAGGTCCGGCGCCATGTGCGTAACCAGTTCGATGTGCTCGCCCAGCGTGCGGCGCAGCAACTGGTCGATCTGGCCCACGACGCTGTTGAGGTTCAGCGGCTGCACCTGGATGACCTGCTTGTGCCCGAACGCCAGCAACTGGCGCGTCAGCACCGCGGCGCGCTCGCCGGATTTAATGATTTCGTCAACGTCCGCCTGGCATGGATGATCCGCGCCGAGCGAGTCCTTGATCAAGCGCGCGAACCCGAGAATGCCGGTGAGCTGGTTGTTGAAATCGTGCGCGACGCCGCCCGCAAGACGCCCGATGCTCTCCATCTTTTGCGACTGTCGCAGCGCGTTCTCCATCTCCATCGCCCGCGTGATATCCTGCGATACGGCCAGATAGCCGGTCGTGTCGCCGGTACCGCTCTTGATCGGCGAAATCACCTGCTCCGCCTCATACAGGCGCCCGTCCTTGCGCCGGTTCGTGACATGGCCGGTCCACACCTCGCCGCGCGACAGCGTGGTCCACATCGCGGTGTAATAGCCCGCGTCCATGCGCCCGCTTTTGAGCATGCGCGGGTTCCGCCCGAGCGCCTCGGCGCGCGTGTAGCCCGTGATGCGTTCGAAGGCGGGATTCACATACGTGATGGTCCCGTGCAGATCCGTGATGACGACGGCCTCGGCGGATTGTTCCAGCGCGGTCGCCAGCAGCGAGCGCTCCGATTCCGCCGTTTTGCGCTCGATGATGTTCGCGAGCAGCGAGCAGTACACGGCGACGATTTCCTGCTTCACCGGGTCAAACGGCAGTTTCGTGATCGCGGAGTCGTTGCAGAAGACGCCCATCGCCTTGCTCGCCGTCTGGATCGGCGTCACCGCGACCCAGCCCTGGCCGCGCGGCTTCATCTGGCCATTCTCCCAGTCCTGCAGCGGCTCCAGCGACAGGCTCCAGCGCGGTTCGTGCTGCGTGCGCAGCCGGAACCGCTCGCGCCACTGGTCATCCATCGGGATGATGTGCGAGCGTTCGTCCGTCACCTGGCCCCGCATATCGGTGCCAAACGTCGCGCGCACGCGGTGGCCGTCGGACAGGAAAATGGCCGCGCGTTCCAGCCCCAGCTGCTCGCGGGCCAGCTCCACGGCGCGACGGTAGAGCGAATCCACGTCCGGGCAGGCAATCAGGTCGTCGGCGATTTCCACGATGGCGCGCAACCCCTGCGTGGTCGCCGACTGCCGGTCCTCGAGGGGCGAACGGTCGGTCACGTCGCGCACGGTCAACAGCAGCGCGGGCCGCCCGTCATAGTCAAGGCGGCTGGCCTTGATTTCGACCGGCGTGATGCGTCCGTCGGCCGTGTAGCTGTACCCCTCGTAAATTTTGAGGGAGCCTGAAAACCATTGGGGGAAATCGCGCTTCACCACGTCGCGGTGGCCGGGCGGCACCAGGTCCGTCACATGCTTGCCGATCAGTTCGGCGCGCGTCATGCCGTGCAGGCGGGCCGCCGCCTCGTTCGCGTCCAGCACGTGCCCCGACTCGTCCTCGACAAACATCGCGTCGGGCGAGTGCTCGAACAGGACGCGAAATCGCGTCTCGCTCGCGCGCAGACTGGCGGTCATCCGCTCGAGGTCCTCCTGCAGCCGGGCCTGGTGCCGGCGGAGCAGGTCTTCATTCGCCCGGATGCGCAGCAAGGTCCGCACATGCGCCACGAGTTCATCCGCTTCAAACGGCTTGCAGAGGTAGGCGTCCGCGCCGAGTTCGAGCCCCCGGGCGCGCTCCGGCGCGCTGCGGTGCGTGCCCGACATCATCAACACCGGGATCGGCCGGGTCTCCGGGTCGGCCTTCAACTCGGCGCAGACCGACCAGCCGTCGCGCAACGGCAGGCGCGCATCCAGCAACAACACGTCCGGCTTGCGTTCGCGCGCCGCCACCAACCCGGCCACGCCGTCGGAGGCGCTGGTCAGGTGGAGGCCCGGGAAATGAGGCTCCAGTTGGGCGCGGATCAACCCCACCGTGTCGGCGTCGTCTTCAACCACCAGAATGTGGGGGGCGCGGTCCATGTATGACGCCCGAGTATAATTGATACCGCGCCCCTATCAAGCGCCGCGGGTTCACGCGCGTTTCGCGGGGTCGGAGAGCGCGAGCAGCAGGCCCAGCAGCGCGAAGCTCGTCACGAGGGAGCTGCCGCCGTGGCTGATAAACGGCAGCGTAAGGCCGGTCAGCGGCAGCGCCTTCGTCACACCGCCCACGTTGAACAGCGTCTGCAGCGCCAGCATCGTGATCAGCCCGTTCGCCAGCGCCTGCGCATACGGGTCGCGCATCGCGTCCGCGATGCGATACCCGCGCTGGAAGAGCAGCAGGTACGCCAGCAGCACGAGGCCGCACCCGGCGAAGCCCAGCTCCTCCGCGAGCGCGGCATAGACGAAATCCGAGGCCGCGATCGGCACGGTCTGCGGATGACCCGACCCCAGCCCCGCGCCCCACCACCCGCCGCTCGCCATCGCGGAAAGGCCCTGCAACACCTGCCAGCCCTTCCCCGTCGCGTCGGCGAACGGGTCCAGCCACACCGCGAGCCGGCCCGACCCGTGCGGCACGAAGTGATGCACGCCGAACCCCGCGACCACGAGCGCCACGCCTCCCGCCAAGGCGTAACTCCAGCGACCCGTCGCCAGCGTCACCATCACCAGCAGCGTCGCGTTCAGCAACGCGATCAACCCGAGGTCGCGGATCAACACGAGCAATCCCATCGGCAGCAGCCAGAACAAGCCCACCGACACCAGCAGGCCGCCCGACAGCGCCGGCACGCCGGGAAGCATCGGCTGCTCAAACGCCTTGCGGTAGGCGCACAGCAGGCTCGCCGCATACATCACGAGGAGGATCTTAACCACCTCCGTCGGATTGAGAAAACCGCCCAGGAACACCGCGCCGCGAAAGCGCTGGCCGAGCAGCAACACCACGCCGAGCACCGCGATCGATAGCAGCGCGGCGGGCACCGAGGCGCGCTCCAGCCAGCGCGCGCGCGGCCCGCGGAACACCGCCAGCGCCAGCAGCATCACGCCCACCCCCATCGGCAGCGCGTAATTCGACCAGCGCGCGGGCTCGTGCAGCGCGAGCGTGCCGAAGCGGAACTGGACCACCAGTCCAAGACCCGCGAGCAGCAACGCCAGCGACAACAGCAGCGCATCGCCGCGAAAACGCATCAGCGCCAGCGCCACCCACACCAGCGCCAGCACCACGCCAAATCCCAGCGCGGGCCAGAGGTACTCCGGCTGCCACTGTCCCGCGAGGCCCACCTTCACGCCCCACACCATCGCGAACGCGAGCAGCACGACGGCAAATACCCGGCCCAACACCGGGCGCGTGACCGGCGCCTCCCGCGTCATGGCGACCACGCTCCCCTCGAACCGCCCGTTGTGCCCGCGCCGCTCATTTCGCAAAATACCCCAATTCCTCCGCCTTCCTGAGAAGGCCCGTGGCAACCGGCAGCGCGGCGGTGGAGCCGTAGCCGCCGTGTTCGATCAACACGCCTACCACGAGGCGCGGCTTAGCCTGCGGCGCCATGCAGATGAACCACGCGTGGTCCTCCCCACGCGGCGTCTGCGCAGTGCCCGTCTTGCCCGCCACCTCGAGCCCCGGCACATCCGCGCGACGCCCCGTGCCGTCGGTCACCACCCCGCGCAACAGCGCGCGAAGCCTGCGCATCGCAGCGGGCGAGCCGCATCCGGCCAGCAGTTCGGGATCGGTGCGCGCCGTCAGTCGCGGACGCATCAGGCGCCCGTCATTCGCGATCGCCGCCGCCAGCAGCGTCATGCCCAGCGGCGTCGCCAGCACCTCGCCCTGCCCGATGGCGCTCTGCGCCGCGGCGGCGCGCTGGCCTTCCTGCAGCGGAGGAAAGCGACCCACACGCGCGCGCACCGCGCCTGACGACCCGTCGTGCAGCGTCACCGATTCATTAAACAGGAACCGCTGCGCGTGGTCCCACAGCGACGCGGGCCCCAGCTGCACGCCCAGTTTCGCGAAATAGACGTTGGACGATTTCGCCAGCGCGCGGCCCAGCCCGATCCGCCCGTGGCCGCCCCACGCGCGACCCGCCCGCTGCGCATCATAGAATTCATGGTCGCGTATCGGCGGCGTATGCGGCGCCGCGACATACCCGCCCGGCGGACACTCCAGCACAGGCTCCTCTCCGCGCTCCAGCGCGAGCGCCGCCACGAGCACCTTGTACGTCGAGCCCGGCGGATACAGCCCTTGCAGCGCGCGGTTCAACAGCGGCGAACGATCCGGGTTTCCCGCGAACAACCCCGGCGCCAGCTTGTGCGGGTCGAACGCCGGCGCGCTCGCCAGCGCCAGCACATCGCCCGTGCGCGGATCCAGCGCCACCGCCGCGCCTGTCCGTCCCGCCAGCAACCGCATGGCCTCCTGCTGCAGCCGCGCATCCAGCGTCAGCACCAGGTCGTTGCCGCGCGGCGCCTGCGCCTGCAGCAGGTTCTGCCCGAACCGCGATTGCTCCTCGCGCGTCGCCACCGAATAGCCTTCGAGGAACGGATGATCCGCCGCCTCCAGCCCCGCCATCCCGTATTTCGGATCGAGATAGCCGACCACATGGCACGCCGCCGCGCCCAGCGGATACACGCGGCGCCCCGGAAAATCGGCGTCGTCATGCGCCAGCACCACGCCGTTCCGGTCGCGGATCTCGCCGCGCACCATCCGCTTTACCGGGCTGTCCGGGCGCCGGTTGTATTTTTTCATGAACTCGACGAACGGCGTGCGCGCGAACCCCGCCAGCTGCCAGGTCGCCTGATAGGCGTAGACCGCGAGGAACGCCACCGCAAGGAACGCGAAAAACGCGCGGTGGATGCGCCGCTTCGGCGCCACCGGGTCGCGCCCGCGCCGGAACCACAGCGCCAGCAGCAACGCCGCCAGCGCCGCGAGGAACGCCGCCTTCACCCACGGCAGCCACCGCGCCGCGTCCTGGACCCACTCCGTCATCGCACCAGTATGCCAGCCGGCGGCGCCGCGCGACACCAGGAATCGGCGCCCATGGATTTACAACGTCTGCAAAAACAATTTCGGCGGCATACAACGTCTGTAAAACACGTAAGGCCATCGCGCGGTTTGCGAAGTTTAACGGCTTCTGGCATCCTCCACACCCTTTATGTCGAACCGCACCGCATCCCTCTGGCGCTACATCTGGACCTACCGCGCCGACGCCCTGCTGGGCATGCTCTGCGTGGCGGGCTATCTCGCGGGCAGCCTGCTCAGCCCGATCGTCCTGCGGCACGCGATCGACACGCTCCAGCAGGGCGGCAGCGGGCGCGCGTTCTCGACGCAGCTGGCGATTTTCCTCGGCATCGCGATCGCGGTGCTGCTGGTGTCGCTGGTGATGCGCCGCCGGCTGCTCGGCCTCGCGAACCGCGTCGAGCACGACGTGCGCCGCGATGTCTTCGCGCACCTCTCAACGCTCGACCAGGCCTTCTTCCAGCGCGAACGCACGGGCGACCTGATGACGAAGATGACGTCCGACCTCAGCGCCGTCCGCGAAATGATCGGCCAGGGCCTGCTGCAGGGCTCGCGCATCCTGATCGGCTTCCCGTTCGCGTTCGGCATCATGTTCGCCACCAATACGCGGCTCGCGTTCGTCATCGCCGCGCTGCTGCCGGTGATCAGCCTGCTCTTCTTCTTCCTGATCCGCCTGATCCGGAAATACTACGACGCGTCGCAGGAACAATTCTCCACCATCACGAATTTCGCGCAGGAAACGTTCGCCGGCATCCGCACGATCAAGGGCTTCGGCATCGAGGCGCGCCGGCGCGGCCAGTTCCACGACCTCAACCGCGAATTTATCCGCCGCAACATGACGCTGACCCGCATCGAGGAGCCGGTCTGGCCGTTCATGATGTACCTCTACTGGGCCGGCGCCGTCGCGCTGCTCTGGATGGCCGGCCGCCAGATCATCGACGGCACGATTTCGCTCGGCGTCTATGTGCAGTTCCAGCAGCACCTGATCTTCCTGCAATGGCCGATGCTCGCGCTCGGGTGGACGATCAACCTCTTCCAGCGCGGGCGCACCAGCTGGACCCGCATCCGCACGATCCTCGACGCGGAACCCGCGATCCGCGACGCGCCCGGCGCGCGCGCCGCCCCCTCGCTGCGCGGCGACATCGAATTCGCGAACGTCTCGCTGCGCCTCACCGACCGCACCGTGCTCGACCGCGTCTCACTTCGCATCCCCGCGGGCCAGTGCCTCGCGCTCACCGGCCCGACCGGCAGCGGCAAGACGCTGTTGATGTCGCTGCTCGTCCGCCTGCTCGATCCGACGGAGGGCGAGGTCCGCATCGGCGGCGTGCCGGTCCGCGCCATCCCGCTCGCCGACCTGCGCCGCCGCATCGGCCTCGCTCCGCAGGAGCCGTTCCTCTTCTCCGACACGCTCGCCAACAACCTCGCGTTCGGCCTCGACCCGGTGGACGACGCGTTCAAGGCGCACGAGTCGGACATCCTGCGCGCCGCCGACATCGCGCGGCTCAGCGACGAGGTGCGGCGCTTCCCGCAGCAATACCAGACCCTGCTCGGCGAACGCGGCGTCACGCTCTCGGGCGGGCAACGCCAGCGCACCGCCATCGGCCGCGCCATCGCGCGCAATCCCGACCTGCTGATCCTCGACGACGTGTTCTCCGCCGTGGACACGCACACCGAGGCCGGCATCCTGCGCGAGCTGCTGCCCATCCTGCGCGGCCGCACCTCCATCCTCATCAGCCACCGCGTCTCCACGCTGCGCCACGCGGACCGCATCCTCGTGCTCGACCAGGGCCGCATCGTGCAGGACGGCTCGCACGCCGACCTCGTCGCCCAACCCGGCTACTACCGCGACCTCGACGAAATCCAGCGCCTCGAAGCCCGCCTGGAGGAGACCGCATCGTGAAGGGGTGTCAGGTGTCAGGTGTCGGGTGTCGGGATGGATGCTTCCTTTCTGCATTCTGCATTCTTCCTTCTGCATTTCCCCCATGGAACACATAGAATCCGACATCCCCGCGAAGTTGTTCGACCGCTCGCTGCTCGGGCGGATGCTGCGCTATGTCCGGCCCTACCGCGGCTGGATGGCGCTGGCACTGCTGCTCGTCGTCCCGCTGACGCTGCTCTCGAACACGCTGCCGCTGCTGATGCGCGACGCGGTGGACCAGGCGCTTGTGCCGGCGGAGGTCGCCGCGTCGGAACGATGGGCCATCCTGCTGCGCATCGGCCTGCTCTACCTGCTCATCGGCTTCGGCGCGTTCCTGATGCGCTACGCGCAGGGCTTCCTGCTCTCGTGGCTGGGCCAGCGCATGCTCTTCGACATGCGCGCGGACATCTTCGACAAGATCCTGCGCCTGCCCTTCCGCTATTTCGACCGCAACCCGGTGGGCCGCCTCATGACGCGCGTCGGGTCGGATGTCGAGGCGATGCAGCGGCTGCTGACCGACGGGTTGATCGGGCTGACGACGGATTTCCTGATGCTGATCGGCGTGCTCGGCTACATGTTCTGGGTCAATCCGCGCCTCGCGCTGCTGATGCTGCTGCTCTTCCCGCCGCTGCTCGCCATCATGATCTTCCTGAACAACAAGGTCCGCGTGTGCCACCGCGCCGTGCGCCAGCGGCAGTCGGCGCTCAACGCCTATTTGCAGGAGATGCTCACCGGCATGAGCACGATCCAGTTGTTCAACCGGGAGGCGACGGCGAACGCCGGGTTCGCGCGCCAGAACGGGCCGCTGCGCGACGCCTACCTGCGCTCGGTCAAGTGGTTCAGCTATGCGTTCCCCGCGACGGAAATCATGGGACAGTTGTGCGCGGTCCTGATCCTCGCCGTCGGCGGCTGGCATATCCTGAAGGGGGACGGAACGCTGACGATCGGCGAACTGCTCGCGTTCCTCGCCTACTTGCGCGAATTCTTCCGTCCGCTGGACGACCTTTCGGAAAAATCAAATGTGCTGCAGGCGGCGATGGCGTCCGGCGAACGCGTCTTCGGCTTGATGGACACGAAGGAGGAGATCGAGGACCCCGCGCGGCCGGCCGCGCTCGAACGCTTCCGCGGCGAGATCGCGTTCGACCACGTCTGGTTCGCCTACCAGGACGAGAACTGGGTCCTGCGCGACCTCGACGTGCGCATCTCCGCGGGCTCGTCCCTCGCCATCGTCGGCGCGACCGGCGCGGGCAAGTCCTCGCTCACCGGCCTCATCGCGCGCTTCTACGATGTGCAGCGCGGCGCAGTGCGCGTGGACGGTATTGATGTGCGCGACTACGCGCAGGCCGACCTGCGCCGCCGGATCGGCATCGTGCTGCAGGACCCGTTCATCTTCGCCGGCACGATCGCCGAAAACATCGCGCTGCACGACCCCGCCCTCCCGCGCGCGCGCATCGAGGAGGCCGCGCGGTTCGTCAACGCGCACCGGTTCATCGAGCAGCGCGCGGGCGGCTACGACGCGGTCGTGATGGAGCGCGGCGCCGGCCTCTCCACCGGGCAGAAACAGTTGCTCGCCCTCGCGCGCGCCATCGCGCACAACCCCGACATCCTGCTCATCCTCGACGAGGCGACCGCGAGCGTGGACACCGAGACGGAGCTGCTGATCCAGGACGCGCTGAAAAAGCTGATGCAGGGCCGCACGAGCATCATCATCGCGCACCGCCTCTCCACCATCCGCCACGTGGACCACATCCTCGTGCTGCGCCAGGGTCAGTTGATCGAACAAGGCTCCCACCGCGACCTGCTCGATCAGGGCGGCTACTACAAGCGCCTCTACGAGCTGCTCAGCCATGCGCCGGTGGGTTAGGTCTCTTGATTTGCTTTGACCGAGGTTTCTCCGTAACCCCGGTCGAAATAGAACTCAATGATGGACTGGGGAACGCGGCACCTACAGGCAATTTGATAATTGGTCAGTCCATTCCGATGCCGCGCATCCGAAATGTCTCCGCGCCAATGCGGCGGCAAGAGAAGCTCCAAGGCCGCAAAAAAGCAAAACGCCTCATCGTGCATGTCGCCGCGAATGGACGGCAACGTAACGCGGCAGTCACGGGCGGCAATCAGATCAACATTAAGGTTGGTGCGACCGTTCAGCATTCGCTGCGTATACAGATGAAGCAGCTCTTTCGCCATCGTCATTCGGATCCAGCAGGTATTCTCCGAGTGACGTTGGGCCACGAGAATGACGGCGGTATCGCTGAGATCCAGAACGAGGCCGTTCATGTTGCCTGGATCTTCGGCCAGCCGGACTTCGATGCTCCGCCCTATTTTCCTCTCAGTGATTTGGCGCAAACGTTCGACATTCACACGCCACGGGTCACCTGGAGCGGGTGACTTGAGCAAATCCGGGTTTTCCCCGAGGAGCCAACGCGCGAGACGCGCCGCATCAACAAGCGATGTGGACATACCGCGTCAAGAAGCGCGGGGAGACCCGGTAATGTCCGTGCTGTTCCCTGACAGGTACGAATCCAGCATGGCGGATGCACTCTTGGCCAACTCTTCCGGAGTGGCATCAAGATTAGCTTGAGGGAAAAACGCCACGCCACGTAGACCGCGACTCGCCCGCAACCCGTCGAGCTGCTGGACCAAGCGATCCGTGTAGAAGGTTTCCTCCGAGCAAGCGGAGTGATTTGTTTTTGCGCCCATGGTCATGCCCAATGTCCTCCAGCACTACCGTTAAAGCAAGAAACGGACCACCGCGTCACGGATGACGCCGAGATCAAAAGGCTGGTCAAAAGATGGATGCTTCTGACGCACAACAAGATACGAAAGCCGCCCAATCTGACTGGTCCGGGATTCGTGGGGCGCGGATATCGCCGCGCGCCTACCAAGTCCCATGCAGCATGCGCATACTGGTCAGAGTGCCCAGAAATGTCAAGCAGCGGTCTTGCAAGGAATTTGTTTGCTGCAACACCGGCTCACACCTCCTCCACCACCAGCACTTCCTCGCCGAGCATGTCAGTGAGTTTGACTGCGACGGTGGTTTTGGCCTTGGGGGCGGGGAGTTCGTAGGCACCGGAGACGAGGTCGGTTTTCTTTTCGGGCACTTCGGCGAGGGCTATGTGGAGGGCGGACCCGTCGCAGGCGGGGGCGATCATCACGCCGTACGCCATACTGCGAAGTCCTTCAACGCGTTCCGCGATACATGGATGCACTTGCGCCACCGTTGCCGCAAATTGTATTCAGTGCGCGGCAATCAGCCAGACTTATTCAGGCTCAATGAATCTGATTCTTCTTCATCCAGAGGATCTAGCCTCCGGCGGAAGCGTCTTTTTGTCCGACGGGCGGGCCGACCATATCCGCGCGGTGCTGCGCGCGGCGCCGGGGGATTTGGTGCGGGTCGGCTTGATGGAGGGGCCGCAAGGGACCGCGCGGGTGACTGCGGTTTCCGCGAAGGGCGTGGAACTGGTGTGCGCGTTTGAAGGCGATCCGCCGCCGCGGCCGCGGGTGGACCTGCTGCTGGCCCTGCCGCGGCCGAAGGTGATGAAGCGGCTCTGGGCGCAGCTGGCGGCGCTGGGGGTCGGACGCATCCTGCTGACGAACGCCGCGCGGGTGGAGCGCAACTATTTCGACACGCATGTGATTGATCCGGCGTTTTTCACCCCGCTCCTCATCGAAGGACTGCAACAGGCGCAGGATACGCGGGCGCCGCTCGTCACGGTGCACCGCCGCTTCAAGCCGCTGCTGGAGGACGAGCTCGATGCGCTGTCCGATGCGACGGAACGCCTCGTGCTCCAGCCGGGCGCGGGCCAACCGCTCGTCGCCGCCGGACCGCAACAGGCCGGCGCGCGCGTGCTGGTGGCGATCGGGCCGGAGGGCGGGTGGATTCCGCACGAGCTCGAATTGCTCGCGGCGCGCGGCTTCCGACCGGTCCACCTCGGCGCGCGCACCCTGCGGAGCGATACCGCGTGCATCGCGGCGCTGGCGGTGCTTCACGCGGCGTTTGATTTGCGTTCCGAATGATGGAATGATTCCGGCATGGCTGAACGTTTCCTGCACACCGGCCTGGTCGCCGATCCGATCTGCAAGACACACGACACGGGCTGGGGTCATCCCGAATGTCCGTCGCGCTACGACGCCGCCTTTCGCGCGCTGTGCACCCACGGCCTGATCGACCTGCTGGAGAAAATTCCGTGCCGCGAGGCGCTCGACTTTGAACTGGCGCGCTGCCATACGCGGGACTACCTCGCCCTGCTGGAGGCGGAGATCGCCGGCGGCACCGCGACGCTGAGCACGGGCGATACGGACGTATGCGCGCATTCGCTCGAAGCCGCGCGCTACGCCGTCGGCGGCGTCTTGAACGCCGTGGACGCGGTCTGCGAAGGGCGCGTGAAGAACGCTTTCTGCCTCGTGCGCCCGCCGGGCCATCACGCCACGGCGGATCGCGGCATGGGCTTCTGCCTGTTCAACAACGCCGCCCTTGCGGCGCGCCATGCGCAGGAAATCCACGGACTCAAGCGCGTGCTGATCGTCGACTGGGACGTGCACCACGGCAACGGCACGCAGGATATTTTTTACCGGGACGGCTCGGTTTTCTACTTCAGCACGCACCAGGCCCCGTGGTACCCGGGCACCGGCGCGCGCGAGGAAACGGGCGCGGGCGCAGGCGCGGGCACGACGCTGAACTGCCCGCTGCCCGCGGGCGCCGGCCGCGCGGAACATCTTGCCGCCATCGATGACGAACTCATCCCCGCGATGGACGCGTTTAAACCCGACCTCGTCGTGATCTCCGCCGGCTTCGACTCGCGCGTCGAGGATCCGCTGGGCCACTTCACCCTGACGGACGATGACTTCGCGGACCTGACCGGACGCCTGCTGGACGTGGCGCGCCAACACGCCGGCAACCGCCTCGTATCGGTGCTGGAGGGCGGCTACAACCTCAGCGGACTGGCCTCCGCCGTGGCCGCCCACGTGCGACGCCTCGCGGAGCATTGAGGCCGGAAGCTCAACCCTTGCGGGGCGCGACGGCGCATAGCTTTTCGCACCGGGTCCAGGTGAACGGCCCTCAGACCGGAGCGGACAGGGTCTTTTGGATCACACCGAGCAGTTGGTCGGCGTTAAACGGCTTCCGCACGTAGCGCGGGCTTCCGTTTAATTCCTCGGGACGCAGGTTCGCGGTTTCCGGATGGCCGGACATCAGCACCACGGGCAGTTCGGGGAATTCCTCATGCACGAGCCGTGCGAGGCGCTGGCCGTCGAGGCGCGGCATCACGACATCCGTCAGCAGCAGTCGCACGCCGCCCGGATGGCGGCGCAGCAGCTCGATCGCCTCCTGGCCGTCGACCGCCTCGATCACGCGGTAGCCGGCGGCGCTCAACAGGCGCGCGACCAGCTTGCGAACGGGCGTTTCATCATCCGCGACCAGGATGGTGCCGCCGGTTTCCACGCCGTCCTCCGGCAGGATGCCCGGCGCCGTCGCCAGCGCGGCGCGCGCCTGCGGCAGGTAAACGGAAAAGGCGGACCCCTTGCCCGGCTCGCTTTCGACATGAATCGCGCCGCCGCTCTGCCGCACAATGCCGTACACGGTGGAGAGGCCGAGACCCGTGCCGCGACCGACCTCCTTGGTGGTGAAAAACGGCTCGAAGATGCGGGCCTTCGTCTTCGTGTCCATCCCGACGCCCGTGTCGAGAACGGTCAATTCGACAAAAAGGCCGGGGTCCACCTCGGAAAGGCCGCGGGCCACCGGGTCCTCCATCCGCACGCAGCGGGTGCGGATCGTCAACTGCCCGCCCTGCGGCATCGCGTCGCGCGCATTGAGCGCGAGATTCATGATGACCTGCTCAAGCTGAACGGGATCCACGCGCACCGCGCCGCGCTGGGGATCGAGATCCGTCACCAGTTCCACGCGATCGCCGATGACGCGCTTGAGCATACGCGCCATGTTGGCCACCGTGTCGTTGATCTGGACCACGCTCGGGTTCAACACCTGTTTGCGGCTGAACGCGAGCAATTGCGCAATCAGGCTCGCGGCGCGCTGGGCGGCCTCCTGGATCTGCTCCACATCCTCGCGAACCGGCGCGCTCGGACTCAACCGGCGGAGGATCAAGTCCGCGTTGCCCATCATCGACGTCAGCAGGTTGTTAAAATCGTGCGCGATGCCGCCGGCGAGCCGGCCGATGGCCTCCATCTTCTGCGCCTGCCGGAGCTGGTCCTCCAGATCAACCTCGCGCGTCACATCGTGCGACACGGCGACAAAATTCGTGATTTTCCCCGCGCGATCACGGATGGGTGAAATCGTGGTGTTCAACTCGACCAGCGTATCGTCCTTGCGACGGTCGGTGAAACGCCCCTTCCAGACCCGCCCGCTCTCGACGGCTTCCCACAACCGCTGGTAGAACGCGCCATCGTGCCGGCCCGATTTCAGCAGCGCGGGCGTCCGCCCGATGACCTCGCTGCGCGGATAACCGAGGATGTGTTCGAACGCCGGGTTGACATACTGGATGTTTCCGTTGAGGTCCGTCACCACAACGGCGTCCGCCGCCTGCTCCACCGCGGCCGCGAGCCGCCGGCCCTCGGCCTCGGCGCGATGGCGCGCGCTGATGTCGCGGACGAAGATCACGAATTCCTCCGCGTGCAGCGGAATGATGCTGACCTCCGCGTGGCGCTCCCCGCCCGGCGTGCTCAGCTCCACTTCATGCACCTGCCGTTCGCGCGTCGACCGCGCCCGCTCCAGCAACGGCGCGAGCGCCATCCCCGCGCAGGCCGGCGGCGCGTCCTGCAGCCGGCGCCCGCGCAATTCGGGCGGGTGCCCGCTGCCGGAGAGCCCGCCGAGGTTGCAGTCGAGAATCACGCCCTCGCCGCTGACGCGGAAGAACATGTCGGGCAACACATCGAAAATCGCGCGCAGGTCGCGGTTGGCCTGCAGCAACTCCTGCGAACTGAGGTCCAGCGAACGCTCCAGCATCAGCCGGTCCGCGTCGGCCCGGAAATACGCCTGGTTCACCGCGTCGAGCAGGCGCCGCCACTCCTCGGGAATGGGCTGGTCCCCGATCAACCTGCGAACCTGGCGGGCAAGTAGGCTATGCCAGACAACCTCGCTCATAACTCGTTGAAGGTCGTGATGGTCATGGTCTGGTTGTGCAAATCACACCGGGCGCCCGGCGTCAGCGGTGAAATCTCCCCATACGAATAGAACCCGGCGAGGGTCGTGTGTTCGCCGAGAATTTCGCGCACCGCCTCGACCTCCTCCTCGGTGCGCTGCTGCAGCACGAGTTTGCGACCGACACAACTGATCAGCAGCGCAAGGCTGGCGGGGCGGCGCCCCATCGCTTCATAGGTCACGCGCGCCGCGCCCGAGGCGCCGTCGATCAGGCGGTCGAAGTTCGCCTTCATCAAACGCGCGAGCGAGCCCTGCGGCACATCGCCGGCAAACGTCAGGCTCTGCTGCTGTTCGTCCACGGACAGGATCGTGCGCACGAAGCCGGGGTCGCGCTCGCTCTTGTGCACAAGCAGCGGGAACAGCAGGCCCGACGCGGGAAGGTCCTTCGCGTAGTCGCCGAGGTATTTCTTGTAGAGGCCCAGCGCGGATTTGCCGTCCAGCTCATACAGCACGTTGCCCGCCGACCGCGTAATGATGCGATCCGGGCCGAACGGATCCCACCCGCCGAGCGACCCATACCCCACGCGCAGCGCGCGGCCGTAAAAACCAAGGCCCGCGACCACACCGGCTTTCAGGCGACCCTCGTCGAGCACACCGGTTTCCTTGAACGCCGCGCCGTCGGCGGAAAGGCCGCCCGTGACCTGCACGCCCGGCGGAAGGGTTTCCAGCAAACCCGCCACCAATTCGCTGCCGTTCACCATCAAGCCATCGGAAAGGACGAACACATGCGCCAGGTCGTCCGCCGTCAGTGCTTCGGCCAGCGCGCGGCCTGCCGCGCGGCTTCCCGCGGCGTCCACCTGGACCGAGGCCTGGCGAAGGTGGGTCTTCTCGAATGCAACGGCGGTGCAGACCACGGAGTCGTCGCGCACATGCGCGCCCTCGATTTCACCCGCCGTCGAACACCCCATGAGGACGGCGCCGGGGTACCGCGCGTGAACGGACGCCATGACATCCGGCCGCTGCAGCAGGCGGCGCGCCCCGAAGACAAATACAACGTGGACGCTCTTCGGCAGGTTCGTGCCGGTGTTGTCGCTCCAGCCGCCGGGTTCCGTCCATACGCTTTGCGCAACCTGCATACAACCCCACTGCTTGCTTCCCAGCATATGGTATGCTTTATCGGATCGGGCACAAGCCAAATGCCGAAGGCCCGGGCGGCGCGCATGAAAATCGTAATCGCATTCGATTCGTTCAAGGGCAGCCTCACGGCGGAAAGCGCCTGTCGCGAGGCGGCGCTCGCGCTCGTCGAGCAACGCCCGGAGGCCGTGCCGGTGGAGAAGCCGATGGCGGATGGCGGCGAAGGGACCGCCGCCGCGCTGCTCGCGGCGCGCGGCGGGGAATGGATCCAGGCGCCCGCCACAGGGCCCCTGCCCTCCATGACCGTCGATGCGGGCTACGCATGGCTCGCGGCTGACGAAACGGCCGTCGTCGAGATGGCGTCGGCCAGCGGTCTCACCCTGTTGCGGCGGGATCAGCTTAACCCCCTGGCCACCACCACGCTCGGCACGGGCGAACTGGTGCGCGCGGCGCTCGAGCGAAATCCGCGACGCCTGCTGCTCGCCGTCGGCGGCAGCGCCACGGTGGACGGCGGTATCGGCGCCGCCCATGCGCTCGGCTGGCGTTTTCTCGATGAGCGCGGAGACGAATTGCCGCCCATCGGTGCCAGCCTCGCGCGGATTCACACGATTCGTCCGCCGGATCGCCGTCCGCCCGCCGGCCTGATCACAGTCCTCTCCGACGTCACGAATCCGCTCTGCGGACCACGCGGAGCCGCCCCCGTTTTCGGCCCTCAAAAAGGCGCGTCACCGGAACAGGTCGCCCTGCTTGATCACGGGCTCGAACGGCTCGCGGCCTGCATCCACGCCCAGCTCGGTCGTGATCTGCGCGCGATGCCTGGCGGCGGCGCGGCCGGGGGACTCGCCGCGGGCGCCGTGGCGTTCATGAACGCCACGATCCAACCCGGCATCGAAACGATCATGAATGCAGCGGGCCTTGCCGACGCGCTGGACGGCGCGGACTGGGTGGTCACCGGTGAAGGCTCGTTCGATGAACAATCCCTGCACGGCAAAGTCGTGTCGGGCGTCGCGCGCATCGCCCAAGCCCGCGGCGTGCGCGTCGCCGTGCTCGCGGGGCGCATCGCGCTGGATCCCGCCCGTTTTCCCTCCGCCGGCATCGCCTACGCCGACGCCATCACACCGCCGGGTCTTTCGATGGACGACGCGATCCGCCAGGCCCCTCACCTCCTCCACCAGGCCGTGGTGCGCTTCGTCGAGGAATGCGTCTAAACCGGGTCGCCGCCATCGCGCACGACCAGCCAGCGGCACTGGTACGGCGCAAGCGATGCACCGGCCTGCTCGTGGAGCAGATCCCGCTGCGCGGCGCGCGCCCCGGGCAGGGCGACATCGACCGGCTGGCCGGTCAGGTTGTGCAGCGCGATCACGCAGGCCCCGTCGCGCGCCGTACGGCGCACAGCCAACACACCCGGCCCAGCCTCCAGGATTTCCTGCGCGGCCTCCGGGTGGAATGCCGCACAGGCCCGGCGGACCGCGAGGCGGCGGCGCAGTTCGTCAAAAATGCGCCGCTCGCGGCTCTCCGGCATCTTCAGCAGCGAATCCACCTCGCCGCGCACCCATTTTTTGCGGTTCAGCGAGCGCGCGCGGCCCGTTGCCTTGAAACCGGCCTCGTCATTGTGCGCGCCGAACAGGCTCTGCACATAAATCGCCGGCACGCCCTGCAGCGACATCGACACAGTTTGCGAACAAAGGAATCGCTCCACATCCAGCGCCACGTCGCGCCCGTCCGCCAGCGCATCGTAATACGTGATGTTCAATTCATACGGCACATCGCGCCCGTCGCCCGTGCGCCGGGTGGAGACCTGCCCGCCGCGCGCGCGCACACGCCCGACCAGCGCGTCCAGCTCCGCATCCGGCAACAGGCCCTGCAACGGACGCACGCCGATGCCGTCGTGTGACGCGGTGAAGTTGAAATAGGTGCAGCCCGGCGGCGGGGCGGACAGCCCGCGCAGCCACCCGGCCAACCGGCGGCCGTCGCCCGTCTGAAGCGCGTGCAGCAGCAGCGGCGGCAGGCTGAACTGGTACACCATGTGCGCCTCGTCGCCGTCGCCGAAATAGCTGACGTTCTCCGCGTGCGGCACGTTCGTTTCCGTGATCAGCACCACCTCCGGCGCGACCAGCCCGGTCACCTCGCGCAGCAGCTTCACGACCTCGTGCGTCTCGGGCAGGTGCAGGCACGAAGTCCCGACACGCTTCCAGAGGAACGCCACCGCATCGAGCCGGATGATCCGCGCCCCGCGCGCGATGTAGCCGAGCAGGATGTCCAGCATCTCGAACAGCACATCCGGATTCGCGAAGTTCAGGTCCATCTGGTCGTCGCTGAACGTCGTCCACACCCACGCCTCCCCGTTCATGCGGCGCACCCGGGTCAACAGCGGCAGGCTGCGCGGACGCACCACGGCGGACAGGTCCGCCTCCGGATCGGCCTCGAGAAAGTACTCGCGATACGGCGCATCGCCCTCGCGGTAGGAACGAAACCACGCGCTCCGTCGCGAGACATGGTTCAGCACGAGGTCGAACATCAGGTGGAAGCGCTCGCCCAGCGCCTCCACGTCCTCCCAGTCGCCCAGGTCCGGATTCACCGCGCGATAGTCGATGACGGAGAATCCATCGTCCGACGAGTAGGGATAAAACGGCAGCACATGCACGGCGCTGAAGGATGCACCGAGGTATTCATCGGCGAACGCCTTCAGCGTCGCCAGGGGCGGGCGGTCCGCCTCATGCAACGAATCGCCGTAGGTGATCAGCACCGCGTCGCGCTCGCTCCAGCGCGACGTGCGCGCGTGCGCTGCATCCGCGCCGACGCCATAGCGCCCGACCATCGCCACCAGCCGGTCCACGCAGCGCGACGCCTGATCGACGCCATACAGGCGCGCGAACCGGTCGTGCAGCCGGCGGCGGATGTCCTGGGGCAGCCACGCGCTCATTGCTCGGGCATCCCCGTGATGTTCGTCACCAGCGTGTGCAGGCTGCGCCGCAGCACGGAATACCCGTAATAACGCGCGCCGACCTTGTAGTTGTGTTCGGCCATCTCCTGCCGGTACACGCGGTCCTCCATCAGGCGCCGCACCTCCTCGACCACCTGCCGCGTGATGTAGCCGTCCATCAGCGGACACCGGAATCCCTTCGGCTCGATGTCGCGCCCGAAGACGCCGTAGCGGTTCACCACCACCGGCACCTTGAAATAGATCGCCTCGAGGAAGGCGTTGCCGAAGCCCTCGTACAGGCTCGGGTAGGTGACGAGGTCCGCGTGCGGATAAATGTCCCACAACGTGAACACCTTCCGCCCCTCCTCGTCCATCGACCGCGCATCGGACACCTGCGTCGAGACGAACCGCAGGTCCACCCGCGCGTCGCGCGCCATCTCCGCCAGCATGTTGCGATACTCGAACCCCTCGTCGCCCGCCTCGTGCGAGATCACCAGCTTGTACTTCGGGTCGTTGAGCATCTGCACCAGCTTGATCGCGTGCTCGATCCCCTTGCGCGGCACGATGCGCGTCGGCTGCAGGATGAACACATCCGCCGGCGACAGGCCGAGTTGCGCGCGCACGTCCGACGCATAGGCGTCGATCGGCGGCGGCGGCTTCTCGAACTCAATCACGTTGGGAATCAGTGTCGACGGCAGCCCCTTGCGGCGCGCGAGGTCCTCCATCGCCTCCTGGTTGATGACGACGTGTTGCAGACGCGGGTCGCGCGGCGGGAACGCCATGTCGAGGAAATCCGGCACCGCATTGATCGAAAACCGCGTGCGCTCCCAGAAAAAGTCGTGATGGTGCGCAATCGCCGGCAGCGACGTCTCCGCCAGGAACTGCGTGATCGCGATGCCGAGCGGGACGTGCATCGGGATCGTGACGGCGTTCTGGATGACCAGCGTCGTCAGGTTGTGCCGCTTGACGAAGTCATAGAGCGTGGACTTCAGGTACTCCGCAAGCGCGAGGATGCGACGCGTCACCAGCGGGTCGCGTGTCGTGCGGCCCCAGATGCGCTGGTTGATCCACTGGTTCTCGGAAAAGCCGAAGAAGGCCTCCGGCGCGCAGAAACTGCGTTCGCGCGGGCGGTCGAGCAGGCCCGCGTACCAGAAACTCTCGCAGCCCATCTCCGCCAGCACATCCGCCCACTTCTGGCTCTCGAGCGACACGCCATCCGTGCCCGCGAAGCGCGTCGAGATGAATCCTATCGTTTCCGCCATTGAACTTTTTTTCGTTATTCCGGCTCTAACCGTGGACACCGCGTTGCAACCGCGTTTAGAATACGTTTCATCGTCGGCCCCGCACAAACTTTTTATGCAAACGCCTGAACAGAGCCAGGGACGCGCCACCGTGGAGCAGTTGCTCCACGCGCTGCCGGATCGCATCCAGGCCGCGGAAGCGCTGCGCGAGCAACTGCTCGCGAACCTCGTGCTTGTCGGTGAGATTCCCGCGCCCACCTTTCACGAGGCCGCGCGCGTCGAGACCCTGCTGATGCGCTGGAGCGAGAGCGGCCTCCAGAACTGCTCGCGCGACGCGATGGGCAACGGCGTCGGGCTGCTGCCCGGCAGCGAGGGCCGCCGCAACATCCTCATCGTCACGCACGCCGATTCGGCCTTCGACGACACCGTGGACCACGCCATCGCGATGCAGCCCGACCGGATCGCCGGCGTCGGCGTCGCGGAGAACGCGCTCGCGCTCGCCACGCTCGCCACCCTGCCCGCGCTGCTCGACCACCTGCAGGTGCGGCTGAAGGCCAACCTCGTCTTTCTCGCCGCCGGGCGCTGCGTCGGGCGCGGCAACCTGGAGGGCCTGCGCCATTTCCTCGCGAACAACGCGCTCCCGCTCCACCACGGCATCTGCCTGGAAGGCACGCCGCTGGGCCGCCTCAGCTACCAGTCCATCGGCATGCGCCGCGGCGAAATCCACTGCCGCGTGCCCGCCGAATACGACTGGACGCGCTTCGGCGCCTCGGGCGCCGTGCTCGCGATCAACCAGGTCATCAGCCGCATCGCCGCCATCCCGCTGCCGCGCCGGCCCGCCGCGTCCATCGTGCTCGGCTCGCTGGAGGCGGGCCACACCTATGACCACGTCGCCACGCAGGCGGTGATGCGCTTCGAACTGCTGAGCGAATCGTCAGCGCTCGTGCAACAGATCAGCGCGCAGTTCGCGGACATCGTCGCGGAGGTCGGCGCGCAGTCCGGCGCGCACCTCGACCTCGACATCTTCGCGCAGCGCGAGCCGGGCGGCGTCGCGATCGGACACCCGCTCGTGCGCGTCGGCCGGCAGATCGTCGAGGCGCTCGGCGTCCCGCTGCGCATCACGCCCGACACGGCGGAACTTTCCGCGCTCATCGACCGGAAAATCCCCGCGCTGACCATCGGGCTCACCACCGGCCACGCCGTCGATGACGAACACGAGCAGGTGCAGATCCGCCCGCTCTACCAGGGTCTCGCCCAGCTCGTCACCCTGCTGCAGGCCATGGACGGAGGACTGTGCGATGAAGTTTAATCCGCCCTCCCCCCGCGACACGCAGCAGATCGCCGGCCACATCAGCAGCTGGCTCGGCACCCACACCTTCCATCACTCCCAGTTCGCCGATGTCCGCCAGCTCGTCGACGCCAAGCAGCGCCAGCAGCTCTCCATCTCGCTCTGCATCCCGACGCTCAATGAGGAAAAGACGATCGGCAAGGAAATCGTCGTCTTCAAGGGCGAGCTGATGAAACGCCACCCGCTGCTCGACGAGATCGCCGTCATCGATTCCGGCTCCACCGACAAGACGCGCGAGGTCGCCGCGGCGTTCGGGGCCGATGTCTATCTCTCGTCGGAAATCCTCCCCGAAATGGGTGAAAAGCGCGGCAAGGGCGAGAACCTCTGGAAGGCGATCCACCAGCTCAAGGGCGACCTCATCGTCTATATCGACGCCGACATCACGAACATCCACCCGCGCTTCGTCTACGGCCTGCTCGGCCCGCTGCTGCTCCGCCCCGAGATCCAGTACGTGAAGGCCTTCTACGACCGCCCGCTCGTCATGTCGCCCGGCGTGCGCACCGCGGGCGGCGGGCGCGTCACCGAAATCCTCGTGCGCCCGCTGTTCTCGCTCTTCTTCCCCGAACTCACCGCGCTCATCCAGCCGCTCTCCGGCGAATACGCCGTGCGCCGCACGCTGCTCGAAACCCTGCCCTTCCCCATCGGCTACGGCGTCGAGACGTCGCACCTCATCGATGTCTACCAGCGCTGGGGCCTCGACGCGATCGGGCAGACCGACCTCGACCAGCGCGTGCACCGGAACCAGCCCACGGCCGACCTCGGCAAAATGGCGTTCGGCATCCAGCGCGCCTTCCTCGCCCGCCTCAAATCCCTCGGCATCGTCAAAAGCCTGCCGGAACTCAGCACGATCCTGCGCCAGTTCCAGTCGCGCGACGGCCGCTACGAGGAACTCGAACACACCATCCGCGAGGAGGAACGCCCGCCGATGATCGAAGTCCCCGCCTACCGCAAAAAACACGGCCTTCCGCTGAAGTAAGACTTCACCACGGAGGCACGGAGCGATTTGCAACGTCTGTAAAAACTTAATGAGTTCCGCCTCCGTTTCTCCGTGTCTCCGTGGTGAACTTCTGCTGATGCGCATTGCCATCGTCCATTATCACCTCAGGCCCGGCGGCGTAACGCGCGTGATCGACAGCGCGCGCGCCGCGGCGGGCGATGCGTTCCATCTGGCGGCGCTCGCGGGCGACAACGTGCCCGCGCTGGACTACGCGCCGGCGGCGCCGCGCGTGGACCCGGAACGCCTGGCCGACCAGCTCGAGGCCGCGGCGCGCACGGCGTTGGGCGGCGCGCCGGACGTCTGGCACATCCACAACCACAGCCTCGGACGGAATCCCGCCGCGACGGCGGCGTTCGCCGCGCTCGCGCGGCGCGGGCGCCGGTTGCTGCTGCAGGTGCACGACTTCGCGGAGGACGGGCGTCCGTCCAACTACCGCCTGATGCGCGAACAGCTCGGCGACGCGCTGGGCGCCACGCTGTATCCCGACGCGCCGCACGTGCACTACGCCGTGCTGAACCTGCGCGACCGCGACGCGCTCGCCTGCGCGGGCGTCCCGGCGGAGCGCCTGCACGAGCTGCCCAACCCGGTGATGCCGCTGGAGGCGGAGCGCCTCGCGCCGTCCGGCCCGCCGCTCGTCCTCTATCCGACCCGCGCGTTGCGCCGCAAAAACATCGGCGAATTCCTGTTGTGGGCGGCGCGCGAGACGGAAGGCCGACGGTTTGCGCTCACCCTCGCGCCGACCTCGCCGGCGGATGTCGCGCCGTATGAACAGTGGAAGGCGCTCGCGGCGCGGCTCCGGCTGCCGGTCGACTTCGAGGCCGGCCTGCAGCCCGGCGCGACACTGGCCTCGCTGCTCGCGCGCGCCGCGTGCGTGGTCACGACGAGCGTGGCGGAAGGATTCGGCCTGGCCTTCACGGAGCCGTGGCTCGCAAACCGCCCGCTGGCGGGCCGCGGATTGCCGGAGATCACCGGGAGCATGGAGTCGGCGGGCCTGGACCTGCGCCATCTCTACACGCGCCTCGAGGCGCCCGTGGCGTGGATCGGCTCCACCGCACTGCGGGCCCGCATCGAAAGCGCCCTGCGCGCCACGGCCGACGCCTACGGGGAGCATCGCGCGCCCGATGACGTGGACCGGGCGTGGGCCGCCTTCGTGCGGGAGGATCGGGTCGATTTCGGACGGCTCGACGAGCCGCTGCAGGCGGCGATCATCGAGCGCGTGCAGCGCGACGACGCCGCGCGCGACGCGCTGCGCCCCGCACGCCTCGCGATCCCGGCGGACGCCGCGGCCAACCGCCGCGTGGTCGAATCGCACTTTTCGCTGGCGGGCTACAACGCGCGGCTTGAGGCGCTTTACCGGGCGGTCGCGGGGTCCGCCACCGGCCCGGTCGGCGCGCACGAGGCCGGCGCCGTGCGCCGCTTTTTTCTCGATCCCGCACGGCTTTTTCTGTTGCGCTCTTCGTGATGCATTTTTCGGAAAGCCAGCGCACCGACCTCGTCGACCGCATCCGGCGGTTGTCGCGTCCGGTGGAGCCGCTCCCCACCGGCGAGACGCCGCGTCCGCTCCCGGGCGCACCGGTGCGCGCCGTGTTGTTCGATCTTTACGGCACGCTTTTTATTTCCGCCGCGGGCGACATCGGCACGGAGGAGACCGGCGCGCGGGCGGTGTATCATGAGGCGGCCGCCGCGGCGGGCATCCAGTTGCCGCCCGGAAGCCGCATCGATTGGGGCGCGGAGTTCCGCGCCGAGATCGCGCGCCAGCACGCGCGGCGTCGCGCGGACGGCGTCGCCTGTCCCGAAGTGGATGTGCGGCACATCTGGCGGGCGGTGCTGGAGCCGGACGGGCGGCGGATGTCGGATGAGGCGATCCTGCGGTTCGCCGTGGAGGTCGAGTGCCGGATCAATCCCGTGTGGCCGATGCCTGGCGCGCGGGCCGCGCTGCAGCGGCTGCGCGAACGGGGCGTGGTGCTGGGCCTCGTCTCGAACGCGCAGTGTTTTACGCCGCTGCTGTTCGACGCGCTGCTCGATATGCGGGTCGAGCAGGCCGGGTTCAGCCCGCGCTGCTGCGTCTGGTCCTGGCAGGAAGGCGAGGCCAAGCCGTCGCCCCATCTGCTGCACAAGGCCTTGACGGCGCTGCGGGAAGAGCATGCAATCGCGCCCGATGAAACGCTCTTCGTGGGGAACGACATGCTGAAGGACATTCATCCGGCCCTGCGCGCCGGTTGCTGCGCCGCGCTGTTCGCGGGCGACGCGCGCTCGCTGCGCCGGCGCGAGGACGACCCGCGCTGCGCCGGCCTGAACCCCGACGCCGTGCTCACCGCGTTGGACCAGCTATGAAGCATCCGCGCCTGATCCTCGCCGCGCTGCTCCTGCTCGCGCTGTCCGTCCGCAGCGTCGGCCTTTTCCGCGGATTGGAGGATGGCAGCAGCTTCCACCCCGACACCGCGAAGCAGGTGCAGGCGACGCACAACTACCTGCGCGGGCATTACCTGTGGTACACGGGCTCCCTCGCCTACGACGGCTATCCGTACGGCCTGAACCATGTGGACGAGTGGCTGATCCGCGCGACCTACCCCGCCGTTCGCGCCGTCCTGCACAGCCTGCAGCCGTCCCTCGACCTGCCCGCGATCCCGACCGTCGGCACGTTGTACTACATCTGCCGCGCGCTGCGCGTCCTCTACAGTTTGCTCGCGTGGGGCCTGTTCGCGTGGACGCTAGCCCGCCTGCGCGTGCCGCCGCTGCAGCGCCACGCGTGGCTGCTGCTGGGCGCGCTCGCGCCGATTTTGAGCACGGTGACGCACTGCGCGAGCGGCGATGTGGGGCCGGACCTGTTCGTGATGCTGGCGCTCGCGGCGTTCGCCCATGCGCGGGACGGCGCGCCGCGCGGGCGACTCTTCTTCGCCAGCGGCTTCGCGCTGGGCCTCGCCTTTGCCTGCAAATACCACGGCGTGCTCGGCGGGCTCACGCCGGGCCTCTTCCTGCTCTTCGCGCCGATCGCGTGGCGTGAACGCTTCCGCCTCGGCGGACTCACCGCGGCGGGAGCGCTGGCGGGCTTCGCGCTGCTCACGCCGCATGTATTCATCGACTTCGACAAGACCCTGGAAAACATCGGCTTGAATTTCGGCTACATCCAGAAATTCGGCGTGGACCCGTCGTTCTTCGAACAGCCGCTGCACCGCCGCCTGTGGATCAGCCTCTCGGGCAACATCCCCGTCGCGATCCACGCGCTGGGTCTGGGCGCGCTCGCGCTGGGCCTGGGCGGCGCGGGCCTGGCCCTGTGGCGACTGCGCGCCGCGCGCGAGCAGGAACGCGTATGGGATGCGGCGCTCATCGCCATGCCGTTCGCCGTGCTCGTGCTGGCGCTCGCCGGAAAGCCGGAACTGCAACCGTTCCACTTCAGCTTCCTGCTGCTGCCGCTCCTGCTCGGCGCCGCCCTGCTGTGGCGCGCGACGTCCGCGCCCCTCCGCTACGCCCTGCCGGTGTTGCTGCTCGGCGCAGCCGTGGAATACGCCTTCCAGCAGAGCAACGAATGGACGTTCTGGGGACGGGAGGACACGCGCAACATCGCGATCCGCATGCGGGAACAACTGCTGGATTCCGCCCCCGCCGCGCGCCGCGCAGACGTGCTCGCGACGTTGGTCGTGGAACCGGCCAATCTCGCGGTGTTCCGCAACAAACCGGCGGCCGTCCGGCTGGCCGATGCGCGGGACTGGACGGCGCACCCCGACGACGCGCTGCCCGCCACGCCGTGGCCGCTGGGCAACGATTGGATGTTTGCGGACCTGCCCGCCTTCCCGCGCGAATCGCGCATGGTCACGCTGACGCCGGGCGAATGGATTTCACGCGGGATCATCACCCGCGCCGCACGCGAAAGCCTTCCCATTACGATCTACGCCGGATCGCGCGACGCGGAGGTGCGCCTCTGCATCGATGGCGCCGACCAGGACATCCGCCTCACGCCCGGTTCACACACGTCGATTATTGTCCGCGCTGAATCGGGCACGACGTTCGTCCGCGATGGCACGGAAGCGCGACGCTTCTGGTTGTCGGCGCGCACGCGCGGGGCGCCCGTGCTGCTGCGCGTCGGCGAGGTCCCGGCCGTCACACCCGACCCGGAGCGCCGCGACCGCAAACTCGCGCGCGCGCGCTTCATCGACGGGATTCGCCAACCGACGGAAGGCCGCGTTGCGCTCAAACGCCAGACGTGCCTCATGCCGGGGCGCTATGCGTTCGAGGTGGACGCCCCGCGCGAAGCGCCGCCGATGACGCTCCATGTGGACGACTCGCTCCTGAACCACCCGGCCCGCGCGCAACAAATCCCGCTGGTGTGGCGCGACGGGCGCTGGCGCGCCGAGTGGACGCACCCGTCCGGCTTCCTCTTCACCGGCCTCTCGCTTGAGGTAGCGCGCGCCGCCGACGCGCCGCTCCCGTGGCGCATCCGCCCGCTGGAGGCGCTGCCATTTGAACCGGCGACAACTGCGCCGCCCGAATGGGCGCCGCAGTTCGCCTTCGGCGGGGAGCGCTGGGTGCTCGGCAACGTCGAAGCACCCAAGCAACTCACACGCGGCGCGCCGCTGGTCGTACGGATGCAACTGGACACCATGCCCGGCGCCCGCGAGATCCTCGCCGACTACTCCGCGTTCATCCATGTGCTCGATGCCAACCGGAAACAGGTCTTCGCCCGCGACATCCGCCTGGTCAGCATTCCCTCGCACCGGGGCGGCCCGCAGCCCGTCCAGGACCTCGGCCCGCTCGACCTGCCGCCCGGCGAGTATCAACTCCTCTTGGGCCTCTACCACATGCGCACGAACATCCGCGTCGCGCCGGACCAGGAGCACGGACGCGACCGCCGCGTCGTCCTTGGCACACTCACCCTCACCGATCCGCCATGAATGAAGACCTGAATCATCTCAAGCTGCTGTCCATCTTCCACTACGTGGTCGGCGGACTGACGGCGCTGTTTTCCTGCTTTCCGCTCATCCATGTAACCATCGGCCTGTTGATGATCAGCGGCAAACTAGGCACGGCGGACGCCCCCGAGCCTCCAGTGCTGGTGGGCTGGATATTCGCCGTCATGGGCGGGCTCTTCGTGCTCGCCGGTTGGGCGCTGGCCTTCTGCATGGTGGTCGCCGGCCGCAAGCTGGCACAGCGGAAATCGCGCGTTTTCTGCATCGTCATCGCGGGCATCGAGTGCATGCTGATGCCGTTCGGAACGATCCTGGGCGTCTTCACCCTGATCGTCCTGACAAAGGCATCGGTCCAACAGCTCTTCGAGCAACCCCGCACGCAGCCACCGCCCCTCGCATGATCGCCTCCACGACGCAGATTACCGTGCGCGGGCCGCTCGGTCTGCTGCGCCTGTTGGTCCACATCTGGCGCGTGCGCAAACAACTGGCCGCGTCCCCGGGGCTGGTCGCCTTCGACTTTCATCCCGGCTGGCGCACCTTGACGGTCTGGGAGAATGCCGAGGCGATGAAGGCCTTCCGGAACAATGGCGCGCATCTGGCCGCGATGCGCGATACCCAGAAGATCGGACGCGCCCGGACGGTCACGTGGGAGGTCGAGCAGGTTCCGGGCTGGCCCGAAGTCATCTCGCGCCTGGACCAGGCGCGATAACCCCATCCGAGGTTCTACGGCAGGATGGTTTCGATGCGGTAGGCGCGCAGCGCGTTGGTGGCGGGCGGCGCGTTGGTCGGCGTGTCGAGCCAGTTGACCGCCGCGCCCGTCCCGGCGAACGTATTCGATGTGGCGGACCAGACGGCATCGAGTGTCGCATCGAGATAGCCCACGCGGTAGACGCGCGTCGTCCGGCTTTCAAACGAAAACTGGAACGGGGCCGGATTCGTGGCCGTGGACATCGTCCCGATGCGCAGGAACGACACGGGATCCAGCGGGTCCGTATCGGCGAGGAACTCAGCCCGGTTGTCGAATCCATCGGCATCCGGATCCGCGCCGCCCGCGTAATTCGTCGCGCTGCCCAGCCGGTCGAATTCCCACTGGTCGGAAACGCCATCGCCATCCTCATCGGTGTAGATCACCAGCGGCCGCAACCCGGTGCGCGCCGACGCGCCGGCATCCGTGTCCGCGCGCGCCTGCAGGTGGATCGCCCCCACCGCACGATTGGTGGTCGGCCACGCCAGCCGATACGGCGGGGTCGTCGTGCTGCCGGCCCACTTGCCCTCCACGAAAAACGTGACCTGCGTCACCGCCCCCACGGGATCCACCACCGCCACCTCGCTCGTGACCACCACGCCGCGCAGGACGTGCCGGAGCGACGGCGGACTCACCCACTCGCAGCGCATCGCATGATTGCTTACGATCGCGTCGATCCGCGCGCGCCCCTGCGCGCGCACGGCGCTGCCCTCCAGCGCCACGGCATCCAACCGAAGCGGGCCATTGGGCAGGCCGGTTGTATCGAGCACGGCGTGCAGGACGAGATTCGTCGCGCCCTCCGCCAGCCGCACCAGCGCGCGCGGACGCATCACCTGCTCGTTGTCATCGAAAATATCATCAAAACTGTCTGATACCGCTAGAGAGGACCCTTGGTTTGTGGCAATCGTGTAGACGATATAATTCGAGACACCCCCGGGACCCGGCGTGCGCGCCTCCACAACCAACCGGGCGAATGTGTCGAAGGAATTCAGACGTTGCAAATAGGCCGCACGCACGCCGTCTGCGCCTTGCAGCAGCGGCTCGGCATTAATCGCCGCCTGCAACTGAGCGAGGAGTGTGTAGGCATTCAGCACACCGCTCGCGACCACGCTATTGGTCACAACCACGCCGTTGGTCAGCGTGATCACCGTGGTGAGCGTGTCGCCGGTCGTGCTCATTCCGTTGAGTTCCAGCACCTCGTGCGCGGGATGGGCCGGGTCCATGAAGTTTGTCATCGCCGCCCATGCGCGCGCGCGGAGCACGGATGCCGTGCCCTGCAATGCTTCCGCGCGGATGGCCTGTCCCGCGCCGGACAGGCCGAAATTCGTCCACGTGATCTGTACGCTGTCACCGAGATTCGTGGCGCGAAAGGGAATCCGGTTCGGCGGCGGGCCCGAGCTGTTTGCATCGTTCACGGCGGCGGCGAGATTCGAGGCCACCGAGAACAGCGTGTCGCCCGCGACCGCGACGTGCTCCACCGTGCGCGTATTGAGCACGATCTGGAAAAGGTTGCCCGGCGCGATACCCGCGTTCGTTTCAGCAACGAATTCGCCTTCGTCCCGGAAGAGCGCAACCCGCGCAACAGGGCGGTTCGTGTCCGAGGCGACCGCAGCCACCTGCAAGGTCACCACGCCCGACACCACAGCCCCGTTCGTCACGCCCGCCACACTGACGGCCGCCGGCCGCGCGTACGGCTGCAACAGCGGATCGCCGGTGAACAGGTTCTGGTAGGGATTCCGGATCGACATAAAATACGCCTCGCCGAGCGAAAAGCCGCGCTCGTACCACGCGTAGAGTAACGGGTCGGCGAATTTCTCCGTGTAGGCGCACGGCTCGACGACCGTGCCGCTCGATCCGCCGGCACCGGCGCGAAGCCAGTCGGTGATCCGCATCTGCGGGTTCGAGCCAAAGAGGATCCCGCCGAACGAGGTCAGGTGGTCCGCATATGCGCCGGGCAGATAGTCGTGTGACCCGACGTCACCCACGTTCATCGCGCCGGTCATGTAGCCGAGCACGTTGTTCGTCGCCGGCACCGCGTCCGCCGTGCTCAAAAACCATGTATTCGCGCGCCCCTGCAGGCGGCTGCGGAAATCGGCCTCCTCGTGGTTCAGCCAGCGCACGCTGCGCAACCCGTCGGACGTGCGCAGCAGGTGAATGCTGCCCGTGGGCGCGCTGTAATCCGCCGCCGCCGTGCGCTCCGCCAGCCTCCGTGCTTCATCGCCATTCGCGCCCGTGAGCAGCGCGCTCACCAGATAGCGCCCGCCCGGCGTCAACGCGCGCTGGAAGGCCCGGTCGGACTTGTAGTAGGCGTTCGCGCTGTTTGGATTCAGCTGGCAGCCCACGGCGAACGCGTTGGTCGAGGCGTAGAAGTCGTAATACATGCACGCGGTCAGCGAGGCCCACAGGTTCTGCGGATCGTCCGCGGCCGACACGCGGAACGGCAGGTCGGGCGCGAAGACCACGGTGTCGATGACGTTGCTCAAAGGCGGCGTCGTGAGGGCGTCGAGGATCGGGTTTCGCAGCTCGTTGCTCCACGCGGCGATGGGGATGGTGTTCGTGTGCGACGTGTACACATGGAAAAGCCGGGACTCCGGGATGCCGCGCGCGCGCGCGTAGCGCAGGCCGACCTCCTGCGAGAGCGGGCTGAAGTCGTTGATCACGATGAGGGTGTTAAGCGGACCGCCTCCGCCGCGCGCGACGCACGCCAGCGCGGCGGCGATGCATCCCCCCAGGAGCAGTTTCCGCATGGGGCTCAAGATACCCGCCGGGAACGGCAGACGGAAGACGGGAAAACGGAAGATCCGCTCGTCACGGAATGCGGATGCCGGTGCGGAACGTACGGGCGGGGGCGTCGTTGGTCACGGTGAAGATGAGCGCGGCGCCGGTGCCGGTTTGTTCGGGGCCCTGCACCGACCAGTCCGGCGGCGGGGCGAGCAGGTTGGTGTGGCCGAGCACGCGATAGACGCGCGCGGTGGAGGTCGGGTCGATGACGATCCGCATGCCGTTGGTCACCGTTTGCGCGGCGTCGAAGCCGGGCAGTTCGGACGACGGATTCGCGGGGTCCAGATCCGCAACCCACGCCTCTCCCACCGTGAACGGGCCGGCCGCGGCGTCGGAGGGATACCCGTTGGTCGGCGTGCCGAAATGCTTCACTTCCCACCAATCGGGCAACCCGTCGCCATCGACGTCGTAGGCGTTGGAGCGCTGGATCTGGAGCCCATTGGCGTGCAGCGCGTAGTTCAGGTTATTGGCGGGATGCCCGCCATTGTAGAACTTCACCCACGCGGCGGGGGCGGCCAGGCCGGACGACGTGAAGTTCGTGGTGAATCCGTCGTTGCGCAGCAGCTCCACGCGCATCTGGTTCCCGCCGAGCGCGGTGGCGGCGACCTGCAACACGGCGGTGGCGGAATAGTTGGAGGACAGGTTGATGGTGCTGCCATTCCCCCACTTGAAGCTCAACACGTCGCTCCCGCCGAAGTTGACGTTGCACAACTCGACGCCGTTTTCCGCAAGCAGACTCAGGCCGCGGGCGCCGCCGTTCCAGTTGTAAGCCAGGGTCGCGCGGAACACGTCGCCGGACCGCAGCGGCGATACGAACGGACGGATCGCATCCACATACGTGCCGTTGCCGCCGTAGAACCGGAAGGACTGGCCGTTCGCGGAATTGATGTTGCCCGAGCTGTCCGTCGACGAGCCGAGCACGGCGCTCGCGCCCGCGCCGAGGGCGATCTCCCACGGGCGGAAGCCGGCGCCTTCATTTGCGCCGTTCACGAAATTCGAGCCGGGGCTCCCGTAGTTCCCCGCATGGTCGTCCGCGGGCCCGTACACGAAACGCAGGTAGCGGACCTCATCGAGCCAGCCCGCGTCCACGCCCTCCGCGACATACGCATCCTTCGCATAGCGCCAGCGCAGCGTGTGTTCGCCGGGACCGATCTCGACGGACATCGGCTCCCAATCCACCTCGCCGGACCGCTCGTCGCGCAGGACGCCGTCGAGGTGGAACTGCAGATAATCCCATCCCCCCTCCGACGACACCTTCCACCAGAACGTCAGCAGGCCGGGCCCGGTCACACTCGTCTCGATCCAGGACTCCGCGCCATCCCCCATCTCGCCGCTCTGTCCCGCGTCCACGCCGTCGTGCGTGACGGAGGACTGGCCGAACCACTCCGCCGTCCCGCCGCGCGTCCACGTGAGCGCGCACGCATCGAGCGCGTCGCAGATCAACGGACTGACCGCCAACTGGACCCAGCGCGTGCGCACCAGTCCGGAGGCGGCGTTGCTCACGAGCAACGGCGCGAGATGCGTGCCGTTGGGCATCGCATTCGCGGGCGCGGCCAGCGCGATCGTGACGCTGTTCGTGCCTCCCGCAGGGACCACGCCGCTACCCGGCGCAACGCTGAACCAGTTCGTCCCCGCCGTCGCGGTCCATGCCACCTCGCCCGTGCCCGGATTGATGAGCCACAGTGTGTGGCCGGCCGGCTCGAACGGTCCGCCCGGCGGCCCTTCAAACACGCTGGGCTCGCTGGGCGTCACCACGAACGAATCGCCGATGAACGCCACCTGGTCCAGCCACGCGAGATCCGCGCCTTCGCTGATGATCTCGTCCTTCGTGTAACTCCAGCGGACGGTGTTGGAACCGGCGCCCAGCTCGAGCGTGCGGAACTGCCAGTCCACCTCGCCGGTGATGTTTTGGACCTCGCTGCCGTTCACGCTCACCCGCAGGAAATCCCACCCGGCCTCGGACGACACCTTCCACCAGAACGACAGCTCGCCGGGACCGGTGATCGTGGTCTCGATCCAACTGAGCTGCCCCTCGCCGATGTCCGCGCTCTGCGCCGCATCCTGCCCGTCGTGGGTCACAT
Source organism: uncultured Verrucomicrobiota bacterium (assembly GCA_937996795.1). Taxonomy (GTDB): domain Bacteria; phylum Verrucomicrobiota; class Kiritimatiellia; order CAIVKH01; family CAIVKH01; genus JAMLJG01. The sequence continues at coordinate 14,981 of CALKUH010000067.1, read as the reverse complement.
TCGTCTGGCTGAGCCACCGCGCACTTCCGCCGGAAGTCCACGTGAAGCCGCAGGCATCCACCGCCTCGCACAGGCGCGGCTCCACGCGCAACTGGATGGCGCGCGACTTCGTGACGCCGCTGGTCGCGTTGCTGAACACCAGCGTGGACACATAGAACCCGTTGGTCAGCGCGTTCGCCGCGGACTCAATCGTGAGGACAACCGTCGTCGCAGCCCCGGCGTCGAGCGTGCCGCTCGCGGGCGAAATCGCATACCAGCTGCCCGTCGCCGAGGCGTTCCACGACAACGCGGATACGCCGGTGTTCGTCAGGACGTACACCTGCTGCGTGGGCGTGAACGGGCCGCCGGGCGGACCCTCCGCGAGGAACGAGGACGAGGGAGAAATTTCGAGCGCGTCATTTACGGCGCTGCCCGCGACGGCGACATCGACCGTGGGCGACGCGGCGTCGTTGCTGATGATGCGTACATGACCGCTGTGCACGCCCGCCTCCACCGGCTGATAGGTCACGGTGAACGAGACGGACCCGCCGGGCGGAATCACCGCGGGCAGCGCGGGCATGCCGGCGAGGCGGAAGTTCGGATTCAGTTTTTCTATCGCGCCCATCAGGTTGAGCCGCCCGCCCGCCACCGTCAGGTCGGACCACGCCGGCAGCACGTCCGCCCCCTGCATCAACGCCCGCTTGAGCTCCGCAAACGGCGCGCCCGGGTTCAGCGACAACAGCAAGGCCGCCGCGCCCGCGACATGCGGCGTCGCCATGGAGGTGCCGCTCAACAAGGCGTACTCGCCGCCCGGCACGGTGCTCAGGATGGACGATCCCGGCGCGGCGAGGTCCACCGTCGTGCGCCCGAAGCAACTGAACGAGGAGCGTTCGTCGTGGTGGTCGCTGCTCGCGACGGCGATGACGTTCGCGCTCTCGTAGTTCGCCGGATACTGCGGGATCACGTCGTTGTCCGACGCCGAATTGCCGGCGGCCACTACGAACAACTGGTTCGCCGCGGCCGCCGCGTCGATCATGTCCTTCATCGCCTGCGAGAACCCGCCCCCGCCCCACGAGTTGCTGGTGAGGTCCGCGCCGCGCGCGATCGCATACTCCAGCGCCGCGATGGCGTCGGCGATGTAGCCGGACCCGGCGTCGCTCAGGAATTTCAGCGCCATCATCCGCACGCGCCAGTTCACGCCCGCCACACCCGCGCCGTTGTCGCCGACAGCGCCGATCGTGCCGGCGCAGTGCGTGCCGTGCTGGTTGCCGTCCATCGGGTCGCCCGAGGTCGGCACGCCCGTGCCGTCGGTCCAGCGCGCGCCGTACACGTCATCCACAATCCCGTTTGCGTCGTCGTCGATGCTGTTGCCCGCGATTTCGCCGGGATTCACCCACAGGTTGCCGAGCAGGTCCGGGTGCGTGTAATCGATGCCGGTGTCGATGATGCCCACCACGACATTCGTGCTGCCGGTCGCATAGTCCCACGCCGTGACGGCCCGCACGTCGGCCCCCGCGGTGCCGCCGGTCTGCCCCGTGTTGCGCAGGCCCCACAATTCCGCGAAGCGCGGATCGTTCGGGAGCGCGCGGGTCTGCACGGTGTAGTTCAACTCGGCGAACCGCACGCCCGGCTCCGCCCGGTACGCCGCCAGCGCCGCGCCGAGCGCGCCGTCCTTGTCGAACCGCACGACATCAACGGCAATCCGCGAAAACGAGCGGACGCGCTGCGCGCCGGAGCGCGCGTGCACCGCGTCGCGCGCCGTCGCATCGAAGCCCGGTTCAAAACCGACCAGCAGCACGCGCGGATGATGCGGCGCCCGCTCGCGCGCGGGGGGCGGCGGCGCGGCCTCCGCCGCGGCGGACGACCCCAGGTTGCTCACCGCGGCCGACAGCAGCACGATGCTATTGACCGTGAGGCCGTATTGGCTGTCCACGTTGTGGATCGTCACCGTCGCCGTCACGGACTGGCCGACAATCCGCTCGCCGAACAGCACCGCGCGGTCATTCGTCGGGGCGACGGAATCGGAGACGTCGATCTCGCCGGGGATCGCGAGCACGTTCAGCGCGACGCTCCGGTTGACGCGCTTGCCGGACGCGCTGTTGCTGATGACCAGCGTCTGCAGGTACAGCCCCGGTGACAGCGCATCGGCCTGGGCATTCAGCGTGGCCGTCACCGTCGTCGCGCCGCCCGCGTCGAGCAGGCCGCCGCTCGCGCTGAAACTCACCCAGTTCGACGGCCCGCCCGCCGTCCACGCCAGCGGCGCGGCGCCGACATTCTCCAGCGTGAACACGCGGTTGGACGGCGCGAACGGGCCGCCCTCGTAGCCCGACGCGGACCAGAGGCCCGACGGGGAGACCGCGAGCGCATCGCCGCCGTTTTCGACGAGTTGCAGCAGATTTTCGAAGAAGCGTGCGCCGCTGTCGCCGGACACGGCGTCCGCCGTGAAGTTCACGAGCGCGCTGCGCCCGCCGTTGCCCCAGACCACCGCGGACGCGCCCGCCGGGAATTCGGCGAGCGACTCGGCGCTGCCCGTCGGCGTCGCGCCCCACGACCACCGCGTGTAGCCCGCGTTTTGCAGCGGCAGCGGATTCGTCACGCCGAACGACAGCTCGGGGTCCGTGATGTACACCGGGTTCTGGTTGTCCACCCCTTCATACACCGCGTGCAGCAACGCGCCGACCGGCGCAGACTTCGAGGCGTCCACCACCAGCGCGCGGCGGCCCGCGGCGAGGTGGTTGGACACCGCGTTCAGGTCGACGCCGTTTGTCGCGCTGGCGTGGTTGAGCGCCACCGCGAGCAGGTAGGTGTTGCTCGCCAGCAGGCCGTTGAACTCGGTCCACGACGCGGCCACGGTCACCGCATAGCCGAGGCGCTGCAGCGCGGTCAGCACGGGTTGCGCGCCGACAACGCCCTCCGCCCGGTACAGCGCCGTCACACCCGGGCGCGCGATCGCCAGCGTCACGGGACGCGACTGCACCTGGCCGGACACGGAATTGCTGAACCGCACGAGCGAGTCGTAGAGCCCGTACGGCAGCGTGTCCGCATCCGCATCAATCGAGACCGAAACGGCGTCCGTCGCGCCGGGCGCCAGCGTGCCGCCGCCCGCCGCCACGCTGATCCACGACGTCGCGCCCGACGCCGTCCAATCCAGCGAAACCGAACCGGCGTTGGTGATCGCATACACGAAATTCGTCGGCAGGAACGGCCCGCCCTCCACACCGCTCGCCGCATACCCCAGCGCCGGCGCGATCCGCAGGTCGTCGAACGGCGGATAGGCGGTCAGGTCGCTCTCCACGAAATTCGAGGGAATCCCCTGCCCGTCCGCGATCCCCGCAAGCCCGTCCGTCACGGAAAGCGCGAGCCAGGTGATGCGGATGACGCCGTTGAAGAACAGCTCGACCTGGAAACTGTTTTCGCTGCTCGCGCCGTACTCGACCACGTTCTCGTACGTCACCACCGCGCGATCGGCGAGTTGCCTCCACGACACCGTGCCGCCGGCCGACGGATTCAGGTCGGTGAACAGCGCGGACACGCGCAGACGGCCGAAATGCGCCGCGAGGCTCTCGATGTACCCCGTGTCGCCGCTGTCGAAGGTGATGTAGCCGTTCGCGCCGACATGAAACGCCCCGTAGTCGGCGCCGAAGAACGGCACCGTCGCGCCGCCGCCGAGCGACACGGTCGCGAAGCTGTCGTCGCCGAGCGAGAGCGCCGTGCCGCCCGCGGGATCGGTCGGGAACGACGTCGCGGCGTCCATGTACGCCGCATAGCGATTCAGCGACGCCTCCGGCACGAGTGTCAGTGTGCGGTTCGCGAGATCGTTGTCGCTCGCGGTGAAGTGTTCGGTGAAGAAGTCGTCCGGCTCGCCGCCCACGCGCGTGGAGGCATGGGCGGGCGCGGAGTACACGAGGTTCGTGCCGGACTCGTGCGCCACCCACGCGGTGTAGAACGCGCGGTCGCCCAGCGCCAGCGGCCCGTCCTCCGCCTGCTCCACGACGCCGCTGTACACCAGCGTACCCTCCGTCCAGGACGCGGGGAACACGTTCGTCCCGCGCCGGATGATCACGTGGTTGAAGCTCGGGCCGGCGGGGGCCAGCCACGCGAGCGATACCGTGTTGGATCCGGCCGCACTCGCGGCGGTGAACGACCACACAGGGTCCGCGCCAGCGGGCAGGCCCGCGATGCGCGCGCTTTCGGACACCTGCAGCCGACCGCCCGTCAGCGTCCAGCCGGTCCACGGACCGAGCCGCTTCGCGCCGTCGAGCAGCCATCCCTTGAGCGTCTCCCACGACGTGCCCGGGTACAGGCTCAGCAGCAGCGCCGCCGCGCCGGCGACATGCGGCGTGGCCATCGACGTGCCGCTGTAGGATTCGTAATTGTTGCCCGGCGTGCTGCTCCAGATGTCGCTGCCCGGCGCGGCGAGGTCCACCGTCGTGCGCCCGTAGGAGCTGAACGAGGAGCGCTGGTCGTTGCGGTCGCTGCTGGCCACCGCGACGATGTTCGCGCTGTCGTAGCCCGCGGGGTAGCTCGGGATCGAGTCGTTGTCCGTGCCGCTGTTGCCGGCGGCGGCGATGAAGAGCTGGTTCGCCGCGCCCGCCGCGTCGATCGCGTCCTTGAGCGCCTGCGAATAGCCGCCCCCGCCCCACGAGTTGTTGGACAGGTGCGCGCCCTTGTCGATGGCGTAGTCGATGGCCGACACGGCGTCCGCGGTATAGCCCGAGCCGCTGTCGTCGAGGAATTTCAGCGCCATCAACCGCACGCGCCAGTTCACGCCCGCGACGCCGACGGCGTTGTTGCCGAACCCGCCGATCGTGCCCGCGACGTGGGTGCCGTGCCCGTCGCCGTCCATCGGATTGCCGCTCGTCGGCGCGCCGCTGCCACCGGTCCAGCGCGCGCCATGCACGTCATCCACGATCCCGTTCCCGTCGTCGTCGAGGCCGTTGCCCGCGAGCTCCCCGGCATTGCTCCACACGTTGCCCACCAGGTCCGGGTGCGTGTAGTCGATGCCCGTGTCGATGATCGCGACGATGACGTTCGTGCTGCCCGTCCCCATCGTCGCCCACACATTCGTCACCGCGATGTCCGCGCCCGCCGTGCCGCCCGCCTGCCCCGTGTTGCGCAGCCCCCAGAGGTCGCCGAAACGCGGGTCGTTCGGGATCGTCTGCTTTCGCAGCCGGTAGTTGGGCTCGACGTAGCGGACCTCGGGCCGTGCGCGATACGCGCGCTCCGCCGCGGAACGGCGCGCCTTTTTCGCCACGCGCACCACGTCCACCGGCACGTGTTTGAAGGAGCGCACCACCTCCGCGCCCGCCGCCGCATGCGACGCCTGCCGGGCGGACACCGCGGTGCCTTTGCGATAGCCCACGAGGAGAAATTCCGGATGCGCCTCCGGTTCCGCCAGCGCGGCGGGCTTCCCGCCCCCCTCCCGCGCCGGGTCACCGGCCCGCACAGGAAAAACGGCCCACCCCGCGAGCAGGCCCAGCAGAAGGACGACGCGAAATGTCATAGCCGCCCATCATACACCGATCCGGCAAATTTTCACCGCCCGATCTTGCGCCCTTTTTCCATTGAAATGCCCCCGCGCGTCCGCATGCTGGCGGCATGAATCCGATGCGCGTGGTGCACTGTTGGGACGACGGGGTGGAAAGCGATGTCCGGCTGGTCGACCTCCTGCGCAAACACGGCGCGAAGGCGACGTTCAACCTCAACCCGGGCCTGCACAAGGACGAGGCGTCGGGCGACTGGAACTATAAAGGGAACACCGTGCGACGGATCCCGCGCGCGAACCTCACCACGGTCTACGCCGGCTTCACGATCGCGAACCACACGGTCAGCCATCCGCACCTGGAACAGATTCCCATCGAGCAGGCGCGGCGCGAAGTTGTCGACGGACGCAAACAGCTGCAGGATCTCTTCCAGCAGCCGGTGACCGGGTTCGCCTACCCGTACGGCACCTACAACGACGCCGTCATGGACGCCGTGCGCGAGGCGGGCCACGTCTATGCGCGCACCGTCGGCACGGCGGACCACCCGTACCCGCCGGCGAACCCGATGGCCTTCCACCCCACCTGCCATTTCCTCGCGCCCGACTTCTGGACCCGCTACGAGCGCGCGCGCAGCGGCGGCGTGTTCTACTTCTGGGGCCACTCCTACGAACTGCGCAACGACGCCCTGTGGACGGCCTTCGACGAAACGCTCGCCCGCATCACCGCCGACCCGGACGCCGAATGGGCCGACATCTGCGACCTGTTCACCCCCTGACCGCCCCCGCCTCCTCCTCGTCCCCGTCCTCGTCCTCAATCCGGAGGACGAACCGCAGATGCCACGGATTTCACAGATGAAATTCGCGCCCATTCGCGAAAATTCGCGGAAGTACTCCTCGGGAATGGAAACCGCGGATTAAACGGATTAAGCAGATTAATGAGAGCTTTCTCCTCTCTGCGATATCTGTGTTATCTGCGGTCAAAAAAGTGGAACCGCAGATGCCACAGATAAAATTCGCGCCCATTCGCGCTAATTGGCGGAGGTATTCCGATGGCGGGCTTGCAGGTTGCGGACGTGGTTGCGGCGGGTTTCCGCGTCGACCGTGCCGGCCCATTCGCGGATCGCGGCCACCACCTCCGGCACCCGCTCATCCTGAATCAGCACGTTCGTATGCGCCAGAATCGCCCGCGCCAGGTCGCGAATATGCACCACCGACGGCGGCATCGGCGTCTTGAATTCCGCCTCGCCGCTGAAGGCCACCAGCGAGATGAAATAGTGGTGCGGAATCCCTGTCAGGTCGCTGAGGGTTTTGGTGTGAAGGCGATTTTGGCGCAGCGGATTCTGGAAGGGATAACTCTTGCGAGGAAATTTCTGCGTCCACCGGGCCTCGTTCTCCTGTCCGAAAATCCACCCCTTCATCGCCTTCGTCTCGATCACGAAGATCCCGTAACGCGACACCACCACATGGTCGATCTGCGTCGTCCCGCCCTCCACCGGCAGCATCAGGCCCGGAATCAGGTGATACACCCCCGCCGGCAGCTCCCGCTCAAGCTTCGAGTTCACCACATACTCGCCAACAAGCCCCTTCCCCCGCGACTTGAACCACCGCTTGACCGCCGCCACCACCACCGGAAAAAGCACAAAGAAAATCGCGTAAGGAAGGAATTCAGCAATGAGTTGGTCCATATGGAGATTCTCCTAAATCATGGGGGCGAAGAGATTCCAAGGTCGGTTCACGAATAGCGGCGCCCTGACAAATCGATGATCGACCCATCCGGCAAGATGCGGACCTCGGCGACGTATTCCTCTACCGTCAGCGCATCCTCGAAATCGCGTTCGCCGTCGTTTCGAGCCCACGGATGATTCCGCTCTCAGTCACCAGACACATCGGTCGGATGCCCGGCGAACCCGCACAGGAAAAGTCTCCCTCCCTCACAAACGCAAAGCGGGGCCTCAAAGGCTAATTCCGAACCCCTCATCAAGGTAAAGCAAGAGATCGCGGAATAACTCGTGCGGCTCCGGAGCCGTTCTCAGCGCAAGCATTTCGGCGTGCAATGCCTCAAAATCATCGCGCTCAGTATTTTCTGTGACGAGAACTGCGATTTCATACTTTCGCATACACTTGGTTAGTCGGGATGAAATATCGTTCAGCCGGTAGCTCACTCCAGATGGCGCGACGGTAGATGACTTTATCTGATCCAAAGAGCCGCTTATCGAGGCAAGCTCGCGCAGAAGGCGACGGATATCTCCAGAGCAGTCAGTGCCCTCTACAACCGAATCCCTCAACTTTATCATCTTATCGAAAGCCGCCTCCATATCGCGGAATTGCCCGGAAGTTCTGAACGCCTCCCGGTCGCATTTCATGCGAAGATAATTCTGCACCATACCGGCTTGCCGCCGAAGGCAAGTCGTTACACCTTGTGGCGTTGATGTCGGCAGGTTGCGCCAGACACGCATGTTCTCCACCACCCGCGTCACATGATTGGAAAGCAGCACAGATTCGGGATCATCATTTTTGACGTTGTCCGACATATTCGTCGCCATCAAGGGATCGCTTGCTGGTTTTGGACGCAGGTCCAGCGGAAGTCCGAAGAAAATGGAAGAGCATAGCAGACCAGCAGACCCTATCACCAAGAGGACGGACGCCCACAGCAACAAGAGAGCGGGGACGCGGAATGCCGGGCGCGCGGCGTTGGAGAGCTTGGCAAACACAACCATTGTCGTCATCAAGACGAGGCAACCCACGACACCCGCGCCAGCCTGAATGAGGCTTAACTTGAACAACGACCCAATGGCCAACACCGAAAGCAGTCCTGCGAGAGCCATAGCGTAGCGCATCGACGGAACGCGGCGAACAGACTCTTTTAGAATGCGAATGGGATCAATTTCCATGGTACTTGTTCATCATAGCAGATCGGGCAGTTTCATCTCTAGAAAGAACTGCTTAGCAGTTGAATACCTCGTCCCGGTGATAGCGCAGATAGCCGCGGTCAGGCTCCGCCAGTTTATTCGGAAGGCGGATGCACTGGCCCTCGAAGGGGACGAAGTTTTGCTCAAGCGTGGATTGCGGGAAATAGGACTTGAGGCGGCGGCTCAGCACGACGCTCAGATCGTCGTCCAGCGTGATCAGCCCCGAATCGAACGCGGCATCGTGCAGCGTGGAGAGGCAAAGGCCATTGCGCGGATCGAGTCGGGTTTCGGGGAATTTGCCCCACGGTTTGATGTGGCTGGCCACCAGGAGGCGCGGAGCGTTGATGCCGCTGATGCAGCACCGGACATCGTAGGCGTTCAGAATGGCCTGACGGAAAAACTGCTGACCGCGCCGCACCTTGACGTTCGCCGTCGCTTCGGTGGGACCTGTCGGGGCTACTAAGCGGATTTTGTCGCGCGAAAGCAGATCGACTTCCTTGGCCTCGTCCCGCGTGAACAGATCGTGCAGCAGGCTTTCGCTTTCCGGGGCCAGCACGGGCAGGTTTTCGTGAAACTCATTCCACATCGCCCGATCCTGCTTGGTCGCCCCCGGCAGCCCGCGTATCCCACGCGCCTGCTGCACCGGATCGAGCGATGCAAAATTGCACAGCTTCATCGCCAAGCTGTTAGCCGACCGCCCCATCTTCGCTGCCGCCTCGACAATGATCGGATTCCTGCGGTGCAACTGCCCAAACGGCAGCTTGCAGTACAGGTTGAGCGCCACCAGAAAATGCTCCCGCGTCCACTTCACCGCCGCCGCTCTTTTCATGCGCCCAGAATGCCACGAAGAGTGCGCATAGGCACCCGTTTTCCGCCGCCAAGAACCGATCCTATCGCCCTCTCGGCGGCAGGCTGGCCCGTCGTCATGGCTACGCTTCTTGTCCGGGTTCGGCCGCTTCGGTCACATCCGCTTCTGTCAAATTGAGCCGATTGAGCCTCAGAGCGCGATCCGACAGGGCCTCCTGCCTCGCAAGCCACTTCTGTAGCTTTTGCGGATCACCCTCAATATCCAAACTTTCCCTGTACTGTGTCGCCGCCGCTGTTTCCGTCCAGTGCGTGACCATCATCGGTTCGGCCGCACTCAACCGATCAATTTCTTCGCGCAGTTCTTTCAGCGTCACACGAAAAAACTCTTTGCGCGAATTCACTTTGTTGACCTGCATCGACAGAAATCGTCGCTGAAGCCGATGTTCCAGGGCTGGAGCGTTGTCACTCTTGATCCAAGCGTGTACGTCGAAATCAAACGGGACACTGGCATCGCCCAACTCGTCTATCCGCTCTTGTGGATCAGGACGGCGCGTCTGCCCGATTTTGTAGATGCCGTCACCGAACGCACCCAGATTCGATATGATGTATACCGTTCCAGTTTTCGTCTGCTGAGCAATCGTCAATTTTCTCTCCGTAGCCGCCGCAAGCTCCTGCCTTAATCCCTCGTTGGTTTGCTGCATCGATGCGAGTTTTTGCTCCAGCTGCGCCCGCTCATGCGCGGCCGCCCGTTCCAATGCCTGTCGTACAGCGGCCATCTCGATTTCCTTCTCTTCGATTGCCTTCCGCTTCGCTTCCTCCTCGGCCGCCGCTCGCTTCATTTGCAGTTCGTATTCCCGGCGGGCCTTCTCTTCATCACGCATACGTGCCTTGAGCTCCCGCTGTTCCTCCATCTGTCTCCGCGCCAGTTCCTGCACCACGACGGCCCACTTCAATTCGTCGAGGCGGGCATTCAGATACGCGTCATGAATCCGGGCATTCCGAAATGCCTGTCCGTTAAGATTCACCAGGCTGAATGCATCCCGGATTTCCTGCTCGAGTTGGCCGTGGTTATCTCGCTTGACCCGACTCAGAATTGCATCAACGCGCCCATTGAACGCATCGACTACGAATCGGATTGCCGTCTCTCTGCGATTGGTCTCCACATAGTCGCATGTTGCCGCCTCGCCCTGCTCCACCATCCGCCTTGATTGCGCTCGTGCCGATTTCAGCGATTCGCCCGCCGAAGTGTAACCAAACTCAACCGCAAGATCATCGAGAAGACTGTGTGTAGGGATGATGTAGCGATCTCCATATCCCTCCACAATGTTCCGCATTGCTTCGGCAGCGCGCTCCAGCAGCTGTTTGTCGCGCAGCGCGTCGTATGCGTCGCCGCCGATTTCCTTCGCCTTGCTCTCGGCTTGTGCGATGATTTTCCCTGCATCTTGGGTAGCCTGATTCAGCCGTGCGTCCGCCTGCTCATAAATAATCCGCGCGCGTTCTGTAGCCTTGGTCTTCTCCGCTTCCGCGGCTATTCGCGCTTGCTCCATAATGGCCTGAGCCTGCGACCTTAATGATTCCGCCTCGGCAATGGCCGCTTCCAATGTTTTCCGAACGTCGCTCTCCGCGTCTCGCAGCTGAGTGAATCGCTTCAACTCCTCTGCATCGGCGCGCGCTTTCTTAAGTTCAGCGTGTGCGCTTTCCATCGCATTTCGACACACTGCTTCGTAATGCTTTCGGATTCGTTCCGCTTCAGCGCGAAGATCTGCCACCTGGCCATCGAATAGTTTCTGCGCTTCGTCGAGGGCTAGCGCCGTCTCTGTGCGGACACGGTCACATTCTTGTGTGGCGGAAACGATTTCGCTCCTCGATTTAGCCAGTTCGGATTCGAGTCTTTTATTCTGAATGTAAAAGTAGCCCGCTACTCCAAACAGACCGAGGCAAAGGATCGCAAGCAGCACCGTCATGATTCTTCTCCATCTTCAACATCGACACGCTCTGGGGCTGGTATTCGCTTTTCCGCCCACTGAACCATATCCGCCCGCAGCCGTCGGGCTTCCGCTACAAGCGCGGTCATGGCGACGCCGCTCTGCCTGCTATGTTTGGAGATATCAGCATTCGTCAAGGGGACGATAAACTCGAAGTCACCATTTTTCCGCGATGCCTTGAGTTCTCCCCGATGCACCATCGCCATGATGGCGTCAGACGGATCAAGCAACTCAAAATTCAAATTTGCTAGCGTCTCCCGAGAAATTATCACCGACAAAAAGGGCCGAGCCCCCGTTTGTCCCGTGCTTGCATCCAGCGATTCCGCCGTTGCGGTAATTACCAACGTTTCTACAGGTAACAATGCGAACATTTCCCGCGCCACGCGCAATATGCTTCCGCAAATATAGTCTTGGTAGATTTCCACAAACCGACTCTTTGGCATCGGTCGCACCGACACCTTTCCTGATGAAGTGAGCGTTTTCTGTTCTGTAGGCACCGCCTGCTTCCCATTGGTGTCTAGGACGATCTCGACGACTCGAGCCGAACACACGGTGAAGTGAAGCGACGATCCTATACCTGCAAGCTCCGCGAATGGCCCCATCTCTTCAATCGCGGTGATGTATGCTTCCGGGTCTCCGTCGATAACCCGATTCGCCAAGTTTTTCCCGCTTTCCCAATCTTTCAGCTCTTCGATGTGCGCATCCATCGCCCCCCTGTATTCCCGTTCATCCATCTGGATGGCATCATCGATGCTGGCCGGGGCGATTTTTGTGGCCGTCGCGATTATCGAACGTTGCCGAGCCTTTGTCTCTTGGTATGCGCGCCGGACTGGGGGATGTGGCGGGAGCGAAGCTGCTACAGAGCGCCAGTCCACCACCTCTGGCGGCTCCTTATGCACGGACAGCAGGACATCCAAGGCATTTTCGTAAGTCTCAACATCGAGCCTCGCCTGCTCAAGTGCCGATAACTTCGCGGCCTCTTTGGCTCTCCGCTCCAGCTCACGCTGCCTCTTTTTTGCCTCACGCAGCTTGCGACTATGCTCTGCTTGTAGCCTGCGGACGGTTGATCCCAACGTCATTGATTCAACCCTTGCGATATTTTCGTGTGGCTCTCGTCGGCAAGTATTCCCAATTCTCTGTTCAGCTGCAACGAATGCTTCTCGTCTTGGGGATGGATTCTTAATCAGAGGCCGACGGGGTGCGTTTCGCATCGTTCGCGTGTTTTGCGGGCATCCTGTCGGGCCTGCACCGCGGTCAGCGACCGCGGCTACAGGTTCGGCGCGCTCCGCCCCATTCGAGTCGATGCAGGGTGCAGGTTGCACGTTGCAGGTGGGCTGTTTTCGATGTGCCCCCCTTTCGTGTGGTTCGTGTTTTTCGTGGTTTATTTATCCGGATCGAGGACGACGACGAGGAGGAGGACGATGGGGCGGATCCCATTCGTGGCAATTGGCGTTCATTCGTGGTTGTCCCCCCGATCCACGGTTTACGCTTCGAAGGAGGACTTCCGCGATTTTGCGCGAATTTCATCCGCGAAATCTGAGGCATCCGCGGTTCCGCTTTTTTAACCGCAGATAACACAGATATCGCAGAGGGGAAATCCATCCGTTAATCCGCGGTTCCCGTTCCGAGGAGTACCTCCGCGAATTAGCGCGAATGGGCGCGAATTTTATCTGGGAAATCAGCGGCATCTGCGGTTCGTCCCCCGAATCGAGGACGACGAAACGAAGGGGGCGGTCAATACCGACTGGTTGACAGACTGGTTGCAATGGGTATTGTGTCAGCATGAAGACGGACGAGATTGGGGCGTTTGAGGCGAAGACGCGTTTCGCGGAATTGCTGCGGGATGTCGAGACGGGGCACAGCTATACGATCACGCGCAAGGGGCGGCCGGTGGCGCGGCTGGCGCCGCTTGAGGCGACGACCGACGCGGGGGCCGCCGTCGCGCTTCGGCTGATCCGCGAGGCTCGGGCGACGTATCAAATCAAGGCACGCGACCTTGATGCATGGCGCAAGACCGGGCAACGCGGCGCATGAAAACCGTCGTCGTGGACTGCTCCGCGATTGCGGCAAGCCTGCTTTCGGAGCGCGAGGGGGCGGCGGTCGATGCGCTGCTCGATGACGCGATCGGCGGGAAGGTCGCCCTGGTCGTGCCGGCGCTCTTCTGGTTTGAAATCCAGAATGTCCTCGTCCTCGCGGAGCGCGCGGGCCGCATCCCGAAAGGCGATGCGGCGCGACTGGAATCCCTGCTGCTTGCCCTGCCGATCCAAACCGAGGCCGCACCGAACCGGGTCACCCTGCCGCGCATTCGCCGGTGGGCCGAAACACACCGGCTTACCGCGTACGACGCCGCATATCCGGAACTCGCCGAGCGACTCGGCGCCCGCCTCAAAACGTTGGACGCCGCCCTGCTGCGTCTGGCCCGTTCGCATCCGTGGATTGAATGACGGGGTGAAGGTGTGGCTTCGGCTTCCCTCCCGTCGTCCGCGGTCAGCGACCGCGGCTACAGGTTCGGATCCCTCCGCCCCATTCGTGTCCATTGGTGTCCATTCGTGGTTCTCCCCTCCCCATCCACGATTGCTTTCCGAGGAGGACTACCGCGAATTAGCGCGAATGGGCGCGAATCCCGATTTCGTGTAGTTCGTGTTTTTCGTGGTTAGCTCATTCGAGGACGAGGAGGAGGACGAACAGAGGGGGCTCGGATCGGTTTGACAAGCATCCGGGCATGGGGCATGTAGCCGCGCAAGAGGTTGTGCCCTGCTCCGGGCCGGGCGGACGACGGTGTCCGCGTGGGTCCGCGGCGCCCTTTGGTGGCGCGAGCTTCGCAATCCTTCCCGCTGGATTGGACCGAGAGAGGAATCGATGAAACGACTATTTGCGCGCGCGCTGGTTGCCGCCCTTGTCGCCTGCTCGGCGCGGGCCGGCAGCTACGACGAGAACTTTGAGGGTTATTCATCCGGCGCGACGACGCTCAGCAACGGCGCGACCCTTTCCTGGTCCGTCGCCGGGGTGACCTCCGTGGTGACCAACCCGGTGAAGGAACTCCAGTTCACGCGCGCCGATGTGACGGATACGCGCGCGGCCCTCCTGCTGCCGGACCTGGACCCCGGCCAGCCGATCCGCAGTTTCTCGGCCCGGTGGGACGCCCTGGTCTTCGGCAACTTCCCGAACGCCGGAGCGGGCTTTTCGCTGAATCTCGGCAATTTGAGCGCCACGAACCTCGTGGGCACCAACGGGGCGCAGGACATCATCGGCTACGGCACGGGGCTCGTCGTCAGCGTGCACACCGGGACGGACTTCAGCCCCGGCATGCGGTTGATCGCCAACGGAACGGCTCTCATCACGGCGCGGAACCTTGATCCTGGTGCGACGTGGGGCACCAATTCCACGACCCGCCGCACGTTCCACGTGTTCTGGGCCGAGGGCAAGGGCGTCTCGGTCATGCTGGACGGGACGATGCTGTTCACGAACGTGCCGATGACCAACTACGTCCCGGCGGCGGGCGATCGACTGGTCTGGGCGGCGCGCGCCGGGCAGTCCACCAGCCAGACCTACCGCATCGACAACGTCAGCGTGCACACGTCCACGAATTCGGCGGATGCGCTGGTCCTCGAATCGGCCGCGGCCAAGTCGGCGCTGGATCGACCGGTCGTCCGCATCACCGCCCGCGTGAACACCCTCGGGTTGCCGACGACGATGCGCGTCGAGGTCGGCACCAACACCGCGTACGGCACGGTGGTGACCAACGCCCTGCCGCCTTCCGGCTCCGCCACCAACGTAACGATCGACATCCCGTACACCTTCGACCGGACCCGGGCCCTG
>CALKUH010000066.1 GCA_937996795.1 uncultured Verrucomicrobiota bacterium | reverse complement strand
GGTATCGCTTCGACCTGGAGCGCGCCGCGATGTGGCTGCGCGCCGCGGGGCCGGGCCTGCTCACGATGCCCGGCCGCCCGGCGCCCGAACTCGCCGCCTACGCCGCGGGCGCGGCGCGCGCGCTCGGCCCGATCCGCGATTCCATCAGCCGCTCGCTCGCGGCGGAGCTGCAATCGCTGGCCGAACAGGTGTATGCCCGGGTGGCCGCGCAGGCGAACGACGAAGTGCCGGAGCTGGGCGGACGCCTCTGGGCGGCGGCCGAGCTCTATCGCGCCACGCGCATCGAGACCTACCGCGACGACGCCGGGCAGCTCGCGCGGCAGTTGTTCGCCCGCCAGCTGGATCGCGACCGCGTGGTGGAGGGCGATGTGCAGGGCGACTTCTTCCACGACGCGGCGCGCACGACCTTCGCGCCGGGCCAGTGGGCGCGCGACCGCCGCGTCGGCGTGTACCTCGGATTAATCGCGCTGGAGCGCGCGCTGGACCCCGGACCGCTCAAGACGGACCTCGGCGTCGCGCTGGATCGCTTCACGCGGGGGTACCTGCTCGCCGGCGGCGCCCTGCATCCGTTCGGCGCGTTTCCCGTTGCGCTGGACCCGGCGGCGCCGCCGCGTCCGCGCGCGGATGGACGCGGTCTCGAGGCGCCGGAACACTTTCGCCTGCTCCACTACAGCCGCGCCGCGTCGGGCGGCGATCGCGGCGTGACCGGCATCCGCCTCGCGCTCGCCGTCGTCGCCTCCGAGCGGGCGCAGGCAACCGGCGAAGCCGCGCTGCGCGAGGCCGCGGCGCGGCAGCTCTGCGAAGGGCTCGGTCACAATCCCGCCGCGCGGGCGCTGTGGACGGATGCCGGCGCGCTGAACGGACTGATCGGCCGCGGCGCGGACAACGTGCCGGTCTGGCGCGAGGGGATTTCGGATCAGCCCGCCGATGCGACGGCCTACCTCTGGCTGCCTGCGCTGCGCGGATTGTTGTCGGCGCCACCACCTTGAGCGCTACATGTTCCGGCGCACCTTATTCTGGCGGCTGCTGATCTCGCTGGTCGCCCTGACCCTGCTGTTCACATGGCTTCGCGCGCAGCCCGGTTTCTCCGGCGTGCCCGGCTTCGTGGCGCTCCTGCTGCTTGCCACGGGCGTCAGCGTCCTGCTCGCCCGCTACCTCGCGCGCCCGCTGGACCAGATGCGCCGCGCCGCGCAGGCCCAGGCCGCGGGCGAGACGCAGGTCGAGTGGCCGACGCCGACCACGCAGGAAATGCGCGCCCTCTCGAACGCCGTGCAGACGATGGCGCTGAATCTTCAGGATAAATTGCGGACGATCGAGGCGCTGCACGCCGAGCAGCGCGCCATTTTCGACAGCATGGCGGAAGGTGTGCTGGTCGTGGACCCGCGCGAGCGGCTCGTGGACGCCAACCGCGCCGCCATCCAGATGCTGGGCCTCGACCTCGCCTCCGCGCGCGGGCGCGAGGTGCTCGCGGTGATCCGCAACGCGCGGCTTGGCGAGCTGGTGCGCTCCTCGCTGCAAAGCAAGGAGGGCGTGGTCGAGGGCGATGTCCTGTTGCTGGGCGGACGCGAGCGCCACCTGCAGGTGCACGGCACCGTGCTGAAGTCGGGCTCCCGCGTGAAGGGCGTGTTGCTCGTGCTGACCGACGTCACGCGCATCCGCCAGCTGGAAACCGCGCGGCGCGAATTCGTTGCCAACGCGTCGCATGAACTCAAGACGCCCGTCACATCCATCAAAGGCTTCGCGGAGACGCTGGCGGGCGAGCCGCTCGAACCTGAACAGGCGCAGCGCTTCACGAAGATCATCGCGCGGCAGGCAGAGCAGCTCGGCACGCTGATCGACGACCTGCTGGAGTTGACGCGCCTGGAGCACGACGCCGAAAGCGCCTCGCTGGAGCGGCAGCCGGTGGATGCGTCCGAGCTGGCCGCGTCGGCCGTGGAGCTTTGCAGCGCCGACGCGAACCAGAAGAACATCACGTTGCGCGCCGAGTCCACGCCGGGCCTGATGGTTTCCGCCCACCCGGTGCTGCTCCAGCGCGCCTTGATCAACCTCATCGACAATGCGATCAAATACAGCGGCCCCCACACCGAGGTTGTTGTCCGCGCGGAGCGGAGCGGCCACGACGTCTGCCTGCACGTGCGCGACCAGGGGTCCGGCATCGCGCCGGAGCATCACGAGCGGATCTTCGAGCGCTTCTACCGCGTGGACAAGTCGCGCAGCCGGAAGCTGGGCGGCACGGGCCTGGGCCTCTCCATCGTCAAACATGTGATGCAAAACCACGGCGGGCGCGTGGAGCTTTCGAGCGCGCCGGGGCGCGGCAGCACGTTCACCCTCCGCCTGCCGGCCGCCACACTTTCTGCTATTCAGCCCACCCCGGAAAGCGTACTGTAAAGTCGGTCTGTTTAGGGAAGGAGCCATCGTGCAGGACGAAGTCCGAGCGGCAACTGCGGGCGAATTGCAGCCCGGAGACATCATCTTCGAGTGCCCCCAGTGCACCAAAAGCCTCGCCATCGACGTGCGGGGCGCGGGCTATGTGGTTCGGTGCCCGGACTGCCAGACCGAAATCATCGTGCCCGGCGCCCTCCCGCCGGAAGAACCCGCCGCCGTGGAGCAGGCGGCGTCCGCCGAACCGGAATCCGAAGCCGCCCAACTCGCCGCACGCCTTGCGCACGTGGAGCGATTGCGCGCACTGGACGCCGCGCGCCACGAACAAATCAGCGGTGAACTCGCCCTGATCCAAGCCTCCCTCGACCGGCTCGTCGGCCTGCTGGCGGACGCGCAAAACGGAAAAGCCGAAGGCTGATCCCGCGCCGGCGTTTCCGCGCGACACGCAGTCATTATTCCTTCTCCCGCAACGGCTTTTTTGCCGGAATGTGTTATCCACAGGCGCGGGCGGCGGCTGTCGATAAGATCGAGCCCCCGGGAACCTCGCACAGGATTAATTCGCAACTATAACTCTGTCAGCATCTTACACAACACGCCGGATGCGGGCCGCGCACGGCGGGCTGTTGACCTGTTGACAGCCGGACTGTGGATAACCGTGTGGGCAGATATGGGCGCCGCCGGTTTTTCGCCGATTGGCGCGGGATCACGCGGTATGCGGGCGCGCGCGGGCGGACGGCTGCAGCGTGTGGATAAATCGCGCAATCCGGCGCATGGCTTCCTGCAGTTCGTCCATGCTCGTGGCATACGCGCAGCGGACGAAGCCCTCGCCGCAGGCGCCGAAGGCCGTGCCGGGCACGACGGCGACCTTTTCCTTGTCGAGCAGGCCCAGCGCGAACTCCTTCGACGTCACGCCGAGGTGCGCGATGGACGGGAACGCGTAGAACGCGCCGCGCGGCTGGTGGCAGGGCAGGCCCATCTCCTGGAACGAGTGGTGCAGGAAGTTCCGGCGCCGCTGGTACTCGGCGCGCATCTCCTCGACATCCGTCTCGGGGTGCTCCAGCGCCTCGCGGGCGGCTTCCTGGCTGATGATCGACGCGCACAGCATCGTGTACTGGTGGATCTTCATCATCGCCTCGATCAACTCCGGCGATCCGCAGGCGTAGCCCATGCGGAACCCGGTCATCGCCCAGGCCTTGGAGAAGCCGTGCAGGAAAATCGTGCGCTCCTTCATGCCCGGCAGCGACGCGATGCAGGTGTGCGTGCCGTCGTACGTCAGCTCGGCGTAAATGTCGTCGCTGATGACGAGCAGGTCGTGCTTCACCGCGAAGTCGGCGATGTCGCGCACGTCCTCCGGCGTCAGCGTCGCGCCGGTCGGGTTGTTCGGGAAATTGAGCAGCAGCGCCTTCGTGCGCGGCGTGACCTTCGCCTCCAGTTGAGCGCGCGTCAGGCGGAACCCGTCCTCGGCGCGCGTCTCCACGGCCACCGGCTTGCCGTGCGCGAAAATGACGACCGGCGCGTAGGACACGTAGCAGGGCTCGTGGTAGAGGATCTCGTCGCCCGGCTCGATGATCGCCCGCAGCGCGAGGTCCAGCGCCTCACTGACGCCGACCGTGATCAGCACCTCCGTCGCCGGGTTGTACGAGACGCCGTAGTGGCGCGCGACGTAGCGCGCGATCGATTCGCGCAGCGAGAGCAGGCCCATGTTGGACGTGTAGCTCGTCACGCCGCGCTCCAGCGCGTGGATCGACGCCTCGCGGATGTGCCACGGCGTGTCGAAATCGGGCTCGCCGATGCCGAGGCTGATCACGTCCTTCATCGTGCTGACGATGTCGAAAAAATCGCGGATGCCCGAGCGCGGGATGTCGCGCACGTGTGCGGCGATTCTGGAACCGGAAGACTTCATAGGGGGAAACCGTGGGGAGGAAAGGGGACCCTGGCGCGGATTACGGCGACACCTTGAGACGCTCGGAACCTTCCGCGCTCTCCATCAGCACGCCGTTCGCCTTGTAGGTCTTGAGCATGAAGTGCGTGGCCGTGGAGATGACGCCGCGGATCGTGGCGAGTTTCTCGCTCACGAAGAAGGCGACCTCCTTCAGGTCGCGCCCGCTGACGAACAGCAGCAGGTCGAACGCGCCGGACATCAGGTACACCGACTCGACCTCGGGGAACTTGCTGATCCGGTCCGCGACGGAATTGAACCCGCCCTCGCGCTCCGGCGTGACCTTCACCTCGATGACCGCCGTGACGCGCCCGAGGGAGAGCTGGTCCTCGTTCACCACCGCCTGGTAGCCGCGGATGATCCCGGTCTTCTCGTAGTTCGCGATGCGGCGGCGCACCTCGTCGACGCTGAGGTTCAGCATCTTCGCCAGGTTCTCCGGCGTCTCGAGCGCGTTGCGTTTCAACAAATGCAGCAATTCATCCATGGCAGGTCCCCAAGTCGTCAATAAGCGGCTAGTGATACCGGCGCCACCGCGCAGCGTCCAGCCGGAATACGCCCGCGCGCCACGCGTCCCATCAGGTGCGCGTCAGGAAATCCCCGGGCGACCCAACCCGGTCGCGGTCCGACCGTGGCCCCCGGCCATTTTTCGGGCCCAAAATGGGTCCAGGCCCCCTTCCGACCCCATCCCGCCTTCACAGCCTCTTGATGCCCAAGAGAAACCCGTGGTGCGACCCAACCCAGCCCTTGGCCTCACGCTCCGGTCGTGGTCCGACCTTTGGCTTAGCCCTGTTTGGGGAAGATCACTTGTTCTCTGGCTTGATGAACACAAGCTTGCCGGGAGCGTACTGCAGGACCAAACCTGAAACGCTGGCCACGCTGCTTAGGAAGTCATCGGTGGGCATTCCGGCAACGTCCGATTTCTCCACGATGAACGTGCCGTCGGGCACTTCAAAAGGGAGGTCCACACCCTTGACCTTTGAGACCTGCTTCATGACCTCCCGAATATCCATCTTCTCGAACGTAATGGTGATCTCGTCTTCGAGCGTACGGCACACGTCCCTCATGAAGTAGAGTTTGTACAGCCTCTGTTCAGCCGCGCGGATGCGCTCCTCCAGCGTCTTCTTCGGGCCAAGACCATCGCTCCAATCGAATTCTTCGAACCGAAAACTTTTGGGAGAGGTGCCCGACGTGACGGTCGTCGTGTTTGATCCTCCGATGGTCGTGCTGGAAGAAAACGTCTGGAACGTGGACCGGGTTGTACCTCCGGCTCCGGAAATCACGTTCTTCTTGTAATCAATCCCGGAAGCCACTTGGGCTCCGATCAGACAAGCCACGGCAATCATTCCTGCGAATCTCGTCATCTTGCTTCTCCTTTATTTCGTCCACTGTTGTCGGTTGCGGGGTCGCACCTTGATAACAATTTGCAGCTCAGGTTTTTGCGCCAAATTTATGGGTCGGTTGCGGGGTCGCACCTTGATAACAAGTTGCAGCTCAAGTTTTTGCGCCAAATTTATGGCCCGAAACGGGCGTATGGATCGATTTTTAGTCCTGTTTTATGGGCCATACGGCATCTGGGCGGTTTCGCGGATGGTCCAGAGGCCCGTGTCGGTTTGGTTGGATTCGAGGTGTCGCCGGGTGTAGTCGGCGCGGAGGCGACGCTCAATAGTCGCCGTGAATTCGGCGCTCCCGACGGCGACCGATTCCGACCACCAAGGCTCACGCACGCCGGGGCCATGCGCAAGCGAGTCAGCGATTGCGTCCCTGTGTTGCTTGCGAAATTCCGCCGCGGTGGAGACGTCGAGCGCGGCCAGGAGCGCATCCATGTTCAGCAGTTTGTTGCGCTTTCGCTCGCCCATGAGTTCGGCCCAGCCGGTCCATTCCCATTCTGACGGGTGTGCCACGCGACCGGCCCGCACCATGTTGAGATCAATGTAGCGCATGCACCGCCAAAGATGCTCGCCGTCCTCAACCATGGCCGCGTGATAGCGATCCGACCAAAATGCGCCACTCCGACGCTTCCGCAGGTTGTACGCCTGCGCCATGCCGCCGGCCACCCGCTGCATAAAAGCCGCGAGTTGGTCCGTGTCCGTCGCCTTCACCAGCAGATGAACGTGATTGCTTGTGATGCAATAGGTCAGCAGGTCGACCTCCCATCGCGGCAACGAATCCCGCACCCAATGGCGATACGCCTGACGATCGCGCGCAAAACGCAGCAAAAACGCGCGATCATGACACCGATGGGTGACATGATAGGTATGCCCAGCCAAAATGGTACGATTCGCACGCGGCACAACGTCAACCTAGCCGCAAAAGCAACCCTGTCACAAGACGCGATTTATGGGCCAAAAAATCGAGCTATACGGCACATTTCGAGGCCCAAAACGCGGTTTAGTTGCTCGGCACGAACGAATTAGCGAGGTGCGACCCCGGGCCAACCCCGGGCCACCCGGGCCAAACCCCGGGCCAACCCTTGGAGATAAGCAGGACCTTCTGGTTCGGCATTCAGCGTCTATTTCAGCGCCGCAATGTCTGCACTTTTGAGTATATGCGTCCGCAGGTCTGCAAGCAATCTGCACGCCTCCGGCGTCTGTTCCTCGCGCCCTTTCTCGAAGTACACTCTGTCGATGAACTCGAGCCCGACTGCGCCACCGGCAAACACAAGTCCATAGCTCGGATCGGCGAGGGCCGCACCCACAGCAAGCACGCTGCTAACAGCGAACGGCCCCCACTCTGTGAAACGGCGTGCGTAAG
The DNA here is from genome assembly GCA_937996795.1 of uncultured Verrucomicrobiota bacterium. GTDB lineage: Bacteria > Verrucomicrobiota > Kiritimatiellia > CAIVKH01 > CAIVKH01 > JAMLJG01. The sequence continues at coordinate 39,082 of CALKUH010000066.1, read as the reverse complement.
CTGATCGCCTAAGTTCGTCACATTCAGAACGGATCTTCTCGGCAACAGAGCATACGGTATCTGCAAGAATCGCAGGGTCGCCGATTCTTCCCAGCCGGTGAGTGATCGCAATTGTTGCAACATACTCTTTGAATGCCGCACGAATTGAATAATACGAGTCACGAAGCTCGGCGTACTTCCGGATGTCGAGTCTACCGATGTCGTCTGGGATATTGATCGTTGCAATCGCGCTTAGTAGGGCACCTTCGACTGACCCGGCGGGTTTACCCACTGACACCCCAAGTGCGTTCATTGACAGTGACGCATAATCCATCACGACGTCTGTAGCGGTATCTAATCCTTCTCGTGCTGCGATTCTATCCGCTATACATGACAGTATGAGGTTCGAGGCCGGCTCGGGAATCGGAAGAAGGTCTCCGGTGCCAGTATCCGCTGCATAGTCTTGCAGAAAGGGCAGAAGCATTTGCTCTTCCATCAAGAGGGCTCGAACACGTGGAGCAGCCTTTGACTGATGCAGAAATACGTGCCCATCAATAGACACAGATCCATCGGGATGCGCGCGGAGAGAGACCCTGCGTTTCCCTTCTTGTCCGATAGATGCGCGGATGTCGCGAAATGCATGACGAAGCCGATCCAGCGTCAGGTCGTCAAAGTCTATGTCAGTCGTCTCTGGAGCCTTATCGGTAAATGCCCCAGGCATCACTTGAGCAATCTCCTTTATACTGTCTGGGTCATTGGTCGCGGCGTCTCTGGGAACAATTCGCTGCACTTCATCCGTGAGCAGTAGCATACGCCTTAGCCACAACGGCTCGGGTTGAAAGTGTGGATAGTAGAGGACTCGATATGACTTCATCGTAGCATTCCTTCATTGCCGAACGTCGGGGCTTACCGGCGGCGGGGACGTAAACCTTTGAGTGTCTGATTTCAGCTCGCCAGCTCCCCGCCGTACGTGCAGAGCCCATTGTTCGCTGCTATTTTCTGATAAAGAACGGAAGTGTCACCTTTCGAGTCTTCACACTTTCGACGCTTCCTAGATCTCCTGATTCGTGCGGAATATCTGAAAATAGTGCCACGCCAAAGGCGTGAATGAACCCTAAATATGCCATAGATAGTGGTATAATCTCTCCCGCCACTAGCGTCTGAGCGTGTTTGTGCGGCATTTTGGTGTCCGATCCCAGCATCGAGGTGTGCATTATTGCGGAAGAAAATTCAAAAAAAGTATTCGTAAATGATCTGCCAAGGATAATTCGCATTTCACGTTCGTCGGGGGTGTCGTGAATGACCGGAAGAATGTCATCCGATTGACTGTGAAATGCGTGGTTGTTGCGCAATATCTTGATGTGGTTGTTGGGATTCGAGAAGTACGATTTTAGCCTGTCGTAGTGCTTGCGCCCTTCGGGCGATAGTTTGCCGTAATACTTCTTCGATAATGCCGTCCCATGGTATTTCTTTTCGATTGTCTGCCAGGCCTCGTATAGCTTGCCTGCTGCAAGTTCGGCATAAAATAGTTCCTGACTTACGTGAATTGCGCCAAGCCAATTGGGCTTGGGTTCGTTTATCGGAAGACTTGCCAATATTGCGTTAATAAGAAATGACAGCTCGTTGGCAAAGTCTGTTGCTAATACTAGAAAAGTGACCTCGTCGGGCGGTAGATTCTTTAAATCCCCGTTTCTAACTGTGATGTATTGAATCTTCATCTTGTATCAGCGAACAGGTGATTAGTCGGTTTCCTACTATCCTGCCGTTTTCAAAAGGCTGCCTTGATTTTCAAGGAGTTCCGCCAAATTCCTTCTCGCTATCATGCCAAATGGCAGGATGGTGAGAAGTAGCCACCTGATGCTTTTAGTATGCGAGGTGGAATGGGGGTGGGCAAGGCGGATGTGGGGGGGGGCTTCCGCATTTTCCGTCGTGCTGCGGGTAGGGCGGCTTGGCTCAAGCCGCCGCGGCGCGTTGGGCCAACGCGCCCTACCGCATCTTCATAATGGGATTTAGCGGGCGGCGGCGGTGCGGAGGAGGGTGGTGTAGCGGTCGATGGTGCGGGTGATGTGGAAGTCGGTTTCGATGCGGTGGCGGGCGGCGGCGGACCAGCGGGCGCGGCGGGCGGGGTCGGCGAGCATGTCTTCCATCGCGGCGCGCAGCGCGGAGGGGTCGCGCGGGGGGACGACGCGGCCTTCCTGGCCGTCGCGCACGAGTTCGGGCAGGCCGCCGACGTCGGTGACGACGGCGGGCACGCCCTGGGCCATGCCCTCGACCACGGCGCGCGGCAGGCCCTCGCGTTCGACCGAGGGCATGACGACGGCGTCGCAGCGGCCGAGGATGGCCCACGCGTCCGTCCGGTAGCCGAGCGCGAGCACGCGGCCCTTCAACCGCTTGTCGTCGCGCAGGCGCGCCTCGATCGCAGGGTCGCGGATTTCACCCGCGAGCAGCAGGACGAAGGGGCGGCTGGACGACATCGAACCCACGGCGTCGAGCAGGACGTCGACGCCCTTGACCGGGCGGATGTTGCCGGCGAATCCGAAGCAAAAGGTGTCCGGCGGCAGGTTCAGCGAGGCGCGGTCGAACCGGTTGTCCGCGTACCACGCCGGGTCGTGCCCCTTGTGGATGGTCACCGGCCGTTCCGGCGGCATGCCGAACGTGAGCAGATAGCGGCGCACGGCCTCCGACACGCAGGCGATGCGCGCGACGCGCGGGCTCAGGTAGGTGAGCCAGTCGCCGGGATTCCAGCGGCTGAGGTGGCCGATGGTGCCGCGATAGCCGACGACCGGGATGCGGAACGGGCGCGCCGCGGGCAGCGCGACGGCGAGCGTGTCGTTGCGCGGGGCATAGATGATGTCCACCGGGCTCGCGGCGAGGCGCGCGCGGATGGCGCGCACGGCGGCGCGGTCGATGCGTCCGCGCACCGTCAGCGGATGGGGCGACAGGCGCAGCGCGCTCAAGTGCGGGTGGGTGCGCTTCGGGTCCGCCCACACCTCCACCGAAAAGCCGCGCTCGCGCAACCCGGCAAACAGGTGCGCCTCGGACCGGTCCGCCGCCACCGTGACAACCAGCAGTCGCATCGCATATCCTTCCCATCGCCGCCGACCGCGCAGCCTTTCCTCGCATGTCGGGTGGCGGGACCATACGATATACGCCGAAATGACCGCAAGCGACCACAGGCTCCTTGTTCCGCTCAACGACGCGTGGCAGTTCCAGCGCGGGCGCGTGGGGCGGCGCTGGCTCGCGGGCGGCGGCGCGGCGGGGGCGGCGGTGGACCTGCCGCACTGCTGGAACGAGACCGACACCTTCCAGCGCGGCGTCCGCTACCACCGCGGACACGGCGCCTACCGCCGCGCGATCGAGCTGCCCGGATCGGACGACGCGGACGCCGGGTGGTGGCTCGTCGCGGGCGGGTTTTATGGCACGGGCGAGGTGTGGCTCGACGGACGGCGCCTTGCGCGCGTGGACGGCCAGTATCTCGGGTTTGAACGCCCGCTCCCGCGCGGCGCGTCGTCGTCCCACGCGCTGGCCCTGCGCCTCGACAACCGCTGGTCGCGCGCGGTGCTGCCCGGCCTGCGCGATCCCGACTTCCTGTTGTACGGCGGGCTGGCGGGCGGCCTGTGGCTCGAACGGCGCAACACGTTTCAGCTCCAGGCGGACTCGCTGCGCGTGGCGGGGCTCGCCGCGGCCGCGCCGTCGGGCTGGATCACCGTCGAGGTGTCCGCGCTGAACCGGGGCGAACGTGAGCGCAGCGGCTGGATCCACGCCGAGGTGCGCGATGCGGCGGGGCGGCTGGTGGCGGAGGGCGACGGCGCGTCCGTCGCGTGTCCGCCCGGCGCGGCGCGCGCGGTGTCCATCCGGCTCCGCGTCGAGGGCGCGCAGGCGTGGGATGTCGAGGCGCCGGCGCTGTACACGCTCGCGGTGACGCTGTCCGACGGCGGCGGCGGCGATGTGGACGCGCTGCGGACGCGCATCGGATTCCGCGCGGCGGCGTTCCGTCCGCGCGAGGGCTTTTTCCTCAACGGGCGTCGGCTCGACCTGCACGGCTGCAACCGCCACGAGAGCATGCCCGGGTTCGGCTCCGCGCTGCCGCCCGAACTGCAGCGCGCGGATGCGGTGTTGCTGAAGGAGCTCGGCTGCAATTTCGTGCGGCTCTCGCACTACCCGCAGCATCCCGCGTTCCTCGACGCGTGCGACGAGCTGGGCCTGCTGGTGTATGCCGAGCTCGCGTCGTGGAAAAGCGTGCGCACCGGCCGCTGGCTGCGCGCGGCGGAGCGGCAGTGGACCGCGATGATCCGGCGCGACCGGAACCGCCCGTGCATCGCGCTGTGGGGCATGGGCAACGAGTCGCGCTCGCGCCGCGCCTACCTGCGCCTGCGCGACCTCGCGACCCAGCTCGACCCGGACCGGCCCGTGACCTACGCGGAGAACCATTTCTATCGCGCACGGCGCAAGGACACGCTCGGCATCCCCGATGTCTGGGGGGTGAACTACGAGACGGAGGAAATCGACGCCGGGTGCGCGGCGAGCCGCTTGCAGAGTGTCATCATCAGCGAAATGGCGAACTACCCGCCCGCCCGCCGCGGCCTCGCGGACGAGGAGCGCGCGCAGGTCGAGTTGATCCGCGGCGCGTGGGCGAAGATCGACGGGCGCCCCGAGGTCGCCGGCCATCTGCTCTGGTGCTTCAGCGACTACGCCACCGAGCGCAAGGACCGCTTTTATCGCTGCTGCGGGATTGTCGATGCCTGGCGCCAGCCGAAGCGCGCCGCCGCGCTGTTCCGGGCGCGGTATGCCGCGGCGCCGTTCGTGCGCGCGTGGGCCGACTGGCGGCTCGAAGGCCCCGCGCGCCGCCGCGTGGAGATTTTTTCCAACGCCCCGCGCGTTTCCGCGTGGTGCGACGGGCGGTGCGTGGCGGAGGCCGCGTGCCGCGAATCCGTGGCGCTGGAGCTGCCGTTTTCACCGCATCCGCTGGAGCTGCGCGGACACCACGCCGCCGGCGAGGCGCGCGAGGTCATCGCGCCGTGGGGCGCGCCGCGGCGCGTCGTGGTCCGCCTGCCGGCGCCTCACCTCGCGCCGCGCGAAACCGTCGCGTTCGAGCTGATGGTCGAGGACGCGGCGGGACGCCGCGTGCGCGATTACGCCGGGGATGTGCCGGTCGCCGTCGAAGGCCCCGCCCGGTTGCGCGCGTTTTCCAGCGGCGGCGTGGTGCGCGTGGCGGACGGCGTGGGACGGGGCTACATCACCGCGTCCGGGGCGTCCGGCCTGGTCCGCCTGGAGGCCTATGCGCCCGGCCTGGAGGCGGAGTCCGTCCGCGTGGAGGTTCAGCCATGAAGAACCCCGGCCCGGTCCTGCACATCCAGACGAACGACGAATGGGGCGGCGGCGAGAACCAGGTGTTGCACCTGCTCATCGCGTTGCGCGCGCAGCGGGTGACGGTCGTGTTGTGGGCCCCGCCCGGCGCGCCGCTGCTGGCGCGCGCGATTCACGAGGGCCTCCCGGCGCATCCGATCCCGCGCGGCCTGTTCGCGCGCCGCGCCGCCGTGCGCGCGCTGGGTCCCGTGCTGCTGCACGCGCACGACTCGAAGGGGCTCGACCTCGCCCTCGCGCTGAAGCGCGCCGTCCGCGTGCCGCTGATCTACTCGCGCCGCATCGCGTCCCCCGTGCGCCCGGGCTATTTCTCGCAGCGCAAATACCATCCGTCCCGCATCGACGCCGTGCTCGCGATTTCCGAGACCGTGCGCGACGTGATGCAGCGGAGCAGCCGCTATCCGGCGGACCGCATATACCTCGCGCCGACGGGCATCGACGTGGACGCGCTCGCGCGGGTCGAGCCGGACCCCGCGTGGCGCGCGCGGGCGGGCGGACGATTCCTCGCCGGCGGCCTGGGCCGCCTCGCGCCGAAAAAGAATTGGGACTTCCTGTTGCGCGTCGCCGCGCGGTTGCGCCAGGAGGAGCCGGCATTGCGCTGGATCGTCGCGGGCGACGGCCCGGAGCGCGAGCGGCTGCTGGCCCGCGCGCGGGAATTGAACGTGGACGGCTTGGTGCAGTTCGTTGGATTCCAACTGGACGGCGCGCGGTTGTTGAAGAGCCTTGATCTGCTGTTCTTCCCGTCGCAGCGCGAGGGCGCGTCGGTGACGATCCGCGAGGCGATGGCGCTCGGCGTGCCGGTCGCCGCGGTTGACGCGCCCGGCTCGATGGAATCGCTCGGCGGCCACGGCTGGGCGTTGCGCGACGGCGATGTCGACGGCGCCGCCGCCGCCGTGCGCGAGATCCTGCACCAGCCGGAAAAGCGGGAGGCCGTGGTCGCCGCCGCCCGCGCTTCCGCGCGCGAACGCTTCGACTTCACCCGCACCGCCGCCGACACCCTCGCCGCCTACCGCCGCCTCGTTCCGCTCTGACGCCGCGCGCGAGATGGGGAAGCTGTTCACCACCCGCTTCGCTTCCGCCTTTGCTGAAGCTACTCCTCCGTGACCTCCGTGGTTAAATCCTGAAGATCGAGGACAGGGACGGAAAAGATTTTACAGACGTTGCAAGCGTCCCCCACTTGTTTTTACAGACGTTGCAATTCTTAGGGCGCGCGGTAGAGGTGGCGGGGGGAGTTGCCGTCGTGGAAGTCGCGCTCGTGGATCCAGCCCTGTCGGCGGAGGGTGCGGTCGAGTTGTTCGTGGCGGGTGGCCATGAGGAAGGAGCCGGGCGCGGGCAGGGCGTTGGTGTGGTGGGGGATGATGCGGCGTCCGTAGAGGAGCATTTTGGGGTCGGGCCACTCCTTGCTGTCGGGCAGGTCGGGCGTGGTGGCGTAGGCGAGGGGCGCGGGGCCGACGAGGCGCATCACGGTTTCGACGTCGGCGCGGTGCGGATAGCGTGAGTGGTGGTTGTGGGCGTAGTCGTAGAGCGCGGGTGTGGCGGCGAGGGTCATCCAGAGCGCCGTGAGCCACGCGGCCTGTTCGAGGTCGGCGCGGCGCGCGATGGCGCGGGCGATGGCGAAGAGCGGGAGCGCGAGCAGGGTGAAGCTCCACGCGGGCAGGCGCGTGATTTCGGCCTGCTCGAGCGCGCCGGAGGAGAGCAGCCACGGGTGCAGCAGGCCCCACGCGCCGAGCGCAACCGCGGCGGCGGTGAGCAGGCCGGCGTGGACACGGGCGAGGCCGTACGGCCAGCGCAGGCGGTCGCGCGCGGCGAGCGAGGTCCACGCAGCGGCGATGAGCAGCCCGGTGGCGGGCAGGATCGGGAGGATGTAGCGCTGCTGCTTCGCGGCGGGGATCGACATGACGACGAGGATGGCGAGGAACCAGCACGCGGCGACGCGGAGCGCGGGCGCGCGGAGATCGAACTGGCGGCGCGCGGCGGCGATCCAGAAGGCGGGCAGCCACAGCAGCCACGGCGCGACGAGCGGGATGAGGCAGAGGTAGTACCACGGCGGCTGGAATTTGGTGCGCGCCGCCTTGAATTCGGTGGCCATGAGCTGGTCGGCGGCGGGGACCGCGTGCAGCACGTGGAGGTACCAGGGCGCGGCGAAAACGGCGGCGATGGCGAGCGCGGCGAGCAGTCCGCCGAAATCGCGCGCGCGGCGCGGGCCGGTGAGCGCGATCAGCGCGAGCGGGAGCGCGGTCATCACGAGCGAGATCGGGCCCTTGGTCAGGAACGCGGCGGCGATGGCGAGGCCGCACGCGAGCCAGCCGGCGGCGGCGCGGGCGGGGGGCGCGGCCTCGCCGCGCGGGCGCATGGCCCACAGCGCGGCGGCGACGGCGAAGGTCGAGAAGGCGAGCAGGTAGGTGTCGTAGGACGCCATGCGCGCGTTGCGCAGGAAGAGCAGGCTCGTGCCGGTGATCGCGGCGGCGAGCAGGCCGTGGCGGCTGGAGTGCAGCAGCGCGCCGATGCCCCACACGGCGAGCAGGGCGAGCGCGCACAGCGCGGCGGCGACGAGACGCGCGCGGTGCACGAGCTGGTCGACGGAGGCGGACGCGGGGTCGAGGCCGCTCCACACCAGCATGTTCAACCAGACCGTGAGCGGCGGCTTGTTGACGCGCGGCGCGCCGTTCCAGCTCGGGATGAGCCACGCGCCGGGGTCCGCCTGCTGGCGGATCCACGTTTCCTGCGCGGCGGCCATCGTGCGGACTTCCATGTGGAATTCACAATCGGCGGCGCCGAGGCCGGCGAAGAGCGGCGGGCACGCGACGGCGAGCAGCAGCAGCCAGCGGCCGGGCGCGGAGTCGAGGAGGTTGGCGAGCCAGTTCACGGGTCACGGTTATAGCGGGCGCGCGCCGCGGCGGGAAGCCGGGAGGCGGGGCATCGACAGGGGGGCGCAAATGGCCTACAACGTATGCATGTTCCGCAGGATGAGAACGGCTGGCCGCCTTGCGGTCGCGGCGCTGCTCGCGTACGCGACGGCTGCCGCCGCCCAGCCGGTCTCGCTGACGCCGGACGAGCGCGCGTGGCTGGATGCGCACGGGCCGCTGCGCTACGCGCCGGACCCGGGCTTCCCGCCCTTCGAATTTTTCCGGGACAACGGCGAACTGGCCGGCGCCACGCCGGAACTGCTGGAGCTGGTGGCGCGGAAGCTCGGCACGCGCATCGAGGTCGTGCGGTATTCGACGTGGACGGATGTGCTGGCGGGGATGAAGCGGGGCGAGGTGGACGTGCTCGGCACGCTCACGAAGACGCCGGAGCGCGATAAATTCCTGCTGTTCACCAAGCCCTACATCGAGGTGCCGTTCGTGTTGTTCCTGCGCAACGACACGGACCCGCTGACGAAGCTCAACGAGATCCCCTCCATGCGCCTCGGGGTGGTGGAGGGGGTCGGCGCGTATTCCTGGATTCGCGAGCATCATCCGGAGCGCGATCTTGTGCTCGTGCAGACCGTGCGCGAGGGCCTGTTGCTGCTGTCGCTGGGGCATTTGGATGGATTCGTCGAAACGCTGCCGGTCGGCGCGGAGATCATCAGCGACCTCGGGTTGAACAACCTGCGCGTGTCGCCGGACGTGTTGTCCACGCAGCCGCAGCACCTCGGCGTAGCGCTGACCAATGCGATGCTCCGGGGCCTGCTGCAAAAGGGACTGGATGCGATTCCCGAACCCGAGCGCGACCGCGTGCTGCGGCACTGGATGGGTTTCGAGATGATGCAGCGCGCGCCGGCCTTTCCCGTGTGGGCCGAGCGTGTGATCGCCGCGGGCCTGTTGCTGCTGCTGTTGTTGCTGGCGTGGATTGTATCGCTGCGGCGCGTGGTGGCGGTGCGCACGCGGGCGCTGCGGACGAGCGAGGACCACTATCGCACGCTGCTGGAAAACCTGCCGCAGATGATTTTCCTGAAGGATGTGAATTCCGTCTACATCTCCTGCAACGCGCGGTATGCCGCATCGATGGGGCTGGAGGCGGCGCAGATTGCGGGCAAGACGGATTTCGAATTCTATCCGCGCGAGCTGGCCGAAAAATACCGGGCGGACGACCGCGAGGTGATGAAGTCGCAGCAGGTCCTCGAATTCGAGGAACAACACCAGGCGCAGGGTGTCAGGCGCATGATTCATACCGTCAAGACGCCCGTCTTCGACGAACACGGCGCGGTGCGCGGTGTGCTGGGCATTTTCTGGGACATCTCGGAGCGCAAGCAGCACGAGGCCGCGCGCGAACGGCTGGAGTTGCAGTTGCGGCAGGCGCAAAAGATGGAGGCGGTGGGCCGGCTGGCGGGCGGCGTCGCGCACGACTTCAACAACATCCTGACGGTGATCCTCGGCAACGCGAACCTGCTCGCGGAGGAGAGCGGCCTGTCGCCGGAGGCCCGCGCGGTTGTCGCCGAAATCGCGCAGGCCGCGGGGCGCGCGTCGGAGCTGACGCGGCAGTTGCTGACGTTCAGCCGGCGCCAGGTGGCCGAGATGCGGCCGCTTGACCTCAATGAGGTGGTCCGGCGCATGCAGCCGATGCTGGACCCGATCGCGCGGGGGCGGATCACCCTGTCGCTGGAGCTGGGCGCGGACCTGCCCGCCGTGCTTGCCGACGCGAACATGATGGAGCAGGTGGTGTTGAACCTCGCGCTCAACGCGCGCGATGCGATGCCGGAGGGCGGCGTGCTGACCCTGCGCACGCGGCTGGAGGAGATCGCGTCGGCCGCCACGCTGGCGGGCTCCGCCCGCCCCCCGGGCCGCCATGTGGTGCTGGAGGTGCAGGATACGGGCCTGGGCATGGACGAGGAAACGAAGGCGCATCTCTTCGAGCCGTTCTACACGACGAAGGAAGTCGGCCGCGGCACGGGGCTTGGCCTCGCGTCGGTGTATGGGGTCGTCCAGCAGCATCTCGGCTGGATCGACGTGGAGTCGGCGCCGGGCCGCGGCACCACGTTCAGCATGTACATTCCCGCCGCGGCGGATCGCGCGGCCACCCCGGTTTCGCCGGAGCCGGCCGGGCCGATCCCGCGCGGCACGGAGTTCATCCTGGTGGTCGAGGACGAAACGTCGTTGCGCCGCATGACGCTCGCCGCGCTCCAGCGCCTGGGCTATCGCGTGCGCGAGGCCGCCAGCGGCGAGGAGGCGGAGGCGCTGTGGACGGAGTTGGGCGGGGAGATTGACCTGCTGCTGACCGACGTGGTGATGCCGGGCCGGATGTCCGGCCTGCAACTCGCGCGCGAGTGGAGGGCCCGCCGGCCGAATCTCCCCATGGTGATCTGTAGCGGGTACTCCGAGGATGTGCTGTACAAGAAGGAGGAGCTGCCCGCCGACGCGCAGTTCCTGCCCAAGCCCTACGACATCCGCTCGCTCGCCGCCACCGTCCGCGAAGCGCTCGACGCGGCGGGTTGAGACGGGGCGGCCGCCCTCCATTTGCCCAGACGGCGGAAGAATCCGCGGTGACGCTTCCTCAGGGCCCGCCGGATTTCAGCAACTCGAGGGCGGCTTGGCGTGACTCGTCGATGCGGCGGGTGGTTTCGGCGAGGGATTCGCGGAGTTTTTCGAGGTCGGCGGCGAGATTTTGCTGCGGCGCGGGTTCGGGCGCGGGCGCGGCGGGGGCGGGTTCCGACGGCGCCGCGGTTTGAGCGGCGGCGAGGTCGGCGCGGGTCTGGGTGAGTTGCGCGGTCAGGGTCTCGATCTCGGCCCGCGCGGCCTGCAGGTCGCGTTCGAGCGCGGCGCGCGCTTCCGCGGATTCCGCGAGCTGGGCCTTGGTCGCCTCGTCCGCGTCGCCCGCCTTCTTGCGCGCGGCTTCCTTGGCGGCTTTGAGGTCCTTTTCCAGCTTTTCGTTCGCGGCGCCGAGCTTGGCCGCCGCCTTGAGTTCGCGCTGGGCGTCCTTCAGTTGGTCCGCGAGTTCGCGCTCGGCGGCGCGCTGGGTGGCGAGCTGGTTGGTCGCGGCGCGGTACTGCGTCTCCACGGCGGTGAGCTGGTTGCTGAGCGCGGTGATTTCATCGAGGGCGGCGCGGATTTCCTCGCGCGCGGCGCTGAGTTCCGGCGCTTCGAGGCGGGCCTTCTGCACGGCGGCCATGTCGGCTTCTAGCGCCTTCTGCTGTTCCTTCAGCGCGGTGTTTTCGGCGCGCAGGTGCTCCAGTTCCTGCTCCAGCGCGGGGAGGCGCTGGGCGGCTTCGATCGCGGCGGCGTCGGCCGGGGCCGCCTGAGGATTCGCCTCGGGCGGCGGGCGCTTGCCTTCGGGCTGCCCGCGCAGGGTGTCGATTCGTGATTTGCAGTAGGAGAGCCGGTACTGGACGATGTCCGGGTACCAGCGCGGGTCTTTTTGGGCGATGGCCTCGTATTGGGCGATGGCGTCGTTGTAGAGGCGGATCGCCTCCGCGATGTCGCCGCGGTCGCGCGCCCAGTCCGCCTTGACCACGGCGACGTAGGCCGCGACCTGGTCCTGCGTGAGGTCCGATTGCGCGCGCGCCACGCCTGTCGCGAGGCAGGCGGCGATCATTCCAATCATCCAGTAACGTTTCATAGTGACTCGCCCGTGCCACCGGGTGGCGGGCAATTCCCTAGCATGCCGCGCCCGCGCCGCGCGATCAAGCGCAGGTTCGGCCTCGCGTCTTCTTCGTCCTCGTCCTCGAATCCTGGCGGGCGCCGGAGTGCTCGCCCCCTCATCTCCGTGCCTCCGTGACCTCCGTGGTAAAAGTCCGGATCGAGAACGACGACGAGGATGAGAACGAGGAGGGGGAGGGATGTGGCAGGTAGCGCTTGCTGCATGGGGGTGGATTTGATTTGCTGTCGCGTGCTTTTGTGTGGGGTTTTCCGGCGGCAGAATGTTGTGTCCAGAGAGGTCGTTTCCCATGTCCAAACCGAAGGTCGCGTTGCAGAAATCGAAGCCCGATCAGCAGTGGAAACTGAAGATCGAGGACGGGAGCGTATTCGGCCCGGTGACCCTGGACGATTTGAAGAGCTGGGCGCGCCAGGGCCGCGTGGGGCCGAACCACCAGATCTCGACGGACGGCAAGGCGTGGATTCCCGCGTCGGACCTCGCGGACCTGGAGATGGTGTGGATGCTGGAGACCGGCGGTGGCACGGCGTACGGCCCGTTTAATTTGCAAGCGCTCGGCGAACTGGTCCAGGAGGGCACGGTCGCCGTCACGGCGCAACTGACGAACCGGTTGACGGGCGAGAAGACCACGGTCGAGGCGCTACAGGCCGCCGTGCTCGCGGGGGTGCCGTCCCCGGCGGCGTCCGCCGCGCTGGACGCGGAGAAGCAGGCGCTGGCGGCGCAGAAGGCCGACGCGGAGAAGCGGCTGGCCGAGATGGCGCGGCGCGTGGCCGATCTCGAAAAAGAGTCCGCCGAAAACGCGCGCGCGCTGCAAGCGGCGCGGAAGGCGCTCGACGAACAGACGCAGAAAGGCGCGAGCTCGCGCGTGTCCGACTCCGCGGAACTGGCCGCCCTGCAAAAGAAATTGTCCGCGCTGGAGACGGAGAAGCAGGGGTTGTCCACGCGCCTCCAGCAGGCGGAATCCGAAATCCAGCGCCTGAAGCAGGCGCCGGCGCCCGCGCCGCGCGATGAATCCGCGCTGGCCCAGCGCCTGCAGGGGCTCCAGAAGCAACTGGCCCAGGCCGAGGAGTCGCTCGCCGCGGCGCGGGTCAAGGCGGAGACGGAATCGAAGCTGCGCGCCGAAACGGAATCCTCGTCGACGACCGCCGAGCGCGCGCTGCGCGACGAGGCGGCGGCGCTGCGCAAGCAGCTCGCGGAGGCCCGTTCGGCGAGCGAGGCGGCCCGCGAGGAGCTCGCGGCGGAGCAGGCGCGCCAGGACAAGCGCAAGGCGGCGGAGGCCGACGCGTCGCGCCGCATCGAGGCGCTGGCGGCGGAAGCGCAGGCGGCGCGCGCGCAGCTCGACCGTACGCAGCGCGAGCTGGCGGAACAGGTGTCCGCGCACCAGGCGGCGGCCGCCGAAGCGCGGCGCAACGAGGCGGCGAAAGAGGAATTGATCGAGTCGCTCAAGAAGGAAGCGGTCGAGGCGAAGACGCAGGTCGAGTCGGCGCGCCGCGAACTGGAGCGCGAACAGGCGCTGCACACCGATACGCGAAAGACCGTGTCGCAGCGCGAGGCGGAACTCGTCGCGAAGGTGGAGGACTTGAGCCAGGCGTCGGATCGCGCGGCGCTTCGCCTGAAGCAGGCGGAGGACGAGCTGGCCCGGCAGAAGGCGGCGCTGGGCGAACGCGAGAAGCAGGCGTCGGAATCGGAGCGGCGTCTACAGGAAACGATCCAGCGTCTGGAGGACGAGCTCGCGCTGGCGCGCGAATCGCTCGCCACGGCGCGCCGCGAGTGGGACGGCGAAAAGACGCGGCATGGCGTGCTCCTTCAGCAGCTGGCCGAACAGGAATCCGCGCAGAAGGCGCGCCTCTCCACGTTGGAAGCTGACGTGCGGCGGGCGCAGGATCAGGTGGCGGCGCTGGAGCGCCAGCTGGCCGACCGCCAGCAGGCGATCGCCTCGCTCGAGCAGGCGCTGCACAGCGAGAAGCAGTCGCTGCAGGTCACGACGAGCGAATGGCAGAGCGCGCGCGACGCGAGCGCGAAACAGGTGACGGAGCTGGAAGCGCGCGTGCAGGAGTTGTCGCGCGAGACGGAGTCGGCGCGCCGCGAACTCGCCGCCGAGCGCGCGCAGGGCGAAGCCGCCGCGCGGGCCGCGCGCGAGCGCGAGGACGCGCTGTCGGCGCAGATTGCCGCGCTTCAAACCTCGCTGCAGGACGTCGAGGCGCAGACGCGCGCGGTGCGCGGCGAGCTGGAGTCCACACGCGCCCGCGCGGAGGAGCAGCAGCGCGCGCTGGAGACGCAGGCCGCGCAACTTCGCGCCTCGCTGGATCAACTGGCGTCCGAGGCCGGGGAAACGGCGCGGCAGTTGGAATCGACGCGACAGGCCCTGGCGGCGGAACAGGCGGCGCATGGCCGGGTCGCGCAACGGGCGTCCGAACAGGAACGGCAATTGAGCGAACTGGCGTCCGCATCGTCCCGGCGCGAGCAGGCGCTGGAGCGGGACCTGGCGGAGGCGCAGGCGCGCGCGGCGCAGTCCGCGTCCGCGCACGCGCAGCAGGTGAGCGAGCTTGAAACCGCGCTCGCGCAGGCCCGCCAGTCGGCGGAGGAGACGAAGCGCAGCCTGGAGGCCGAGACGCATCGTCTGCTGGAGGCGCGCACGGGCGCGGAGGCGAACGTGGCGTCGCTCCAACAGCGTGTGGCGGCGCTGGAGCACGCGGAAGCCGGTGCGCGGCAGCGCATACAGGCGCTGGAGTCCGAGCTGGCGTCCGCCCGTGAGCGCGCCGCGCAGGAGGCCGAGGCACATGCACGGCGGTTGGCGGCGGTGGAGGGTGAACGCGACGCCGCGCGCGATGAATCCGCGCAGACGGCGGCGTTGTTGGACCAGACGCGCGGCGCCCTGGAGGCGCGCGCCGCAGCCCTGCAGCAGCAGCTTGCAACCGTAGCCTCGGCGGAGGCCGCGGTGGCTCAGCGCGCACAAGCGCTGGAGACGGCGCTGGCGGAAGCCCGCGCGGAACAGAGCCGCGAATCGGATGCGTCCGCCCGTCGCGCGGCGTCGCTCGAATCGGATCTCGGCGCGGCGCGCGAGGAGCTTGCGGCGTCGCGTGCGGCGCTGGAGGAGGCCCGCGCGGACTGGAACCGCGTGCGGGCGGAGGCGGAGCAGCGGGTGCGCGAGTTGAGCCGGCAGGTGGACGAGCGCGCGGCGGCGGAAGCCGCGACGCGGGTGCGCATCGGCGAACTGGAGCAGGCTGTCGCGGCGACGCAGCAGGCGGCGCAGGCCTCACAGGCCGATGCGGCCCGGCTGCGCGCGGAACTCGACGCGGCGCGGAATGCGGCGGAGGAAACGCAGAAGACCCTGCATGTGGAGACCGCGACGCTCGCCGAAGTGCGCGCGGCGTCGGCCGCGCAGGTGAAGGCGCTGGAGGAACGGGTGTTCGCGCTGAATGCGTCCGAGGCCGCGGCCTCGACCCGTATCCGCGAACTGGAGACGGCGCTGGACGAGGTCCGGCGCGCGTCGGCGCGGCAGGAAGAACAGGCGGCCCGGCGGGTGGCCGATCTGGAGGCGGAGCGCGATGCGATCCGCGCCGAGGCGGCGGACCTTCGGAGCGCGCTCGATGCGGGCCGGAGCGAGTGGGAGGCCGCGCGCGCGCGCGCCGAACAGCGCATCCGTGAACTCGAGGAGCAGACGGCGGACTTGCAGGCGGCGGAAGCCGTCGCCCGCGAGCGGATCGCCGAGGCGGAGCAGGGCTGGAAATCGACACGCGATGTGGCCGAGCGGCAGGCGTTTGTGCTCGGCGAGCGGATCGACGATTTGAACCGCGCCCGTGCGGCGGCGTTGCAGGAAGCCGAGTCGGTCCGGGCGGCGCTGGAGAAGGAACAGGCGTCCGCGACGCAGGTCCGCGCCGAGGCGCATGCCCGCATCCAATTCCTCCAGAACCAGGTGGAAGCGCTGACGGAGGCCGATGCGATGGCCCGGGCCCGCGTGGCGGAGCTGGAGGCGGCGCTCGACCAGGAGCGCGGCGCGCACGGCGTGGTCCGCAGCGAATTGGAGACGTCGAGACAGCTGCACGCGGAAAGCGCCGCCCAGCTGGAGTCGGCCCTGGCCGAACTGGCTTCGGCGCGCGCCTCGGCGACCGCGTCGGCGTCGCAGCACCGCGAGGCGCTGGTCCGCTGGGAGTCGCGACTGGCGGAACTCGAGCGCGAGCTCCAGATCCGCACGGATGAACGCGACCAGCTGGTGGCGTCGCTGAACGCCGAGCAGGAGCGGCTCCGGAGCGCCGAGGAGGCGCAGCGCGCCGGCGAACTCCAGTTTGCCGGGCGTATCGAGGAGCTGGAGTCCACGGTCACGGCGTTGACCGCGGATCGGGATGCGACGGCCGCGGATCTCGCGCAGGCGGTGGCCGGCGCGGCCGCGGCCCAGGCGGACGCGCAGGGGCGCATCGACGCGCTGGAGCAGCGCGTCGCGGAATTGACGCAGCAGTCATCCGACACCGCGTCGCGGCTGGCCGCGGTGCGGGCCGAACTGGAGTCCGCCCGGCGGGATGCGCAGGCCGCCGACGCGACCCATCGCGAGGCGGTCGCCTCGCTAAACGCGCAGCTCGACGGGTTGCGCGCGCGGCTGGACGAGACCGCCCGAGCGCTGGAGACGGCGCGCCGCGAAGGGGCGGAAGAGAAGGCCCGCGCCGAGCAGGCGCGTCGCGAGCGCGACGAGGCCGAAAAACGGCGTCGCGAGCAGGCGGAGGTCGTGAAGGACCTGCTGTTGAGCGAATCGCGGAAGGTCGAGGAGGAAATCGAGCAGGAGCGCCAGTTCCTGAATTCCGTCCGCGAGTCGGTGCAGAGCAAGGAACGGTTCGGACGCGAGCGCATCGACACGATCCGCGAGCTGGTGGGAAGCGATTTGCAGAGCCACCTCGCGTTGTACGAGCGGCGCCGCGCCGCGCTGGAGCGCGTGCAGGAGCTGGAGGCGGCGCTGGAGCAGGAGCGGGCGCGCCATGCGGATGCGGTAAAGCAGCGCAAGGGGACGGAGTCCACGCTGGGCCAGCAGTTGCAGCAGGCGCTGGCGGAGAGCCAGGCGAGCCGCGCGCGGTTGCAGGCCCTGGAGGGCGATGTCGAGCGGCAGCGGCAGCAGGTCGCCGAGGTGCGCGAACGCGCGCGCAAGACGGAGGAGGACCTCGCGTCGCGGGTCGACCAGGCGCAGGACGAACATCGCGCGGCGCTGAAGCGCCTGGGCGAGCTGCAAATACGCCTCGACGAAATGACCAAGCTGCGCGACGACGCGGTGGAGGCGTTGCAGCGCCGCGAGGCGGAGCTGGCGCATCACCAGAGCGCGCTCGGCGAAACGACGGAGATGGGCCGCCAGCGCGAGCAGGAGTTGTCCGCGCGCGTGGATCAGTTGCAGGAGCAGCTGTCCGCGGCGTCAACCCGCGTCGAGCAGCTCGATTGGGAGCTGCACCAGCGCATGGAGGCGCAGGCCGCCGAGGCGAAGGCGTGGCAGCTCGAGAAGGCGGAGCTCGAGCAGCAACTGGCGGCGTTCCGGGAATCGGCCGAACAATCGGCCCACGCGCTGGAGGCCATGCAGGCCGAGATGGAGCGCACGATGGGCGTGCTGGACGAGGCGACGCAACGCGCGCAGGAGAATGAGGAGACGCTGCGCAGCGAGATCGCGGAATGGGAGCGCCGCCACGCGGAGACGCTGGCGGATGTGTCGAATTTGCGCGAGACGATGGACCAGGAGAAGACGTTGCGGGTCAGCGTGGAGTCCTCCTCGCGCGATCGCGAGCAGACGTTGTCCGAGCGGGTCGAGTCGTTGACGCGCGGGCTCGAAACACGCGGCGCGGAGTTGCAGCAGGCGCTGCAGGAGCTCGAGCAGCAGCGGGTCGAGACGCAGGCGCTCAAGGACCAGCTCGCCCGCGTGGAATCCGGGCGCGGCGCGCGCGAGGCGGAGCAGGCCGCGGCGCTGCGGGAGGCCGGCGAACGGCTTGAGGAGGAGCGGTCGCGCCGCGACGCGACGGCGGCCGAATTGCGCCAGCGTGAACTGGCGCTCGGCGAGTTGCGCCAGTTGCACGAGGCCACCCGGCAGGGCTTCGAGCAGAAAGAGGCCGAGTTGCAGAAAACCCTTGCGGAGCTGCAGGACAACCACCAGCGTTCCACGGCGGAACTGCAACAGCTCCAGCGCCAGACGGCGGCCGAGCTGGCGCGCGCCCAGCAGAAGATCGAGGAACTCGACCAGGTCCGGCGCACGCTGCAGGACGAGCAGAAGGCGCGCCGCACACGCGAACAGGAACTCAACCAGGTGCAGACCGGGCTGGAGGACCTGCGCAAGCTGCTCGCCGACCGCGACCGCGAGCTCGAAACGAGCCGGGCGCAGATCAGCCACGAGCAGGCGATGCGCAAGCAGATGGAAGAATCGCTGGCGCGGCAGGAGAAGCGGCTGCACGAGGCCGAGGACCGCGCGCGCGCGCTGGCGGAGGAAATGGCGCAGGACAAGCTGGCCTTCGAGGATGTGGAGAACCGGTTGCAGGGCGAGCGCGAGGATTTGATCGCGCGGATGGACCAGTTGCAGGAAGCGCACCTGCAGTTGACGATCAAGCTCGAGCAGACGGTGCAGGACCTCGAACAGCACCGGCTGGTGCTCGACGAGGAACGCAAGCGGGCGCAGGCGGTGGAGGAGGAATACCGCGAACAGATCGAGCAGATGCAGCGCGAGCAGGACCGGTTGCGGGAGCAGGCCGAGAAGGAGTCGCAGGAACTCGACCAACTGCGCCTCGAAAAGGAGGACTTGGAGGAGCGCAGCCGCCTGAAGCTCGAGGAATTGCAGCAGCGCATCGAACAGGCGTCGCAGGAGAGCGAGGCGCTGAATGTGCGCCTGATGCAGCAGAAGAAATTCTACGACGAGGAGCGCGAGCAGCGCCGCCAGAAGGAACTCGAAATCCTGCAGCTCAAGAAGGCCATCCAGGACGACCAGAACGCCATCCGGCAGCGCGACCAGCAACTCGCCCACGAGAAAAAGATATTCGAGGACAAGGCCTCGCGGTGGCGCAGCAAGGAGCAGGTGCTGACGCGCCGGATCGAGCAGTTGCAGCAGGACTGGCGTTCGCTTTCGACCAAGCTCGAGCAGAACCAGCGCGAGCTGGCGATGCGCAAGGGCGGCGGTCCGATTACGGCGCCCGTCCCGCCCGCCGCGGTTCCCCGCGTGGAGACGCCGAACCGGCGTGTGCTGCCGCCGCTGTCCGATACGCCCGTCGAAACGCGTCGCACCGTGATTCCGCCGCCCGCCGTGAGCGCGTCCGCTCCTGTGGAGCCCACGGAGGTCTTGCGCGCCGCGCCGGAGCCCGCGCCGAAGCCGCGTCCCCGCCGCGTGGTGACGGAGACAACGGCCTCCGCCACGCCGCCGCCCGCCGCCCCGCGCGCCGCACCGCGGTTGAGCGATATCGAGGCGCAGGCCCAATTGGAATTGCAGGAATGGAAGAGCAAGACCGAGCCGCCCGCCGCCGGTGCTGCGGGCGAGAAGGATGACCCGAAGGGCGGGCGCGGCAAATTCTCGCCGATGCCCTGGTTAAAATTGAAGTAATATGAGCGACCCGGTTCCCATGCATCTTCCGCCGCCTGTGCTGAAGCAGCAGGTGCGCGACCTGGCGGCGAACCAGGACCTGAAGTCCCTTCAGGATGGCGCGGCGCTGAATGCGTTCGGCAACCGGCTGCCGGTCCTGAAGGCCTTCCAGGAATTTCTGGAGCTGGAGCGTGCCAAGGCGCAGCGTCGGCTGCGGGTCACGGCGCTCGCGTTCCTCGGCGTGTTGGTGGCGGTGCTGGTCGCCGGCGGATTCCTGCTGTATCGCCTTTCGACGCGCGTCGATCGCGAAGTCCGTCAGTTGGAACAGGCTCTCGCCGTGGCGCGCGATGAAACCGGGGCCTTGCGCGGCGACGCCCAGGCGATGCAGCGTGCGCTGGATGAGGCGAAGGAGGCGCTGGCTTCGTTGCAGCAACGCGCGGCGGAATCCGCGCCGTCCGCGACTGAACCCGCGCCCGCAGCGACGCCGGCGTTCGATCTGGCGGCCCTGGCCGAACGCATCAACCTGGTGCAGGAATTGCAGCAGGTGCGCGCCGAGATGCCCGCGCTGTCCGGCCAGTTGGCGGGCCTGCTTGCGGAAGCGGGCCAGCTCGCGCGCCGCCGGGAGGACATTGCGAAGCAGTTGATCGATGCGTCGTCCTCGCGCGCCGCCCTCGCGGAACAGATTGCCTCCTTCGTGAAACGCGAGCAGGCCGCCGCTGAACGCCTCGCCTCCCTGCAGGCCGCGGCCGCGCCGCCCGCCACGTCCAAGCGCGGCATGTTCCGCCGGAAGGCCGAGTCCGCGCCGGAGACGCCGCCCGACCCGGCGCCCCTGCTCGCAGCGTTGGAGGAATTGAACCAGCTCCGTTTCGAGCAGCCTGCGCTGTGGGCGCGCCAGTCGATGCTGGAGGAGGAGGTCGTGTCACTCGACCGCGAGAAAGCCGCGCTGGAACGTCGCGAAACGGAAGTAAAAGCCGCCGCCGACGCGATCATGCAGTCCCTCGCCACCCTCGAATCCCGCCACACCGAACTTCTCGCGAAGCTCGACGCCCTGAAGCCGCCCGCGCGGTAACCGGGTCGCGCGTCGGGCAACGGCTGCGACTCACACGTCGAGGTGGGTCTTTTCGAGCATCTTTTTGAGATCGCGCTCGACGCGGTCCTTTTCCTTGTCGGGCAGGCCGAGGATGTCTTTGAGGCCCTGGGCGAGGTGCGGGATGTAGAGTTCCATGTAGTTGCGTTTGCGCGCGGCTTCGAGGTCGCGGCGGCGCTTGTTGAGGAAGACGGACAGGCGGCGGCCGCATTCCTGCAGCGCGAGCGTCATTTCGGCGAGAATGTCCTCGTAGCTCGCCACCGCGTCCTTGCTCTCGCTGGTGAAGGGGACCCATACGCTGGCGACGTGGACCATCAGCACGAGCGGTCCCAGCGGCAGCGCGCCTTTGGGCTGGTTGAGGCCGTACGCCTTCCAGTTCACGCCAATCGTGGCCTTCGTGATCGCGCAGGCGCCGGGCTGGTAGAGCAGGGGCACGCGGTTCGCGAAGCGCAGCAGGCGGATCGGCTCCTCCTGGCCCATGTCCTCCGCCGCCTTCGTCTCCTCCGGCTTCGCATACGCCAGCCCGACTTCGATCTGGAACGGGTTGCCGCGATACACCTCGGGGTCGCGCGTAACGGCGGTGTAGAAGTCGGCTTTGATTTCCTTCTGCAATCCCGCGAGGATCTGTTCCTCTCCGATGGGCGACAGGCAGTCCGTCGGCGGACGCATCAACTTCGTTTCCTGGATCGCCTTGTAGAGCGCCTCCGCCTCCTGGTGGGCGACGCGCGTGGGGTTCGCCTTGGGATTCACCCCGGCGCGCTCGCAGATTTGCAGCGCGGTCGCGTCGCTCACGCGCGAGAAATCGCTCGCCAGCGCGGAGCGCACCGTGCGCGACTCGGTGTCCTTCAGCATCTGCATCAACATGCCCAGCTCGACCCCGTGCGGATGCGGCATGATCTCGTTCGGGATCTTCGGCATGTCGCGCAACGCCCGGGGATATGTGATGCGGGATTCCTCCTGACACCTGACACCTGACACCGGGTCCACGGTTTCAGGTTTCGGGCTCCGGGTGTCGGGCTTCGGCGTCAGCGCGAGCCGGTAGTGCAGCGTCAGATGCGGGTTCACGATCGCGCATTGTTTGACGAACTCGTCCACCGACTGCTTGCCGCGCTGGTACTGCGCCTCCATTTCGATGGAGACCGAGGTGCCGTGCGCGTGGGTGACCGGGTCCCCGGCCGGCGCGCCGGTTTCGTCGACGGCCTGGAACGTCGGGCGCCAGTCCTGCTCCTCATCGGAGAGGATCACGGGTTTGTTCGCCTTCGTGTCCAGCTGGACGGCGATCGCGTGCGCCATCTTGCTGCCCTTCGTGCGGGAGAGGATGCGCGTGGCGGAGCCGGTCGTGAGCTGGCCGTACATGCCTGCGGCGCTGATGCCGATGCCCTGCTGGCCGCGCGACATGCGGAGGCGGTGGAATTTCGAGCCGTAGAGCAGCTTCGCGAAGATCTTCGGGATCTGGGCCTTCACGATGCCCGGCCCGTTGTCGGTGATGGTGACGCGGAAGCGCGTATCGGCGATTTGCTCCAACTCCACCGCGATCTCGGGCACGATCCCCGCCTCTTCGCAGGCGTCCATCGAGTTGTCCACCGCCTCCTTCACTGCGGTCAACAGCGCGCGGCGCGGCGAGTCGAACCCGAGCAGGTGCCGGTTTTTCAGGAAGAATTCGGACACTGAAATTTCGCGTTGCCGCGCGCCCATGGATTCGGCCGTTTCCGGCTTCTTTTCCTTTTTGGGCCGCGCGGGCGCGGATTCGGCAGGCATCGGCTCGGCGGGAGTCGTTTTCTTTTTCATCGCCGGTCTAGCGTAGGGGCGACGATGGGAAAATCCACCGAAAAGAGCGGCGCAGGGTCAGCCGCCGCGCATCGTTTCCAGCTCCGCCCAGCGCGCCATCGCGGCTTCGATTTCGCCCTGGAGGAGTTCGTGGCGGTCGGTGGCCTGGCGGACCTCGGCGACGGGTTTTTTGAAAAACGCGGGGTCGGCAAGGATCTGTTCCAGGTCCTTCAGTTCCTTCTCCATCGCCTCGATCCGCCCGGGCAGGAGTTCCAGTTCGCGCAGCAGTTTGTTTGAAAGTTTTGGAGCCGGCTTCTTCGGCGCCGCCGGTGCGGGTTCGGACGCGGGCGCCGGTGCGGCGGCCACAGCGGGGCGCTGGCGCAGCCAGTCGTCGTAGCCCCCGGCGTATTCGGACACGCGTCCGTCGCCCTCGAACACGAGGGTGCTGGTCACGACGTTATTGATGAACTCCCGGTCGTGGCTCACGAGCAGCAGGGTGCCCTCGTGTTCGACGAGCAGGTCCTCCAGCAGCTCCAGCGTGTCCGCGTCGAGGTCGTTGGTCGGTTCGTCCATCACCAGCACATTGAACGGGCGCGTAAACAGGCGCGCGAGCAGGAGGCGGTTCCGTTCGCCGCCGGAGAGGACTTTCGCCGCGGAGCGCGAGCGCTCGGGCGGGAAGAGGAAGTCCTCGAGATAGCTGATCACATGCCGTTTTTTGCCGTTGAAGATGACGTAGTCGTTCTCGCCGCACACGTTTTGCGCGACGGTGCGGTTGTCGTCGATCGCTTCGCGATGCTGGTCGAAGTAGGCGATCTCCAGGTTCGTGCCGTGCTCCACCGTGCCCGATTGCGGTTCGAGCTGGCGGAGCAACAGGCGGATCAGCGTGGTTTTGCCGCAGCCGTTCGGGCCGATGATGCCCACCTTGTCGCCGCGCATGAGTTGCGTGGTCAGCCGGTCCACCACCGGGTGTTCGCCCCAGGCATACGAGACGTCCAGCGCCGTGATGACTTTGCGCCCGCTTTGACCGGACTGCTGGACCTGCAGGGTCACGGAGCCGACATGTTCGCGCCGCTTGCTGCGCTCCAGGCGCAATTTTTCGAGGGCGTGGACGCGTCCGATGCTGCGGGTGCGGCGTGCCTTTACGCCCTGCCGGATCCACGTCTCCTCCTGCGCGAGCTTTTTGTCGAACAGCGCGTTTCGTTTTTCCTCCGCCTCCAGTTCCTGCTGGCGCAATTCGAGGTAGCGCGGATACGGGTGCGCCCAGCTCTTGAGGCGTCCGCGATCCAGTTCGACGATGCGCGTGGCGAGGCGCCGGAGAAACGCGCGGTCGTGCGTGACAAACAGCAGCGCGCCGCGGTAGCGCAGCAGGAAGCTCTCCATCCACTGGATGGAGTCGATGTCGAGGTGGTTCGTCGGTTCGTCCAGCAGCAGGATGTCCGGCTGCTGGACCAGGGCCCGCGCCAGCAGCGCGCGCCGCTTTTGTCCGCCGGACAGCGCGCCGAAGGCCGCCGCGGCGTCGAGTCCCATGCGGGCGATGACAGTTTCCGCGCGCTGCGCGGCCTGCCATTCATCCGCGTCCGCCTCCACGCCCGCCAGCACGACGTCATGCACCGTGCCGGGCATGTCGCGCGGGACCGATTGCGGCAGGAATCCGACGCGCACGCCGCTTTGCAGGTTCACCGACCCGCTGTCGGGCTTTTCCGTCCCGCACAGGATGCGCATGAGCGTGGACTTGCCCTCGCCGTTTCGGCCGACCAGCGCGATGCGTTCCCCGCTCTCGATGAACAGGGACGCGTTGTCGAGCAGCAGGGGGCCGCCGTACTGGATGCAGAGGTTCTGGGCGCTGAGCAGAGGCATGTCGCCGCGGAACGTACGGGATTTCGCGCCCGCGTCCAGCTTCGGCTTCAGGTGGAGGCGAAAAAAACAGCGCCCGAGGTGCAGGCGTGCAGGCCCCGCGCGTCCTCCAGCAGCAGGCGGCCCTCCGCATCCACACCCCGGCACACGCCGTTGCGGAACGCGCCGTCCTCCTCCACGCGCACGCGTTCGCCGTTCAGCGCGTGCCGCCGCGCGAACGCCTCCTGCCAGTCCTCCGCCTCCATCGCGGCGCCCAGCGCGTGCCAGAGGTCCTCCAGCAGCAGGTCGCGCCGGGGCGGGTGGCGCATGTGGCGAACCATCGCCGTCGCGCGCGCGCGCACCTCCGCAGGCGCGCGGCGCAGGTCCGTGCACACGTTGAGGCCGATGCCGATGAGGTCCGCGCCGCGCACACGCATGCAAAGCAGCCCCGCGATTTTCGCGCCCTCCACCAGGACGTCGTTGGGCCACTTGAGCTGGATGCGCGACGCGGGCAGATGCCGCGCGAGCACGGCGGCCACGGCCAGTCCGGCGCGAAGGGGCACCTGGCCGATAGGCCGGTTTGCGGCCGGCAGGACAAAGGTCGCGCAGAGCGAACCCGCATCCGACCACCAGCGGTTCGCGCGCTGTCCGCGCCCGGCGGTTTGCCGCGAGGCGGCGACCAGCGCCGGCGCCGCGATCCGGCGCTGCTCCAGCAGCGCCGCGGCCGTGCGATTCGTCGATCCGAGCCGTGCGAACAGACGGATGTGAACGGGCTTCAGCCGGCGCGCGAGCCAGGCGCCCCGCAACGGATCCTGACGGATGAGCGGCATGACGGGGGGATTTACCACGGAGACTCGGAGGGGCGGAGAAGAATTTATCCACGAATGAACACGAATCCGCGCGAAGCCTGATTCATGGGGATTGGCGTCTATTCGCGGTTTTCCTCTCCGTGCCTCCGAGTCTCCGTGGTGAAACCGCCCCGGCCTTACTTCGTGTCGATCACCATCAGCAGTTCGCGGCTTTCGACGGGGGAGCCGGGTTTGACGCGGATTTCCTTGATGACGCCGTCGACCGGGGCGTAGACGGCGGTCTCCATCTTCATCGCCTCGATGCTGAGCAGTTTGTCGCCCTTCTTGACCGGCTGGCCCTGCTGCGCGACGAGCGCAGACACCTTGCCGGGCATGGGCGAGGCCACGTGGCCGGGCTGGTCGGGGTCCGCCTTGACGTGCTGGACCGCCGAGCTCTTGAGCGAGCGGTCGGCGACGCGCGCGCTGCGGGGCTGGCCGTTCAGCTCGAAGAAGACCTCGCGCGTGCCGTTCTCATCCGGCTCGCCGACCGTCAGGAATTTCAGCATGAGCGACTTGCCCTGCTCGAGGTCCACGGCGATTTCCGTGCCCGGCCGCATGCCGTGGAAGAAGATGTCCGTGGGCAGCACCGAGGTGTCGCCGTATTGTTTGCGGTGGTTTTCGAGCTCGATGAAGATCTGCGGATACATCAGGTAGCACAGCAGGTCCGTCTCGCTGGGCGCGCGATGCAGCTTCGCCTCGAGGTCCTTCAGCAGCGTGTCGAAGTTGGTTTTCGGCAGCACGTCGCCCGGACGTTTGGTCATCGGCGTCTTGCCGCGCAGCACGATCTGCTGGAGTTTCTTCGGGAACCCGCCGACCGGCTGGCCCAGCTTGCCTTCGAACAGCTCGACCACCGACGCGGGGAACGAGACGTTGCGGCTCTCGTCGAGCAGGTCGTCCGGCTTCAGGTTGTTCGCCACCATGAAGAGCGCCATGTCGCCGACGACCTTGCTGGTCGGCGTGACCTTGATGATGTCGCCAAAGAGCAGGTTGACCTCCCGGTACGCCTGCGCCACCTCGGGCCAGCGCGGGCCGAGGCCCATGCTCTTGGCCTGTTCCTGCAGGTTCGTGACCTGGCCGCCGGGCATCTCGTGGTGATAGACCTCCGCCGTGCTCGCCATCATGCCCGATTCGAAGGGGTAGTAGAGTTTGCGCACGTCCGCCCAGTAGGCGGCGTAGGTGTTCAGGGCGTCGGCGTCGAGCTTCGTGTCGCGCGGCGTGTTGCGTAGCGCCTCGACGATGGAGTTCAGGTTCGGCTGGCTGGTCAGCCCGCTCATCGAGGAGGCCGCGGCGTCCACGATGTTCGCGCCGGCCTCGGCCGCCTTGAGGATGGAGGCGGCCTGAACGCCCGCGGTGTCGTGCGTGTGGAAGTGGATCGGGATGCCGATTTCCTCGCGCAGCGTCTTGACCAGTTTGTAGGCGGCGTAGGGCTTGCACAGCCCGGCCATGTCCTTGATCGCGAGGATGTGCGCGCCCGCCTTCTCGAGCTCCTTCGCCATCTTCACGTAATACTCGAGCGTGTACTTGTCGCGCTTCGGGTCGAGCAGGTCGCCGGTGTAGCAGACCGCCGGCTCGCAGATCGCGCCGCTTTCGAGCACCGCGTCCATCGCCGGGCGCAGGTTCGGGAGCCAGTTGAGGCAGTCGAACACACGGAACACATCGATGCCGTGCTCCGCCGCGCCTTTCACAAAACGCTTCACGATGTCATCGGCATAGTTCGTGTAGCCGACGGCGTTGCCCGCGCGCAGCAGCATCTGGAACAGGATGTTCGGCGCCGCCTGGCGCAACACGTCGAGCCGCTCGAACGGGTCCTCCTTCAGGAAGCGCATCGAGGTGTCGAAGGTGGCGCCGCCCCACATCTCGAGGCTGAACAGGCCCGGGGCGTTGTGCGCGAGGTACGGGGCGACGCGCAGCATGTCATAGGTGCGGACGCGCGTGGCGAGCAGCGACTGGTGCGCGTCGCGGAACGTCGTGTCGGTCAGCAGCAGGCGCTTCTGGGACAGCACCCAGTCGGCGAATTTCTTCGCGCCGAGCTCCTGCAGCTTCTGGCGCGTGCCGGGCGGCGGCGCCTGTTGCGGGGCGGTCGGCGCCTTCGGGTTCTCGAGCACGCGCCCGTCCGCGCGGCCCTTGACCTCCGCGTTCCCGTTGACGATGACCTCGCCGATGTACTTCAGCATCTTCGTCGCGCGGTCGCGCCGCTGCGGCCAGCGGAACAGTTCCGGCGTGTCGTCGATGAACGTCGTGATCGCCTCGCCGCTGCGGAACGTCGGGTGCAGGATCAGGTTGTTGATGAAGGGGATGTTCGTCTGCACGCCGCGGATGCGGAATTCGCGCAGCGCACGGTCCATGCGCTGGATCGCCTGGTCGAATGTCGCGGCCCACGCGGTGACCTTCACCAGCAGCGAGTCGTAGTAGGGCGTGATGACCGCGCCGCTGTACGCGGTGCCGCCGTCGAGCCGCACGCCGAACCCGGCGGTGGAGCGGTAGGTGGTGATGCGGCCGTAGTCGGGGATGAACCGGTTCTCCGGGTCCTCCGTGGTCACGCGGCTCTGGATCGCGAAGCCGCGCGTCTGGATTTCCTCCTGCGCCGGGATCGACAGCGTCGGGTCGTCAAAGCCCATGCCCTGCGCGAGCAGGATTTGCGAGCGCACGATGTCCACGCCCGTCACCATCTCCGTGACCGTGTGTTCCACCTGCACGCGCGGGTTGACCTCGATGAAATAGAACTCGCCCGTGTCAGCGTTGACGAGGAACTCGACCGTGCCCGCGCAGAGGTAATCCACCTCGCGAACGAGGTTCACGGCGGATTCGCAGAGCGCGCGGCGGATCGCCGGGTCGAGGTTGGGGGCGGGCGCGATTTCGACCACCTTCTGGTGGCGGCGCTGCACGGAGCAATCGCGTTCCCACAAGTGACGCACCTCGCCGCGCCCGTCGCCGAGCACCTGCACTTCGATGTGGCGGGCGCGCTGGATGTAGCGCTCGAGGAACACGGCCGAATTTCCGAATGCGCCGCCGGCCTCGCGCATCGCCTCCTCCAGCTTGCCCTCGAGGTCCGCGGCCTTCTCGACCACGCGCATGCCGCGTCCGCCGCCGCCGAAGCTCGCCTTCAGGATGAGCGGATAGCCGATGTCCGCGGCGATTTTCTTAAGGCCCGGCCCCGGCTTCACCGGCTTGTCCGTGCCGGGAATCGTGGCGACCTTCGCCTGCATCGCAATGCGCTTCGCGGCGAGCTTGTCGCCGAACGTGCGCAACATTTCCGGCGTCGGCCCGATGAAGAGGATGCCCGCGTCGCGGCACGCCTGCGCGAAGTCCGCATTCTCCGAAAGGAACCCATAGCCCGGGTGGATCGCATCCACGCCGTTCTTCTTCGCGATCTCCACGATGCCCGCGATGTCGAGGTAGGCGGCGACGGGGCCCTTGCCCTCGCCGACCAGGTACGACTCGTCCGCCTTGAACCGGTGCAGCGCGAAGCGGTCCTCGTGGCTGTAGATGGCCACGGTGCGGATGCCGAGTTCCGAGGCGGCGCGGAACACGCGGATGGCAATTTCGCTGCGGTTGGCGACGAGGATTTTTTTGATCGGTTTCACGGGGTGCTCCTGAAAACGGCGCTATCATCCCGAAAATTTGCGCGCTGAAAAGAAGAAGCAGTGGAAATTCGACGATTTCTCTGCTTTTCTGTCGCGCCATGACTTCAGTCTACGAGCTGGACAACCTGGAACGCGAAGGCCGCCGGCTCGGGCTCCCGGATGCCGCGGTAAAACGGTTCCGCATCGGGTGGTTCAAGAAGGGCCAATCGTTGGATGCGTGTCTGGAGGCATTCGAACCAGATGCGCGCAAGCGTTTCACCGAACGGGTGCGGCTTCACGCGCTGGAGGTGGCGGAGCGGCGGGACTCGCAGCTCGACGGCGCGACCAAACTGTTGTTCCGGTCTGCCGACGGGGCGCGCGTCGAGGCGGTGCTCCTGCGCGTGGCGTCGGGGCGGACGAGCCTCTGCATCTCGTCGCAGGTCGGCTGTGGCGCCGACTGCGCGTTTTGCGCGACGGGCAAACTCGGGCTCGCGCGCAATTTGACTGCGCACGAGATTCTCGACCAGGTCGTGCTCGCGATGCGGGTGGCCGCGGCGGAAGGCCGTTCGATCCGCAATGTCGTGTTCATGGGAATGGGCGAGCCCTTCCACAATGAAGCGGCGGTGTGTGAGGCGCTCGAGGTGTTGCGCGATGGGCGCGGGTTTGCGCTCTCGGAGCGGCATTTGCTCGTGTCCACCGTCGGGGAACACCGTGCGATGCGGCGGTTCGTGAAACGCTTCCCGCGCATGCGTATCGCGCTGAGCCTGCACAGCGCGCGGCAGGAAGTGCGCGAGCGGATCATGCCGACGGCCTCCTTCCACTCGCTGGAGAAACTTCGCGCCGTGCTGCCCGAGGTCGCCGAGCACGGCAACCTGATGATCGAGGTGCTGCTGCTGGAAGGCGTGAACGACGGGCCGGAGGATCTTCAGGCGCTGATTGAGTACCTCGACGGCCTGCCGGTGCACATCAACCTGATCCAGTTTAATCCCTTCCCCGGCGCGGCCTTCCGTCCGGTCAGCAAATCCGCCCGAGAAGCGTTTGGCGCCGCGCTGCGAAAAGCCGGTTTCAAATGCACCCTGCGCTACTCCCTCGGCGACGACATCGCCGCCGCGTGCGGCCAGCTCGCGGGTTCCTCCTGATCCGGGGCTCAGGGCTGCACGCCGCGCTGCCAGAGGGTCAGGCCGACCGAGGATTCGCGGCTCGCGACAAAGGGCTGACCGTTGGGGCGGACGGTGATGCGCCGCTCGACCAGGGTGTTGCTGCTCAGCAGCGACTTGGTCCACGAAGCGCCGTTCCATTCGTAGAAGCCGAGCGGGCGCGCGGAGGCCCCCAGCACCACCATCGGCTGCGCGGACGTGCCATACGCGACGCCGGCCTCGCCGTTGAATTCGTTGGGGGCGCCCGTCTCCACGGTGCGCTGGACGAAGGTCGATCCGTTCCACTCCGAGAGGTACAAGGCGGATCCGTCGACGTTCTGGTGCACCACGGCCGGGAATCCACCGGGCGTCCACGTCAGGTCCTTGGGCCTGCCGACGCTGGACGCGGAGGCGACGGTTTCCGTGAACCACTGGGATGTGCCGCGATAGCGGTAGATGAGTGAGTTCACAACGCCTGTGGACAAAAGCATCGTTGCGGGGCGTCCGTTCGGCTGGATCTTGAACACGGAATTGAAGACGAACTGCGTGTATACCGTGTCGAAGGACCAGTTTAATCCATTGTCCGTGGTGGTCGCCACGCCGAGGATGTTCACCGCCGGGTCGCGGTAGCCGACGGTCGGCACGCCGCCGAGCCCGATGCCGATGCCGGTCACGGCGAAGTTCGGCGTGCCGGAGCTCCAGATCGTCCGGCGCGTCCACGTCCCGCCGGGCGAGCGGAAGGCGAAGTACAGGTCCTGCTGGTTCGCGCGCGTATACGCGATGGCCGGCTGCCCGTTGGTCAGGTAGGCGAGGAAGACATTGTTCCAGCCCGTCCCGTCCGGCGCCTGCGCCTCCTCGACGCTCCACGCCGTGCCGTTGAATTGGGCAAGGGAGATGTTGGCCGGGGCTGTGTTGTTGATGAAGGCGATGCCGAGTCTTCCGTCCGGCGCCTCGGCGAAGTTTCCGAGCGTGATGGTCCCGGGCGCGACGTTGTTCGAGGTCCACGCGGTGTTGAAGCCGACGCTGGCGGCGAGGTAATCGATCTGGCGCTGCTGGTTCGACACAGTGGCGAGGAGGAAGTCGATCCGGTCGTAGATCTGCTGCAACGTCTTCATCGTGGCCGCGGGCGCACCCGGCGGGTTCAGCGATCCCTGCGCGAAGGCGGGGGCCGTCGTCGCTGCATACGTTGCGATCAATAACAGTAGCATCAGTGCGTGGTGTTTGGGGTGCATCTTGGGTCTCCGGATCACGGCGAAAGGGGAAGTACGGCGCGGGCGCGGTAGAAGGTCGCGCTCGACGCGGCATCGACGACGACGCCCGTGAGCGTGAGGCCCGGCCCCGGCGACAGCAGCCCGAGGCCGGTGTCGGTCCACGCGGCGTTGTTCGTCACCGAGGTGGCTTGGTCTAAGCGGTAGAAGCGTGTCGGCTCGACGCGCCACGCGACGATGTTGGTCGTCGTGTCGCGGCGCAGCGAGACGATGTCGAGCCGGCTCGTGGCGGTCAGCGGATCGGTGTCGGCGAGGTACTCGGCGTGATCCGGCGCGCCGTCGTTGTCGCGGTCGCCCGCGCCGAGGTTGGTGAGGCTGCCGGTGTTCGCGAGTTCCCACGCGTCGGGGATGCCGTCGCCGTCGCTGTCGCGGCCCGGATCGAGCGTGTCCGTGCGCGCGAACGCGAAGGCGTTGCTGAGGCCGATCCAGCCGACGTTCGCGCCCCACGCGGAACCGCTGAGGGCGCCGGTCCGGAGGTCCACGCGGGGATTGCCGTTCGACTCGAACGCGATCCAGCCGATATTCGCGCCGTAGGCCATGCCGCGCAGGGCGCCCGCGCCGTCATGGTTCACACCCCAGTCGGAGGAGGCCGCGTTGGAGTAGCGCCAGCCGTTGGTCGGCCCGTTGCCGAGGCTGATCCAGCCGCAGTTCGCGCTCCACACGTAGCCGGTGCAGAAGAACTGGCCGATCCCCGCGCCGTTCGTCACATCGCCCCGCGCGTCGATCCACCCGATGTTCGCGCCATACGCGTCCCGGTTGCTGGCGTTGATCGTCGTGTCGCCGCGGGCGACGCCGGCAGTGCAGAGCGCAGCCAGTGCGGCGAGGGTTTGGAGGCGACAACGCATGCCTCATTATAGCCAAATCATCCCGATTTCCAAGGGGGTCGGGCCTCGCGGTGGCCATCATGCGCGCGCGGCACGATCCGTGGAACGCATTGCCACGGGTGCGGTTTCCCGCTATCAAGGTGTCAATGACCAACGCGATGGGGATGTTGATTGTCGAGGCCTTGGTGGTCTATGGCCTCGTGTTGTGGGCGCACGCGTTGCGGCACCGGTTCGGACCGGTCCATTTCTATGCGCTCATGGGCGGCATCACGGCGGTGATGTCGTGGGTGACCGACGCCGGGCTGCGCGTCGCGTTCGGCGGGCTGACGTTTAATGTGGGGTCCACCGTCTTCTACACCTCGCTGTTGCTCGGCGTGTTCGTCATTTATGTCTTCGACGGCCCGCGCCCGACGCGCATCCTGATCTCGACCATCGTCGGCGTCTCGATCCTGGTTCCCTTGATTGCGCTGGTCCTGCACATCCAGAACGCGCTGATCCAGGGGGTCGGGCTTCAAAATGTGCCGATGCCCAGCCTGCGCATTAATGCGGCGTCCGTCGTGGCCACGCTGGTGGACCTGGTGTTCCTTGCCATCGTCTGGGAGATTCTCGGCCAGCCCGCGCTGCGCATGCAGTTGTGGGGCCGCACGTTCCTCACGCTGCTCGGCGTCATGTGGCTCGATGTGCTGCTGTTCACCACGCTGGCGTTCGCCGGGACCGAGGCCTACTGGGGCATCCTGAAAGGCACGCTGGCCAGCCGCCTCTTCGTGTCCATCGCCGCGTTCCCGCTGCTGTACCTCTACATCCGCCTCGAGCGTCAGTGCACGGATGTCACGCTGGACAACCGGCCCGTGCTCGCCATCCTGCGCCAGATCGCGGACATCAAGGAGGAGCTCTCCTCCGCGCGCGACGAGCTCCAGCGCCGCATCGCCGCCGAAGCCGCGCTGCAAAAGGCCCTGTCCGAGGTGAAGACGTTGCGCGGCCTGATTCCGATTTGCGCCAGCTGCAAACGCATCCGCGACGACGACGGCTTCTGGAAGAAACTCGAGACCTACCTGCACGAACATTCCGACGCCGAATTCAGCCACGGCATCTGTCCCGAGTGCATGAAGGACTACATGGCGAAGGAGGACCGTTTCGCCAGGGGTGAATCGTAACCCGGGCCGAAGCTACACGCGCAACAACCCGCGAAACCCGCGCACGGCGTAATACGATTGCGCGCCGTTGTGATAAATGAACACCCGCCCGTAGCGCCAGTCGCCGAAGAGCGCGCCGCCCAGCGCCCGCACGTCATCGGGCGTTTTCAACCAGCTGGAGGTCTTGGCGTCGAATTTTCCGACCTTCTGCAAATCGCGATACTGTTCCTCGGTCAGCAGCTCCACACCCATCGCCGCGGCCATGTCCACGGCGTTGTTCTCCGGCCGCGCCTCCTTGCGCGACAGCCACCCCTCGCGGTCGTAGCACACGCTGCGCCGCCCGGCGGGGCTCTCCGCCGAACAATCGCATAACATGAACTCGCCCGTTGTTGCGTCCCGCCCAATGACATCCGGTTCCCCGCCCGTCCGCTCCATCTCGCCAAGCGAGCGCAGCTTCTCCGGATTCGCCTCCAGCCGGGCCAGCACCGCAGCCCACGCGACCCCCTTGTGCCGCCCCGTGTTCTGCTCAAAGCGGGCCTTTAGTGTGTTGAGTAATGCATCGCGTTGTTTGGCGTTCATGGAAGTGCCCATAAGGAATTTCCCAATAACAATGATTTATTCCGTGAGGACGCGATACAGGAGTATACCTGCGTCAGGGCGCGCCTCCACCCAATTTGTTGCACGTGCCTGCGTCACAAAGGCGTCGGCGATGTGCCATGCGCCGGAAGCAGGCGAATCCGTCGCTCTCTCGATCGTTGTCGTTCCGCCGGGTGTGAGCCGAATCAGGCTGAGGGTGATCGTATTCTCGGCAATCGTGAAAGACTCAATCGAGGCTTTGTCTAGTGATCGGGAGATGACATCGCCCCAAGTCGTTCCAATTCGCAGTTCGTCAATCGCCACGGACCCGATCGATCTGTCTTCCAGCATCACGCTGTCTATGCGATCCGGCTCCGAGTCATGTTGCCGGGTGTAAACAAGGTGATTTGTGGTGCCGGGACCGCCAGGCATGGGCTCCGTGCTGATGTCTGGATCGACCCAAAGATCCAGCTGCTCCACGTCGGACGCGGAATAGCGATACCGACCAACGACAAGCCGTGTCGCGTTCTGGCCCAGATCTATTGCGTCTTCACTGGGGGGAACTCCGATTCCAATTCTTGCGCGAATGTTGTAGTCGACGTGGCTGGCCGTGACGCCGAACTTGCTTGTATTCAGGCCGGATGATGTGAAGAAAAGATCCCAACTCGCTCCCTGGCTGACGCGAACCAGAAAGCTGAACCATACTGATTGTCCGTCGGTCATAATGTGGGTGGAGAATTGGCGAACGTAGGCTGCGCCCTGCGTCAGATTGGTTTCCGCCACATGGTTCCCCGTTGCGGGGATTGATGGGTGAGTGAGGCTATTCGTAAACACGAGCCAATCCGACTGGGAAGAGCCCTTGATCCACGCGTTTGTGCCCCAAGAGAATCCGTCATGACCCGACCCCGAGAGGGATGTGCCTGGAGGATAGTCAAATCCATCGTAGACGATTATCTCTCCCCTAGCTACCAGGGCGAAACAAAGCCCCATGCAAAGGTGCCCTGCTCGGATGAAGAGGTTCCTCCTCATGATGATGCTCGGAATTAATTCGTTGTTACGCTCATTTATTAGTTTCGCAGGATCAAGAGGTGAATGCCAGTTTTGATGATGGCAGACGCGGGACAATTTTCTCTCGCTCAGGGGCCGGACAAGGCGGATGCCGGCGAATGCGCTCTTTAATTGCTTAATACAAACGCCTCCGGCGATCCATTCGTCGCGCGTGCAAAAAATCGGGCTTTGCATCGGGCGGGAGCCCGCTACGATATCATCTCGTCGCGCCGGGGGACGCGCCTTGAAGGAGGGGAAAGATGAAATACGTGGATGGATTCGTGATCCCGCTGCCGAAAAAGAACCTCGCCGCCTACCGGCGCATGGCCCGGACGGCGGCCATCGTGTGGCGCGAATATGGGGCGCTCGATTACAAGGAGTGCGTGGGCGATGATTTGAACCAGCCGTTCGGCATGCCGTTTCCAACGCTGACGAAGCTCAAGAAGGGCGAGACGGTGGTGTTTTCGTACATCGTCTACAAATCGCGCGCGCACCGGGACCGGGTGAACAAGAAGGTGATGAAAGACCCCCGGATCGCGGCGTCGTGCGACCCGAAAACGGCGCCATTTG
The DNA here is from genome assembly GCA_937996795.1 of uncultured Verrucomicrobiota bacterium. Lineage (GTDB taxonomy): Bacteria > Verrucomicrobiota > Kiritimatiellia > CAIVKH01 > CAIVKH01 > JAMLJG01. The sequence goes on along the minus strand of CALKUH010000066.1, from coordinate 3,992 downwards.
ACCTGCGGCGCATGGTGTATGGCGGATTCAGTGTGATCGTGGACTGATGAGTTGTATGCCGCCGGGGGGCGGCTAAGGAGGAGTGCCATGAAGACGGTTCGTGTGCTGGTCGGCACGCGCAAGGGCGCGTTTATTTTGACATCGGACGAGAGGCGGGCGGCATGGACGGTGCAGGGACCGCTGTTCGCGGGGTGGGAGGTCTACCACCTCAAGGGCTCGCCGGTGGATCCGAATCGGATTTATGCGTCGCAATCCAGCAGTTGGTTCGGGCAGGTGATCCAGCGCTCGGACGACGGCGGCGCGACGTGGAATACGCCGGGCGGCGAAAAAATCCCCGGTCCTTATGATCCGCCCGGCGGCCTGAGCAACCGCTTCGCGTACGAGGGCGAAACCGGCACGCACCTCTGGTACGACGGCACGCAGCATCCGTGGGAGTTCAAGCGCGTCTGGCACCTGGAACCGTCGCTGACGGACGTGAACACCGTGTACGCCGGCGTCGAGGACGCGGCGCTGTTCAAGACCACGAATGGCGGGGCGACCTGGCAGGAGTTGCCCGCGCTGCGCAAGGCCAAGGGCCACCTGTGGCAGCCGGGCGCGGGCGGCATGTGCCTGCATACGATCCTGCTCGACCCGAAAAACGAGAAGCGCATTTTCGTCGCGATCTCCGCGGCGGGCGCGTTCCGCACCGACGACGGCGGCGCGTCGTGGAAGCCGATCACGAAGGGCCTGAAATCGCAGTACGAACTGCCGGACCCCGACGCGGATGTCGGCCACTGCGTCCACAACATGACGCTGCACCCGTCGCGCCCCGACACGCTGTTCATGCAAAAACACTGGGACGTGTTGCGCTCGGACAACGCGGGCGACCTGTGGCGCGAGGTGAGCGGCAACCTGCCGAGCGACTTCGGGTTTCCCATCGCCGTGCACGCGCACGAGCCGGAGACGATCTACGTCGTCCCGATCAAGAGCGACTCCGAACACTATCCGCCGGAAGGCAAGTTGCGTGTGTATCGCAGCCGCAGCGGCGGGAACGAGTGGGAGGCGCTGACCAGCGGCCTGCCGCAGCAGGATTGCTACGTCAACGTGCTGCGCGACGCGATGGCCGTGGACACCTGCGCGTCGTGCGGCATTTACTTCGGCACCAGCGGCGGCCAGGTCTACGCCTCCGCCGACAGCGGCGACCACTGGGCCCCGATCGTGCGCGACCTGCCGCCGGTGACCTCGGTCGAGGTGCAGGTGTTCTAGGTCGGAAGATGCACCACGGAGAAGCGGAGAGAGCCCCGGCATGACTGAGCGTCCTCGCATCCGCGTCGTCCTGCCCGCGCATCTGCGCACGCTCGCGCGCGTGGAGGGCGAGGTGGCGCTGGAGGTCGCGTCGCCGCCGACGATATGCGCGGCACTGGACGCGCTGGAGGCGCGGTACCCGATGTTGCGGGGCACCATCCGCCGGCACGAGGACGGGAAGCGTCGTCCGTTCATCCGCTTCTTCGTCTGCCAGGCCGACTGGTCCAACGATTCCCTCGACACGCCACTGCCCGACGCAATCACAACCGGCCGCGAGCCGCTGCTGATCGTCGGTGCGATGGCGGGCGGATAAATCATCTGGCCGCCCCCAACGTGGGCGGCTACACGCTGTAGGCGCGCACGATGGGCGCGCTTTTTTTACAGACGTTGCAACCGCCCAAAAAAGTTTTTACAGACGTTGGAAAATCCGGGCGGTCCGCTTATGCTCCCGCCGCGCGAGTGACGGGATATGCACGGACTTCAATTCTTACAAGACCTGGCGGTGGTGATGCTGGTGGCGGGGCTGGTGACGCTCCTGTTCCGCTGGCTGCGCCAACCCGTCGTGCTGGGGTACCTGCTGGCGGGGTTCATCATCGGGCCGAATACGCCGCCGTTCCCGATGATCCGGGACGAGGGCACGATCCAGATCCTGGCGGATGTGGGCGTGGTGTTCCTGATGTTTTCGCTCGGGCTGGATTTCAGCTTCAAGAAGCTGAAGGCGGTGGGCATCCCCGCGTTCGTCACCGCGGCGATCGAGATCATGGCGATGATCGGGGTGGGGTATGTGCTCGGCTCGTTCTTCGGGTGGACGCCGATGGAGAGCATTTTCCTCGGCATCATGCTGGCGCTGACGTCGACGACGATCGTGGTGAAGAGCCTGCGCGACGCGAATGCGTTGAAGGAAAAGCACGGCGTGCTGATTTCCGGCGTGAGCATCTTCGACGACATCTTCGTGATTTTCGTGATGATCCTGCTTCCGGGGTTCGCCGTGTCGGGGCAGATCCCGGCGGGCGAGGTGGCGCTGACGCTGATGCGCCTGTTCGTGTTCCTCGTGGCGGCGGTGGTGGTGGGGTTGATCGTTGTGCCGCGCTTCCTGCGGTTCATCGGGCGGCTGGGGAGCGACGAGATGCTGCTGATCGTTGTGCTGGCGCTGTGTTTCGGCGTGTCGCTGCTGACGGTGAAGATCGGCTACAGCGCGGCGCTCGGGGCGTTCCTCGTCGGCGCGATGATGGCGGAGTCGCGCGAACTGGGCCGGATCCTGCGGCTGACCGAGCCGCTGCGCGACATGTTCTCCGCGGTCTTCTTCGTGGCGATCGGCATGCTGATCAACCCGGCGTTCGTGTGGGAATACGGCGTGCCGGTGCTGGTGATCACGGGCGTGTACGTCGTGGCGAAGGTGACCGCGTGCGCGGGCGGCGCGCTGATGGCGGGCTACGACGGCCACACGGCGCTGCGCGTGGGCACGGGCATGGCGCAGGTCGGCGAGTTCGCGTTCATCCTCGCGACGCTGGGCGTATCGCTCGGCGCGATCGGCGAGCACCTGTACCCGGTGATCGTGGCGGTGGCGACGCTGAACGCGCTGATCCGCCCGTATCTCACGGGCAACGCGGACCGCGTGGCGGATGCGCTTTCGCGGCGGCTGCCCGCGCCGGCGCTGTCGTGGGCGCACCTGTACAGCGGGTGGGTGGGGCGCCTGGCGCTGGGCCGGCGGCGCAGTCCCGCGATGCGGCTCGTGCGCAGCCTCGCGTGGCAGTTGTTGTTGAACGTGGTGCTGATTGCGGCGGCGTTCATCTCCGCTGCCGTGTTGTCGCGCTGGATGGCGCCGCGGCTCGCGTGGCTGCCGGAGTGGTCGGGCGGCGCGCGCACGCTCGGCTGGCTCGGCGCGGCGCTGCTGACGCTGCCGGTGTTCGTGGCGACGGTGCGGAAGATGCAGGCGATGGGCATGATGCTGAGCGAGGTCGCGCTGGCCGGCGCGAGCGCCAACGCCCGCTCGCTCGCGCTGCGCACGTTTTTGGCGAACACGCTGTTCGTCGTGCAGCTGCTCGCGTTCGGTTTGTTCACGCTGCTGATGAGCCTCGCGCTGTTGCCGCCGCTCTACGTCTCCCTCGCCCTGCTGGTCGTCCTCGCCCTGCTGGCGGTCTTCCGCGGGCCGGCGCTGAACGCGTGGTACTCGCGCGCCAAGTTCGCCGTGGTGGAGACGTGGAGCCAGCCGCCGCCGGAGCCGGAGGAGCCGCAACCGATGCCGGCGCTGTTGCGCGAGGCGAAGCTGGAGACCGTCACGCTGACGGCGCAGTGCGCCTGCTTCGGCAGGCTCATCCGCGAACTCCAGCTGCGCACCGACACCGGCGCGAGCATCGTCGCCATCGAGCGGGACGGCCGCACGATCGTGAACCCGGGCCCCGATGAGGAGCTGAAAGCCGACGACAAACTGCTGCTGCTCGGCAGCGCGGAGCAACTCGCCCGGGCGCGGACCCACCTGACGCGCGGCCCGGGCTCGCCGGTGTAAACCGGATATTCACCACGGAGCGCACGGAGACACGGAGTTGTCGTAGGTTGGCCCCCGAACAACCTGCTCCGTGTTCTCCAGCGAAGCGGGTGGTAAAAAAACATTTGGTCAGAAGTCCCGGCATCACGCGCGATGGCCGCCGCATTCGCTGTCGATAGCAAATAGAAGTGGCCGCTTTTCGTAGCAAGTGATCTGGCCGCTT